>CAADGK010000067.1 GCA_900696515.1 uncultured Nitrosospira sp. | reverse complement strand
CGTTCACCAATTGCGGAATGACCTTCAAGAACGTCAAGGATGGCGAGGATTTCGTCCAGAACTATCCCTTCGTTCCGTATCAGTTCCAGCTCGTCCAAAAGATTTTCGAGGCGATCCGGAGAGCCGGGGCCACCGGTCTGCACCTATCTCGTGGGGAACGATCGATCCTCGATGCGTTTCAGTCTGCTGGCAAGCAGGTTGCCCTCGAAGAGGTCGGCATCCTGGTCCCACTCTATCGGTTCTACCCTTCGATCGAAAGTTTTCTTGATACCGTTGTCAAAAAGACCATCGATCAAGCCAAGGACAATCCGAGTCTGGAGCATCCCTTTGATATCCATCTTCTGCAGGTGTTGTTTCTCATTCGCTATGTCGAGGAGGTCAAGGGAAACGTCGATAACCTGGTGACCCTGTGCGTCACCGAGATCGATGCCGACCGACTGGCGCTTCGTCGTAAGATCGAAGGAAGCCTCCAGCGTCTCGAAAAGGAAACCCTTATTAATCGAAGTGGTGATGTGTATTTCTTCCTGACCAATGAAGAACGGGACATCAATCGGGAGATCAAGAATGTCGAACTCAGCAGTGGCGAGGAAGCCAAGCTCCTTGGAGAACTCATCTACAACGATGTCTTGAAAGAACAGAGAAAGCATCGCCATCCCGAGAACAAGATGGATTTTGCCTTCAATCGCTTCTGCGATTTGGTGCCGGTTGGGAACCGTCTCGACGGCGTATTGCAGCTCTCGGTTATTACGCCGCTGAATGATGAATACGGGTTGTACGACAATGCCAAGTGCCTTCTGGACAGCTCAACTGAAGGCGGCAGTATTTTGGTTCGCTTGGGCAATGACGAGACTCTTGGCCGCGAACTCCGGACATACCTCCAGACCGAGAAGTATGTTCGGCATAAGAACGATGGTACTCTGCCAGAGTCGGCGAAGCGCATTCTCCGAGACCTATCCGGGAATAACCAAGACCGCCGAGACCGTCTCGTCAAACTCTTAGGCGACATGTTCGCCGGAGCCGATTACTATGCTGCCGGCCAGCCCTTGAAGTTGAAAGCCTCCACGTCATTGGCCGCACTAGACGAGTCGCTGGCGTATCTCGTCAAGAATACCTTCAATAAGATGGGGTACCTGAAGCGGCTGTCTCAAGAGCCATTAAAAGAAATTCAGGCCATTCTTCGGAGCAACGACATCGCTCAACAGACGTTGATCTTGGAAACCGATGAGGGCAACAAGCAGGCAATCGATGAGGTTCGCAACTATGTTGGCCTGATGTCATCCAATAATAAACAGATTGTGCTCCAGGACATGATCGACAAGCGGTATTCCCTGCGTCCCTACGGGTGGCCGGAAGACGAAGTGGTGATGTTGATTGCCCGGCTCATGGTCCTGGGAGAAATCAGTCTCATGACGGAGGGGTCGCTGGTCCCACTCACTAAGGCCTACGACGCCATCATGATCCCTGCAAAACGCCGTAAGGTCGTGATCCTCAAGCGGCAAACCACCGACCCTAAGGCCATTCAAGACGCCCGCACACTGGGGAAAGAATTGTTTCATGAGATGGGGCCTGATGGCGAGGATGCCCTGTTTGCGTTTCTGCAAAACAAGCTCAAGAGCTGGCAATCATCCTTGATGAGCTACAAGCCGTTGGCGGAAACCGGCGATTACCCCGGGAGAGACCAGATCGCAGATGGCCTCCTCGCTGTAAAAAAGCTGCTCGCCTCCGATAACAGCTATAAGTTCATTCAGCAATTCACCGAACAGAAGAATGAACTTCTCGATTATGCCGATCACTTTACCAATCTCGAACAGTTCTACGAACACCAAAAGCCCACGTGGGAAAGGCTGAGAAAGGCGTATGACCGTTTTCAGCGAAATCGCCTTGAGCTTGAGAGGGATGCGCAGGCCGGAGTGGCTCTCAAACGGATGCAGCAAATCCTGAATGCGTCGAGTCCGTACAGCTTGATCAAAGAAACCGAGGGGCTCATTGCCACAGTTAGCGCCGTCAATAGCGCGCTCGTCACAGCGGCCCGGCAGCAGGCGATGAACAAGATTGACGAGCACCTTGCCACAATTCTCAAGGACATCGAAGCAGCTATGGGCGATGCTCGGCTGCGTGATGCCTGCATGAGGCCATTGGAAGCACTGAAGAACACAGTCCAGCTGGAAGAGAGTCTTGCCCATGTCACGCAGATAGAAACTGAGGCTCTGAAAGAATTCGATCTTACGACCTCTCGAATCGAGGAGTTCGTTCGAAACGCGGCAGAACTATCGAAAGAGAAAGGAAAAGGAGCAGAGCTTCCCAAGCCTATTCTCAAGAAGAAACGGGTGGTGGAACCGGCCAGCCTGGTAAAGGGGCCTTGCCTGGAAACAAAGGAGGACGTGGATCGGTTCCTCGACTTGCTCAGGCAGCAGTTGGAGCTGGCCATCGCCAACGACGAACGCATTGAGATTCGATAAGTTGAAGGTAATGACCATGCTTTTATTGACACGGGAAGGCTGGACAATCGAAGTCGAACCCTCAACTTGGTCAGAGATACTCCTGTTTTTAACAAAGTGTGGATGGAAACCTTCTGTGCCCGTTCACCATCTTTTGGCCAATGATTTTACGGTGACAGGAGACATCGCACAGAGCCTAGCCGCCGGTGGTCAGGAGGTGCTTGATGAGACAATGAAAGACCCACTAGCTGCCTATTCGGTCATCAAATTTGACATGGGCAAGTTCGCCGAAATTGTGGAATTTGCGTCTGAAGGGGAATTCGTCATATCTCGGAAGGTGTAAGCAAAGCGTCTTTCATTTGTCCTTAATAAGTTCTCAGGCAAATCAATCACAATGAACCGCACCAAACTCAAGACCTACGCCCCGCAAGCTCGCCGGGATTTCATTCAGGCCGTGACAGACCGCGCCGCGTTTTATGGTCTGACTGAGAAGAAGATCGAGCCGATCACCGAGAACGGTGACGTGGCCATCATCGGAGGCCGCGCCTTTCCTCGCGCTATTGCGAGCAAACGCAAGGCCTTGGAAGCACGGATTGCCCAATACGGCTTCGGGCAAACTATGGATGCGATCGCCTACACCTGGTTTAACCGCCTGGTCGCCATTCGATACATGGAATTGCACGGGTACCTTGACCACGGCTACCGGGTACTGACCCATCCTGATGCGTCGAAGTCGATTCCTGAGATCCTCGAACAGGCCGAGCATGTCGATTTGCCAGGCTTAGACAAGCACGAGGTTATTGTGCTTAAGTTGGAAGGCAGCAAAGAAGCTGAACTGTATCGGATGCTGTTGCTCGCTCAATGCAACGCGCTCCACAGAACGATGCCATTTCTCTTCGAGTGGATCGGCGACGAAACAGAGCTCCTCCTGCCCGATAACCTGCTTCACACAGACTCGCTGATCCGGAAGCTTGTCACTGATGTCGATGAGGAAGATTGGCAGGAGGTCGAGATCATCGGCTGGCTCTACCAATTCTACATCTCCGAGCGCAAAGACGAGGTCATGGCCCGTAAGAGCGCCGTGCCCACGGAGGACATTCCGGCCGTCACCCAACTCTTCACCCCGCACTGGATCGTCCGCTACCTTGTCGAGAACTCGCTCGGCCGCCTCTGGCTGCTGAACCGCCCCGGCTCCCGACTACGCGACCATATGCCGTACTACATTGAGGGTCAAAACGAGACCGACTTCCTTAAGATCGCGAAGCCTGAGGACATCCGCTTGCTGGATCCCGCGTGTGGAAGCGGGCACATGCTCACCTATGCTTTCGACTTGCTCTTTCTCATCTACGAGGAAGAAGGCTATGTGCCAAATGAAATTCCTGCGATCATTCTGAAACACAATCTCTACGGTTTGGAGATTTGCCCCCGCGCGGCGCAGCTTGGCGAATTGGCCCTCGTCTTCAAGGCCCGGGAAAAATCACGCCGCTTCTTTCAGCCCGGCACACTTGTGCAGCCCCACATTCTCGCCTTGCAAGACATCCGTTTCGACGAAGCCGAACTGCGTGACTACGTGGCCGCCCTCGATCTGGGTGACCTTTTCAAGCAACCGATGCTCCAACTCCTCCATCAGTTCGAGCAAGCCACCACCTTCGGCTCGCTCATCCAGCCCTGTCTTGATGAACAGAACATCATCTTCGCCCGCCATGCCATCGAGGCCAAAGACCTCGGTGGCCAGCTCTTTCTCCGTGAGACTCACGGCAAAGTACTCCGCGTCTTGGAACAGGCGGAGATGTTGTGCCAGAGGTATCACATCGTCGTGGCCAATCCGCCGTATATGGGGAGCGGTCAGATGAATAGCTTGGTTAAGAACTTTGCGAAGCAGTTATTCCCGGACTCGGAAGCGAACCTGTTCTCGATGTTCCTCGAACGAGGGTTCACCCTTGCTGTTCCTTGCGGGTTCAGCGCGATGGTAACGATGGAGTCGTGGATGTTCCTGTCATCGTTTCAAGGCCTCCGAAAGTCGCTGCTCGCTCATCGCACCATTCGGTGCGCTTTGCACATGCCTTACTTGGGTAAAGGTGGGACGAGCATGGGAATCAATTTTGGAACGGTCGCAACAGTTTTCTTCTTGAGTCCACTGGTCGGCTACAAAGGCCACTTCTCTTGCGTGCGATACTATGAGACAAACGAGGCTGGCGAACCGATTGAATTCCCTGTCGAAAATGACCGCCTCCGAATGAGCGGAGCTGAGGATTTTCGAAAAGTTCCTGGTAATACAATCGCTTATTGGATTTCGGCAGAAGCAGCCGACGCATTTGGGCGCTTCCCTGCACTATCTGAAATTGGGGAAACTCGAATTGGCCTTATCACGGGAGAGAATTCGCGCTACATCCGATTCTGGCATGAGGTGGAGTTGGAACGGATTGGATTTGGCCATACGAGAACGTCTGCGGCGAAATCGAATCGGCAGTGGTTTCCACAGTCAAAGGGTGGCAACTATCGTCGGTGGTATGGCAATAACGAAACTGTAGTGGATTGGAGTAACGACGGAAATGAAATGCTCACGCGACTCCACGAATCAGGTGAGCGAACTCTCGCTCATAATTTTAACTTGGATCGGATATTCCAGCCGGCTGTGACATGGACGAAAGTATCGTCCGGCAGTTTCTCGGCACGGATGCAGCCAGATGGGTTTCTCTTCAACGACGCGTCTGCAAACCTCTTCATCGACTTGCCCTCAGACAGGTTGCACGCGTTGGCCTTCCTCAATTCAGCTCTTTGCCCACGATTCCTTGAGGCGCTGAATCCAACGCTGAATTTTCTCCCCGGCAATGTTTCGGCTTTACCATTGCCAAAAAGTTTTAGTGCGGCAATTGATCGGACGCTATCGGAGAACGCGACGGACGCGGTAGCGCTTGCCCGTGCCGACTGGGACAACTTTGAGACCTCGTGGGACTTCCGCGACCAGCCGTTCCTGCGACCGGGGCTGAAGGGCGCGACGCTGCAGGCTAGCTGGCAGAATTGGGAGGTGCAGAGCGCCGCCGCCATTCGCCGGATGCAGGAGCTGGAAACTGAGAACAACCGGCTCTTCATTGAGGCCTACGGTCTCGAGGGCGAGTTGCAGCCCGAAGTGTCGGCGGAGCAAATCACCCTTACCCGCGCTGACCAGCGCAAAGACATGGCTGCCTTCCTCTCCTATGCCATCGGCTGCATGATGGGCCGTTACTCGCTCGACAAGCCCGGCCTCATCCTCGCTAACGCAGGCGACTCCCTGGGACGTTACCTATCTATAGTTGGTAAGTCGCTGGATCAGCTGGCCTTCGTCCCCGACAAGGACGGAATCATCCCGGTGCTGGACGGTGAGTGGTTTGAGGACGACATTGTGGCGCGCTCACACGCTTTTCTTCGAGCTACCTTCGGTGAGGCCACGCTGGATGTGAATCTACGCTTCATTGAGGAATCGCTGGGCAAAGGTCTGCGCAAATACTTTCTGGCCGACTTCTACAAGGACCATCTCCAGACTTACAAGAAGCGCCCGATCTACTGGCTTTTCTCCAGCGGCAAGGAGCGAGCGTTCCAATGTCTGGTCTATTTGCATCGATACCATGACGGTACCCTGGCTCGTACGCGCACGGAATATGTCATCCCGTTACAAGGCAAAATGGCCGCTCGCATCGAACAACTGGCCTCGGAGACCCAGAAGGCATCTTCCACCTCCCAACGTAGGACGCTGGAAAAGGAACGAGACAGGCTGCTGAAACAGCAAACCGAACTCCGCGCATTTGACGAGAAGCTTCGGCACTATGCCGATCAGCGGATGGCGTTGGATCTCGACGACGGAGTGAAAGTCAATTATGGGAAGTTCGGCGATCTATTGGCGGAGGTCAAAGCCGTGACAGGTGGCAATGATGAAGATTGAAGATGCTGTAGAAGTCTTGGAGACTCCCGGTCGATGGCATGGCAGGCGGGTGACCTACTGGGCCGGAAGCTGGTTACGACTGCGCGACCATATCCCCAGTTTCAAAACCGCTGACTTCCGAGCTTCCGACGATGGCGCTGCGAATCCGTATCTGAAAACTGTGGTTCGAATGCCCGTAAGAGCCTTCGAGAAGGAAGTGCCCATCGGAACAGTGTCCACGACTTATACGCTAGCACAACATGTCGACGTGGCCGAACATTGTTTTAAAGGCATGGAAGGCGCGGGCGTGTCAGTCGCCGATCTCCAATGTGAGGTGGGACTTAGCGAACTCGGTGAATGGATGAATCTACGCATCTATTTCCCAGACTCGTATAGCTGTACGCCAAAAGACGGCCAGAAACTGGCTCTGCGCCTCGAATGCTTCAATTCGGTGGACGCATCAAGCCGCTTGGTAATTCTTCTCGGATGGTTTCGCTTCGTATGCGGAAATGGACTGGTAATAGGGGATACGAGAACGGACATCCGCGATGTTCATAACAAGCACATGGAGCTGGCGGCCATTCCTGGCACCATTTGCGAAACACTGAAGAGCATTCAGGAGGAGAAGAGGCGATTCTCGATGTGGGAATCTATTGATGTAGAGGACAGCAATTTAAATCAATGGGTGAACAAACTATTGTCACACGAATGGGGAAAGAAAGCCGCATGCCGTGTCTATCACATTTGTAAGTCGGGCTTCGATGTAGAAATTACTGATCCGTTTTCTCGTGAGGAGCCTACTGCCAAACCGGTGAAACGGCTTATGAAAGTACCTGGTTCGCCTGACACGGCGAAGAATATGTACGATGTGAGCTTAGCGCTATCGTGGGTAGCGACAAGGCGAATGGACTCGGAACAGAGAGTCGCATGGCAGTCAGCGATTCCTGATCTGATCGAACGATTCGCGGTCATTGCGTGAGCGACATGGACACTCGTCAGATTAGTGAGGCTCTTGAGCGAATCTACAGGGATGAAGGTGAAAGGATCATCTTCTGGAACGATCCCGACAAAGAGTTTCAGACTATTTTGGCTACGCTAAACCTCGATGGAGTGAACATCATTCAGCTCAATGAGTTAGGAGCTCTAGAAGTAAAGATTCGTGTGGAGCGGGAGGACCCCACAGGGCGGTACTTGCTCTATTCCCCAAGTGAGGAGCCCGATTACGAGAACGATTGGCTTCTCGACGTTCGCCTGTATAGTCGCTCTTTCCGGGCCGACCGCGCTTCGATTCTCCTGAATGAGCTGGGATTGAAGAATCTCCACCTTCGTCAGCATTTAGCTGACAGGCGGAAGTTTTTTGACAACAAAGACCGGCTCCAGAAGCTGAAGGGCCTGGTTGAGCCCAATGATATAGCCAGCGACCTGGACCGAAAAATGATTGCCACGGTCGTGAAGGCAGAGCAGCCGGAATGGTTCAACATCATCCGTATCCTCTACCATGCCTATACTGACAACGGCAATGAGATCGACCTGCAGGCGGAACCGGCAGCCTGGGAGCAGATCGAGAAGTTTGAGTTGGACAAAGCTTTCTGGGAGATGGCCAAGACAACGTTCGGCTATTCCGAAGAGACCACTACACTTAAAAATCTTCTCCTCAGACTCTTCGTGACTGACTATGTGCATCATCTGAAGGCCGCCCCTCCAAGTGCGCTTCTGCATCTTGTCCTCCCGACACAAGGACGATCGAACGCCGTGGTCTGCCTCGGACAATGGCGCGATAGCAGCAGCAAAGGCAATAGCTATGACCGACTTTCCGAAGAAGTGGCCGATTTGATTCACGTAGAAGATTACTTGCATGGCTTGGAGATCGCTGATCTGCTCGATGTAATGACGTTCCATGTTGTGGAGCGGGGAATTGCCAGCCGTCTGCGTGAGCGTGTGCATCAGACGGCGGACGTGATTAACCCCGATGAAGTGCGGTCAATCGCGACCCGCAGGCAAGCTGGACACTGGGCCTCGCTCATGGTGAACGATTCCCCTGTGGTTCCGAGACGGGCGCTTCATGCGGTGTATGACGCACTGGTTGCCGCCGCTGATTTCTTTGCCCTGAGGAACCAACATCGAGACGGGTTCGTCTTTCCTGATGCGACGGCTCTCTATCGGGCCTACGAGGACGAGTTATTCCGATTTGACCAGCTGTATCGCCATTTCTGCGAGGCGGCTGATCATGCAGAAGCACAAGGCTGGAACATTCTGAAGCCGTTGCGGGAGCTGATCGAGGATTGCTATGCGAATTGGTACGTCCCGACGCTTGCATTAACCTGGGGAAAGTTTCTTGATCCCCAAGGAACTACCCAACTTCTGAGCAAGTGGCAGCTCGAACAGATTCCCAACCAGCACGAGTTCTTCAACCGTCATGTGCGTCCTCGTCTGGAGGAGGCTGAGAACCGGAAGGCGTATGTCATCATCAGCGACGCGTTTCGTTACGAAGCGGCCCATGAACTCACGCAAGAGCTTAATGGCACATACCGTCTTGAAGCGACAT
>CAADGK010000066.1 GCA_900696515.1 uncultured Nitrosospira sp. | reverse complement strand
TAGTTCCAACAGGCTTGCATCAAAAACTGAACCTCACTACATGTCACCCCGTTTGGCGATGAGTGCGAGCAGAAGGCGCTGCAAACTCGCCACAGAAGCCACTTCACAGAAAGGAAGGGAAGATGGAGGACGTGATCATGGGAGCGGGAGTAACACAGAAATGTACGTCAGGGACAGGGACCTTGCAAAGGGTCAGCCGAGGGAATGGGCGTCTGACCGTAGCCGCCTCTTGGCTCCTCGGGGTGGTCATCCTGTTGGAATCGGACCCGGCCTGGGCCCAGATCACCAAGGTGAACACGGTGATGCAAAACGTGCAAACCGTGCTGACGAGTGTGGCGGTGACACTCTTTACCGTCGCCATCATGTGGGCCGGGTTCAAAATGGCCTTCAGCCATGCCCAATGGTCCGACGTGAGTAACGTCGTGATCGGCGGCATCTTGGTGGGCGGGGCTGCCGGGATCGCGGCCTGGTTGATCAACTAACATGGACGGCTTTCGCGATCCCATCTTCACCGGCTGCACAAGGCCCGCGATGTTGGGCGGCGTGCCGATTGTGCCGCTGATTCTGATCGGCGGCCTGACTCTGTTGATGTCGGTCTGGCTGTACTACCTCGTGAGTGGCTACGTCTCGCTGGCACTCGTGCTGATCACAATTCCCATCGTGCTCTGGATGCGCCAGACGACGAAGACGGACGATCAGCGCTTGCGCCAAGTGATGATGCGGGCGCGAATGCGACTCCGGCACGGACCGAGTCGCGTGACGTGGGGTGCCATTTCCTATGCCCCTTTGTCATGGAAGACCAGACGTTCGTAACGAAAGAGCTGAGGTGCTGAGTGTTCTCAATGCAGCAGGCTGAACAGAGACAAAGAATGAAAACCAGAGCCGCCCTGACGAAAGCCGCATCCGCGCAGATTCCCGCGAGTGACTATATCCCGCTGGGTACGGCGATCACGCCCACCGTCATCACCCTGACCGGTGGCGAGTATCTCGCCTGTTGGAAACTGGAGGGGATCACGTTCGAAACAGCCGACCGTTCAGAAATCCTGCTGCGCAAAGAAGCGCTCCACCAGTTTCTCCGATCCTTAGGCGGCGGGTGCTTCGCCCTCTGGTCCCACAAAATCAGACGGGTCGTCACCGAGCGGTTGCATGGCACCTCGCCTAATCCGTTCTGCCAAAGCCTGAGCGACCGCTACTACCAGTCCTTCACCCAACATCGACAAATGGCGACAGAGTTGTACCTCTCCCTACTGTACCGACCGTTTCCTTCCAAGGTGGCGAGCTTCTTCACTCGGATGTCCACGCGCACCCTGGCCCAACGAAGAGACCACGAAACCGGACAGCTGACCATCCTGGAAGACATGGGCAAACAGCTCGAAGCGAGTCTAAGCCGTTATGGACCCACACGCCTCGGCACCTATATGAAACAGGATATCGTGTACTCCGACCAGCTGGCCTTTCTGAGCTATCTCATCAACGGAGTCTGGGAGGAGATCCCCCTACGCCGGGCGCCGCTGGCCTCGTACCTCCCCACTTCGCGCCTGCACTTCGGCGACCGGACGGGCATGATGGAAATCTGGCACCCACGCTACAAGAAATTCGCCGGGTTCCTCGACATGCAGGAATACCCACCGTTCTCCGAGCCAGGCATGAACAACGGCTTGCTCTATAGCGATGCCGAGTACATCGAGACCCAGAGCTTCTCGTGCCTCAACAAACGCGCGGCACTGAAGTCACTCGCGACCCAGAAAGGGCATTTGATCGCCTCAGAAGACGCGGCGACGCGCGAGATCGAACAGATGGACCAGGCCGCAGACGATCTGCAGAGTGGGCTCATCGATCTGGGCCAGTACCATTACAGCCTGGCCATCTTCGGCAACACAATGGAATCGGTGAGCACCGCGCTCGCCGATGCCCGAGCCGTCTTTCAGGACGGGCCGGGATTCAAGATGGCCCGCGTCGATGTCATCCCCGAATGTGCCTGGTTCGCGCAGATCCCGGGCAACTGGAGTCTGCGTCCGCGCGAAGCCGTCATCACGAGCCGGAACTTTGTCTGTCTCAGTCCTTTTCACAACTTTGCGCGCGGCAAACGAGCAGGCAATCCCTGGGGCGAAGCCCTGGCCCTGTTCAAGACGCCGAGCGGGCAACCCTACTATTTCAATTTCCACGTGTCCCCGGAGGATCGGGATTCACGCGACGAGAAGTATCCCGGCAACACCTTTATCTGCGGCAGCACGGGCGTGGGCAAGACCGCGTTGGAACTGAGCCTCTTGGCCTTCGCCACCAAGTACCAGGGCCTGCGCTGCGTGGTCTTGGACAAAGATCGCGGTGCGGAGATCGGAATCCGGGCCATGGGCGGGACGTATCAGTCGCTCAAACGCGGAATGCCGACCGGCTTCAACCCCTTGCAGCTCGAACCGAACCCCAACAACTGGCAATTCTGCGAACAGCTCGTAGCCCAACTCGTGAAGCAGCCCGGTGACGAGATTCCACGACTGACCGCGAAGGAGCAGAGCGAGATCAGCCAGGCCGTGCGGACGGTAATGAGTGAGGCGGTCTCGCTGGACCTGCGCTGTCTGTCCCTCCTTCGCCAGAACCTGCCTGCCACCGGCGACCAGAGTGTGCGAGCGCGGTTGAAGCGATGGACCCGCGGGCACTCGCTGGGCTGGGCCTTCGACAATCCACACGATTCCCACGAGATCAGTGAGGCACGAATATTTGGCTACGACTATACGGACTTTCTGGATGATCCAGAAGTTCGCACCCCAATCATGGCCTATCTGCTCCATCTCACCGAACGGCTGATCACGGGCGAGCCCTTCATCTATGTCATGGAGGAATTCTGGAAGCCGCTGCAAGATCCGCTGTTCGCGGACTTCGCCTTCAACAAGCAGAAGACCATCCGCAAACAATCCGGCCTCGGCGTCTTTGTGACGCAATCGCCCTCGGACGTGCTGCGACATCCGATTGGAAAAACGATGGTGGAACAGAGCGTGACACAGATCTTCTTGCCCAATCCTCGCGCCGACCATGACGACTATGTGCAAGGGTTCAAAGTCACGGAGGCGGAATTTCATATCATCAAGAATCTCGGGGAAGCGAGCCGTCTCTTTCTCGTGAAGCAGGGCCACAGCTCGGCGATCGTACAATTCGACTTGGGTGGCATGACGGATCTGTTGAACGTGCTCTCCGGCACGACGGACAACGTCACGCTGCTGGATCAGATTCGAGAGGAAGTGGGCGATGATCCCACCGACTGGCTTCCAGTCTTTCATGAGCGCATCGCGGCGCGGAAACGTCTCCGGCACCAGAACAGAGAAGGAGTCGCGTAGAGAAACTTATGGGGATGGCGACCTACATCGAACAGTCGGTGAACAACGCGTTGGACCACTATGTCGTGACATCCAGCGATGCCGTGATCGGAGTGCTCACACCGGTCGCCGTGACGGCGATGACACTCTATGTGATGTGGACCGGCTTTCAAGTCATGCGCGGCGACGTGCAGGAACCAGTCACCGCGCTCGTCTGGCGCTGGTTCCGCGTGGCGCTCATCACCGGGTTGACGTTGAACGGACCGCAGTATCGGAGTCTCGTGAAGGAAGGGTTGGACGGAATTCAAGAAGCCTTTGCCTCCGCCTTCGGCGGAGTCCTCTCGATGGGAGGGACGATCGACCAGATGGCGGATCCCTTCACGACGCTCATGGAAACCCTGTTCACCGAAGCGAGTTCTGGATTGGTCCCGCAATTCTCACTCTTCATCGCGGGGGCAATCTGCGCCACGGCGTCGATCGTCATGGCCTTCGTCGCAATGGGGCTCTTTCTCGTGGCCAAAGTCAGCCTCGCCCTGCTGCTCGCAGTCGGACCGGCCTTCATCTTCTGCGCGATGTTTCCCGTGACGCAGCGCTATGCCGAGAATTGGCTATCCAGTGCGCTGGTGGCCGTCTTCACCAATGTCCTCATCATGGCAGTCGTCACGTTTCTTGCGAGCCTCCTGCGGAACGCCTGTCTGCACGTACTAAGTGCCTATTCTGCGGCATCAATCCTGGCAGATGTCGTAGGACTGCTGTTCCTCTCCATCACCGCCGCCTATGTCTTGCTGCATGTCGCGTCCCTGGGAGCGAGTTTGGCCGGAGGCCTCTCATTGGGAAACCCGGGTGGCGATGCCACCAGGAGTGGAATGCTGCTCCTGCACACGGTCACGTCCGGTCTGAGTCGGTTAGTCCCGTTGGCCCTGGCCTCCACCGGCGGGTCCCTGAGTGGACCGAAAAACGGTGCGGCCCGCGCCCTGCTGAGTGAGCTCCCTGCCGGGAATCCCCAGCCAGGGAGTGACCTCTATCAACGGGCCTCAATGGAGCGGTTACGCAATAGCGTCTCGCGAAAGGAGTAAAGCATGTCCCGCATGAAACGCACAGTGATCGCGATGGTCTTTGCCCTGATGGTCGTCGTTGGTCCAGAGTCGAGATCGCAAGCCGGAGGGATTCCCGTCATCGACACGGCCAATCTCGTGCAATCCATCGTGCAGGCTCTCGCCTGGATCCAACAGTTCCAGCAGATGCAGCAACAGATCCTCCAAGCCGACCAGCAGATTCACGCGATCATGGGTTCCCGCAATATGGGGAGTCTCATGAACAACCTCACCCTCGCCGGGGTCGTCCCCTCCGACGTCAACGCCGTGTACCAGAGCATTCGATTTGGCGGGGTCCAGGGTCTGACGGCGGCGGCGCAGATCATCCGTCACAACCGCATGATCTACAACTGCGAGGGTAAAACCGGCGATGCCTTGCGGATTTGCCAGAACATGCTGAACCAGACGCCGCAAAGTCAGGCCTATTACGCGAACACCTATCAGATGTTGCTCGGCCGGATGCAGCAGATCAGGGCCTTGACCACCCGCATCAACGACACCCAGGACGAAAAAGGGATTCTGGAACTCAATGGTCGGATCGCCGCCGAGCAAGCGCAGGTGAGCAACGACACAAATCGAATTCTGACAATGAAATCCATGATCGAGGCGGAAGAAAAAGCAGCGCAACAGGAGCAGCAAGAACGAGTCCTGAAGATGTTGGCGCCAGGTACGTCGCGGACTTTCGACCACATGACGCCCTGGACGCCGTAGTTGGGCTCATCAGACAGAGGACAGGAACATGGAACAGATGATGGAGAAGCAGATGGACCGCTCACTCGTGAATGCGGCGGACGAATCGCAATTCTACGATCAGGGCCGCGACTGGGATACCGACTGGCGGCTGCGATTGGAGGCAACGGAACGAAAGGCCTGGTGGGTCGCGGGCACCGCCTGCGCCCTGGCGTTGATACTCGGGGTTGGCATCGCCTGTCTCGCTCCCTTCAAGACCACCGTGCCCTATGTCTTCGCGATCGATCGCGCCACCGGCAATGTGGAGCTGGTGAGCGCGGCGGATGATCGGACCGTGCTGGGCTATCAGGAATTGCTCGATAAGCACTGGACGCAAAAATACGTGATCGCGCGAGAATCCTACTCGTACCGGCTGCTCCAAGCCGACTACGACCAGGTCTTGGCGATGAGTACGGATGAGATCGGTCGCGATTACGCGAGCCTCTTTGACGGCGTGCACGCCCGCGACAAGCAGTTGGGGACCGGCATCGAATGGCGCGTGAACGTCTTGAGCGTGACTGTTCAGAGTGATGCGATCGGACCGAAGGCCACAGTGCGGTTCGAGAAGCAGGTGAAGCGAACCGACGCGCACAGCCTGGAGCCGCCGCAGTATTTCATCGCGACGGTGTCCTACGAGTACCGCCACACGATGAAGGGCCAGGAAAAGGATCTGATCCAGAATCCGCTCGGCTACAAAGTGACGGGCTATCGGGTGGACGCGGAAATCGGAACGATCACGCCGCCGGCGTCGGTCCTGTCGATGGTCGAGAAGAAATAGAAAGGACGCATGGTCATGCAGACCATAAAGAAACACAAAGGGTCGATCACGGCATGGCTCACCGTCGTCCTCCTCTGTTCCGGAGCCTCATCGCACGCGGCGGAGGTCCCGGAGCCGGGCGACGGAGACCAACGCGTCCGGTACGTGACCTATCAGAAGGACGAAGTGACCAAGGTCACAGTCCGCCGTGGTGTCGTCACGCGCATTGTGCTGGGAGATGACGAACGTATCGTCATCGCCGGCAGCGGCTTTCTCGCGGACTGTGGGAAGCAAGAAGCAGAATGGTGCATCAGGGCCGATGTCGGAACCAATCAGGTCTGGGTCAAGCCCAAGGACCAGGCGACGCATAACAATCTGGAGATTCGCACGGACAGGCGGGACTACAGTTTGGAGTTCAGCGTCGTGGGAGACCATCCCATCGGACGGAAGCAGAACGCCGGGCAGGGGCCACGCGGAAAAGAGGAGCCGATGTACCGCGTCATCTTCCGACATCCACTGGTCCCGCCGACTTCTGCCACCATGACAGCGATACAAGCCTCGGCCCATCGCACAAAACAAGCTCGCGACAAGGCCGACCTCCTTCACGAGCGGTTGGACTCCTTTACGCCCGAACCGCGTAATTGGTCCTATTCGATGGAGGTGCTTCCGGGAGGAGACGATATCGCGCCTTCTCTCGTATTTGATGACGGACGTTTCACCTACTTCAAATTCCCTCCCAATCGCGAGATCCCAGCCATCTTCTACTTCTCACCGTTGGGTGAAGAAACCCGCATCAATTTCCACATGGAGAAGGATCTCGCCGTCGTGCAGCGAATGGGGCGGCAGTTTGTGTTGCGCTTGGGGGAGGCCGTGGTCGGCATCTGGAATGAGGCCTACGACAAGACCGGAGTGGCCGCCATCGAGGGGACCACTGTCTCGGGCATCACCAGGACGCTGCGCTGAGAAACACACATGGAACAATCACACGAATCAAGCAATCGAGCTGAGCAGAAGCCTCCCATCGTCGATGGGATTGTGTCGGTCAACCACCAGGCCGGTGGCAGGAACGAGATGGCGGCGCGCGTAGCGTTTCTGGTCGTCATGGCCATCGTGCTCGTGGTGGGACTCGTCTTCGCGGCGAACACCTATAGCGCGAAACGAAAGGCGGAAGCCACACAGGAGGAACGGGCGGCGAAGGTGGAGAACAAACCGGCCCAGGTCGGACTGAAGCGGGTCTTCGAGACCGATCCGCTTCCATCTCAACAGACCACCGCACTCGTGCGGTCGAGCAGTCAGTCGCCTGTCGCGTCCGCTGACCGTGTGATGCGGTCGCCCCGCGACAGAGGAATCGATGACGGAAGCCGACCAATGGCACTTGGTCCCGACGAGACACAAGGCAACCCACCACTCAGCAGACGTTCTTCCAGTCGGTTCGGTGGGGAGGTCATTGTGACGAACTCCCCTGCTTCGGATAGTCCCCGTACTCAACAAATGGGAACCGGCCCAGACGCGGCCCTCTCCTTGGTCCGCGAGCTCCTCAACGGCGCGAGACAGCCGGACACGGGGTCCGGGAGCTTGCTCGGTGGAACAGCAATGCCTGTCAACACGGCGGCAGACACAGGGAGCTCGACGCCAGTGTCGATTGGCTACATGGGCGGACCCGGTGGACCTTCGATTGGCGTGACGAGCGTCGGCCTCGCGGCGCCACCAGGTCCTCCGGCGAGCGGAGCCGGTCCCATCGGTGGGCTCCTGACGCCGTCGGACACCCCGAAAGTCCAAGCCGGTCTCTTGGGTGATCGAAATCTCATCTTGCCAAAAGGTAGAACGATCGACTGCGCCTTGACCGTGCGGGTGATCAATGAAGTCGCCGGTATGGCGACCTGCGTGCTGAACAGCGATGTCTATAGCGACAACGGTCGCGTCGTCCTCTTGGAGCGAGGATCGGAAGCAGTCGGCGAATATGCGGCGACGATGGCGCAGGGCCAGCGCCGCCTCTTTCTCCTCTGGACGAGAGTCAAGACTCCCACGGGAGTCGTGATCAACCTGAATTCACCCGCCGCCGACGCGCTGGGCACATCTGGGTTGGTCGGCTACGTGGACAATCATTGGTGGGACCGGCTGGGCGCGGCCTTTCTCCTCTCCCTCGTACAGGACGGGATCGGTTTGGCCACCGCCACACAGGCAGGCGGTGGGGGCGCGCAGAGTCTGGGGATCTATCAACATTCCGCCACGACCGGAAATCGCATGGCGGAACTCATCCTCCAATCCACCATCAACATCAAACCCACGCTCTACAAGAACCAGGGCGACCGCGGGACCATCTTCGTCGCGCGGGATTTGGATTTCAGCACTGTCTATGAACTGCACCCCCACTGACCTGCTTGCGCACGACACGATGGTGCGCGAGTTGTTGCGACCCTTGCTGCAGTACCTCGCGCTGCCCGGCGCGACCGAGATCGTCGTCAATCGGCCACAGGAAGTATATATCGAGGTCGGCGCAACCTGGCAACATCACCGCGCACCGGACCTGACCCTGGATCGACTCACCGCGCTCGCCACGGCCATCGCAACTGCGACCGAGCAGGAAATCGGACCGCACCACCCGATTCTCTCCGCCATGTTGCCGGATGGGGAACGGGTGCAAATCGTGCTGCCGCCCGCGGTGGAACTGGGAACCATCTCCGTCTCAATCCGCCGACCCAGCGCCTGGATCAAGACTTTGGCCGAGTATGACGCGGAAGGCGCCTTCAGCCGCTATGTCTGGGCCAAGGCGGCGATGTTGGATCGACGTGCCGCCGAGCTCGACCCCATCGAGCGACAGTTAGTGCAGTATCTGACCAATCGTCAATTGGGTCTTTTCATTCAGGCGGCAGTGCTGGCGAAGAAGAACATTGCCGTCGTGGGGGACACAGGCTCCGGTAAAACCACGCTCATGAAGTCGATCTGTCAGGCCGTCCCCAAACAGGCACGGCTGATCACGATCGAAGATGTGCGCGAATTGTTGCTCCCCCTGCACGGGAACCGGGTACATCTCTTGTACGCTAAAGGAGGACAAGGAACAGCATCGGTGTCGCCGTCTCAGTTGATTGCCTCCACGCTCCGCATGAAGCCGGATCGGGTGCTCCTCGCCGAGTTGCGCGGCGGAGAAGCGTTCGACTTCCTCAAACTCCTCACCACCGGCCACAGTGGATCGATTACCTCCTACCATGCGGAATCCTGTGCCCTCGCGGCCGAACGCTATGTCTTCATGTGCAAAGAGCATGAGCAGGCGGCGACCTACGATGTGCCGACGCTGAAGCGCCTGGTGGCCTTGACCATCGACGTGATCCTCCATGTGGTGGCGCAGAATATCGACGACGAGGAAGGACGACCGATCAGAAAAGACCGCTACGTGGCGGAAGTCCATTATGACCCGATTGCGAAACTCGTGGCGCGATTCGGAGAAGCCATCCTGGTGAGGGCCTAGAGGAACCGATGTCACGCAAGCGCATGCGGATTGCGATCGCCCTGTTGCTGTATCTCCCACTCGGACTCTGCGGAGCAGATGCCCTCGCCGGCGCCGTCTTCACGCTCGCCAACAAACAGATGCCGGAGGACCTCTCCCTGTCTAACTGGCCCGATTCCTGGCAAGCCTATCGGGAGGATCCGATTCAGCGGAAGCGGCTGCAATTCTCCGCTGCAGTCGGCGGCTTCATCGGATTCGGTATCCCGGCGCTGCTGCTGGTGTCCCGGACCAATGGGAAGAAGCCGCTCCATGGCGAGGCGCGATTTGCCACTCATGATGAAATTCAACAGGCCGGGCTCTATGGAGAGCGCGGGGTGATCATTGGGAAAGTGGGCAAGCGGTACTTGGTCTATGGGGGCCAGGAATTCGTCTTGCTGGCGGCGCCGACTAGATCTGGAAAAGGCGTGAGCATCGTGCTCCCGAACCTGCTCCACTACGACGAGTCAGTGGTCGTACTGGACATCAAGATGGAAAACTTCGCCTACACATCGAAGTTCAGACAAGCGCACGGCCATCACGTCTACCTGTTCAATCCCTTTACTACGGACGGCCAGACCCATCGCTGGAACCCATTGGATGCGGTCGATCGCGACCCAAATCGGCGCGTGGGCGAGATCCAAGCCATCGGGCAGGTGCTCTATCCGAACCATAATGAACGGGATGCCTTTTGGAACGAGTCCGCCCGCAACCTCTTTCTTGGCCTAACCCTATCTATCATGGAGACTCCTTCCCTACTCTGTAGTCTCGGGGAAGTGCTCCGGCAGGCATCCGGCAAGGGTCAACCCATCAAGGACTATCTGCAAGACCTCATCAGCTCCAGGGCCAAGAGTGACGCCCCGCTGAGCGACGACTGTACAGCGGCCCTGCACCGGTTCTGCGCGACCAGCGAGAATACCATGGCGGGGATTCTCGCAACCCTGACGGCCCCCCTCACCATCTTCAGTAATCCCATTGTCGATGCGGCGACGAGTGCGACGGACTTCGACATGAAACAGGTGCGCGCGCAGCGGATGTCGATCTATGTCGGCATTCCGGCCAATCGACTCAGCGACGCGGCGCTGCTGGTCAACCTGTTCTTCTCCCAACTGATTCAGTACAACACGGTCGACTTGCCCGCGACGAATCCCCGCTTGAGGCACCAGTGCCTCGTGATCCTGGATGAGTTCCCTGCCCTCGGGCGGGTCAACATTCTGGCCAAGGCCGTCGGCTTCATGGCCGGCTACAATCTGCGTCTGCTCCCGATCATTCAGAGCCTCTCGCAGCTCGAATCGGTTTATGGGGAAAAGGACGCCCGCACCTTCGTCACGAACCACGCCTGCCAGATCCTGTTTGCGCCTCGCGAACAACGAGATGCGCAATACTATTCCCAGATGCTCGGCACCTATACGGCCGACGCGATCTCGACCGGCACGAGCCGACCACTGGCTTGGGGCAACGGCAAACAGGCGTCGTCCAGTTCCACCCGCTCGGAACAGGCAAGGCCTCTGCTCCTGCCACAGGAAGTGAAGGAACTGGGAGACCAGCGGGCGATCATCAACCTCATGCATACGAAGCCGATCCTTTGTGACAAAGCCCGGTTCTATGCCGATCCGGTCTTCATCGATCGGTTGAAGCGCATCAGTCCGTTCCTTGCGTCGGTCGGGAAGCGGATGCCTACACAAGCTGAACTCGAAGAGGCGACGTTCGTGCGCCGGGAGTTGTCAGTGGAGATTCCTCGGCTCGACCTAGAACTCCATCGCGCCTTGGTCGAACGACGGGTGCGTCCAGTACAACCGGATGTGCCGATCGACCTCTCGAAGCTGGCAATGAACCTCACCACACTGCCGCCGGTCGTGCCGCGCGATCCACCGACGGTCGAAGAGGTGAACAATTTGGTCGATGCCTTTGTTGCCCAGCTGCAATGGACCGACAAGGTTGAGGTGGGAGTCAGTGGTGTGGAACGAGAAGACACCCCATCGGAGAAGATGGGGCCTGTGAGTGAAGAAGGACGAGCCCAAAGAACAGAGAGAATAGAGAGGAACGTTGATCGGTCCTTGGTGGATCGACACAGGGAAGAGAGGGACGTATGACGATATGCATCAAAAGACGGGCACGGCTTCAAGGTCTTGTGATCCTCATCGCCTGCACCGCGACGCTGGCTTGTGTGCAGAAGCCGGTGGTGCCATCCGGTGCAGCTCGGGTGCCCATCAACAGCGACGAGATGATCCAGCAGTACCGTGAACGGGTGAAGAACGACCAGCGTGACAAGCAGGAGCGAAGTCTCCTCACCAGGCAGATAGACAGCCTCACGCAACAGGTCCAGGAGTTAAGTGCCGCACTGACACTCATGCAACTCAACCAGCAAGAACTGGCCAAAGGTAAATCTCGGTCTAGCCCCACGCTCACGAAGGCAGCACTCACGATCAACTCGCTGTCAGCAGAATCGAAAGGCCCACTGACGAGCGCTCCTCTATCGCACAATGGCGATACGTCTCCGGCTGCGTCTGATCAGAGCATGTCACGGACAGAGACAGCACAGAATGAAGAGGAACGATCGACAAGGGTGGGCCCTGCTTGCAGCGCTGGACCATCAGCATCAGCAGCGCCATTCCCCTCCCCTCCATCTTCGATACTCGAAGGGCAGACCAATTCATGGAGGCCGCGCGTCATTGAATTGAGTGAACGGGAACAGGTCGAATTGCATCGACACAGTATCATCTTCCGTGTGTCGGAACGGACAGGTCGGTCTGAGTTTCGTCCCAGCAAGCCTCTGCAATCCCACCTGAAACAGATCATGAGTCGTGGTCCTTGTCTGCACGTGCGTGGGTACACGGACGGCGACAAGGATCTCTGGATCGAGCGAGAGACAGCCAAGCAACGGGCGCACAAGGCCCGCGCCTATCTCATCGCGCAGGGCTATGACCCGAACCACATCGAGATCACCATCGTCCCGATCGGGCACCATGTGGCCGACAACGCGACAAAGAAAGGTCGGGCGAAGAACCGACGGGTGGAGATCGAAGTGAAGGAGCAGAGCCCGGCTTCCATCTGGCCGCAGTGGTACGGATAGGAGAGAGGAAGGGATAGAATGAATGAAATAGGTGTGGACGAAGCGCAAGCAAGCAAACCGACCGACGAGCCGAAGCCTGCGGAAGGAACTCAGGGCGAGGGCGCCGAACAACCACGACTCAATCAGCGTCGTGACGCAGCCGAGGTTTTGCGGAAGCGGTTCATCGAAGCGGGCGAGCAATTTTATTACCGTACAGCGCCCGGTGAGCCGACGAAGATCGCGTTTACTGATCGCGGGAAGCGGTTGGTCACGGAACATGACGACCCGAGTGTCATTCAGGGGATGGTGCTCCGGGCGAAAGCCAAGGGCTGGACCTCCGTGCGGGTGAACGGCACCCCTGAGTTCAAAACGGAAGCCTGGGTACAAGCGACGATCGCCGGACTCGATGTGGAGGGTTATACGCCGCGTGGAATTGACTTAGCGCGAGCGGAAGACCGGAGAGATCACCGACCGGTTCGTGGCAAGACGGCACAGCCGCCGAGCGCTCGCGAAGCATCATATGATCGAACGACAGATGATTCTGTCAGAAAACAAGAAAAGACCATGAGCCCAGGCCAACAGGTCGCAGTGGCCACACTTGAAGCCATTCTGAAGGCGCGGGGGGATTCACCCACGATGATCGCTGTGGCCGTCAAGGAAGCGAAGGCCAGATTCCAGGGCGAACGAGTCGTCGTGGGCACCGTCGTGGACTACGGCATCGACCATTACAACCACGATATCCAGAACACCAAGAGCTATTTCATAAAGGTGGCGACAGACCGTGGTGAACGAGAAATCTGGGGCGTTGACCTGGGCCGTGCGCTTGAACAGGGGAAGGTGCAGCGAGGTGACGCGGTGGCACTGGTGCAACAGGCGCATGAGCCCGTGGCCGTGAAGGTTCCGGTACGGGATAGTTCCGGCACCTCAATCGGCGCGGGTTCACAACCAGCCACCCGCAATCGGTGGGACGTCATTAAGCTGGACTCCCTCGGAGTCCGTGAACAGCATCAACTGAAAGATGCCGCACGGGTCGCAACTCAGGAGCCGGTGGTGCCGCGCTTTGACCACGCGGCGGCCCGGACCGATCGCACGCCGAACGTCACACGGAGCCCTGCCCTAGAGCGGACCAGAGGTGGCCGGTGACTTATGTCGTTGAGAACATGTCCCCGAATCGTCCGGAGGTGAACCCATGAAGTGGTGGAAGAGAAGCAACTGGATCGTGATCCTAGTGGGAGTGGGCCTCCTCGTTATAGCCCACGATTCGCCAGCCCAAACGACGCCGAAACCGTCCTTCTTGGAAGGCGACGCCAGGCTGGCCTGTGAATGTCTGCTATGCTTAGCAGCAGGTCCACAGGCGCCGAAAGAATGCCAAGCCGCACTCACAAAGTACTACCTAATCCAAGCAGGGAGCCCGTTCAAAACCATGGTTATGCGAAGAAACTTCCTCCAGCTCTGCCCCAAGCAATAGTCCATTCAACAGGGCTTATAGACATCGGCATGACAGGGTCGCCGCGCCACAAGCTCGGCCAACTGTGCTTGATTCGGCGCGGCACAGCGCCCCCAGACGTGAGCCTCAAAGTAGCCCTCGCCAAGGACAAGCTTCTCTCCTAAAATGCCCACTTTTGTACGCCATCGCTACAGTGGCATGAAATACTAGTCGAGCATATTTCATTATTCATATTTCATTAGGACTACATACTTTAGTTATCCCCTCTTGCGTAGAACATGTCGTACCTCAGGGGAATGGTCTCAAAACCTGTCCTTCCTCATAACTAGCACGGCGTCACATGCTTCCTGCATCTTCCATCTGAGTAACGACATGGATCACAAGGGCGCTCGTGTGGCGTGAGGATTCCCGAGTCAACACGTATCGGAGGGAAGGAAGGACGGACACTATGCGGAAAGATCGGTTGGCGACGCTCACGATGGATATTGTTGTAGACCATCCAACCAAGCGCACGGCCCTCGATGCGCTCTGTTCGAGGCTCAGTCCCTGGGCACAGGCCGAGTGGGACAGCGCAAGTGATGGCGTGTCCATCACCGAACGAGCCGCGCGTCTTGGTCACTCGGTCCGGGAACAGCGTCGCTGCGACGAGAGTCTCATCGAACATATCTTTGCCGCCCTTAATGGACGAAGTTTCGTGGTCCTCGACGCAACCTATTGCTTCATGACGCAGCGGATGCTGGACCGGAAGACAGGACGCCGTATCCCTCCTGACGCGGTGCGGCGCTTTGCGGCACAGCCCATCGCGAGTCTGCTTCTTAACGCCCGCGCGCACCAAGATCTGAAACGGCGGGGTGTCGACACGATCGGCGATCTCCTGCCCCATGCCTATGAATGGTTGTCACCGAAGCGCTTAGCACCTGGCAAACCGGTGATGAACGTCCGGCTTTCGGTTCGACGTTGTCTACGGATTCTCGGCGTTGAGATTGTCTTTCCCGAGATCAGACAGCGGGCAATCTACTGCCCCTGCTGTGCGCACACCGAGACGGATGTCATGAAGATCGTGGCGTTGGCGGGGGTGTGAGCGAGAACAGCGCGGACCCATGCAGATGGATGAGAGGATCTTTACTGTCCTTCGATTCTCAAGCCACGGCCATAGGGATTGGTGGGGCTCTCGGAGTCATAGGGACTGCCTGCGCCGTAAGGATTATTGATATAGTCGGGCGAAAATGGAGATCCGTACCGGCCGTAGGGGTTGCTGGTGGAATCAGGATCATACGGATTGGTGCTCAACTTGCCCCGGTAGGTCCCCTGCTGGTCATAGAGCCGTGGCGCGTCCGTCGCGAAGGGATTCTTCGCAGATTGATTGCTGAACGGACTGCCGTAAGGATTGAAGGAATTGTTGATTCCGTTCGGCGCAAACGGACTCCCCGCCCCGTACGGATTGGCCGTCGAGTTCTGCTGGTAAGGATTCGCGCTCAGTTCCCCGAGGTCTTTGGCGGAGGTAGAAAGAGGTATGAGAAGGAGCAAGAGGAGAAACAGTGGCATCATGCGCTCGAGCACAAGGATCGTTATGGAATAGGGGTTACTGCCCCAAGAAGAGCCCCGTGCAAGCAGCGTTAGGTGAACTGAAGGAGCCACATGAGACCAATGGTCCATTCGGCACTGACCGTGGACCCCTTGGCTGAGAGAAGAATCATTAACATTCGCGGTCTACGAACATCCCTAGATGTAATACTTGAAAGGCAGGGGCGGGAGCTCTCTCAATGGTCCAGCCGTCAGTATCTCGCCGACTGAATCAGCGAATTTGAGGGTAACCGGCTCACCATCTGCAAAGATGCAGGCATTGTAATTTAGTTTCGTCAGCGCCATGATGTCGTTAAGTACGGTTTCAATTGGGACTTTCCCGCGACAGACATCGACCAGAAGTGGCTTGGGAACCTCCCTCCCCGGGTAAGTCTGTAGCCTTGGCGTGAAGCCTTTTGTCCAAACGAAAGCTGTTCGATCATCTCGGACAAAGGCCACGCCACGCAAAACAGGATGCTTGCCTTTTCTGAACAGCTTGATGTCAGCGGTGTCGCGGATTCTCACTCCAACTAAATTGGTTAATGAGCCAACCCCGCTTTGAAAACCCTCCCACTCTTCATCGTTAAATCGCACTTTGCCGTGCAGGAAGAGTTCTTTGGGAGGGGCTCCTTGTTTCTGAGCATATGAGTTGATCGCGAGTTGTATTAGCTCACGTGCGGCTTCTTTCTTGAGATGAAAGCCCCCTTTGCCTGGACGGTACCAAGGTCCAACAGCGCCTTTAAAAACCAC
>CAADGK010000065.1 GCA_900696515.1 uncultured Nitrosospira sp. | reverse complement strand
GATAGTCCAATAACCGACGCCGCCGTCCGACCAATTGCAACAACCCACGCCGCGAGTGATGATCTTTCTTGTGGGTCTTGAAATGCTCGGTCAGATAGGTGATTCGATTCGTCAAGACCGCTATTTGGACTTCGGGAGAGCCGGAATCTTTTTCGTGCTGCTGATATTGCTGAATCAGTGTCGCTTTTGCTTCCTTCAATAACGCCATAACCACTCCTTCTCTATTAATGACTCGAGAGACTCAATACTTTACGTACCTTGATCGATCCCAGACCGGTCTGGTCATGAACTCCAATTGCCAACAGTCGCCCCGCCTCATCCTTCAGTCGTACGTTGCCCCTCCCCAGGGAAGAGAGAGACTGCCCGTTCCCCGCCGGGGACACGGGTGCCCCATGTAAAACCCGTTCGGCCTGCTCCTCGTTGACGACCACCGCGGGAAGCTCGAAGAGGAGTTCGTCGAGCGAAAGAAAATGCGGCGCGAGAGTCCTCGCCTCGAGGTGAGAAGCGACTTGCTCGACCCTCAACGCACGCTCGATCGACAGTGGCCCCACACGGCGCCGTTCCAGCGACAGCAGGTGTCCCCCGACACCTAAGGCCTGACCAATATCGGCACAGAGCGTACGCACATACGTGCCTTTTGAGCAGACAACGCGCAACGTTGCGTCCCGGCCGTCGAAGGACATGAGCCCCAATGTATGAATCACGATGGAACGTTCAGCCCGGTCAATCGTCTTGCCGGCCCTCGCGGCCTTGTAGAGTCGTTGTCCTCCGACCTTCACCGCTGAATACATCGGCGGCAATTGCCGTTGGATGCCCCGGAATCCGGCGAGTACCGCATGAAGATCGCCTTCCGTGACTCCACGCGGATCAAGGCTTACCAACAGCCGACCGGTTGCATCCTGCGTATCCGTCGTTTCTCCGAGCCGTAACTGAGCTCTGTACTCCTTATCCCAATCAACCAGGTATTCGGCAATTCTTGTGGCTCGCCCAACCAGAATCGGCAAAACCCCGGTGGCACTTGGATCTAAAGTTCCGGCGTGCCCGACTTTGCTTTCTTTCAACAGGGTCCGAACCCTTGCAACGACGTCGTGCGACGTCCAGCCGGCTTCTTTGTGAACAATAAGCACGCCGTCTTGAGACACTCTCTGTTCGAGCATCGTGGTGGCGCTGGTCATCGCGTCAAGACTCTGAAACACTCGATTCCGCAGCGGAATCTTCCGACAGTCGCCGTTCTCCCTCGGCACTGTGCAATCCTGCCAATAACTGGTCGATTCGATTGCCCCGTATGCCACTCACATCCTTCTTGAAAATAACATCCGGGAGGTAACGGAGCGACAGACGCCGCCCTAATTCAGCCCGCACGAACCCGCTTGCCTTTGAGAGCCCCGCAAAGACTTCCCGCTCGGCCGCGTCCCGCTCCATGGTCGTGACGAAGACATGAGCAATACGCAAATCTCCCGTGAGCTCGACGTCGGTCACTGTGACGCCGTGCACCCGAGGATCTTTGATTTTTCGCATGAGAATATCGGCCACTTCCATGCGAATCTGATCGGCAACTCGATCGGCCCGTTTATAGGTTGCCTTAGACATTGTAAAATGACGGTCCCCCGCAGCGACGACATGGACCGAATGCTAGAGCAACTCCTGCTGAGTACGGACGACCTCGAGAACCGGCATACTTTTGATCAGGTTCAGTGCCTGCTCTAAGACCTGGCTCACGAAACGCCCCTCACTTGCGACACAGGCCATCGCGAGAACGGCCTTTTGCCAGAGATCCTGGCCGTCGACTTCGGCTACAGAGAGATTAAATTTGCTTCGCAGTCGTTCTTTGAGCCCATGCAAGACCTGCCGCTTATCCTTCAACGATTGGCTCTCTGCGATGAACAATTCGACGGTACAAAGCCCGACCACCATAATGACTGCCTACAAAATGCCTAGTATTTGAGCCAGTCTCCGAGAGATCGCCTACAACGTACTCCTTTCGGACACACCGCCACGTCGCCGTCGTGATCTGGACCGACGTCTAGAGCTTGGTTGCGATCTTGTCGATGGTATACGCTTCGACAATGTCTCCCGCTTTGACATCATTGAAATTCTCGATGCTCAACCCACATTCGTACCCCTGCTGAACCTCGCGCACATCGTCTTTGAATCGTCTCAATGAGCCAAACTTGCCTTGATACACCACCACGTTGTCACGGATCACGCGGACGCCAGCACTCGTTCTGGAGATGAGGCCGTCAACCACATAGGCGCCTGCCACTGCGCCGACCTTGGGAATCATAAAGACCTGACGGACCTCTGCGCGTCCTAGGACTCGCTCCTTAAGCGTCGGCTCAAGCAAGCCTTCCATGGCAGCCTTGATGTCGGCAATGGCGTCATAGATGATCGTATAGAGCCGGACATCGACACCTTGCTGTTCTGCCAACGCCGCAGCCTTCGGTTCAGGTCTGATATTGAAACCGATGATGATCGCCCGCGATGCTGCCGCGAGCAGGACATCGGATTCCATGATTCCGCCGACGGCGTTATGAATGACCCGCAGCTTGACCGCGTCTGTCGATAACTTTTCAACCGCTCCAGCCAAGGCTTCCGATGATCCCTGCACATCGGCTTTGATGACGATGGCCAACTCCTTCACCGAGCCCTCTTGGATTTTTGCAAAGAGGTCGTCAAGCGAAACCTTCGTCGGGCTGGTCAATTCGGCCGCCCTGCGTTTTTGAGCTCGCTCCTCGGCAATTTCCCTGGCTACCCGCTCGTTCGAGACGACATGGAAGACATCGCCTGCCGACGGGACGCCCGGTAATCCGATGACTTCAACCGGAATAGAGGGCCCTGCCTGCTTTGCTTTCTCACCGCGATCATTGATGAGGGCTCGGACACGGCCGCTGAACATACCCACAACATAGGCATCGCCCACCCGCAACGTCCCGCTCTGCACGAGGACCGTGGCGACCGGCCCTCTCCCCCGTTCAATCTTCGCCTCGATGACCGTACCTTTCGCTTGTCTGTGCGGGTCCGCCTTGAGCTCAAGCACTTCAGCCTGCAACAGAATCATTTCCAAGAGGGTATCCAGACCTGTTTTTTGCTTGGCGGACACCTCCACCATGATCGTATCACCACCCCAGGCTTCAGAAATGAGTCCATGTTCTGACAGCGCATTCTTGACCCGATCCGGGTTCGACGTGGGCTTATCGATCTTGTTCATCGCGACGATGAGCGGTACTCCGGCGGCTTTCGCATGATGGATGGCCTCAATGGTTTGAGGCATCACTCCATCGTCTGCGGCAACGACGAGAATCACGACGTCCGTCACCTTGGCCCCACGGGCTCTCATGGCCGTGAAGGCTTCATGACCTGGTGTATCCAGAAAGGTCACCTGCTTGCCTCGCACGGAGACCGTATAGGCCCCAATATGTTGCGTGATGCCTCCAGCCTCCCCCTCGGCGACATTGGTTTGACGGATGGCGTCGAGCAAAGATGTTTTCCCGTGATCGACATGACCCATGATCGTCACGACGGGCGGGCGAGGCTCAGGTCGTTCCTCACCGCCGGTCTCCAATACGTCTTGCAACAAGTCATCTCCTACTTTTTCAACGGCGACGTCGATCTTGACTCCACTCTCCTCAGCCAACATCGACGCCGCGTCCAGATTCATGGGTTGATGAAAGGTCAGCATCTGGCCCATGTCCATAAGCTTACGAACAATGTCTGCCGGGCGTTGCCCTATTAACTCGGCAAATTCCTTGACCGTTGTTCGAGGAGTGATCTTGACGCTCTTTCGACGCGGCTTGGTCACTTCGGAAGGAGTACTATGATGCAGATGCTTGGATCGGTCGTCACGACGCTGAACCGGAATGGCCCGGAGATCTTGCCAACGCGCGGCATCCTCCCTGAACTTCACATCTTGCTCATCGTCCTTGGGACGACCCGGCTTCCGGCCCTTCTTGAGTTTATCTTTCTGCCCCTCGGCCGCGATGGCTTCGAACGCCATGCTCTTCTTCTGACCGAGAACGGATTCAACCGTCGTGATCGCGACAGCAGGGGGGGGCGTGACGGCCGCCTTGGACTGAGCATCTTCCGGCTTAGGCATTACCACCGAAGGCGCCGCCTCAGCCGAAGGAGGGACTGCGGCTTGAGGCGGCGCCGGAGCCTCTTCTCTCGCGTGTTCCACGGGCAGGCTGGGAGCGACGAGTTCCTCAAGGACAGGCTGCTCCGGATGAACCGATGGTTCAAGCTGAGATGAACGTTCACTCTCCAGGGTCGGAGGCGACGACAGTACCTCGGCCGGATCCTCCTCTTTCTTACGTTTGATCAGAATACGCCGTTTGTCCGGCTTGGCCGGCTCTTCAATCGGTTGACTCTTTCCCGGCGAGACCCTGCTCTGCCCTGCGCCGGAAATAGACTTGGAGGGGAAGCCCCCCTCGCTTGCGGCTCCCTGGCCTTTTGATTGCGGGGCAAGTTTTCCCATTACTTTTTCCACAATCTCATCATCAAGCGCGCTGCTATGGGATGTGACCGACACACCCATTTTCTTCAGCTCCGGGATGAGCACGCGATTTTCCATGCCTAGCTTCTTTGCAAGTTCGTACACACGCATTGCCATCGGACGATTCCGTATCCTACTCTGATCCGTTCGTTGCCTCTTCCGCTCTCGCTGCTTGCCGGGCTTCTTCCTGCAGTCGTTGCGCCTCCGCCTCTTCCGCCAGCGCCGCTTTGATTTCTTTATCGCGCTCCACTTTTTCTTTTTCGTACTCCGTCGCGCTAATGATGTCGATCTTCCATCCCGTCAAGCGCGCCGCAAGCCTGACGTTCTGGCCATTCTTGCCGATGGCCAAGGACAGTTGCGAATCGGCGGCGACCACGAGCGCGGACTTCTTCTCCTCGTCGATGCCGACCTTTTCGATCGTGGCCGGATTCAACGCTTCCGCAATGAACACCCGCGGATCCTGCGTCCAGGTGATGATGTCGATCTTCTCACCGCGCAACTCGCGAACGACCGCCTGCACACGGGAACCCTTGATGCCGACACAGGCACCCACCGGATCCACGGCCTTCTCCCGTGACGTCACCGCAATCTTGGTCCGGTCGCCTGGCTCCCGAACGACTGATTTGATTTCGATGATCTTCTCCATGATCTCAGGCACTTCGAGCTCAAAGAGCTTTGCAACAAACTGCGGATGGCTTCGCGACAAGATCACCTGCACATCCTTCGGAGTCCGACGAACTTCCAGGAGCATGGCTTTCACGCGATCACCACGCCGGTACGTTTCACGCGGGATCTGCTCTTGTATCGGGAGAATCGCCTCCGTCTTCCCAAGATCCACCAGGTAATTGCGGCGCTCCATGCCCAGAATGATGCCGGTGACCAAATCACCCTGCCGCGTGGAGTATTCCTTCTGAACCGCCTCCCATTCCGCTTCACGAACCTTCTGAAAAATGACTTGCTTGGCGGTTTGGGCCGCGATTCTCCCCAATTCGTTCATTTCGATCAGGGACCCGATCTCGTCTCCCACCTCGGCTTCACTGTCATACTGACGGGCTTCGCTCAGCGAAATTTCGGCCTTGGGATTACTGACCGTCTCAACGATCGTCTTCTTGGAGACGACGGAAATTTCCCCGGTCTTCGGATCAATCTCAACCTGTATGTTTTCAGCCTGGCCAAACCGTTTTTTTGCGGCGGTCTGCAGAGCGGATTCGATGGCTCCGATCACGCGCGCCTTGTCGATTCCCTTTTGGCGCCCGATTTCGTCAATCACTGAAATCAGTTCTCGGTTCATACCTCACGCTCCTGCATCCGGTTTCCAACCACAGCGCCCTTGCCCACGTTTAGATTTTTACGACCAATTTCGCTTCCGCAATGCTCTCACGACCGAGTTCGATCGTCTGAGGATCTCGATGCGTACCGATCGCCAGCACGACGAGATGCTCGTCCGCCCGCATCAGCTCTCCGGTAATCCGCCACTGACCTTCGAGCGGCTGTCGAAGCTTGAGATTCACCTGTTTTCCAATCGCCCGCTGATAGTCCTGAGTTCTCTGGAACGGACGATCCAAACCTGGAGATGAGACTTCAAGCGTATAGGCGTGAGGGAACGGATCAGCGACATCGAGTGCCGGCCCTAGAGCCTTATGTGCTTGCTCACAGTCGGTGATGGTCACGCCACCCGGTTTGTCGACCAACACGCGAACAACAGACCGCGGACCTCGTCCGACGCAGACAACATCGATCAATTCGAGCCCGAGCGTCCATAGAATCGGCGAAATGACTTCATGCAATCGGTCAATAACCGGCTGCACACTACTCCCCGGCGTCCTCAACCTTCATGTCCCTTTGACACGTGACCAAACAAAAAAGTGGGCGTGCGCCCACTTACAGAGGCGGTACCATAGCACGCACCCCTAAGCAATGCAAGGGGACTAGCCGGTGAGTAACGCCCACCGAGCCGCCAATGCCTTGGTCACCGGACCTGGGCGACCGGAGCCGATGACCTTCCCGTCGATCTGAACTACGGCCAGTACTTCCAGGGTCGTGCCCGTGAGAAACACCTCGTCCGCCTGGTGGAGGGAATCGACCGACATGAACCGCTCATCGACGACGACCTCTTCCTCTTTTGCTAACTGCAGCACGACTGTCCTTGTAACCCCGGATAGGATACGCGGGCTTTCGGGAGCGGTGACGATCGTCTCACCCTGAACGGCCATCACATTGCTCACGGCTCCCTCCATCACAAAACCGTCGCGAACCAAGATGGCTTCGAACACGCCCGCTTTTCTCGCCTCCTCGCGCGCCAGCACGTTGGCCAGCAAATTGACGCTCTTGATATCGCATCGGCCCCATCGCAGATCTTCGCATGTGCAGGCCGTCACGCCCGTGCGGCGGATTTCAGGACTGAGGGGATGGAGCGCTCGAATCGTCATGACGACCGTCGGACGACCTTCAGAAGGAAAGTTATGTTCGCGAGGGGCTACCCCTCGCGTCACTTGAATGTAGATCTTGGCATCTTGATATCCGGCCAGACTCAGTCCGTGATGAATCCACTGTGTCCATTGCCTTCTGGTATAGGGCTGCGGAATAGAGAGCTGCGTTGCGCTCCGTTCAAGTCGATCAAGATGCGCGCCCAATTCAAAGGGAGACCCTCGATACGTTCGAATCACTTCATACACGGCGTCTCCGAATTGAAATCCCCGGTCATCGATGGAGACCGTCGCATCTTGCCATGGGAGGAAGCGCCCGTTGATAAAGGCAATGTCTGGCATGGAGTCAATTCCCGGCTGGCGGCTGCGCCTCTATCTTGAAGAGGCGGCGATCTTCCGACGTGAACTTCCAGCCCATGCGCTTCTCAAAGAGAATCTGGTGCACGCCTGGTTGCACGGCCTTGAACTCGAAAATGCGCTGTCCGTTCTCGACGGCATTATTACTCGCGACGCGAAGGAAGTCGTCGCTGAGCAGCGCCAGCCCTCTGGCGTCATAGGAGGCAACCCATTGTTCACCCCTGGTCCGATCTTCCCATAATTGCAGGACAAAGGGATGATCAACCACGACTGTACGAGAATCCCCGGCATCATACATCGAAACGGGTTCGGAGCCGGCCGTATTCACGCCCGCATCCTTTCGGGCTGCTTCATGAACGCTCGCCCGGATCTCCTCATGTTTTCCTTCGTGGACCGACCATAATTTCGTTCCCCTCCACCCGAACTTCGTAACTTCCTACACAATAACCACCCCCATCGGTGCCCTGTCCGTTCCGGACATCGAACGCCAGATCATGCCAGGGACAGGCGATGACATAGCCTTTGAGCCGACCTTCAATGAGAGGGCCTCCTTCATGGGGACAGCTGTTATGAATGGCATAAAACTTCCCGTCGATATTGAACAGAGCGATCGGGCGATCATTGACCTTGACGATCTTCGACTGTCCCGGAGGCACGTCTTCTACCTGGCCGACCTTTTGAAACCCATCCATTTGTATGTATCCCCTTGATATGCCGCAAGGCCTATGCAGGATGCGGAAAATTCCGGCGGCGTCCTCGCATCGTTCACAGGCTCAACGTACCGACGCGCACGCCCCGCCTCTTCGCTCGCTGCGGCCTTGCCGGACAACCGTCGTGAGTATCCTTGATGTTATCGTCGTGAGCGGCGCACGGCACATCTCAGCTGCAGCTTGTTCGTCATAACCGATTTAGCCACCGCCTGCCTAGAGGCGAAGGGCATATTTAAGTTCGTCGTTCTTGGCGACTCCCGCTCTTTTAATGAATCCCGACTCCGCCTGTATCACGTAGCGAGCCGCTTCAGGCGGGGGCCCAAACAGCGGACAGGGATCTTTGACGCAGGGCTCTGCCTGCTCAAGCAAATGCACGACATGATGACTCTCATCCACCCAGAGAATGTCGATGGGAAATCGATACTCCCGCGTCGTGACACGATGAAGACCGTTTTCTTCAAATATATACAACATGCCCTCGTTGGGTGGTAAGGCCTCTCGAAAGGCAAGCCCGAAGAGGAGTTTCTCCGGAGTATCGGCGACCTCGGCCTCGAGTTCCACCCCGCTGGGGAACGTCACCACAATCACACTCGATTCTTTGCGTTCGACAAGAAACACCGAGGCGCTCATCAACAGCAGTGCCAGCAGGATCATCATGATGATCCGCTTCTTTTTCTGTTCTCGATCGCTCGTTTGAATCGTCGTACCGGACATCAGGAGAAGAATGCCGACGTTATTGTTTCACATGCTGGGCCCAACGACCCATGCGCAAAACTTCCCTAGGTCTTCTGATCGAAACCCGTTTCGTTGACTTGGAAAAGAAGCACAGAATAAAATGCCTTCTCACGCCGCCAATCGTCGAATCGGGGAATACTATGGTGGCGGACACGGGATCTTGTCAATATTGAACAGCCCTTGGGAGGTAAGAAGGAGGCTTCGGTCATGGCGCTACTGATTACGGACGAATGTATCTCTTGCGGGGCATGCCTGCCGGAATGCCCCAATGAAGCAATTTTTGAAACCAGAAGCGATGCTGAATCGAAAGGAAACCACGTTGGTGACGGGCAGGGAGTCGGCGATAATATTTATGTCATCGCCCACGACCGATGCACCGAATGTGTCGGCCATTTCGACGAACCTCAATGCGCGGCCGTGTGTCCGGTCGACAATTGCTGCATCTCCGATCCTCTTTATCCAGAGACGACGGAAGTCCTCCTGGAACGAGCAAAGACCTTGAACCCCGACAAAGGAATCGATCCCGCCAAAGTGTGGAGCGGGGTCAGAAACTAAGTCAACCGCTGCTCTTCGTTGTTGCAGAAGGCCTTGGTTCTCTCCGGAACCAAGGCCTTCTGTTTTTTGTGGAACACGGACGCTTCGAGAGGCTCTTTTGAAACCGCCCCAAAACACAACGGCCTCAAGGAAGATTTCCTTGAGGCCGTGAATCTGCGATGAGATTTTCTTTCTTCGTTGCCCGCAACTATTTCAGCATGAGCAACTTGCCGCCGACATGTCCCGGGTGCAAGTGACAACGATATTCCACCACACTCCCTGACGCATAAAACAGATCGCTGGTTGGAAGACCGATGTACTGTGTCTCGCCTGGTTTCAGCACGATCTTGGTGTGCAAGACGGTCGGCGCCGATTGATTCACTGCCGCAGTGAGTTGGAATCCATGTTCAGCCGTTGCTTTATTGGTCACCTTTAAAAGAACGGGGGCGCCTGGACGGGTCTTGAAATCGATGACGGTCACGGGAGGATACCAAACCTTCGTGTCTCCAATTTCAAGCGCGAAGAAGGACGCATCGACAGTGAGTTCCTTGAACGGCTGTCCGACGACGGAGCCGGTTTCCAGATCGCCTGTTTCGACACCGCCCGCTTGAAGCGCGTACAAATTCGATGTGCCGGCCAACACCATCCCAAGGCCGAGAAAGCCCGCCAACAATGACTTACCCATGACTACCCCCCTTACGAGAAAAGAAGAGATGAAATAGAAGCTCGTGATTGAGTATCTATGATGCCAAACGCCGGAGGACTACAGGCGTTTAGTACGATACACCCTTTTCCCCTGGTCACTGAATCAATTACCGACGTTCCTAAATTCCAACGATACGGGGGTTCTTATAGCATAGGGGTCAAAACGGAAGCAACCAATTTGGGGCTGCCTTGCGCAGGGAACGTGCTTCTGACAGGCGATCGCCGCCGGCAACGGTGTCGGACGTGGTTCCGCTTCACATCATTTGTCGATCTGAGAAATCCGGCAAACATCCCCCTTCTTCGTTTAAGTATTTCACCAATCTGCCGATACAACAGGCAAGGAGCTACAGCATGCCCATTATCGTGGCGGTCAACGGGATTGCGGAAGTCTATCCGGCAAAGCTCGTGACCCCACGGCATCCCCGCACGGAAGCCGCGGCCAATCGGGAGCATCACGGCCACCACTCGCCGACATTGGATCACCCCGCATTGGCGGCGCAAATAGCTTACCAACAACAGAACCCCGACCGATCACATCCCACGCCGGCTGTCTTGGCCCGAGACTTGATGACGACCCCAGTCCTCTCCCTTCCATCCGATAGTCGGATACTCGATGCGTGGACGATCATGGCTCACAAAGGATTCCACCATATTCCCATCACATCCTTGCATGGTACGCTCGTGGGAATGCTTTCCTATCGGGACCTTCTTCGCCATGTCCCTGAATTGATTGCAACAGCCGACACGGGCCGCGCCTCCGGCAAGCATGCCGCCGAGATCATGACCCCGCGAGTCATCTCGGCGACCCCGACAACCGACCTTCGTGAAATCGCCCGGGTCATGCTGGAGGAACGGATCCACGCCGTTCCGATTCTCGACCAGAGCCGTCATCTCGTCGGTATACTCTCCACACAGGACCTGCTCCGCGGTATCGCCAACCACGGTCCCCTCGAACTGTGGACCTGACTTTCCGGCCTGTGGCCTGATGGTTCACGATCTGTCTACAGAAACGAGTCGTCGCCTTCAGTGACGACCGGCTTGCTGACTCCCTGCCAAATCAGATCCGGGAGGGATGGCACGTCATGCTCCGACCTCATGTGTCCACAGTGAAAACGTCGCCGCCTGACCGACGGGACTCCCGGCTAAATCGACCACGGTCCAAATCACGGCCTGTTCAACCATAAAGCGACGGCCCGTGGAAGAAATCCGCACCCCTGTATAGCCGTCGTAGTAGCCTTGCTTGCGAGCCTGGGCCAACATGCGCTCCCGTTCCGGCCGACTGTCCGGTTCAGCAGTCAGCCGCGAGGGCGTCGCGGTGAATTGCTCCCAGGTGACCTCCCACAAATCCAAAGCGACTTGATTGCCATAATTCAAGATCGGATCGGGTTCGGCGCCATGCGAGACCACCACAAAGGAGGCTTCAAACAATTTCCGAGCCTGGGCCGTGGCATCTCCGGTCCGCCCAATCAGCTCGTGTCCGATCCAGCGCTGATAGCTGTCCAGCAGCAACTGACTCCACTCCACAATGCCCGGTTCGTTCCACGGTGCAGCCTTCACGAGCCTGGTGGTATCACGGCGTGCGGGGAAGGGCAAGCAGTAGAGACACCTTGTCAAGACCATGGGCCTTCTCTGTATAATGGGGCCTCACTTTAATGAAGCAGGAGCACTGATGGCGGGCAAGACACTGTTTGACAAAATCTGGGAGTCGCATGTCGTTCGAGAGGAACCGGACGGGACCACCCTTCTGTATATCGACCGGCAACTCGTGCATGAAGTCACGTCGCCGCAAGCGTTCGAAGGGCTGAAGCTAGCCGGGCGAAAGCCCCGGCGACCGGCCGCCACATTGGCCGTACCGGACCACAATGTCCCCACGACCGACCGGAAGCTCCCGATCGTCGATCAGGTCAGTGCCAAACAAATCCGGACCCTTGAGGAAAATTGCCGCGACTTCGGGATCACCTTCTTCGGGATGGACGACGTCAGACAAGGCGTGGTCCACGTCATCGGCCCCGAACAAGGCTTCACCCTTCCGGGAACGACGATCGTGTGCGGAGATTCTCATACGTCGACCCACGGAGCATTCGGTGCCCTCGCCTTCGGTATTGGGACGAGCGAAGTCGAGCATGTCTTGGCCACGCAGTGCCTCGTCCAGAAACGACCCAAAACGATGGAAGTCCGGGTGGAGGGAGCCCTGTCTGATCGCTGTTCGGCCAAGGACATCATTTTGGCGATTATCGGAAAAATCGGGACGGCCGGCGGCACCGGCTATGTCATCGAATACACAGGGTCGGCGATTCGGGCTCTGAGCATGGAAGGGCGTATGACGCTGTGCAACATGTCGATCGAGGGGGGAGCCCGGGCCGGGCTGGTAGCCCCCGATGACAAAACGATCGCCTATGTGAAGGGACGTCCCCTCACCCCGACAGGAGGGTTGTTCGAACGGGCTCTGAACGCGTGGCAGTCGCTCAAGACCGATCCGGATGCCCGGTACGATGCCGTGGTCACCCTGCGGGCTGAAGAGATTGCGCCCCAGGTCAGTTGGGGAACGAGTCCGGGAATGGTGTTAGGTGTGGACCAAAAGGTCCCGGACCCTCAAACCATCTTCGATGCCAAGACGAAGAGTGCCACGGAACGGGCATTGAACTACATGGGACTGTCTCCCAATACACCGATCACGGACATCAAGATCGACAAGGTCTTCATCGGGTCCTGCACCAACTCGCGTATTGAGGACCTACGGTTGGCGGCCAGCCTGGCCAAAGGCCGGAAGGTGGCCGCGTCCGTCCATGCCATGGTGGTTCCGGGATCGGGGCTCGTCAAACAACAGGCCGAGGCGGAGGGACTTGATCGCGTGTTTCGCGACGCGGGATTTGAATGGAGAGAGGCAGGGTGCAGCATGTGCCTGGCAATGAATGCCGACGTCCTGCAACCGGGAGAACGTTGTGCCTCCACCAGCAACCGTAACTTCGAGGGCCGCCAAGGCGCCGGTGGACGGACTCACCTGGTCTCACCCGCTATGGCCGTAGCTGCCGCTATCGAAGGACACTTCGTTGATATTCGACATTGGAGCTGAGGTCGTTTATGGAACCGTTTACCACTCTCACTGGTCTCGTGGCCCCCTTGGATCAAATCAATGTGGACACCGACCAGATTATTCCCAAACAGTTTTTGAAGACGATCAAACGGACCGGGCTCCGCGAGGGCCTCTTCTTTGACTGGAGAAAGAAAAAGGATGGATCGCCGGATCCTGACTTTTTCTTGAATCAGCCTCGTTATCAATCCGCATCGATCTTGTTGACGCGCGACAATTTCGGGTGCGGCTCATCTCGAGAACATGCACCCTGGGCCCTGTTGGACCAAGGATTCCGTTGCGTCATCGCCCCAAGTTTTGCCGACATTTTTTACAACAATTGTTTTCAAAACGGCATTCTGCCCGTGGTGTTGAAGGCGGACGAAGTGCTGACCCTCATGAAGCAGGCCGTCGGCACCGAGGGATACCGGCTCACGGTCGATCTCGCCGGCCAAACGGTCACGACACCGGAGCACACGGCCTATCGGTTTGAGATCGACCCCTTCCGCAAGGATTGTCTCTATCGAGGCCTTGACTCGATTGGACTCACGCTTGAACATCAGAAGGCCATCTCAGCCTATGAATCCAGGAGAAAGACCGAGGCGCCATGGCTGTTTGGCGACGTTCATGTGTAACCGGGGAGATTCCTAGTGAAAGCCGTGAAAGTATTGTTGACCATCCTCCTGTTTCTTGGCGCGGCCTATCTCATCGTCGTGTTCAACTGGACCTATTCCGACGGCAACCGGGCCGGATACATCCAAAAGTTCTCCACGAAGGGATGGGTGTGCAAAACGCATGAGGGAGAGCTGGCCATGACCACGGTGCCGGGTACCGCGCCGGTCCTGTGGCAGTTTACGATCTGGGACGACAAAATCGCCGCTCAATTAAACGATATGATGGGGAAACGGGTAATTCTCCACTACAAGGAATATCGCTATATCCCCACCACCTGCTTCGGGGACACCACCTATTTTGTCGATAAGGTGGAAGTCCAGGAATAACCGCTCTGCCTTGACTTCTACAGCCAGTTCTTGCGGCGGAATCCGATCAACATGATCGCGGCGACGACACCCATGATGCCGAGGGCCATGGGGTAGCCCCATGGCCATTTCAACTCCGGCATATGCTCGAAATTCATCCCGTAGATGCCGGCGATGAAGCTGAGCGGCATGAAGATCGTCGTGATGACCGTCAGCACGCGCATGACGGCATTGAGGCGATAGCTCACGCTGGATAAATAGATATCGAGACTGGCCGAAACCATTTCACGCAGGGTCTCGATCGTGTCTACGATCTGCACTACATGGTCATAGACATCCCGGAAAAACAGTTTCGTCGGCTCATGCAGGAACGGGCATTCCGAACGCGAGAGGCTGTTGATCGCTTCCCTCAGCGGCCATACGGCGCGGCGGACAAAGAGCAACTGCCGCTTCAGTGCATGGATGTCTTGCAGCGTGTCGGGTTTGGGGTCGGCGATCACCCGTTCCTGCAGCGATTCAATCCGCTCGCCGAGCATTTCCAGCACGGCAAAATACTGATCCACCACCGCATCGATTAGCGCATACACGAGATAGTCCGAGCCATTTTGCCGCAAGCGCCCTTTGCCGCCTTTCAGTCGATCCCGAACAGGCCCAAACACATCCGTGCCGTTTTCCTGAAACGAGAGCACATAATTCCGGCCGAGCACCAGACTGACCTGTTCAACCAGAATATCTCCGCGGTCGGAGGTCGTCAGCATCTTCATGACAAGAAACAAATAGGTCTCGTAGTCGTCCAGCTTCGGGCGCTGATCGGTATTGGCGATGTCTTCCAGGAGAAGCGGATGGAGGCCAAAATGTTTACCGAATCCTTCCAACACCTCCATCTTGTGGACGCCCCCGACATTGACCCATGTGACGGACTCATCGGCCGGGGGTTGCAGCGCATCCAAGTCCGTCACGACCTGTTCGTCGCAGTGCGTGCCGGCATAGTTGAACCGCGTCACGGTCACGGAGTTCGTGCGTGTCTCACCGATGTGAATCAGCGTCCCGGGCGAGAGGCCTGTTTTCTTCGAACGTTTCTGGACCAGTTTCATGATAGCGAGCTTGTACGCAGATTCTCGTGTCAGGTCAAGCTGAGAATAGATTCGCTCCTTTTCATTCGGCTGTCTGCCTGGTACTCTTTGGATCATGGGATGGGTGCGGGAACTTGAAGTACTGAATGACGCGATCCAAGCGGCCGGTGCGGAGGCTTTGCGGTTCGCCACCGATGGATTCGAGACGATCAGAAAACCAGACCAGTCTCCGGTCACATCAGCAGACCTCGCGGTCAACGATCTTCTTCATGCACAGCTCCTCTCCGCATTCCCTCACGACGGATGGCTCTCTGAAGAATCCCCGGATGATCCCGGGCGACTGCGGAAAGACCGGGTTTGGGTGGTCGACCCGATCGATGGGACAAAGGCCTTCATTAAAAAAGTCCCTGAGTTTTGTATTTCCGTCGCCCTGATTGAGAAGGGCCATCCCGTCGTAGCTGCCATTTATAACCCTTCAACCGACGAACTCTTCAGTGCCATCCGGGGTGAAGGACTTCGACTGAATCACAAACCGGTCGATCCACCCGATGCCACCACCAGGGAGCTCCCTGTGATTGTCCTAAGTCCATGGGAACTCCAGATCGGTCGTTTTACCGCACTCGATTCAATGACCCAACATCGTCCGATGCTCTCCATTGCCTGGTCGCTCGCGCTGATGGCATGCGGCCATATCGATGCCGTGGCCACGTTTGAGCCGGAAAATGAGTGGGATGTGGCGGCGGCCGTCTTGCTGATCAATGAAGCAGGTGGGACCATTACGGATGGAAGCGGACAGGCCCTGACCTTCAACCGACCGACCCCGCGCTACCGCGGGATCATCGCCACGAGCCCTTGTTGTCCGGCTTCACTCAGGCGGGAGTTGATGAACGTGATTCCCGCATCCGGGCCGCGCAGTTCGTGAAGTGTCATGCGTGAAGCGTGAAACGTTTCGGCTAACGGTTTCCGGCTTGAGGTTTCCGTACAACTTGAAACCTGGAATATGAAACCTGAAACTCAGAATTGTAGCGCGCTACCCTGAGTCACTAGATCCCAGCCCGTGTCAGCCGCCGACAGGCCTCATCCAACTCCTGATCCGTCTTGGCATAACTAAACCGGATAAAGTCAGCGCCGACCTTGCTGGTGAAAAAGGCCTCTCCTGGCACACCGGCGACCCCGGTCTTGTCCAAGAGAAACATCGCACGCGCTTTCCCCGTCTGCCCGGGAAGATGTGAGACATCCGCGAGGACATAATAGGCGCCCTGCGGGATGGATGGAGTGATTCCCGCCTGAGTTAACGCGCGGCAGAACTTCTCGCGCTTCCCCTGATAGTCCTGCCGTAGCTGCTCATAGAAACGATCCGGCAGTGCACGGATGCCCCGCGCCACACCCATCTGCAACGGCGCCGGAGCGCACACGTAGAGCAAATCATTCATTGCCCCGATGGCTTGTGCCCACCGTCTGGATGCAACGCTGTACCCGATCCGCCACCCCGTCACGCTGAACGTCTTGGAGTAGCCTCCAATGGTGATGGTTCGCTCCGCCATGTCCGGCAAGGAAGCCATGCTGATATGACGTCGCCCGTCATAAAGGAAGTATTCGTATATTTCGTCCGTGAAGATAAAGAGATCATGCCGGCAGGCAAATTCCGCCAAGGCCTCCAATTCGGATTGACTATGGACTCTCCCCGAGGGATTGCCTGGTGAATTGACAATGATGGCTTTTGTTCTTGGCGTCACGACTTCTTCCAATTGGTCCATGGAATAGGACCAGGTCGGAGGTTGCATCGAAACCGCGACCGGAACCGCTTCGACCGCCACAAGCGCACTGATGTGATACTGGTAGTACGGCTCAAATAAAATGACCTCGTCGCCGGGATTCAGCAGGGCGGCACAGGCAGAATGGAAGGCTCCGGTTGCGCCGGCACTGACGGTAATGTCGGTTTCCGGGTCCACCTGCATCCGGTTATACCGTTCGAGTTTCTCGGCGATCGCCTGCCGCAAGTCCAGTAGCCCGTCGAAGCGCGTATAGACATTATAGCCATCACGAATCGCCCGCTCAGCCCCTTCGAGCACCACCGGAGGGACCGGCGTGTCACAGACCCCCTGCGCCATATTGAGACCCTTTGCGCCGACACAGGCCTGCGTCATGGCGCGAATCTCCGACTGAGCCAAATCCGTCATCCGTCGACTGACTGCACGCATTACACTGCTCCTTCTTTGCTACCCACAACCGGCATCCGTCCCGGCGGAGGATTATGCCAGCGTCACGATCGGATGACAAATTCTGGGCCTCCCAGAAGCAGGCGGATCGAACGATCCAGAATGAACGGAGTCTTTACATCTTCTCGATGTATTCATCAGAATTGAGTCACATGTTACCAAGAAATGTGATAGCCTACTTGTACGAGACATACCAGAAGGGAGCCCCATGATGTCGACCGAAGCACATCTGACTCCGAAGGAGAAACAACACCGCTACCGCCGACGCCTGCGCGGCAAAGGGTTGCGGCCTGTGCAAATCTGGGTACCCGATACACGCACCCATGGATTTGCCAGCGAGTGTCGGCGACAGGCGCGGCTCGCGGCTCGCTCAGCTCAGGAAAAGCCCATACGTGACTTCATCTCGGAGATCGCCGATTGGGACAGCGCATAAAACGAGGTGACGTCGTAACCGTTGCCGCCAAAGATCACTACAGTGGTAAACCTCGCCCTGCCCTCGTTCTTCAATCCGATCTCTTTTCTGCCCTTGGTAGCGTAACCATTTGTCTCTTGACCACCGACACACTGGATGCACCGCTGTTCCGACTGACTGTCGCCCCCTCTTCCTCCAATGGCCTTCAACACATGTCCCAGATCATGATCGACAAGATCGTCACAGTCCCTAGGGATACCATCGGAGCCCGTATTGGTGCTCTGGATCACGAGCTCATGGTGCGCATTGATCGCTCCCTGGCTGTCTTCCTTGGCATCGTCTGAGTGGAGACCGAGCAGATCCCTCTACGGATTCACACATGCGACTCGCTTTGGCTTTCATCTTGACCCTGCTCACTGGATGTGCCGGGTCTCGCCTCAATGACGGGATCGACCCAGGGCCCAGAACCAATGCCTCTTCCGACCAAACGGACAGCCCATGGACCGAAGAGCGCAAGGCACTGTATGACCAGGCTCGCGAGGGGCTGCGACAGTCTCGTGAACGCTACATTGCGGCCACCCGCCCAATCCTTGAGAGCAAGTTTCGACAGGAACATCCCGATTTGGACCAGACGGAAATCGAGGCGATGGTCAATGAAGCGCTGGCGAAAGGCTACCACCCGGAGACAAAGTCACGACCAGAGGGCCCGGCCAGGCTCCCCCCGCCACGTCCAACGAATTGCTTACCTCCCCCAGGAAGTTGGCCGTCCAATCCAAATTGTTACTGAGGTAATATTGAGGTTCGATTTCCCTTCATGCATCAACGCACGAGCCTGATGCCGGCATGCGCGTCGCTTTCCCGTAAATGTTCTTGTTATGATGATGCCGCCCATGCGACTACACCGAGTTTCCTTGTGCGTGATCGTCCTCGCCTTGCTGATTCCCGGCTGCGCCTCCTGGTTTATAAAAGGCGAGCCTCCGGAAGTGCTCGTCACCAATGTCACCCCATTGGACGCAACGATGTTCGAGCAGCGGCTCCGTGTGGATCTTCGCGTCCGCAATCCGAACGATTTCGACTATCACCTGACTGGCATCGACTTCACATTGAATCTGAACGGAAAACGTCTGGCCCGTGGCCTAGGAAGCAAGGACGTGACGATCCCCCGGTTGGGTGATGCCGTGATGACGATCGAGACCAGCACCTCGACCCTCGACATCATGCGCCAGCTGCTCCAGCTCTCGCAGAAACAGGAACTGACGTACGATATCAAAGGCGTGCTGCATGGTACGGAGGGGCGATTGCCGTTCACCAATGCAGGGACGCTCGTTGAGCCTGGCATGTTCTCTGACTCACCGGCAAGCCCTGACGCAACTCCACGATAACGTTCCTACGTCCAGATAGACACCCGCCCCCTACGTTTAGGGCCTACTTGAAGGAGTTCAATCGAGGTGAGCGAAGGCGGCAGTCTGAGCACTATTATCGCCAGGCTTGAGGCACGGAATTCAGGCTGGCATGCCGTTCAAGTTTGCTGAGGAGCTTCTCTACTTCTTTCACTTGCCTGTCGGCGAGCTCGCCCGGCTGACCGTCAAGTGAGTGTTTCGTCCATGCATCACGGAGTGCATGAAGTTCCTTGAACTGGCTCCTCCACCATCGCTCATTACGGCCGCCTGGAGCGTTGGGATCCGGCTGTACCTCTTCAAAAATCACGACCTGTTTGAGTGAATCGATCTTGAACGAATACCTGGACATGAACACCATTCCAATGAGCCCTTCGAACGACTCAGAGACCGAATTCATAATCGTCGCGGGAATGAAGGTATCCTTGGCGCCTCCAACCTGTACCGTATCCAGAAACGTCCTCATCGCAGCAACGGTCCCGCCGATTCCGCCTGCGGCAGTCAACACCATTCCCCCATCGTTCCCGAACAACCCAAGCTTCTGGGCAACCTTTGGAGAAATAATCAGCCCAGGAGCGCCGGTATCGATCGCCATGGGAACGGTCACGGAACCGTTGAATGTAACCTGCACAATCACACGCTGCGCATCACCTTCATAGGCCTCGAACGGAACCGAAAACGCATTGAGTATCGATTTTGCCCCGCCAGCCGCAGTGACCTCTTGACGACCAGCAGTAGAGCTCACCCGCTGGTTTGCTGCGGATTTCGGCATGGCCTCTGCGTTGGGTTTCTCCGGTTTTATCCTGTTTCGATATTGGTTTGGGACAGATTCCAATGACCTGGCGAAATGGGTTACTCCTGAATCATCGACCCATTGGAGAAGATCTCCGGCGAGCACAGAGGAGCACATCGAGAATAGACTCGTGACCAATACAGATACAAAGGCTGGAAACATTCTCGCGCTCTCCTTTCCCACAGAACCCCTAAGCGCCATCGCCCGGTTAGCTCACTCACCGGCTATTGCCGCGCATCAGAATAGGACTCTAACAAAGAGCGCTTTCCTGACAAGCAATATCCGTAAACCTTTGCACCACACCAGCCTGCACCGTACATGTCGCACCACTGTTTCCTGCCCCATTCGAAAAGGGCGTACGCCTGCGCATGGGTTGTGGACCCGCATTGAACAAGACAGATCCCCGACTTCATATTGCATCCGTCTTTCCGATGGTAGAAACTGGAAATCGATCCCTGGTGAGGTCTGCACAGGGCCAATGAAACCACAGATCGGGAGGAGCCTGGCCCGGCAATGACCACCTCCACGGAACCGCTCAAGCCTGAACTCATCTCGAACCCCCGTCACTACCGCTATTACGACCTCGTCATGGCGGGCTTCGTGACGGTACTGCTCTGTTCGAACCTGATCGGGCCAGGCAAGACCTGCATCCTCTTCGGCCTGACGTTCGGCGCCGGGAACCTCTTCTTCCCGATTTCCTACATCTTCGGCGATGTACTGACCGAGGTCTACGGCTACGCACGCACGCGTAAAGTCATCTGGGCAGGGTTCATCGCAATGACCTTCGCAACTATTATGGGGCTCTTCGTTATCCACATGCCGGGGGATCCGGAAGAGCCCTTCAATGCCGTGATCCAACCTGCCCTGGAGATCGTCTTCGGGAGCACAGGACGGATCGTCATCGCCTCGATGGTCGCCTACTGGTGCGGAGACTTCATGAATAGCTATGTCATGGCGAAAATGAAGGTATGGACCGAGGGGCGTCACCTCTGGACTCGCACGATCGGCTCGACTGCAGTCGGCCAGCTCGTCGACAGCGCCCTCTTCTATCCGATTGCGTTCTCCGGGACCTGGCAGCCCGGCACGATGATGAAGGTCATCGCTTTCAACTGGGCGTTCAAGGTCTCCGTCGAGGTCGTCTTCACTCCGGTGACCTATGCGATTGTTCGATGGTTAAAACATCAGGAGAATGAGGACTGGTACGACAGGCAGACGAACTTCACGCCATTCTCGTTGAAGGACTGAGCCGTTGGTCCCCAGACGACGACCCTGTCGATCCCACGGAGATCATATGGTGATCTGAAAAGTACCCGACTCTCTGAAGGTTGGCTCTTCGCAACCATCCTGGATTGAATGATATCGGTATAACGGCCTGCCTAAAGAAACGGATTTCAACTCCTCAATTGATTGTTCACTGGTATGCACAAGACAAGACGCGACCCTAATACTGACAAACGAACCCCGCTTTCTTTATCCACTTCGGAATGAATGTCAGGGTGACCCTCAGCAGAATTTCTTGAGCATTACCGCAAGTAAACTCGGCGATGAAAACACTTACAAATCAATGCTGACAACTACGGCTTTCCCCACAAAGCTTCCAACCGGTTGGCTCGGCCGCACCCGTACTTGTAGTATTTATAGCGGAGCGGATTCTTCTTGTAGTAATCCTGGTGATAGTCTTCGGCCGGATAAAAGGTCGCCGCAGAGACTAGCTGCGTCACAATCGGGGCTGGAAATTTCTTGGCCTGTTCAATTGCAGCTTTCGATTCTTCCGCTAGTTGTTTTTCGTTCTCGCTGGAATAGAACACGGCGGATCTATATTGAGACCCATGATCGCAAAATTGCGCGTTGGGCGTGAGTGGATCCACATTGTGCCAGAAGGCATCGAGGAGCTTCTGATAGGTAACCTTCGTTGGATCATAGATGACTTCCACCGACTCCGCATGGCCTGTCCGCCCGGCGGACACTTCTTCATAGCTTGGGTTGGCCACCGTGCCCCCCATGTACCCGGATACGACACTGGCAACCCCCTCCACCTTTTCAAACGCTTCCTCCATGCACCAGAAACAGCCGCCGGCAAAATAGGCTTTGGCACTGGGGGTTGCCGCCGGTGTATCGACAAGTGGGACATTTGTGAGAATCATGCATACGAGAAGCCCGATAGCCAGAGCGATGAACCGCCGTTGAGTTGTCATGTTGATATCCTCCTCCCATATCGTCGTCGTGGAGGCGCCATTCTTACACCGCGGCCAACCATTTCAAGTTGCATTTTTCAGATTTCATCTTTCAAGTATTTTAACAACATGACACCCGCGCCGTGAAATCTGGAACGCAGGATCAAAGGAAGCAGCGACGAATATTGCCGCTACGCCTATCGGTGGTTCCAGTAGCAGTCTTCAGGGATAATGTCGGCTATACCGGGACATACCCATATGTGTCCTGCCCCGTACGGTGTCCCCGTCGTTGCCGTTTGTCCATCAGCTTCATGATGAGCTCAATCGCCTCTTCCGGCGTGGCCGCGGCATTGACCAATCGCTTGTCGAGTTTGCGGAAGAAGGTCACGTCCGCATCCGACGCCGCGACGAGAATGACCGGCTTCCCCGCCTTCACTGCCAGGGCCACTTCGGAGACGGTCCCGGACCCGCTCAATCCGCACACCACCACGACATGGCTGGTCAACACATTGATGTTGTTCCGACCACTGCCCATTTCGGTGATGATCGACACATCGACATGCCGAGACACTTTGTCCTTGGCCGTCGGCAAGATACCGATGGTCAGGCTGCCCCCGACCCGTTTGGCGCCTTCACAGGCGGCATCCATGACGCCCACGTCTTTTCCCCCCGTCAGCACCACCCAGCCACGTCGCGCAATAAACTCGCCAAGGATTCGCGCGTTATCGAGATCCTTCTTCGGTGCTTTGGCTGGTCCCATCACTCCAACAACAAATCGCATCCCTACCTCCACCTCTACATATCAGACCTCTCAGAAACGAGAGGCAACCAGGTTCACATCGGCATGTGCCCATGCCCGCTTCCATTGCTTCTCCACCTCGTTCGCCTCACGATCTTTTCGCTGAGCGCGAAGGCTCTGCATCAGCCCATACTCAGCCCATCCGTTGTGCGGATGCTTGATCAGATCGTCCCGATAGACCGATTCGGCCTCCTGAATTAGCCCGGCTTTCTGCAAGGCAACACCCAAATAGTGCCGAACGGGAATGGGCCAGAACGGTGGCTCCGAATACGGCAGGGCGTCTTCCAATGTTACAGCCTCCCGGAGGGCCGTGACCGCCGCGTCATAGTGCTTGTGATGAACAGCAATCTCTCCGGCAAGCAGTCGCTCCGCGATCTGAATGAGGGCCCGCTCGGTTCGTTCTTCGTTCGTCCGGTTTCGCGCAAATCGTTTTGCCAGCACTGTCAACGCAGCATGCTCCCCTTCAGCTCCGGGTACTCTGCCTGAGGCGACCAATGCCATGCCCCTTCCCAATCGCCAGACCGCTTGTTTGAGCCGGAATGTGTTCGGTGGAGGCAATTCTTGCAACAACGCCTCCCACCGTCCAAAACGAATCATCGTCCATAACGGCACAGGTAGATACGATTCCTGCGATGAATCTTGTCGTACGTCCGCGTCGGTCATCGTTCCCATCAGTTGTCGGGCGACCTTCATGGCTTCAGCGCTTCGGCCCTCCATGATCAACGAGGCCCAGAGAAAATGGAGGTTGTGCCGGTAGTACCCCTCAGCCTCCTCCCCTGTGGATGCTCTCCCCGCCAAATAGCGCCGGTCGATGTCTGCTGCCCGCGTATTGTGTTCCGCTGCTTCATGATAACGACCGAGTCGCATGTGGATATGGGCCGGCATATGGACGAGATGTGCGGCCCCCGGCATCAACCCAGGCAACCGTTCCGCACAAGTCAAGGCTCGCTCCGGAGTTGATGAGGCTTCCACGGCATGGATGTAGTAGTGACAGGCGCCAGGATGATTGGGTGCGCCTGCAAGAACCGCCTCCAACGTCGATACAATTTCCTCTGTCCCGGACTTCGGCTTTCCATTGACAGTCCAAAGATCCCAGGGGTGGAGGTCCATAAGGGCTTCGGCAAACAATGCCCCGGCATCGGGATCCTCCGGGAATTGTTTCCAGAGAACACGCATCCCATCCGCATAGGCTTTGTCGAGCGCCGCTCGTGTAGGCCCCTTCAGGCTGTAGCGCTTGCTGACCGCATGGATATAGGCTTGTTCGGCGGGTGTCACATTGCCGCTGTAGGATCGGGCTTTCTGCAGGGCCTCCCAGGCTCGCCGCTCATCCGTCTTGTCCATACCCGCATTGATATTTGGCCCGAGGGCCAGTGCGATACCCCAATAGGCCATCGCGGCGGAAGGATCCCGTCTGGCGGCCTCTTCAAAGGCGCGGATCGCCTCCTCGTGATGAAAGGCATATACAAGCCGCAATCCCTGATCAAAATACCGTTGTGCTTCCTGAGAACGGGTGGTGATCGGGTGGTGCAGGCTCCCGAGATTGTCAAAGAGAGGGACTCGACTCGCCGCGCGTTCAGCTGCTTCCGCCAACGCCACGACTGATAGGCTCAGGCAGAGCATGACACATAATGCGACACGACCAGTGATCATCGGCAGATTCTTAGCAGACGAGACCGGTACCTGGCTAGAGGACCGGCGTAGGCAAGGAGTTATCTCAGCCTCGAAAGCGAAGCTGCCCGCTATTCCTGTTCCCAGTACGGAGTTGAGGGCAACCAGCTAGTCTTCAGCAAACCAGCTAGACGTTGAGCGACGGGCCTTCAGTTTCTTGAGGAGGAAATGGATGATCATTCCCTTGCGGGTGAGTCTGCGTCTCACTGACAGTCGGCTTCTTCCGAACGACACGGTTTCTCTTCACCGTCGCAGCTGCCGTCCCGTTGGATGTGGCTGAAAACTCTCCCGTTTCAAGTTCTTTCCCTAAATGCACAAGAACTTGCTGCTGGGCACTCACCAACGAGGTCAGCTCTTGAATATGCGACGTCAACCGGGCGATTTCATCCTGTTGTCCGACCAGGCAGGCCCGGAGGTCCGCGACTTCGCCTGACTGAACAGGAGTCGGAGTTTGGAGAATCGTGACGTTCGATGCCAATGTAGCGGCGGCTACTTGTGTGGGCTCCTCGACTACCTTCACCTGCCCCCCAAAACGTTCGATCGTCTCAAAGCGCCCTTTTGTCCAATCGGGGAGCGCAAGCGGTTTCTTTCTGACTCGAGCAGAAGTCTCCCCCACATATTGCACCACATGCGTAAAGAAATTACGGACTTTGCTGAGACAGAGCGCCCCGGCCTGAAGCAGCACTTGGCCATAGGCCGGTGGTACCGGACGGGCTTCATCGATCTGCTTTTGCGAAGGGATTCGATTGATCAGGTTGATGGGTTCTTTATTGAATCGCGGGGGCATGGGGCGGATCCCTTCATTCGGACCTATTCATACACAATTAATGTACCTACTCCTCATCGCCCCAGGAGTCAACCTTTTTATTCAGCAACGATACAAATATATTCGGATTCTTAACTGATTAACTAAAACCGGGTCACGCTGGAAAAGCTAAACCGTGGTAAGACCATGGCCGGAACGAGCATTTTCCCTGTCTCCGAGTTCACGGCTTCCATCGGACGCGTCCAGGCCTCAACCTGCTGAAATGCCGTCAGCGGGCTTTCATGGAAGCGGAAGTTCTTCACGGCAGACACGATCTCCCCCTTCTCCACGAGGAAGGTGCCGTCTCTGGTCATACCGGTCAACACGAGGTTGCGATCGTTCACGGGCCGGATATACCAAAAATTGGTCACCAGAATCGCCCGCTCCGAATTCTTCACGAGGTCCTGAATGGAAGCCACCGGGAGTCCCTCTACGGATAAGAACGGAGCCTCCACTGTAGGGACAGGATCCACTCCAGCAGTCTTGGCCGTGAATCGATCATGAGCCAGCTGTCGTAAGACTCCGTGCTCGATCCAGACCGATGCATGGCTCGGTAAGCCGTCCGGAGTAAATCCTTCTCCCAGCAGATCAGGATGATCCGGACTATTCCGGAGACTCAGTCGTTCATCCACGATGTGGCGTCCCAGCTTCCCTGCGACCGGACTGGTTCCCTTGCCATAGGATTTGGCGTCCAACGACCGGATCAGCCAAGCCCACAGGCCGGCCACAGCCGCCGGCTCAAGGATCACCCGATACATACCTGCTGAGAGTTCCTGCACATCACGACCGGACTTGGCTTTCTTGATGGCTGCCAACGTTCTCTCCTGAACCTTCAAGTGATCAATTGATCGGTGTGCGGTCGCACTCCAGCCTGTTGCGTCTCCGGCTTGCACCGTCAGGCTAAACCTGGCATCCCCCCGATGCTCATAGGCGAAGAGTCCATTGCTCGCGGCGATCCCGACCGCCGTCATCGAGGACGAGACCACGCCTGCCGCCATCAGATTTTCCATCCGGCACTGACTGATTGCTTCGTTGCTGTACTCCAGCCGGCGGGCTGGTCCTGCCCCGGCAGTCTCAGATTTTGCCGTCGCTCGCACAGGAAATGCGCAGGGATCCGGCGGGGGAAGATATTCTGCATCGACCGGAGAGACTCTGGCGATCCGCTCGGCCCGCGTCACGGCGTCCTGGATCGCACCAGCCGTGAAATCCGTGGTGCCGGCCGTTCCATGCCGCCCATCGAATGCAACGCGAACGGATAGCAGTCCGCGTCTCGTATCGACATTTTGCACGACTTGATTGTTGGCAAATCGCGTCGTTCCGGCATGGTGGTCATGAAGACGGACCATCGTCTGATCGGCGGAGGAGCGTGTAAACACAAGATCACTGAGAAAGCGAAACTCCTCGCGACTCGTCATGTGCGGCCAAGACTTCCCGCCCGCGGCGGTCATGACTGTCCTTCTCCTCTGATCACCTGCACCTGTCGAAACCTTGCCGTTGATGCGGCATGGGTCATCCAACCGGACTGACCTGGTTGACCTTTCCCACACGTGATGAACCCGTACCGACGACGAGCCGATCGATCAGCGACGCCGTCACAGCTCTTCCAGAACTCCGGGGTGATCCCATGGTAGATCACGTCCCGCAACATATAGGTCCGCCGGCCGTGTTCGATCAGCCAGAACGCGTCCCCACCGAACTGGAAATTGTACCGCCGCTGGTCGATGCTGTAGGATCCGTGGCCCTCGATATAGATGCCCCGCTCTATGTCCGCGATCAGCTGATCCACGGTCGCCGAACCTGGCTCAAGCCCGATATTGGCGATGCGGACGATAGGGACACTGCCCCATCCATCAGCGCGGTTGGATCCACGTGAACGGGTCGCGCCGATCTTCGGGGCGACTTCCCGATTGGTGCAGTAGCCGACGAAGATCCCGTCTTGAATCACGTCCCATTTCTGGCACGAGACTCCGTCGTCGTCATACCCGGTAGCCGCGAGCGTGCCCGGTTCGGTGTTATCGGCGACCAGATTCACATGCGAGGAACCATAACGAAAGTTCCCCAGCTTCTCGGTCGTCAAAAAACTGGTGCCGGCATAATTGGCTTCATACCCCAGCGCACGATCCAGTTCACTCGGATGGCCGCATGATTCATGGATCGTCAGTGACAGATGCTCGGGGTCTAGGACAAGATCGTACTGTCCGGCATCCACCACTGGAGCCTTCACCTTTTCCACCGCTTGTGCGGCAACCCGCGACGCTTCTCGCTGCAGATCGGCCGCCTCGATCAATTCATAGCCTTGGCGCAGATGTGGCGTATTGAAGCTACGTGAAGCGAACCGATCTTCATACAACGCCGTCGCCGTGCAGGCCCCGTGCCCCGCCAACAGATCAAACTCCAAGTGAGACCCCTCCGTCGATACAAACAATTTCTTGTCCCGACGCGCCCAGAGGCTCGCGCTGCTTCGCGCGATGCCCTCCTGTCGATGAAGAATTTCCATCACGTTCAGCAATGTGTCTGTCTTTTTCTCGAGCGGGACGCGGAAGGGTTCAATACGGCAAGGGGTGACAACACGATCCCGGTGGACCGGTTCAGGAGCTAATCGGACCTTTTCAAGCGCCACGGAGGCAGACCCCTTGGCGATCTCCACGGCCAGATCCGCCACCCGCGGGACTTCTTCCAGCGACAAGATTGAACTGGCCGCGAACCCCCAGGCTCCGTGATAGAGCACGCGGACCCCGAAGCCGATGTCCCGGATATCTCGAATCGACGCGACTCGACGATCTTCGCCTTCGATCTGTTCTGTTTGGCTGTCTTGAATGCGGATATCGCCGTACTCGGCACCGGAGGCCGTAATCCGTTTCAGTGCAAGCTCGACGAATTCATCCCAGGTCGGAGAGCTCATAGCAATGACTCTCGAATTAAGTGAAGGGATGGGTCAGTATAACAGGTGGCGAGCAAAACGGTGAACCTGTCCGAGTGAGATAGGTCGAATCAAAACAACCTGCGATACTGGCGCATGCGTCCGCTATGCCTGCGTTGCTGGTCACCCCACAACGGTGACTCCATTGCGCTTGAGCACATCCAGCAGCTTGGGAACATCCGGTGGTCCTGGAGGAATCTCCTTGTCGATGGCCGTGAACATCTGTGCTGCTAGTGCACCCGCTCCTGTAATCTCAAGCATCTGACCACCGCCCTTCCCATATCGAAAACCATGAACGGTGCATCGAGGCACGTGAACGAGAGTCCCCACGGCACAGACATAGTCTTTCCCGTCGCAAAGGAAGTGAATCTCCCCTTTCAGGACGTAGAACGCTTC
>CAADGK010000064.1 GCA_900696515.1 uncultured Nitrosospira sp. | reverse complement strand
TCGACCATCTCCCGGATCGTATCGAACCCCGATTGCCAGAAGGCTTCGGAAGTCATATCGACACCGACGGTAGCGAGGATTTGCTGTGGCGACTGCGAACCGCCGGTGGCCAGGAGATCCAGATACTTTGGGACAAACGCAGGGCCTTGTTCCTTGTACATGCGGTAGAGTGCCAGCACGAGCAAGTTCCCAAAGCTGTAGGCGTAGCAGTAGAATGGGCTGGCAAAAATATGGGGAATGGTCAGCCACTCCCATTGAAATTCATCCGGCACTTTGATGGCCTTACCAAATTGTTGCCGCAGCTCCTGTCCATAGGTCTTCGCCAATTGATCGGCCGTTGCACCGTCCGCGATCATCTGATGAGCCAATTTTTCAAAACGAACGAAGTAGGCTTGCCTCAGTACGGTGGCGTAAATGTCGTCCAATTGGCCCAACAGCAGGCCTTGCTGAACGGCTTTGTTCCGTTCCTGGGACATCAATGCGTCGGAGAGTATGCGCTCCCCGAAGACGGATGCCGTTTCCGCCAGGGGCAGGGTTGAATGGAAGGTGAAGGTAGAATGGTCTTTGGCCAGCATGCCATGGACGGCATGGCCGAGTTCATGGGCCATAGTCGCAATGTCTCGGGCTTCCCCCGTGTAGTTCAGCATGACATAGGGTGTCATGCCTGGAACGATGCTGTAGCAGTAGGCGCCGCCCAGTTTGCCAGGGCGTGTCGGGGCGTCGATATGTCGATCTCGGAATACCTGCTCCGCTAAATCCGCCAGGCGAGGCGAAAAGCCCCGGTACGCGTCGAGCACCATCGTGACGGCATCAGCGTATCGGTACTTTTTTGTTTCTGTTCGGTGCGGCGCGTAGAGATGGTATCGGCTCATCGACTTGATTTTGCAGATCTTGGATTTGAGTTTGAAATAGGTCTGAAAGATGTCGGCGTTCTTCGCGCAGGCCGCCAGGAGGACGTCGACGGCCTGGTCAGGTACGTCGTTGCTGAGATTGCGACTGGCGATGGGAGAAGAAAAACGGCGGAGCCCGAGGTTTTCCGACTTCAGATCATTCACGAGCGTTTTGTAGATCTCTCCCAACAAGTCGCGCTGGGTTGCAAAGACACGATAGAGTTCCTGATAGGCAGCCTGACGGACAGGAGCCTTCGGGTTTCGCACGTAGGTCATCAGTTCTTCCCGATTGACGGACTTTTTCTTCCCGCCGACGTTCATGGTGAAGGTGAATCCGTTTGTCACGACATCGTAGAGGGTGTGGACGGCGCTTCGACCGGTGACGTTCTTGAGGTTGAGGATCTTTTCTTCCGGCTCGGACAGGGTGTGCGGCTTGAAGCGCCGGATGGTCTCCAGGTGATAGCGCAGATCGCCCGCATCAGCCATCAGGCGCGCCGCATTGACGTCGTCTACGCCCTGCCACCAGAGTTCGAAGAACAGCAATCGATTCGTCAGACCGGTCAGCTGTTCTTCCACCCGGGTCTTCAATGAACGAGCATCGGCATTTTTCGTGTTTTCTGAAAACCGCAGATAGGTATAGGCACCGAGACGCGATGCACCCTGCGCGATCTCCTCGCTGAGCTGGAGCAGCGTGAGAAAATCATGGCTGGACATGGAGGGGGTCACTGTTGATCGTGCGGCTTCTATCTTCACGACCTTCGATTCCAGATCGGCAAGCTGGGCGGCGATGTCAGTCACTGGATCGTTGACCAGCTCGGTGAGGTCCCATCGGTCAGGATAGGTCGAGCGGCTTCGTTTGGTGATAGGTTGCGTCGCGGATGTTCGTGCCATCGGGTACTCCTTGATACGTGAATCGGATAATGGCCGATCATATCATCGGTCTCTTTCAGGAGAAGAGAAAAATGTGAGGCCGCAGGCGGAACCCGCATGCCCGCATTGACGGAGGTGCCGGGAATGTGACAGGTTTTTAGTGTCGTGGCCATGACTGAACAAGAAATCAATCGCGCCATTCAATATGTGACGGCCAGCACGTCGTATGGAAGGGACCTGGTCGCCGAGATCTTGCACATTGGACTGGGTGAACTTGTGACGTTGGCGACGCAGTCCAGTCGGCAATTTGACCGGGAGACGCTCCTGGAGTACGTGTCGCAATGGACGATCAGGCGAACCGGTCAGCCGGAACCGCTGGTCCGTGAGGTGTTGGGTTGTGCCGGTCGATGGCTGGACGATTTGTATGAAGAGGTGGCACAGCGTCGCCCGGAGTCGCTTGGCTTGTCACCCAACGATGATGAAGGCGCAGCACCGGTATGACCGATGGCGAGATTTCGTTCGCGCAAGACGTTCAGGTTGGCCGTACCACTTCATGGGGAGCAGTCAGCGCACGTGCCCGCCTGGAAGCGGGAGGAGCAAGGGCTTGCATCTGGGCTTCATGACCGGTGGTCGACGCTCCAGCGACATTGTGCGGATCAATCGAGCCATCTACGCCTCAGTCGACTGGTCCGGCGTCTCACACACTATGATTACGGGGTGAGGGAATCCGCCCTCGCCGAATTGGAATTGGCTACCCTGCTTATTCGCACTGGGGTCCACGTCACCTTCCTGCCGGAATCTCAAGCCCGCACAGCCGATCTTGAATGCCGTGTTGGGCGTGAACGGTTCTTCGTGGAAGTCACGACTATGGTGGGCTCTGCAGAACGGCAACGGTTGCCGTTGCGTGGGCTCGACCTCGATGAGGTTGTCGGTGAGGAGGAAGATCGAGGGGTGATCCTGACGCATCGGATCCTTGCCCGCACTCGCCAAAAGGCCAAGCAATTGGCCGACTACTGCGATCCGGTGGTGCTTGGCATCTCGATTCCGCGGGCAGATCTTCAGGGCGACAGAGCGACCAGGCCAGAAGAGATCTGGCTAGATCTGAAAATGCTGGCGGGTACGGTGACGGTGTTACTCACCAAGATCCCGACCATGAGTGCCGTGCTGATTTCCCTGTGGGATGTGGAGCCCTTGCCGTCAAAGGCTGGAACGAGATTAGCTAACGTCGAATTGGTGGAGCGTCCACGACACCAGAGAACTCAACCACGGGTGAGGCTTCTGATTCAGAACCCGCAGGCCTTGGCCTTACTCTCAGAACGACAGAGAGATTCCATTTGTCAGACGTTGTAGTGGCATCAGGGGCTCTTGGCCATTCAAAGAGCGGGAAAGATGTGGCAGGCAAGTCGCGAAATATTAGGAAGGTAATGCACCCTTGAGCATCTCCAAATTCTTCGTCACCATGGCATCGCCATTTTTGGTCGAGACCTCAATGCCAGTGGCGCAGATTGTACGGCATTCGTCGATCCGATTCAGTTTATGAAGTGACTGTGCCAGCGCAAAGTAGGCGGCGGAGTAGGTGGGCTTTACGGTGACACATTGTCTGAGGGCCTTTGCGGCTTCTTCAAAGTTCCCATCGTCCATGTAGGCTTTCCCCAATCCAAACCAGGCCACATCGTCGTTCGGATCGATGGCGAGCACTTTCTTGAGCGGTTCAATTCTAGGATTCGGCATTATTTCCCTCCGTGTGAGGACGATAGCAGCGCCGCGGCACATTGTCTATGACGTTTTCTGCGTGATAACCTGGCATCATATCTCACATAGGAGAAGAGCTGATGGCCTATGGTGTATAGCACGAGAAGGAACAATCCGGGCAACTTCTTTCTCCCCATGCCATAGGCCATAAGCTACCAGCGCTTCGCTTCAAGCGAACCACGCTTCACGAGTAGTTGTCATGGGCAAAACGGGTCTCGTCTACCATCCAGCGTTTCTTGAGCATGACATGGGACCGGGACATCCGGAGTCTCCCAATCGGTTGCGCGCGATTATGCAGCGATTGGAGGAGAGTGGTACTGTCGCTCAGTTGACTCGCATCGAGCCTCGACGGGCTGAAGATGAATGGGTCACGCAGGTTCACTCGCCGAGCTATGTGGCCTCGCTCAATCGGCATGCGCCAACAGAGGGCCGTGTCTCGCTCGATCCTGATACGTCGATGTCGCCAGGCTCACTACATGCGGCCTACCTTGCGGCAGGCGGTGCATTGGCAGCGGTTGATGCCATCATGGCCCATCAGGTGGAACATGTCTTTTGTGCGGTTCGCCCTCCAGGGCACCACGCTGAAGCCGGTCGTGCGATGGGATTTTGCCTTCTTAATAATGTGTCGATTGCCGCGCGCTATGTCCAAAAGAAATACGGAGTGACGAGGGTGCTGATCGTGGATTGGGATGTGCACCATGGCAACGGGACGCAGCATAGTTTTGAAGAGGATCCTTCCGTGCTCTTTTTCAGCACCCATCAATATCCGCACTATCCTGGCACCGGTCGTGGAACCGAGCGAGGCAAGGGAGCCGGGCAAGGATTTACCATCAATGTGCCGATGGAGGCAGGGGAGGGTGATGCGGAGTACCATGCGATTTTCCTCAAAGCCCTGGTGCCGGCGGCCGATGCGTTCAAGCCGGAGTTTGTGATTATTTCAGCGGGATTCGATGCCCACAAAGATGACCCGTTGGCGAGTATGGGGTTAACGGAGGCCGGATATGCAGATCTGACAGACATTGTCGCCGGGATTGCCAAGCGCCATGCGAAGGGGCGTATTCTGTCCTCGCTCGAAGGCGGCTACAACCTCACCGCGTTGGCGCACTCAGTGGATGCCCATATCCAAGCACTATTGAGGGCATGAATCAGGCGCGAATGGATTGTAAAGGAACAATATCGTGAACCATCCATTGTTGATCGATACTGAGACACTCCAAGAGCAGTTGGGAAAACCGGGGTTGGTCGTTCTCGACGTTCGCGGTCGAGCGGCCTATGAATTCGGCGGCCATATTCCGGGGGCTGTTCATTCGACGTGGCATGAATATAGTGACCCCAAGGCCGTGGCGAAGGGATTGCTCAATCCAGACCTTGGCCAGATCGAACAGATCCTTCGCCGTCTCGGGATCAATCACGACAGCGATGTCGTGATCTATTCGAACCCTTTCGACAATTGGGGCGATGAAGGACGGATGTTCTGGATGTTGGACTATCTGGGTCACCCACGCCTGCGTATTCTGGACGGGGGGTGGGTGAAGTGGACAGCAGAGAAGCGGCCCTTCGAACATGGGCCAGTGTCGTCACCGATGGGGAACTTTACTGCTCGACCGGTGCAGACGCTACTGATGGTGAAAGACGATCTGAAAACGATTGTGAGGATGCCGCATCCCCAGACGGCGATTCTGGATGCGCGAAGTGTTGAAGAATACCTCGGGAAAGAAGTATCGGGGATTCCACGGCCCGGCCATATTCCCTCAGCCATTCATCTGGCGTGGAACGGCTTTCTAAATAAAGATGCCACGATCAAGGACGTTACGGTGGTCAAGGAAATGTTGGAGGCGAAGGGGGTGCAACCAGATCAGGAGGTGATTTGCTACTGTACCGGAGGGGTACGATCAGCCTGGCTCTACTTTATCCTTAAGCTGGTCGGGTATCCGAAGGTCAGCAACTACCCAGGATCATGGTGGGAGTGGAGTCGGGACTTTGCCGCTCCGGTCGAGAAGGACTTGCAGTCGCTGCAGAAAATTCTTGGATTTTCCTCAGCCCCCCAACATTCTTGACAGTCGTGAGACCCGCTGTGTAAGGTGAATTTATGCAAAGCAGCCGTCACTTGAACTGTGAATCTTCATCCATCAAGGAGGCAGCCATGATGAGAAGAATTCTTCGTAGTGCGTTGGTGGTGATCGGGGGCAGCCTGTTGCTTGGGGCGCCGTTGTTCAATGGCGTCGCACTGGCCGGGGACAAGCATCTGGCAGAAGCGGTCGAACATGCGAGGGGTGCGGCATCCCATGGCAAGGAAGGCCATGCCGACGCCTGTGTGCAGCATGCAGAAGAGGCGCTGAAGCATGCGACGGCTGCCGGTGGGAAAAACCCGCATTTACTCGAAGGCGTGAAGCATCTGACGGAAGCGGTGAAGCATGGCAAAGCCGGACATGCGGAGGCATGCACGGAACACGCCGACGGCGGCGCCACGCATCTGGCTGAAGTGAAGTAACGTCAATAGCCGATAGTTGTCGGCGACAGCTGAGATTTTGAACGGGCAGGGACGCAATCCCTGCCCGTTCTTGCATGAAACGGAGCGTCCTGTGCGAGTCGGCTTCTACCAATTCGATCCGCAATTCGGGGAAGTCGCTGCGAATCTTGATGTGGTGGCGGCGAAGCTGGAGCAGGCGGATGCCGATTTGCTCGTACTCCCGGAGCTGTTCGCCTCCGGGTATCAATTCTTGTCTCGTGAAGAGGCGCAGCGTCTTGCCGAGCCGGTTCCGGATGGTCCGACGGTTCGCCGGCTCGTGGATATCGCGAAGAGCCGCAAGCTGCATCTTGTGGCAGGACTCCCCGAACGATCCGGATCAGTGTGTTATAACTCCGCCGTGGTCGTGGGGCCTTCTGGATTTCTGGGGTGTTACCGAAAAACCCATCTGTTTTACGAAGAAACCCAGTTCTTCACGCCGGGTGATTCCGGCTTTCTGGTGTGGGATATCGGTGTCGCCAAGATCGGTGTCATGATTTGTTTCGATTGGTACTATCCAGAGGCTGCTCGGACATTGGCGATTCAGGGCGCCGAGATCATTTGCCATCCCTCCAATCTTGTCTTGCCGAACTGCCCGGATTCGATGCCCGTTCGGTGCCTTGAAAATCGGGTGTTTGCCGTGACGTGCAATCGCATCGGCCGGGAGGCACGCGGTGGCAAGGATCCATTGACTTACATCGGCAAGAGTGAAATCGTCACACCGAAAGGCGTGATCATGCAGCGAGCGGCGCGTGACAAAGAAGAACTGACTATTATCGAGATCGATCCTGCTGAAGCCCGCAACAAGAGTCTCAATCGTTATAACGATCTGCTTCGTGACCGGCGTGTCTCCCTGTACAAGTTATAACCGCTCACATGCATTTTGCCGAGAGAAGCCCGGAGCTTGCGCAAGTTGCATGAGCAAGGTAGGATTTCGCTCATGAGCACGGAACTCCGGAAGGGCATGTTCTTGATCGCCGCGCCAGGCCTGCGCGACCCCAATTTTCGCCAGACCGTGGTGTTGCTGTGCGAACATGGGCCGGAGGGCGCTTTGGGTGTCATTGTGAATCGGCCCACCGCGATGTCGATTTCCGAGGCGCTGCCACAGATTCCGGTCATTGAAGGTACAGGGCATGTCCTCTATGCCGGCGGTCCCGTACAAACGAATCAAGTGATGTTGCTCTACCGGGGTGACCAATTTCCCGACAATGCCCACCATGTCTTCGACGGAGTCTGTCTCGGCGGGGATATCGGGATGGTTGAACGCATTCTCACTGCCGCCGGTACGAAAGAATTCTTCAGGGCCTATCTTGGCTATTCCGGGTGGGGGCCTGGCCAGCTGGAAGGCGAGATGAAAACCGGCTCGTGGATTATCCTTCCTGCCGATCCTCAAGCGGTGTTTGAAAAGGATCCGACGCGCGTGTGGGGAGACATCTTGTGCACGTTGGGCGAAGCCTATCAGCCCTACGCGGAGATGCCGTTCGATCCATCCTGCAACTGAATCCTCTCCTCTTGCTTCTCTCCTCATCACTCACGCATCATTGGTAAAGAGAATAGCGGTGAGTGTTAGGGCTGTATTTCATTCTCGTAAGGGAGAGATTTGTGACTCAGGCTGGCTTCTATCGGGACGACGGCGAATCATTTCTGAAGAAACTGCACGAGCGACCGCATCAGCCGATCAGCGAGTGGATTCGGGCACCGGCCCATGTGCAGTACGAAGCCTTTCGCATGTCCGACCCGCCCACGCAGCGCCCGGCCAGCCGAGCTGAATTTCAATCGTTACTGGAGCGATTCAAGGTTCCCGATGAGCGGATCGAACTGCGAGACAATTTTGGCTATGGTGTGAAGGAAGCCGAGAATGGAGATCGTCTCATTCTCATCTGGCAAGCCCATACGGAATACTATAACTACCAATTTTGGCATGTGCCTTCATCCACGGCGAGTTTGCTTACTTTTGGACCACTTACGTTTCCAGCTGTCCCCGTCTCCTTGACACCCCTTGGTTCGGTCGTTTGCCGGTTGGATATCGTGCTGAAGACGGGAGCCATGCCTTCTCGCGATGAGGTGCGAGGGCAGTTGCCGGGGGCTGTATTGTATGGCAGCAGAATCTTCAATGAGCAGGCGGCTGTCGTGACCAGTTTTACGCCGGACAATCACGGGCGAGAACGGTACTGGGTGAGCGTCGGCCCGTTGCAAGGCGACCACTCGCGGTTGAAAGACATTGTGGATGCCGTTGTGCGGATTGAAACCTACTACCATCTCCTGCTGATGCAGAAGCCGCTGTTCTCCGCCGCGATCGACCAAGTCTATAAATTCGAACAGGTGCATCTCCAGCAGCGAGAAATCATTACGGGGCATATCGGGCATGCCAATGCTGAGACGTTGCAGCGATGGTTGAACAGCCTCACGCAAGATTTGCTGAAAACCAATCGTATGGCGGGCAAGTTACACTTCGAACTGTCGGCCTCGATTCCGTACGATAAGATCGTGCATGCCACCTTGGCCTCGTTGGCGGAGCAGCCCACAGCCTCCTACCGTCCCATCTCCGACTATGTATTGGGAGGTATTACGGGTGTGGCGGAAGGGTATCAACAACTCTTGCGCCGGATCGATACGCTTCGCAGCGGATTCGAAGGCATCATTGCGATTATTCGCACCCGGATCGACTTGATTGTGGAGTCACAGAATCTCACGCTTCTCCAGAGCGTCGACAAGACGACGAAGAGCCAAGTGATCCTTCAGCACACGGTTGAGGGATTATCGGTGATCGTCATTGCCTACTACCTAGCCGGGCTGGCGGGATATGTCTTCAAAGGACTGTATGAAGTCGGTTGGCTTGGCAATGCGAACGTGGCCTCGGCCATCTTTGTGCCGATCGCCATCGGTCTTGCCTTTCTCATCACGACCGTAAGCAAGAAGTATCTGCACACGAAACTGGCAGGGGAACACCCAGCGGCGAAAGTTGATAAGCCGGAGCTATAGTCGACAACCCTCTGTTTGAAACTGTGACGCTATTCTCCCAACACCGTTGCCAAAAACCGCCCTGTATGTGATTCAGCCACCTTTGCCACCTGTTCCGGCCGGCCTTCGGCCATGATGTGACCGCCAGCGGCGCCGCCTTCTGGGCCGAGATCGATGATCCAGTCGGCAGATTTGATCACGTCGAGGTTGTGCTCAACGACGACCAGCGTGTTCCCGGCATTCACGAGTTTGTGGAGGACCGTCAGGAGTTTCTTGATGTCCTCAAAGTGCAGGCCGGTGGTGGGCTCGTCCAAAATATAGAGGATGTCTTTGGCTGAGGCATCTTTGAGTTCAGCGGCGATTTTCAATCGCTGGGCTTCCCCACCGGATAACGTGGTCGCGGATTGGCCAAGGCGGAGATAGCCGAGCCCGATTGACGAGAGCAGCTGGAGCTTATCTTGAAGCTTCGGCGTTCCGGTGAAGAATGACGCTGCTTCTTCCACGGTCATGTTGAGGACTTCGGCGACATTTTTCCCGCGGTGACGAATCTGTAGGACAGCTGATTTGAAGCGTTTGCCCTCACAGACCTCGCACGGCGCATAGATGTCCTCGAAGAAGTACATCTCGAGTTTTTCCACTCCGCTCCCCTCGCAGCGTTCGCAGCGGCCACCGGTGGCATTAAACGAAAAGTGTCCAGGTGTCAGTCCTAACCGTTGGGCTTCCCGTTCTGTGGAAAAAAGCTGACGAATCTCATCGAACGCTTTCAGGTAGGTGATCGGATTGGAACGAGGCGTACGCCCGATCGGTTGCTGGTCGATCAGGCGGATGCCCTTGAGGTGCTCGATGCCTTTGATCGCTTTGAACCGCCCCATGGGCAGAGATGTCACGCGAAAGGCTCGGGCTACGGCCCGATAGAGCGTCTCTTCAACCAGCGTACTTTTCCCTGAACCGGACACGCCGGTGACACAGATCAGCATACCGAGGGGAATGCGGAGGGAGAGATCTTTCAAATTGTGTTCCGTGGCCCCGGCGAGCACCAGTATCTTGCCGTTTCCGTTTCGCCGTGAGCAAGGGTGCGGGATCTCTTCATCGCCACGCAAGTATCGGGCAGTGGTGGCTCGAGGATCCTGCATGAATTCTTTCAGTGGCGCTGCACGGACGATCTCCCCGCCCTTTTCTCCGGAGTGGGGGCCCAGTTCGACGAGGAAATCGGCAGACTCAATCATGCGGCGGTCATGCTCGACGACCACAACGGTATTTCCACTCGCTGCGAGATCACGCAGGATCCCGGCCAATAGATCGGTATCTCTGGCATGGAGACCAATGGTCGGTTCGTCGAGCACGTAAAGCGTACCGACCAGTCGCGAACCGAGTTGATTCGCCAACGCTACTCGCTGGGCTTCCCCACCGGAGAGGGTTTTCGTTTGCCGATTGAGCGTCAAGTATCCCAGGCCAACGCGTTGGAGAAAGCCCAGTTTTGATTTGAGTTGCCGGAGAATATCTGCCGTGATCTCCTGTTCGGAGCGGCGCAAGGGCAGGGAGTCCACCCAGGCTGCAAGACTCTCGACCGTTCGTTCCGTCGTCTCGTGAATATCACTGCCGGCGAGCTTGACGAAGCTCGCGTCCGGTTTCAAGCGTGTACCATGGCAACCGGGGCAATCGAAAGGCGTGCGGTAGCGGCTGAGGAAGACCCGAACGTGCAGCTTGTACCGCTTGCCTTCCAGGTACTCGAAGAAGTCGTTGATGCCATCGAAGGATTTGGCCCCCTCCCAGAGTAACTGCTGCTGATCCGCCGGTAGTGACTTAAAGGGAGTCTCGACGTCAACGCCATGTTTTTTCATCGCAGTCAGCATTTGCTTCTGCCACCAGGCCGAGCTGGGTTTGCTCCAGGGTTCGATCGCACCTTGGGCGAGGGATTTTGTCTGGTCGGGGATGACCAGCTCAGGATCGTATCGCAGTACATTGCCGAATCCCTTGCACTCGGGACAGGCGCCGAGCGGATGGTTGAACGAAAAGAGAATCGGCCTCAACGGTTCGAACGTTCGCCCGCAACCCTGGCAGAGAAACTGTGCGTTGTAGGACTGTCGTCCATGGTCGATGATATCGATGGAACAGCGGCCTTCTCCTTCATGAAAGGCTGTTTCTACAGCTTCGACTAGTCTGGTGCGGTTGTCTTCTCGGATCACAAGACGATCCAGGACGATATGAAGGGATGCAGACTTGTGGAGTTTCACCTGTCCTGAGTCATGTAGGTCGATCACATCATCCTGTGTCTTGAGTCTCGTGAATCCTCTGGTCAGCAGAGACTGGACAAACGCGGCTTCTTCCTTGGGCTTGGGCGTGGGAATGGGGAACAGAATCATGGCCCGGGCATCAGGCCATCGGGTGAGTAGGTCGTTTGCGACGGAGTCCGGTTGAAACGAACGGCCTTCCAGCTTACAGTCCGGACAAGTCGGTTTACCGATTTTGGCGAAGAGCAGGCGCAGCAGATCGGCGATCTCCGTCGTCGTGCCGACCGTCGAACGAGCCGTCCGTACTTGGTTCTTCTGCTCAATCGCGATTGCCGGACGAACGTTGATCAGCCGATCCACATCCGGACGAGCCACCTTGTCCAGAAACATGCGGGCATAGGTCGAGAGCGATTCGACGTAACGCCACTGGCCTTCGGCAAAGATTGTGTCGAACGCGAGCGAGGATTTACCGGATCCTGAGACACCTGTGATGGCCGTGACCTGATTATGGGGAATCTGCAGCGAAACGTTCTTGAGATTGTTCTGCCTGGCTCCCTCAATAATGAGATTGGTAGATTGATTCGGATGCAAAGGAATAGGGTTCACTGTCTGATCCAAGGTGTGATAAGTGGATGATGCTAGCAGTCCTATCGCTCCGCTTCAATGGGGTTGAGGTAAGGTTTGCTGATTGGCCAGTTGGATGAGCGAATGTCCGGATATTTAACCAGGAGGATCCATGATTCTATCGACGACCAACAATCTTGAAGGCAAGAAAACGGTGAAGTATCTGGGGTTAGTTTCCGGTGACGCGATTCTCGGTGCGAACATCTTCCGTGATTTTTTCGCATCGATCCGCGATATCGTCGGCGGGCGCTCGGCCAGCTATGAAAAGGAACTGCGAAAGGCGAAGACAATTGCGCTCGAAGAAATGGAGGAGCAAGCCAAACACTTGGGTGCTAATGCGATTATCGGGATTGATATCGATTATGAAACCATCGGGACCAACAGCAGCATGTTGATGGTCAGTGCGAACGGGACGGCAGTGGTGGTAGAGCAGTAGGTGACTGGGGGCAGTGAAATGTGAAAAGGAACAGAAAGGGAACGTGGAGCAAGTTTATCGGCAGTCGTTTGGTAAAGCGCGATGAGGCGCAGGGTCTATCGATACACATCTTTCCGGTGTTCGATCGATAAGATTTCGGTCCAGCCCGCTACTGTGCGGTAAAGAACACGATAGGGCCAGACTCGGTAGGACCACACTTTGTCTTTCTGAAAACGGCCTTTGAGTGGCTTGCCTTCGGATGGATGGTTGGCAAGGTGACGGAGGGACTCTTTGATGCGTTCTCGGATTGCGTGATCGAAGGCATCGAGATCCTTGACGGCTTGATGGGTGAGTTTGATGTGCTTCACTGATCTTCGCCGAACACATCCTTAAATGAGCGAAATTTCCCGCCCTTCGCATCTTTCAATCCTTGTTGGAGGGCTTTGACGGCTTTTGGATTTGAGAGCAGTTCCAGGGTCTCTACCCAGCTTTCATATTCGTCTGCTCCTATCACGACTGCTTTTGGCGTGCCGTTCTTCGTCACGATAAACCGTTCCGACAAACGATCTGCCTTATCAACAAGGGAGGAGAATCGAGAACGAGCTTGTTTGAGTGACATTGTTTTAACCATGACTACACCTCACTTATTATGAGAAGTGTACGCAATCATGTACATTTTCGCAAGCCAGAGTCCTGGTGAATCCGATCTTGCGCCGCTACCGTAGCATCATCTTCACGAGCCCGACGCACCCTAGATAGAGGACGAGGGATCCGGCCATCGCAGGCCAGAAGCCCAGGCGGGGAATGCCCATGATCATCGCGGTGACGTAGACGATCCAGGGTGGGACGAACCACATGAGGCTCTTGGCGTAGTCGACGGTGGGTGCGCTACCGCCATTCATATACAGCAGGATGAAGGTTGCTGCAGTGATGGCGGGAAAGGTGCTGGCCATGGCAGCGAGGAACGAATTGCCTTTGGCTCCAAGGTAGGTGGACAGGCTGACGATCGTGCCACCGAGCAGGAAATAGACGACATACTTTGCGACATCACTCACCAACGATCCTCCGGCTTATGTTTCTTGCGATATCCTAATGATACCGGCCACAGGTTTGTTGTGCACGACAATCCCAATATGTAATTCGTACTCACAGGTCTCATCCTATCGTCGCTCTGACGGCACTGTACATGATGATGACCTCGACGGCATGGGCGACGATGGTGATCCAGAGATTGCGGGTTCTGAGCCAGATCGTTCCCCAGATGAGCCCATCCCACAATGCGATCCAGTGGAGATGTTGAAAGGTATTCACCATGAATGGGTCGAATGTAAATGTCAGTGTCGTGGCCAGCAGTGCCAGAGGAGCACACTCATGGTTGGAGTGAGCCCTTCTCCATTGCCGTTCGAATTCAGCTAAGCGGCCCAAGAGGAAGCCGCGAAAGTTGACTTCCACGAACAACGCGATGGCACAGATGAACCAGGGGACCATCAGCAAGACCGGAAGCCGACCGTGAGGAGTCTGTTTCAGAAAGGTGATGTCATAGCCGAATGATGGATAGAGTGACAGAATCACGATGGTATTGAGACAACCCAGAGACAGACCTGTGAGCAGACCCCACTGCAGTCCGCTGATGAACTTCGTCCCCTCCAGCCCTAGTCGTCTCGGGATTTCAGATGTGCCCGAAACCCAGATGCCCATCGCTACATACGCCAGCAACTGCGGGATGAATTGAATAAGTAGCTGAGTCTGGATAGAAGTGGGAAGAGTGTAATAGCCGAGCGTGGCTCCGATGGGGAGCAGCGCCAGGGCTGCTCCCGTATGGACAATGTGACCGTGAGCGAGCCGATGGGGCTCTGGCATCATGGATGGGCTACGAAAGTTCGAGGTGATAGCGATCCAAGGTGGTCGCCTTGTGGCGAGACAAGTTGGATAACGACTTATTGTAATCGACGATCGCCCGCAACTCGTTCCCCTGCGCGGTTGCGAGATCACGCTGGAACTCGAGTACGAAGCGCGTCGTGCTGAGTCCCACTTTCAGCCGTTCCTGTTCGGCCTGGAGTTGTTTTTCCGCCATGATGCGTGCAGACCTGGTGGTTTCGATCCGCTTAAAATCTGTCTGTACTCGGCGCACCGCCTCACGGATGCCGACGATGATTTGCTGGCGCACATTCGCGAGGGCCACCTCAGCGTTTTGTGCCTCAAGCTTTCGCTTGCTATAGCTGCTGATGGCAGCCCGGTTCCCGAGCGGATAGCTGAGCACCAGCCCGGCTCCATAGTTGTAGAAGTCGCCGCTGAAGTTTCTGGTGAAGGATTCGCCGTAGTCCCCGCCAAGGCCGGCGAGTCCGATTGTGCCCTGAAGCGAAAGCGTCGGGAGCAGCTGGTTACGCGCAAACTGCTTATTGAGTTCACCGGTTTCGACATTTTTCTTGGCCTGTGTGATTTCAGGCCGTTGTTCGATGGCGGTGTCGATGGCCTCCTGGAGGCTCAGAGGTTCAAGGACGGTGACGGGAGGATCGACTGGTGTGAGGCGGACGTCCTGGCGCAGATCCTCCTCGCCTGGATTCAAAAGCCGCCGCAATTGATCTTCTTGGTCACGAATGGATTTTTCAGCCACTAATACCTGTTCCACCCTTGACGCAACGGCGGCCTCCGCTTGGAGTACGTCAACGATAGACATCACGCCTGCCTTGGTCTTCGCCCGGTTGGCAGCCAAGAGTTCTTCGGCGGCTTTCAAGGCCACCTGGGCGACCTTCAGGCTTTCGTTGGCAAAGACGACTTCCCAGTAGGTCTGTTCCACCGAGGCAATGACGGTCATGACTCGATCTCGAAAGACATGCTGTTCGACGATCGCATTGTTTTGAGCGACCTTGATAAAGGTCTTGTTGATGGCGATTCCCGCGTTCCTGAGCAGCGGTTGCGTGAACGTGAATGCTAACCCTCCTGTCCACGATGGGTTGAACAGGAATCCACGCGCGACGTTTTGGTTCACACTGTTGCGGGCAGGGCTATAGTTGACGTCAAAGTTTCCGCCTGTGATCAGATTGGTCTGTGCATCGACCGTCAGCGAATGGGCCCGTTGATCGAAGGTGGTGATCTGACCAAGGAGATTTGGATCGGTTCCCCCGAACACGGGTCGATTGAGCGGATTCACGGTTCGGTTGTATTGGCCGTTGATGCTCAGGTTTGGGTCGAACTTCGATTGTTCGATGATGATATCGGCCAGTCGGCTTTCTCGATTCTGCCGGCTGATGCTGATGTCAAGATTGCTCTGCAACGCCCGCACTGCGGCGTCAGCCAGTGATACGGTTTCACGCCGTTCCATCGGAAGCGGCTGAGTCACGTCCAAACACCAAGCTGTGAGGGGCAGGGACATGCATACCCATCCTGCGATCACCATGATCGTGAGACGATAGTGACGTGCCGAGGATATGCGATGCATACATGCCTCCTTGATCAACGAGTGATACAAGAGCATACTATAAAATGTTGTATGGTTCACGTCATGGCTATTCAAACACACCCGGTTCGACATACAGGCGCTGGCAGTCATTGGATCAGTTCAACAGGCGGGTTCCTGTGTCTGGTCATCGCCGTAATTCTCTCCGCGGATGTGGAAGCCTGGGCCCAAAGTGCCTCGGGGGTGCGGTCGTTCGCCGGCGGGGTTTCACCGTTGTTGAAGCTTCCTGGAGGGAGTTTGTATCTCGACAATCAAGGAACTCAGGGGTTTCTCTACGCGCCGGGATCGAATGTGCAAACTTACAACTTTCGGAATCCGACGACTGGCCAAGCATGGAGTGGCGCCGTGATGACCTTTGGTCCACAACTATCCATCGGACTTATCCAGGGTGCAAATCAGGTTGGGAGTCCAACCGTTCTGCCTTCTCCACCGCGCCAGACGGATTTATTGCCGCCGATTGAGTCAGGGTTGCTCGAACCATTACCCTATTGAGCCAGGCCATCGGTTGCCGCTCTGCGCGTCGATAAGTATGCGGTGCCTCACTTCGTGTGTTGGGGTAAGGGAGCGGTGGTCGTGGACTCGCCTCCGGTATTTGTCGGTCCATAGGCCAGTTGCCACGTCAAGGCCAAGACGGATCGGGCTGCAGTTTTGAGGATCTGAGGATCGATGGTATCAGCGGTGTCGGCTGGCTGATGAAAATGCGGATGGATGCCGCCGCTCACAACAGTGATGGTCGGGACACCGGCTTCTTTAAAGGGGACATGATCACCACCAGGGAAAAATCCATAGAGATCCAATTTCTCGTTGACCCCTGCGGCCTTCCCTGACTCCACAGCAATCTCCTTCTCAATTCCTGTGACACCGACGGTGAGCCGTCCATTGCCAACTCCGGCATGGTCGATATTGATCATAGCTTTGGTGGAATTCAGCGGTACGAGCGGCTGTGATGTATAGAAATACGATCCCAGCATATCTCGTTCCTCACCGCTAAAGGATATGAAGAGGAGCGTTCTGGTGGGTCGCCGATCAATCTTGGACAACGCGCGCGCGACTTCCAAGATAACTGCGGTCCCGGAGGCATTGTCATCCGCACCGGGAAAGAGCACGCCGCCTGGGCGGCCAAAATGGTCACGATGGGCGCCGATGATGACGGTCTCTGTTCCAGTGCCCGGGATCATCCCCACCACATTAACCAAGATGCCTTCCTCCATCGTCGTGTCCCACTGTAATGACGCGTAATGATCAGTTCGTGTGGCTTGAGGTGATGGAGCGTTGTTCAATTGTTCCTGAAGGGTTCGGAGGCGATTGGAATCATGGCGTGACCCTGCCATGAGGTCTTGAGCGACGGCTGTACTGACCCAGGCACCGGGGATGGCCTGGTCGGGAGGTATCTGCCCATAGAAGGCACTCGGTTGACCGGTGACGCCACGGCGGGCCTCATAGAGGTTGAGTATTGGGCCGGTGGCCGTGAGGTAGCCGAGTGCACCGCGTTCTCGCGCCCATCGAACCTTATCGGCATGGCTGACGGGACGGGGGTAATGTTCCGGCTTGCCGCGCAGAAACAGCACGATGCAGTTGTTTACTTCAACGCCAGCATAATCGTCGATGCCCTGGGCCTGATCAACGAGGCCGTAGCCGACAAAGACGATGGGGGCTTGGATGTCGGCGGATGGGGAGTCAAAAATCGGGAAGTACTCTGTGCCGATTTGTTTGGTCGTTACCGTGGATGCGGTACCGACGCGCAAATGAGGATCGGGAGCCATGACCGGCGCAGTGACGAGGGTCGACATGGCGCCGAGTGTCTCTCCATGTTTCCTGCTAAGCGGAGAGGACTGTAGGGACCCAGTAGATATATGTGGTTGATGCAAGCCAGCTTGGCGAAACTCTTCCGCGATCCATTGCGCTGAGAGGAGGTCATCCTTCGTACCGGTTTGCCGTCCATTGAATGTGGGGGCGCTGAGTGTTCGGATATCGGCCAATATCCGTTCCGGGGAGAGTGACTCTATGGCAGCCTGGAAAACCGTCTCAGGGGCCTGTGCGAGGGTAACCTGAGCTTGTAGCAAGGCGGTGATGGCAATGCAGATCATCAGCTTCTCGAACGACACACCCGGGCAGGGGGTGATGGTATTCATGAGGATATCCGGGTCACTGTGAGCATCCGTGGAATATCGATGGATCATAGCACGCGGGGAAGCTTGTTGCAGAGCCGCACCAAGCCCAGGTACTATTCAATTCAATCGGCTGGTTTGATGGCTGTCGAAGTGGAGAAGATGGAGATCCAGGATGGCGGGGAGTGAGCAGGGAAAAGGATTGTACGATCACTTGTACCGACGGTTTTTTCAAGAGCGTGATACCCACGAAGGCTATTCTTTTCAGCAGGCTCCAGGGGGGAGTGCCGCGACCCCGATGGTGACGTTCCGGGAGAAACTGCGTTGGTGGACATGGGATCGGTGGAAGCGTCGACAAAGGATTCTTGCTGAGCGGGACCGGTTGCAGCGCGATATTCTTCAAATCAAGAAACCGGGGAGCTCCAAGTAGGGCGTGAGGTGTTGAGGATAATGGTCATTCACTCGTCACAGGTCGGAAGCCCGGGTTTGGCAACGCTGGTTGTGTGGTTGGTGGCCGGGACAGTCTTCCTGCTCGAGCCTACTCGGACCTACGCTGTTCCACGCGAAACGCAGGAGGAAAAAGCCGCCAATCTGAAGCAACAGGCGAAGGGGGGGCTTTTTCAGCAGTGGCTATTCGATCAAGAGCCTCTTGGAGAGCAGCCTCATGGTTTTATCAGAGCAGTATCCAGTGAAGAATCGCTTGCCGAATGGGTGGTACAACATCATCCCACTGCTCCCTCACCTCCCCATGTCGTGGCCGCGTTGTCGACTTGTCGACAGCTCTGCTATCAAGTATTGCTGGCTGAGGGGATGCAGTATGAATATCCGGATGTGAGTGTTCGATTGCACGCCCCTCCGGGGACCGGGGGCTCAGGCGGAGTGGTGGTTGGAGCACGTGATAGGAAGAATTTTTATGCTGCAATCGTGGATCCCGCCATCCAGCACGTTCGATTCATTCGTCTTTCCAACGGTGTCGCAACGATCCTGGGACAAGCAACCGTCAACCTGAAACCGATTGACTGGCATACCCTCAGAGTGCAGCGCAATACGATCATCAGCAAAGACTTTATTGAGGTGTTTGTAGATGGAACATTGGCGCTGTCGGTAGAGGACCAAACGTTGGGCTTGGGGCAGGTCGGTTTCGCCATATCAGACAAGACGGCCATGCTGTTTGATAGTTTCCATGCGGTTCCACTGTTTTCGCACCGGCCGATTTCTCCGCCGCCGGCGTACTAATGCGAGGATCCTGGTGACCCGAGTTGATCTTAAACTTGCCTTTCTCTTCGCATCTGAGGTACGATCAGGCCGCCAGCTTGTGAAAGGCCTGCGCAAGCTTGTCGAAGAAAATGATGAGGCCTGAGTAGATGTTGTATTGGGCCAGTCCGGGAATCTGATCGGAAGCCAGAGCTAAGCCGCCGTTGTGTTGACGTCTTCGGCCCATTCCTTCCTCGTTGCTTTCTCGAGTCCAAGACAACATCATTGTGTCAAAGGAGGAGCCTGATGGGTGCGAAGATTTATGTCGGTGGATTGCCATATGCAACGACCGAGCAACAACTGAGTGATTTGTTTGCGGCGCATGGGTCCGTGGCCTCAGCCCGGATCATCACGGACAAGTTTACCGGGCAATCTCGTGGGTTTGGATTTGTGGAAATGTCGACCGACGCCGAAGCGCAGGCGGCGGTTGCGGCATTGAACGGCACGCAACTCGGCGGACGCACCTTGACGGTGAATGAAGCGCGTCCCCAAGAGCCGCGTTCCGGTGGCGGCGGCCGCGGCGGGTTTGGCGGCGGTCGCGGTTAAACCGAGATCTGTTTCGTTGTCGATGAGGGCTGCCGGAGACTCCGGCAGCCCTTTTTGCTTTTACGTGCTGTTATGCGAGGACCGTCGTGCTGATCGGGTATTTGTTCGGCCGCACCACGGGAGGTTATCGTGCCGTCCTTTAAACTTGAGGCTCCTTTCAAGCCATGCGGTGATCAGCCTGCCGCCATCGAGCAGCTGACTACCGGGGTGCAATCGGGGAAGAGACATCAGGTTCTGTTGGGAGTCACCGGGTCAGGCAAAACCTTTACGATGGCCAATCTTGTCGAACGTGTCCAGAAGCCGACGCTGGTGCTCGTGCACAACAAAACTCTGGCCGGGCAACTCTATCAGGAATTCAAACAGTTTTTTCCTCACAACGCCGTCGAGTATTTCGTGAGTTACTACGATTACTATCAGCCGGAAGCCTATATTCCGCAGAGCGATACGTACATTGCCAAGGATTCTTCCATCAATGATGCCATCGATCAGATGCGTCACTCCGCGACGACCGAGTTGTTACAACGAAATGATGTCCTGATCGTTTCCTCCGTCTCCTGTATTTATGGGCTGGGGTCGCCGGAGGTCTACCATGACATGCTGATTTATCTGGAGGTCGGTCTTGAAACGAGGCGAGAAAAACTTTTGTCGAAGCTGGTGGAAATCCAATACGAGCGCAACGACATGGATTTTCATCGCGGAACCTTTCGGGCACGCGGAGATGTGATTGAAATTTTCCCGGCCTCGTCGGAAGCGAAATCCGTGCGGATCGAACTTTTCGGGGATACGGTGGATGCGATTCATGAAATTGACCCGCTCACCGGGAAGTCCTTGGGAAAGCTGCCCAAGGTTGCGATCTACCCGAATACACACTATCTCATTGCCCCTGACCGCTATGAGCGGGCCATTACCGGTATTGAGGAGGAACTCGACGAGCGTGTCGACTATTTCAGGCGATCCGGACGGTTGTTGGAGGCTCAACGGATTGAACAGCGCACGAAGTTTGACCTCGAGATGATCCGAGCCATGGGTTATTGCCACGGGATTGAAAACTATTCTCGTCATCTCAGTGGAAGAAATCCTGGCCAGGCACCCCCCACGTTGTTGGATTACTTTCCGAAGGATTTTCTGCTGATTGTTGATGAGTCGCACGCGACCATCCCGCAAGTCGGGGGCATGTATGAGGGAGACTTTTCTCGAAAACGGACGCTCGTGGAATATGGATTCCGACTCCCGTCGGCGGTTGATAATCGACCGCTAAAGTTTATGGAATTCGAACAGTGTCTCAATCAGGTGGTCTATGTGTCGGCCACTCCCGGCACCTATGAACTCGAACATGCAGGTCATGATGTGGTGGAACAGATCGTCCGGCCGACGGGGCTGATGGATCCGCACATTGATGTCGTACCGGCGAAAGGGCAAGTCGATCACCTCCTGGGGCAGGTTCGTGCTGAGGTCGCCAAGCGGGGACGAGTGTTGGTAACAACCCTGACAAAGCGGATGGCGGAGGATTTGACGGAGTATTACCACGATTTGGGAATTAAGGTTCGCTACCTCCATTCCGATATCAAAACGCTTGAACGAGCTGAGATCATTCGTGATCTTCGGTGCGGAACGTTCGATGTCTTAGTCGGAATCAATTTACTCCGAGAGGGACTCGACCTTCCGGAGGTGAGTCTCGTCGCCATTCTGGATGCGGATAAGGAGGGATACCTGCGTTCATATCGCGCATTGATCCAAACGGCCGGCCGGGCGGCACGCAATCTCGAAGGGCGGGTGATTTTTTATGGAGATGGCGTGACGGAGTCGATGAAACTGGCCATTGACGAGACGAATCGTCGTCGTGGGATTCAGGCCGAGCACAACCGCGTCCATGGCATTACGCCGGTTGGTATTACGAAAGGGATCCCATCACTTGAGTACGCGGTGGCGGACCTTGATTACATTCAACTGCCGCTTGCGGCGGAGTCCGATGCCGAGTATGGAAGTGCAGAGTCAACTGATCGACTTATCCAACGACTGGAGATCGAGATGAAAGCGGCGGCAAAGGAACTAGCCTTCGAACGAGCAGCAGAGTTGCGGAATCGGATTCGCTCGATCCGCCTAAACGCCGAGCAAGAAAATGGGCCTCAAGGCCAGGTCAATAATTAGCGCATAGCTTGAAGATGTTCGGCATATCCCTGGCCTTGGTGACGGATAGTTTCGACTATTGCCTGTCGATCCAGCTGAATCGATGTGCGTATGATCCAGGCACTATCGAGGATAACTTCGTATTAGCTCACCTTCGCCCATTGCAGCAACCGATTACGCAGGAGTAATGCAGGGCGCTCTACCAGGACAAAAAATAACAAGCCTGCAGCCAAGGATGTTCCCAGGCCGATCGCTAGTGCGAACAACAACTCGATCGTGGGGTCATTGATTTTTGAGAGCGGTTGATACAAGAACGGTGTGTTCTCTAAAACAAGGACATGAACAATATAGGTTGAGAATGAGATGGCCGCCACAATGCGTAGCCATCGTAAAGCGAACAAGTTAACCATTGCGCCCATCATCATAGCGAAAAACATCGCTCCAAACATGATGATGTTGAGAAGATATAGGATGCCACTTGCGCCCCCATTTGCAGTTTGGTTCAGTACATTGTTCCCCTCAACATTGGAGGCAAACCATGAAAACACAATCATGATGGAGAAAAATGTGCAGATCGTGAGGATGTTCGCTGCAAAGCTTGGTGTAATTGTCTTTGAGATGCCCATTGTTTTCTGATGTTCGTGGAATAAACGCAATGCAATGCCGAGGGCGAAATAATCAAATTGCCAGTGTGACAGGCGATAGTAGTCATCAGGGTCAATAACCAGATTGGTTTGAGCCGCAATAAGGCGGAGCAGGGAGAAGCTCAATGCAATTATGAGAATTCCTCGGCTTAAGGAGACCAAGGAATGCTGTCGAAGTATCTGCGTCAGAAGTATTCCGGAAATCGGAAGGAGTATGTAAAAATGCTCCTCGACTGCAAGAGACCAGTAATGACTCAGCCATATATCCCGGGTATAGTTGGCCATAAGCAAGTAATTGTGCAGGCTGATTGTGGAGAGTATTTCTCGATGACTGGCAGTTGCCATTAGTGTCAGGAATATCATTGCTGGTATATAGACGCGGATGAAGCGCTTAAGCGCAAACTCTCGCCAGCGAAATGTGCCGGAGTGGACTTCAAGGACGATTGTGCCACCCACAAGAAATCCGCTGAGGATAAAGAAAAGTGTTACACCACACCATCCGAATCCCGCCAAAAGTTTTAGCCAAAGCGCATCGTTGGCAAGTATTTTTTCGCCGACCAATTGATGGTAGGGGCGATCAAATGTATGCCGAATGACGACAAGTATGATGGCCAAACCTCTCACGCCATCCAGCCATGGAATGGAGCGGCTACCTAATAGGAAAAAACGATCTAACATCTATCGTGCCTATTGGGTTGTAGCATGAACATCGATTGAAATATGTCTTTGAAAAGTTTAGCCTCTGTCAATCGTTGTGTGGCAACACATCCTAGTCGCATATTCTTCAAGTCCGGGAGTGAAGCTCCAGCAGGTGTCGGATGTTTTTATGGGAGATTTTGCCAGAAGACGCTTTGTGCGGCATGGTGAGAAGTGTCAGGTATCTTACCTGTCCATGTATCCCGAGATACACTGTTGCGCTTGCAAATTTGAAATAAGTGAAACTGTGAGGTGGTGCATTGCCAGGCTTCGTTTGAGGGGCTCGTTTCAGAGAGGCAGTCTGAGGAATTCAGGGTTTTGATCAGCAGTCCGTAGAGTCATCATCGATTGGAGAGCGCGTTTGCCCAATACCCTACTTTAATTGGACCTGCCCGAAATCAAAGGTGAGCTAGGTATATATCGTAGAACGTCTCTCTAATGCGGTCATCCGCAGGGAGAGTTGAAAACGAAGCTGGTAGGTTCTTGTATTACCTATTAGACGTGCTTGTAGAGATAGATGCCGACAAACATACCGAGAATGCTCAGAATATTGATTTTCAGGCTGAACCCCAATACGAGTTTGATCAATACCAGATCTACGGTCAGGGGCGGATTAATGCCGGGCATAAAATTCGTAGAAAAAATATTTTGTATGGTGCCCTGAGGCGCCATCACATGGAGAATTTCGCCGAGGATCCCGCCCAGTAGACCTCCGATGATCACGAAAACAATCAGAACCCAGGGCGACTTTCGCACGCAGCCTCTCCTCGCTGACGGCTTCCCCGTCCATAAGTTGTGAGGTTTATTGGTCTCACAGGGGCACCATATCTGAAGGGTTTCAGCATGTCAATAAAACTACTGACTTGCGTCGACCTTGACTTGCTTTCTGTGGTCCTATACACTTTCCGATGCTCTTTAGCTAGGATTTTCGAGGCGATCGGAGGTCTGGTGCAAGGCCTCGGTGGCCTTTTTCTGTGTGGCGGACGGTGTCATGCTTGATGCGCTGAGCGAGAAGTTTGAAAAGGTTCTGAAGAAGCTTCGTGGGCAGGGTGTGCTCACTGAGCAAAATATTACAGAAGCGCTCAAGGAAGTACGATTTGCGCTCCTTGAAGCGGACGTCAACTTTAAGATTGTCAAAGAGTTTATCGATCGTGTTCGTGCCAAGGCGATCGGACAAGAAGTCCTGCAGAGTTTGACCCCAGGGCATCAGGTTGTCAAGGTCGTCTGGGATGAGCTCCGGGCGATGATGGGGCAAGATCGGGTCGGTCTTTCCCTCAACTCCATGCCGCCGACCATCGTCATGCTGGTTGGACTACAGGGGGCAGGTAAGACGACGGTCAGTGGAAAGCTTGCCCGTCTTTTTAAAAGCCAAGGCAAACGAGTGCTGCTGGTTGCGGCCGATCCTCGTCGTCCTGCCGCAGGAGAGCAGTTGAGTGCGTTGGGGCGAGATCTTGGAGTCGAGGTACATCGCGTTGATCAGACTCAAGCTTCGCAAGTCGATGTGGTTCGGATCTGTAGTGCCGGCGTGGACCGAGGCAGGGAGCAGGGCTTTGATTTGGTCATCCTGGATACCGGCGGTCGTTTGCACATCGACGATGAGCTGATGGGAGAATTGACTGCGGTGAAGGCCGCGGTGTCGCCTCAGGAGGTGCTATTAGTCGCCGATGCGATGACTGGCCAAGACGCGGTCACCATGGCCGGACAGTTTGACCGGCAAGTCGGGCTTACGGGCGTGATTCTGACCAAGGTTGAGGGGGATGCGCGCGGAGGGGCAGTGTTGTCGATCCGCGCCGCAACGGGAAAGCCGATCAAGTTTTTGGGCGTCGGGGAAAAACTTGATGCGCTTGAACCGTTTCATCCGGACCGGATGGCTTCTCGTATTCTCGGTATGGGAGATGTGCTGTCGCTCATTGAAAAAGCACAGGAAAGCATTACGCGTGAACAGGCGGAGGAAGCTCAGAAGCGGCTCACCAGCAATACTTTCACGTTGGAAGATTTTCGAACCCAGCTGGGACAGATGAATCGCATGGGCTCGTTCGAGCAGATTTTGGGCATGCTTCCTGGTGGACAAAAAATCAAGCAGGCAATGGAAGGTGATAAGCCGGAACGAGAGATCAGTCGCGTGGTCGCTGTGATCGATTCGATGACCGCGAAAGAGCGCCGCGATCATACGATCATCAATGGAAACCGGAAAAAGAGGATTGCGCGAGGGAGCGGTACGACGGTGCAGGACGTGAATCGGCTGATCAAGCAATTTCTGTCTGCAAAGAAGTTGGCAAAGGCAATGACCGGTGCGGGAGGGCGTCGGCAACTCGCCCAGCTCTTGCGCGCGCGGTAATCAATCGGAGATCACTCGAACCAGTGTAAAGGAGGAATTGTTGTGGCTGTACATTTGAGGCTTGCTCGCACGGGACGACATAAACGACCGATGTATCGGTTGGTGGCGGCGGATTCGCGGAAAGCACGCGACGGCCGCTTCATCGAGATCCTGGGAATTTTTGATCCGTTGAAAGAGGCCGGTGTGCCGGAGCTCAAGCAGGAGCGCGTGCTGACATGGCTTCACCAGGGGGCGCAACCGACGGTGACCGTTCGGACCCTGTTGCGGCGTGCGGGGGTCTGGAAACAGTTTGAAGCCGAAAAGTCCGCGCAGAAGAAGGCTCCGGTAAAAGCCTGACCGTGGCATGGTCCATCAGCCTGAAACCGTGACGGTGGGACGGATCGAACGGACGTTTGGCGTTCGTGGAGAGGTCAAGGTTCGTTCTCTCTCCGATGTTCCCGGCCGGCTGGAAGGATTGACACGCGTCAGCCTTCTTGCGACAAACGGACAGACGCTCGAGACCGGCGTCACGCATGTGAGGCGGGCGGGAACGAGTTTTATTCTCGGGCTGTCGGCCTTCACCACACCGGAAGAGGCAGGCCTTTGGCGAGGAGGATTGATTCGGACGGTTCGCGGGTCCGTTCCTGAACTTCCGGATGGACAGTACTATGAGTGTGACTTGGTGGGGTTGACCGTCAAAACGGAGTTGGGAGACCCGCTTGGTGTTGTGGAGACAATCTGGGAACTGCCGGGTAATCCAGTAGTCGTTGTTCGTTGTGAAACGAAAGAGATCTTGATTCCGGCCGCGAAAGAGTTCGTCCTTTCGGTCGATCTGATGGCTCGAATCATGACGGTACGGTTGATCGACGGGCTTGGTGACTGACACATGGTACGGTTCGACGTCCTGACACTGTTTCCTGGCATGTTTGCCCCGGTCTTGGCCCAGAGTATGCTCAAGCGCGGCCAGGAGAAGGGGCTTCTTTCGGTGCAGGTACACAATCTGCGAGACTTTACGGCGGATCGTCACAAGGTCGTTGATGATACTCCGTATGGAGGCGGTGCGGGGATGGTCATGAAAGCCGAACCGATTCTTCAGGCGGTCGCAGCTTTGCGGAGAGACGCCCAGTCTCAAGGAGAAGAAGTTCGGTTGCTATTTCCAACTCCTCATGGGCGCCCGTTGACCCAGTCGTATGCCCAAGAGCTGGCAACGGAGTCTCGTCGAATCGTAATTCTGTGTGGGCACTATGAAGGCGTAGACGAGCGCGTCCGTCTCGCATTGGAACCTGAGGAGATTTCACTGGGAGATTATGTGCTTACCGGAGGTGAATTACCGGCACTGGTCTTGATCGATGTCGCGACAAGGCTTGTCCCGGGCGTGTTGGGCGATCCGCACTCTGCCGTTGATGAGTCGTTTTCCGATTCGCTCTTGGAGTATCCGCAGTACACCAGGCCCGCGGAGATTGACGGCATTGCCGTGCCGGAAGTTTTGTTGTCTGGCCATCATGAGGCCATTCGTTTATGGCGTCGGAAACAGGCCTTGCGCAGCACGTATCTTAGACGCCCGGATCTTCTGAGGGATCGGATGTTTACAAGAGAGGATCGACAATTGTTGGATGAGTTGATGAATGAAGGCCTGTTGACGGCCCCGTTATCATGCGAGAAGGAGGGTTGAGGACATGAATCAGTTGGAGCGAATTCAGCGATCATTGACGAAAAAAACAGTTCCGCACTTCGAGATTGGAGACACGGTGCGTGTCCATGTCAAAGTCGTGGAAGGCGAGAAAGAGCGTATTCAGGTGTATGAGGGAACCGTGATCGCCCGCAAGGGCAGCCTGAACACTGAAATGTTCACGGTTAGAAAACTGTCCTATGGTGTGGGTGTCGAGCGGATTTTCCCCGTGCATTCTCCGATCGTGTCCAAGATCGATGTCGTGCGCCAGGGGCGCGTTCGACGTGCCAAACTGTACTATCTTCGCGGCAAGAAGGGCCGGTTTGCCAAGGTCGAAGAGCGGGAGTTTGTCGGAGAGAACAAACCATCGGTACAGCCTGCGGCACCCGAAGAAGGAGCGGTCACGGCGTAGGTCAGTTCTGCGCATGCGTTCCATCATGGCTTGCCGATTGGCAGGATCGTCGGTAGAGAGCGGTTGATGGAACCCACGGATGAGTTTGAACGAGCAGCTCGGTTTTGTGGATATCGCCGTATTGCCGGAGTTGATGAAGTGGGGCGTGGTCCATTGGCTGGCCCCGTAGTGGCTGCCGCGGTTATTCTTCCATTTCGTTGCCGGCTCATCGGGGTGAATGATTCGAAGCAGCTGTCAGAGCGTGCACGCGAGCGATTTTACATTGCCATTCGCGAACGGGCGGTAGCAACGGGAATTGGGTGGGCCGACGTCGCTGAAATCGATCAGTTGAATATTCTTGAGGCGACTCGGCTTGCCATGCGGCGGGCTCTTGAGCAGTTGGTCCCGCCTCCCGATTATGTGCTCATCGATGCCGTGAGTCTGCCCGGTGTGAGCATTCCGGTACGACCGATCATCAAAGGAGATTCTTTATCTGTCTCGATTGCCGCCGCTTCCATCGTGGCCAAGGTTACGAGGGATCGGCTGATGGCAAGCTATCATGACACGTTCCCGGAGTATGGTTTCGTCTCGCACAAAGGGTATGGGACGGCTGAACACTTGGAACGGCTTGCACGCCACGGTCCCTGTTCCATCCATCGTCGAAGTTTCGCTCCAGTCAAAGTTGCCATCAGCGCAAGGGAGATGGAGCAAATTCATTTCACGGACTCTACAGCGTCCGATGCCTGATCATATGCAGACCGCAGACCCGCGTCATCGGTTCGGCAAAGCGAGTGAGTTGCAGGCGGAGGAGTTCTTGATCGCCAAGGGCTATCGGATCCTTGATCGAAATGTGCGGCTCTCAATCGGGGAATTGGACCTTGTTGCGGATGATCAGGGTGTCGTCGTCTTTGTCGAAGTCAAAGGCCGGAGTACTGAGGCGTTTGGTGGCGCTCTGTCGGCCGTGGATCGTCGCAAGCGGGCGAAATTGGCGAAGGTAGCCGCACAGTACCTGTCGCAGCGGCGTTGGTCCGACAGACTCTGTCGATTTGATGTCGTCTTGATCCAAGGGCAGCCATCAGTTTCCGCGCAGATTGAACATATCCCCAATGCGTTCGACCTCACCGAGTCGTAAGAGGTCTCGCCTCTGTCGAGAGGGGGCTCCATGGATGCGATGATTCAGCTCATTCATGTATCGAAATGGTACGACCGAAGGCCGGCCTTATCCGATATCATGATCGAGATCGAGAAGGGGGAGTTCGTGTTGCTCATGGGTCCGAGTGGATCGGGCAAGTCGACGATCCTACGGATGCTCATTGGAGAGGAACAACCGGATGAAGGACAGCTCTTTGTTCAAGGCAAGAATGTCACGAAACTGAAACGGTCCGAGATTCCATACCTGAGGCGGAAGGTCGGATCGGTTTTTCAAGACTTCCGGTTACTACCGAAGAAATCGGTATTTGACAATGTCGCACTCCCATTAATCGTGCAGGGTGTGTCCGACAAAGATATTCGACGCAAAGTCACGGAAACGTTGCGGGCAGTCGGTGTCGAGCATAAGCGAGACCAGTCGCCAAGCAGTCTGTCCACGGGAGAGCAACAGCGGGTGTGTATTGCTCGAGCGATCGTGAACGGGCCGGTTATCCTATTGGCGGACGAACCGACTGGCAATCTTGATCCGGAGCTCACGGGTGAGATCATCGAGCTGTTCAAGCTGATCAATGCCCGGGGTACCACCGTAGTCATGGCCACGCATGATCATCATGTCATGCATCAGGTTAATTGCCGGGTGATCACGTTGATGCAAGGGGTTATCTTGCCGGATCGGGCGGTGTCCGAGCGGGTCGTCGTATGAGAAGGCTCTTCTATCTTGTTCGCGAGGCTTGGGTCAATATGCGGACCAATCGCATGACCACGATCGTTGCAATCCTGACCACAGCCTTTACATTGACCTGTGTCGGAATCTTTCTCTTAGTCTATGTGAACCTGCAGCGTGCGGCGGGATGGCTTCAGGAAGACGTCAAGATCATGGTCTATCTGGAGGATCGGCTTTCTCGAGATGGGCGTTTGCAGTTGGAGCTGATGCTCAAGTCCGATCGGATGGTCGGAAGTGTGCTGTATATCTCAAAGGAGCAAGCGCTGACGGAGTTTCGCGCGCAGTTTCCTGCCGACTCGCATTTGCTCGAAGGGCTCGGCGAGAATCCCCTTCCGGCCTCCTTTGTGGTGACGCTGGCCCCAAGTTTTCGTTCACCCGAGTCCATGAAAGATTGGGTCGAGCAAGTTCAAACAATGGAAGGGGTGGCGAAGGTCGACTATAATCAGCGCTGGATCAGCCTGTTGGCCGAACTGATCGGCTACATTGAGTTGGCGGCAATCGGGGTGGGGATTCTTCTTTCTGCCGCCGCGGTGACGATTATCGGCAATACGATCAGACTTGCCTTGTTTGCGAGACGAGAGGAGATCGAAATCCTTCGCTCGATCGGGGCCACAGGGACATTCATTCGTATTCCGTACTTCCTGGAGGGGGCGGTGCTCGGAGCCTGTGGAAGCGCCTTGTCCTTGGGAATTCTCAAGATGGGGTTCGAGCTGTTTCGGCAACAAGTGCAGTTTGTGAGCCGTTTCAGCGGAATAGATGGCCTGATTTCATTTTTCCCCTGGTCCGCCTGTCTGGCGCTGGTCGCGGCTGGAATGGTGCTCGGCCTTGCCGGCAGCGTGGTCTCGCTTCTACGCGTAGGAGAAGGACGCGGATGAAACGTTTTCTCCTTCTGCTGGGATGGATTTTCACGTTCGGGGGGTGGAGTACGGATGTGGGTGCGGCCACGGATCCTCTCGCTGAAAAAATTCAGCGTGAACGAAAGCATCTGGAAACACTGAAAAACAAGATTGAAGAAAAGCGGAAACGGGCTGAAGCGGCCGAGAAGAAGCGCGAATCTGTTCTGCAGGGACTCCAATCTTTGGACGAACGATTGGTCCATCACCGACAAGATCATCACGACATCAACCGGAAATTGCGGCAAAAGGATCGTGAACTTGCGGAAATTACGGAACAGCTGGTGACGGCACGGAGCAGTGTTCAATCCCGGCGGGAGGCCATCTTGGCCCGGCTTCGCGTGCAGTATATGGAAGGTCGGTTCGGGTATGTGAAGGCGCTCTTGACGGCCGATTCATACGGTGATCTTCAACGTCGGGGGCAGTATCTCTCCGCTGTTTCGCAGAAAGACTATGAATTACTGCAGGGTTTTCGGGATGACATGGCGAGGAAGGAGCAGGCGGAACGCCAACAAGCCGACACTCGGGATGGTCTGATGATCTTCAAGCAACACATCGAAAAGAAGCTTGCAGACATTCGAGTGCTTCAAAAAGAGAAGATGCTCTATCTGACAAAAATCACGCATCAGAAAGAAGCCTACCATCGTGCGGTCGAAGAGCTGGAACGGTCGGCCTCACGGGTGGATCACTTGCTGCAAGACTTGGAATCGCGTCGGCGCGCTGTGGCCATGCATCCGCCCGCGACGGCATCGTTCCCTCGTGGCGCCCGCGGAGCACTGCCCTGGCCGGCCCAAGGACAGGTGGTCTCGTTCTTCGGACGGCAGAAACATCCCACGTTCGACACCTATGTTCAACGCAAAGGCATTGAAATTCGTACGACCGAGGGGAGCCTGATTCATGCCGTCATGCCGGGGAGCGTCGTCTATGCGGACTGGTTGAAAGGGTACGGACTCGTTATAATCCTGGATCATGCAAACGGATTTTTCTCGCTGTATGCCCATGCGTCCAAGATTCTGACCCAAGTCGGTGAGCGCGTGGTCGAAGGCCAGTCGATTGGGGAAACTGGAGACACGGGCATGACGGGAGAAAATACATTATACTTTGAGTTGCGCGAAGGAGCCGAGCCGGTTGACCCGCTCCACTGGCTGGCAAGGCGATAGGGGAAGTCGTGACCGCGTCTCCAGACCGCATGGTTCGACGACGCAAGAAAGAAGGGATGAAAAGATGATGGAACAGCAGCCGCGGCGGAAATCTTGGGTGGTCGGGCCGATGATTGCACTCGCCCTGCTCTGTGGCGTCCTCATCGGAAAGGGCTGGGAGCGGACCGGACATGCCAGCGAAACGTATGAGGAACTCAAGACCTTCTCGGAAGTGCTGAACCAGGTCCAGAAGCATTATGTCGATGAGACCAAACCGAAAGATCTCATTCAAGGGGCTATTCGTGGGATGTTGTCGACGCTTGATCCGCATTCCGCCTACATGACGCCAGAGATGTACAAAGAGATGCAGGTTGAAACCAGAGGGGAGTTTGGGGGAGTCGGAATCCAAATCGGCGTGAAGGACAACCGGTTGGCGGTGATTGCTCCGATCGAGGGCACACCAGCCCATCGAGCCGGTATCAAGGCAGGGGATTTCATTATCAAGGTCAATGAAGATCCGACCAAGGATTTGACGCTGATGGATGCCGTGCAGAAGATGCGGGGACCGAAAGGCAGTAAAGTGAATCTGACCATCCAGCGAGATGGTGCGACGGATCCTTTGGTTTTTACGCTCGTCCGGGACACCATCAAAATTGAAAGTGTGAAGTCGAAGGTGATCGATAATCTCGGCTATGTCCGGCTCACCCAGTTCCAAGAAGCCACGGGGAGGGATTTGGCGAAAGCGATCAAGCAATTTAAGGAGCAGAAGGTCCAGGGCGCGATTCTCGACCTGCGAAACAATCCGGGCGGGTTGCTGACGGCGGCGGTTGATGTGTCCGAACAATTCCTGCCGACCGGGAAACTGGTGGTGTACACCAAGAGTCGAGAAGGAAAGAAGGACGAATGGGTTGCGAAGGCAAAAGATCAGTTGGAGGACCTTCCCGTCATTGTTCTTGTGAACGAGGGGTCGGCGAGCGCATCGGAAATCGTGGCGGGAGCGCTCCAGGACTGGGGGCGAGGGGTCGTGGTGGGGACAACTTCGTTTGGGAAAGGATCGGTTCAGACGATCTTAGCCTTGGGAGATGGCTCGGGACTCCGTCTCACCACCGCGAAGTATTACACGCCGAAAGGTCGATCGATTCAATCGACCGGGATTACGCCAGATATTGTGGTGAAGCTGACTGCGCCGGTGGTGGCCAAGGGCTCTGAGGGGAAATCAGGAGACAAGGAAACTGAGCCGAAAGTCGTCAAGCCTGCAGCGGGGAAAGATGCTGTTCCACAGAACGGGAAGTTCCCGGACGAGGGAGGATCGAAGAACGGGACGCCTCCGCCGACCTTGCCCGAGGCGGGCGGAGAACTTTCACTTGAGCAGGATGTTCAGCTACAGAAAGCGGTGGAGTTGCTGAAGAGTTGGAAGATATTCAAGGAGCTCAAGCCTTCCTAATTAGGAAGAGGCTGAAAAAGTTCGCCAGCTCTTGGAGATGAAGGCGTGGGTCAAGCGGATCACAGCCCTCTTTTTGGCCTTAGCCTCGACCTCAGCCTGTTAAGGATTGGGATTGTGCAGCCTGTCTTGAACGGCTTTCAGAAGACGCTCTTCGGATCCAACAAAACTCGGCAGGGTCCGAAGAAGATGTGATTGGATGAGCTGTTCGAGGTCCTTGAGCGTTCTGATGCCGAGGCGAAAGTATAAGTAGGTCACGAGCGAGTCGGATAGTCCCGGAAGCGTTGCCCAATTCTTGACCTCCACGGGGAGTGGAGTCTTCAGCTCCTCGTAAGCACGGATCGTTCCAGTCTCAAGAAACTCCTCGATCTTTTTGGATAAATCCGCGCCGATCCCGTCAATTTCTTCAAGCCCCTGGCGCTGTGCGACTGTTGCGACATCTTCTTCTAGAGCCTGCAACGCATCCGCTGCTCGTCGATACGCCCGCACGCGATAGGGGTTCGCCCGCTGAGCCGACAAGAGATCGGCCATGGATCGAAAGAGAGCGGTGAGACGCTGATTATTGTCCTGCATGGGCAAGCTCTTGACGCACTATTGTGCGGTTTTTCTTGATATCCGCGCAAGGCCCATTTGTTGACAAGGCGAATTCCGGTCTCATAGGATGACAGGGATGCAGAATGCCATTAAAATCCATGTGAACGGCGAGGAGCGGACCTGGTGTGCCGGCGCAACGGTCTCGGATCTCTTGACGGAGCTGGACATCAAGACCGAACGGGTGGCAGTGGAACTGAATCTTGAGATTCTGGATCGCTCGGCATTCGGCCAGCGTCAGATCAAGGACGGAGATCGGGTGGAGATTATGAGTTTCATCGGGGGCGGATCATCCTCAAGAGGGCAACATGGCTGATGATCGATTGGTTATTGCGGGGCGTGAGTTCAAGTCCCGACTATGGGTCGGGACAGGAAAATACAAAGACTTTGCCGAGACGAAGAAGGCGATTGAAGTGTCGGGCGCTGATGTGGTCACGGTCGCGGTGCGCCGGGTGAACATCACTGATCCATCGAAGGAGAATCTGCTTGATTACATCGATCCGAAGAAATACACGATTCTTCCCAATACCGCTGGATGCTATACCGTGGAAGATGCGGTGCGATATTCTCGATTGGCCCGCGCGGCTGGTGTTTCCGACCTGGTAAAGCTGGAAGTGCTCGGGGACGAGAAGACGCTTTTCCCTGATACGGCCGGTCTCATTGAAGCGGCGAAGATTCTCATCAAGGAAGGATTTATTGTCCTTCCGTACACGAATGATGATCCGATCGTCGCGAAGAAGCTCGTGGATATCGGCTGCCCGGCCGTTATGCCCCTCGCGGCGCCGATTGGATCAGGCCTGGGGATTCGAAATCCGTATAACTTGAAGATCATCATGGAAACGGTGAAAGTGCCGATCATCGTCGATGCCGGTGTCGGAACAGCGTCCGATGCAGCCTTGGCCATGGAGTACGGGGCTGATGCGGTTCTCATGAACACGGCCATTGCCGGGGCGCAGGATCCGATTGCGATGGCGGAAGCGATGAAGTACGCCGTCCATGCGGGTCGTCTGGCGTACAAGGCCGGTCGCATTCCCCGGAAGCTGTACGCAACGGCGAGCAGTCCGATCGAGGGCATGCTCTGAAGTGAGTAAGGGGTGAAGGGTGAGAGGTGAAACGTAAAGGCTTGGAGAAAAAACTCTCATCAACCCCTCGCGCCTCACCATTTACTCCTAACTGGCCTCGGACATGCCTTCCGTTAACTTCCGTCTTCTGCTGGTCACCGATCGTCACCACACTCTGGGCCGTCCGCTTGTCCCGTTGCTCGATCGTGCCATCGAAGCTGGTGTTCAAGCCATTCAGCTCAGAGAGCGGGATCTGTCTACCCCGGAACTTCTGTCGCTGGTACAGGACGCTTACGCCGTGAGTGCCCGGCGGTCGGTGCCGTTGCTGATCAACGATCGTGTGGATCTTATGATGGCCATGAATCTGGATGGAGTGCATCTTCGATCCGATAGTCTGCCGGCGCAGTCTGTTCGTGAGTCGATCGGATCGCGGCGATTGATCGGGGTTTCCACCCATTCTGCCGAAGATGTCCAGCTGGCGAATCGGAGCGGTGCCGACTATGTCGTCTTCGGGCCCGTCTATGACACGCCGTCCAAGCGAGCGTTTGGGCCTGCATTAGGACTTGCGTTGCTCGATGAGGTCTGTCGTCGGTCGGCCATCCCGGTGTTTGCCATCGGAGGTATTACGTGCGATCGAGTGCAAGACGTTCGCCGAGCCGGTGCGTATGGAGTCGCGGTGATCGGGGCGTTGTTGACTCGTGATGACATCGGTGAAGCGGTTCGAGAGTTCACGGACGCATTGCAGATATGATGTGACGTGACGACGCGTGAGTCTGTGACGCGTCAGAACGCCCGTTGCAGTTGACCACCCCCAGGTCGGATGTTAGAATCCCTCACACCAAACGTACTCTCGCTTAGGCTCAATATTTTGAGCTGGTCATATCGTCTCACTATGGCGGATAGCAAGAGTCAGCCAAACCGACTCCGGTCCCTCCGAGATTCTGTCAAGAAGATTACAAAGCGGTTGTCCGAGGAGGAGGGGGAGATGATTCACAAGAACAGTGAACAGGCTCGGGAGCTCGACAAACTTCGCGTGCAAATTCAGTCGATGGAAGAAGAGATCCGTCGGCTGTATCAATCTCGTTACCAGCTCGACCAGGCGACCAAACAGAACGAGAAACTCGTTGCGACGCTGCAAGACGCCAAAGCTCAGATCGAGGCCCTTCGGGCTGAGGTGGAAAAGCTCACGGCGCCTCCGTCGAGCTACGCCATCTTTTCCAGTCTGAACGAAGACGGAACGGGCAATGTGTATGTATCAGGCCGGAAAATGAAGGTGAGCCTTCATCCCTCGATCAACCGGACCGAATTGCGGAAAGGGCGAGAGGTTGTCTTGAATGAAGCCCTCAATGTGGTGGAGGTCAAGGGATTTGACAGTCAAGGCGAAGTCGTTCGACTCAAGGATGTGCTAGAAGGGGGCCGGGCCTTGGTCACCCTCCATTTCGACGAGGAGAAGGTGGCTGACCTGGGCGATCCTTTATTGGCTGAACGGCTGAGTGTCGGGGACCATCTGCTTTACGATACGCGTTCCGGTTACGTGATCGAAAAGCTGCCCAAGTCGGAAGCGGAAGAGCTGGTCTTGGAGGAAGTCCCGGATGTCGACTATGCGCACATCGGCGGCCTTCAGAAAGAGTTGGAGCAGGTACGTGACGCCGTCGAACTCCCGTTTCTGCACCCTCAGGTCTTCGCTGAATACCAACTCAGCGCGCCGAAGGGCGTGCTGCTCTATGGCCCTCCCGGTTGCGGCAAGACGCTGATCGCCAAAGCGGTGGCCAACTCGATTGCCAAGAAGCTGGGCGATCGATCCGGGAAAGAGATTCGGAGCTACTTCCTGCATGTCAAGGGTCCTGAACTGCTTAACAAATATGTTGGGGAGTCGGAACGTCAAGTTCGCGAGGTGTTCAAGAAGGCCAAGGAGCGGGCTGAGGATGGACATCCCGTGATCGTCTTTTTTGATGAGATGGACGCGCTCTTTCGCACCCGTGGGACCGGTGTGTCCTCGGATATTGAGTCAACGATCGTTCCCCAATTTCTCTCCGAGATCGACGGCGTCGAACGATTGCGTAATGTCATCGTCATCGGAGCAAGCAATCGCCAGGATCTGATCGATCCGGCCGTGCTGCGTGCCGGGCGGTTGGATGTCAAAGTGAAGGTCGGGCGCCCGGATGCCGATGCAGCACGGGACATTTTCTCGAAGTATATCTCAACGGACCTTCCGTTCGCCGAGGAGGACGTCGCGCGGCATGGAGGGGATCGGCATGCGCTGGTCGAACACTTGACCGCCATGACCGTCGAAGCCATGTATGCGGCGAGCGAAGAAAACAAATTCATTGAAGTGACCTATGCCAACGGCGAAAAGGAAGTGTTGTACTTCAAGGACTTCGCCAGTGGCGCGTTGATCGAAGGGATTGTGTCGCGGGCGAAAAAGTTCGCCGTGAAGCGGGTGATCGCCAATGAGGGGACCGGTTTGCGATCGGACGACTTGATTCGTGCCATCCGGGAAGAGTTCAAGGAACACGAAGATCTTCCCAATACGACTAATCCGGACGATTGGGCCAAGGTCGCCGGCAAGAAGGGCGAGAAGATCATCCATCTTCGGACCATCAGCGGCGGACCGACGGAACATCGTCAGATCGAAACGATCAGTACCGGCCACTATCTCTAACCACATGATGAACGACCAGACTCGCACGAACTCCGCCCGCATAATTGGTACGGAAACGGAGTTCGGGATTGCCTCGAGAGATGCGTCGGCGATGGACCCGGTGGCAGGATCTTTTGCCGTGATCGGGCACTATCCGAACCTGGCGGCTCCAACCGCAGTCTGGGACTATGAAAATGAGAACCCGCTGGTCGATGCACGTGGCTTTGAGGTCGAGGGGGAGCGTGAGCGTCCGAACCCCGACTATAACCGGCAGCTCAACAAGATGTTGGCGAACGGGGGACGGCTGTATGTGGACGGGGCTCATCCGGAGTACTCGACGCCGGAGTGTTCACACGCTCGAGAGATCGTGGCGTTTGAACGGGCGGGAGAGCGCATTCTGGCTTCATGCCTGCAGACCATGGCCCGTGCACGAGGCTTCGAAGTCTATACCCTCTATAAGAACAACTCTGATGGCAAAGGCAACAGTTACGGATATCATGAAAACTACTTAGTTTCGAGAAGCGTGCCGTTCGATCGGATTGCCCGGACGTTGACGCCGTTTCTTGTGACCAGGCCGATCTTTGCCGGGGCGGGAAAAGTTGGTGCTGAAAATCAGACTGCACCGACAGAATATCAGCTCTCTCAGCGCGCGGACTTTTTTGAATGTCTCATGGACCTCAATACGATGGTCAAGCGCCCGATCATCAACACGCGTGATGAGCCCCATGCGGATTCAGCACGGTTCCGGCGACTCCATGTGATTACGGGCGACGCCAATATGGCGGAGTTGTCCACCTATCTCAAGGTGGGGACTTTGGACGTTGTGCTGCATTTGCTGGAGGCCGGTGCCGACTTGCCGCAGATCGAACTCGAAGAGCCGGTTCGGGTGTTCAAACAGGTGTCACGAGATCTGGAAGTCAAACAGACGGTGAAGCTGGCTGGCGGACGGCCCACTACCGCGCTGGCGATCCAGCGGGCCTACCTGGATGCGGCCAAGGTGTTTTACGCCTCGCAGGCGCACGATTCCACGATCCAAGATGTGCTGCTCCGTTGGGAAGAGGTGCTGAATAAACTTGAGCGCGATCCCCGATTGTTGGTCCATTCATTGGACTGGGTGGCGAAGCGACACTTGATCGAATCCTACATGGAACGAAAAGGCTGTGGCTGGGGCGACCCACGCGTGAAATTGATGGATCTTCAATACCATGACGTCCGTCCAGAAAAGGGGCTCTTCTATACGCTGGAGCGTAGCCAGCTGATCGAGCGAATCGTTGACGAGGAAGAAATCCAGCGGGCTGAGTTTCATCCACCGACGGGTACCCGAGCCTATTTTCGTGGACGCTGTATCAGGAAGTTTGCGAAGTCGCTGTACGGTGCCAGTTGGACCTCGGTCTTGTTCGATGCCGGTGATACCACGATCAAGAAAGTCCCCTTGATGGATCCCCATCGTGGGACACAGGCCTTGACCGGGGCGCTACTGGATGCTGCCGATTCGGTTGATGTGCTTCTCGAAAAGCTCAAGGTGTGACGAACGGTCTTGATACGACGATGAAGTTACCCCACCTCCCCGATGACGACGGTTCCAGCTTCGTGGAATTCCTTTCCAAACATTATCCCGGCTTGACGCTCGGAGCGAACGGGCTCGCGCCCAACGCCGATCCGACGCGCACAGCCGGGGCAGTGTCGGTGCCCTCTGCTACGACCGTCTTGGCGATCAAGTATCAGCATGGGGTGATCATTGCCGGAGACCGCCGCGCCACCGAGGGATTTCAGATCGCGGATCGCCGGATTGAGAAGGTATTCAAGATTGATGAGTGGTCGGCGATGGCGATTGCGGGGGCAGCCGGTCCCTGTATCGAGATGGCTAAGCTGTTTCAGACCGAGTTGGAGCATTACGAGAAATTGGAAGGTGTGCCGCTTTCCTGCGAAGGGAAGGCCAATAAGCTGGGCCAGATGGTGAAGGCGAACTTGCCGATGGTGTTCCAGGGGCTGGTCGTGATGCCGCTCTATGTCGGGTATGACCTGAAACGCGGCGAGGGCCGCATTTTCAAGTACGACATCACCGGCGGGAGATACGAAGAGTCGGATTACCATGCGATCGGGTCGGGCGGAAAAGATGCGCGCAATACGATGCGGGAGCATTTTCAGCGAAATCTCTCCGAGGTGGAGGTGATTAAGCTGGCGGTGTTGGCGCTCTACAATGCCGCGGATGACGACGTGGGGACCGGTGGTCCCGACCTCGTGCGCGGGATTTATCCCACCGCAAAGATCGTAACGGATCACGGCATTACGGATGTCGCGGAAGACACACTCCGGACGGTGTGTGACGCGGTCATGGCAGCTCGTCGTTCACGGGAGACCTAATTCATGCCGATGCCCTACTACGTGTCTCCTGAGCAGATGATGCAGGACAAGGCGGAGTACGCCAAAAAGGGGATCGCCAAGGGCCGATCGATCATCGCGATGGAGTACGTCGAAGGGATTCTCTTGGCCGCGGACAATCCGAGCGCCTCGCTCCATAAAGTCTCCGAGATCTACGACAATATCGCGTTTGCCGGGGCCGGCAAGTATAGCGAGTTCGAGAATCTTCGGAAGGCGGGGATTCGCCACGCCGATCTCAAGGGATTCATGTACAGCCGAGAAGACGTCACCGGCCGATCGTTGGCGAACGGCTATTCGCAGAGTCTCGGGACGGTCTTCAGTCAGGAAATGAAGCCGTTGGAGGTGGAAATCCTCGTCGTACAGACCGGCATCAACAGCCATCCGAATGAAATCTATCGTATTTCATTTGACGGGAGCATCATCGACGAAAAGAATGTTGCCGTGATCGGGGGGCGGGCGGATACGGTGCAGAATTTCTTGAAGGACAAAAGCCCCGGCCATGTCCCGAGTCTCGACGAGGCCTTACGACTTTGTGTGACGGCTCTCGATCAAACGGCCAATCAAAAGCTCCAGCCGGAGGGGTTGGAGATTGCGGTGCTGGACCGCAGTCGGACCGGCCGAAAGTTCCGTCGCCTCTCAGTCGGTGAGATTCGACGGGCACTCTCTTCCTAACCTTTTCCGTTCATAATGGCGTCCTTTGTTGTCGATCCCGGCCTGGGCGTATAATCTGAGTATGACTCGCGCATGATGACGGTGGGTTCCATGAAACAACGGATTTACGGCCTTGAGAACGAATACGGCCTCATTTTCTCCCCAAACGGCCGGATCTATCTGCCCATGGAAAAAGTCTTGGGCTACATTTTTGAAGGACTCATTCCGAACAGCTGGCCGTCGAACGCCTTTTTGGTCAACGGGGCTCGCTTCTATCAAGACACCGGCTGTCACCCGGAGTACTCGACCCCGGAATGCGACAACATTCTCGATCTTGTCGTGCACGATAAGGCGGGAGAGCGACTGTTGGAAGCCTGTCTGCCTGCCGCGGAAGAGCGGCTCCGGGAGGAAGGGTTGTCCGGGGAGATCTATATTTTCAAGAACAATACGGACTCGTTGGGCAATACGTACGGGTGTCATGAAAATTTCCTGATGCGCCGGGACGTCGACTTTTGGAAAGTCACCGAACAATTGATTCCATTTTTCGTCACCAGGCAGATCTTCAGCGGAGCCGGGAAAGTCTTAAAGGTCTCGGGGAAGCCGCAGTATTTCATTTCGCAGCGTGCGCAACATATTCATGAGAAGACGTCGTCCTCGACGACGTCCTCCCGGAGCATCATCAATACCCGCGATGAGCCGCATTCCGACGCGGAACGGTATCGGCGGCTGCATATCATCGTCGGTGATTCGAACATGTCCGAGTATGTGACCTATCTCAAGGTGGGAACCGCCACGCTGGTCTTGTCGATGATCGAAGAGGGGTATGCGGTCCATGGGATGGAGCTGGAAGACTCGGTGAAGGCGATCCGCGAGGTGTCCCGTGATCCAACCCTGAAAAAGAAGGTCCGGCTCGATGACGGTCGCCAGATGACCGCCATCGAGATTCAGCGTGTCTACCTGAACCGCGCAAAAGACTATCTGGCACAGGAAACGCACGATCCGACTCTCGATGATGTCTGCAACAAGTGGGAAGCGGTGCTGCAGCAGTTGGAGGAGGATCCGATGCAGCTGACGCATCAGATCGATTGGGTCACGAAGAAGCACCTGATTCAATCCTACGTCGACAAGAAGAATTGTGGGTGGGACGATCCGAGGGTGCTGCTGCTGGATCTGCAGTACCATGATGTGAAGCGGACGAGAGGGCTGTACTATTTGATGGAGTCTCGCGGGTTGGTCGAACGAGTTGTGGAAGAAGATGCCGTGCAGCGGGCCATGTCGACCCCGCCGCAAACGACGAGGGCCAAGGTGAGAGGGGACTTCATCCGTTTCGCGCGGGCGAAGAACCGATCCTACACGGTTGATTGGACCTATTTGAAACTGAACGGGTACTGGGAGGAAACGATCCTCTGCATGGATCCCTTTAGTGCCGCGAATCGGCGGGTCGAAGAACTGATCTCGCAAGTCTCGGGAGGGCGATTCTACCGATGAAGCCATGGTTCAGTCTCTCTCATCCGCGGCCTATCGGGCTGGTACAACTTGCGTTTGTCGTTGTGCTGCTCACGCCTCTTGTCCTTGTTCTCCTCCCCGGGTCGCTACAGGCGGCTCAGGGTGTCGAAGGTCGTTTTAGCGGCAAACAGGGCCAGGTGCTTGTGGTAAAAGTACCGTCTGAAGATGAAGCGGCTACAGTCCAGGGAACGTTTCTCGGTCGCTCCATCCGATTCTTTCCGGATCCTCGACTCGACGAGCCGAAAGGGTTTGTGGGGTTGCTGGGGATTGATCTACAAGATGAGCCGGGAACGCATGATCTGACTGTCGAACTGAAGCAGGGGGAGCAGAGTCGCACCCTCAGTTACAGCGTATCGGTGGTCAAAGAAAAGTTCCATATCGAGCATTTGACGCTGCCGAAAGACAAAGTTGATTTAGACGAGAAGGCTGTCACCAGGTGGAAGGCGGAACAGGAGCAGATCAAAACAGGGCTGGCCGTCGATTCGCAGACCAGATTATGGCAGCCTGGTTTCGTGGAACCGGTAAGCGGCAGACGATCAGGGATCTTCGGTAGTGTCCGAATCATGAATGGTCAACCGCGGAATCCGCATAACGGCGAAGATATCAGTGCGCCGCTCGGCACGCCCGTTGCGGCGACCAATGACGGGGTGGTGCGGCTCACCGTCGATCATTTTTTCTCCGGGAAGGGCATCTTCCTCGACCACGGTTTGGGATTCTACTCGATGTATTTCCACCTGTCCGAAGTGTTGGTCAAGGATGGAGATATTGTGAAAGCGGGACAGATCGTCGGGAAAGTCGGTGCGACCGGTCGGGCGACCGGTCCGCATCTTCATTGGGGTGTCAAACTCAACGGCGCACGGGTGAACCCCTATGCATTGCTTGATCTTCCGTTCAAAGGTGGCGCACAGTCCGCAACTCCAGCACCAGTCTCGCTCACCGAACCGACTTCCGGGATGGGCTCGCCAACTCCGTAACCGCCGCTGCGTTTCAAGCCATTCGTTCCGCGTGATTTCCAGTTGACCTGAGTCTTACTGGCGGCATACCCTCTGGAACATCCTTATTCATAATGCGTCATCCGACATGCGAACGTTCTTATTCCTGTGCTCAGCGCTCTCCCTTCTGATCTCTGCGCATAAGTTTTCACTGGCCGAGCCGAGCGGCCAGTACAAGGGCGCATTATTCTTCCTCCTTCTTGGCATCCAAATGCTGATCACCGGGGCACTCATTGGTGACCATCAAGACGAGCGCGATCTTAAGTCACAGAAGGAGATCGAAAGGGAAGACCGGAAAGAAGCGGAGTTGAGTGGAGTGAATGCGTCGGTAGAAGAAGGGAAGAAATCGTGAGGGACTGTGCGGGGTTCTACCCTTCGAGGTGACCGTGCATGTCTCGCGTGATGAATCCATGGGCATAGGGGGCGAGCACGTTATCATTACTCCCTTCCAGGCGCTGCTGCCGTTTCTTCACCAAGATGTGCCCGCCTGATCGTGTGGTGCCGCCAGGTTAATCGAGCCTTGCTTGGTCTGCACCGGCTTCGGACTGCTGCCATTCCGAGCAGGGTCTGATTTCGAAGGTGAGTGGGCATGAGGCGTATACCCAAGATGGGTTGTTATTTCAGAGGCCAGGGCTTGTTTCCACCAGCCGTTTCGTGAAGTCTTTGAGTCATTCATGCTCCCCCAGAATTTCTTCCGGCAAGATACCTCCTGGGAATCTGTCATTTAGTACCGCCTCCGTTCTTGTGCCGTGTTTGGTCATCAAACCATCCCGCCTCTCTCAAAAAGGCATGATGACCAGTTACACAATTAATCTTCCACACTCCGACGTGAGGGCCGCAGTCGTGTAACCTGGTGTCCGTCAAATCGGGGGAAGGTAAGAACGGAGCAAGGCTCTTGTGGCAGGACCAAGGTACGGAAGGGCGCATCAATGACGAGAAGGGCAGCCAAGTCTAGCTGAGGAGCCAATTCCAGAATGTGGTGAGCCAGCTGAGGATGATGCTGATCCAGGAGTTATCTGTCTCCGCAGGGTTTGTGTTCGTGGGCGATGATGGAGTTGATGGTACTGGGGGTGACAGATTCGGCGTAGGCGCCACTGGCGCTGGTTGCTGAGCCACGATGGGTTCCTGAGCCGAAGGTTCTGCTGGTGCTGGTGGTTCAGCGGCAATGGTCTGAGTGGTACCTGACTCTACTTCATCTACCGTTACCGGCTCAGCAGCCGGGGCTTCTTCCATCTCCTGCTTATACTGTGCGGCGGTACTCTGCAAGAAGGCACTTTCATGGCGAAGGTCTGAAATCTTGCGAGCGAGGTTCCAACTTTGGTTCATCAATGCGGTGACCTGTCCTTTGAGCGAGATAAGGCTCGCCTCCGCCCGCTCTCTCATGATCGGCAACTGCTCTTCCTCATGTTGTAGCGCCATACGTAGCTCAGCCGTCGTCGCATCGTCTTGCCGATTGGCGGCTTGCAGCCCGGCGATTTGTTGATCCAGTTCCTTCACCTCGTTTCGAACCACCCCAAGTGTTTGCGTGTCTTCTTGGGCCTGGGCCTTGATCCGTTCATAGGCACTCCGACTGACGCAGCCAACCTCCATGCAGAGCATTCCTGCGAGCACGCAAACGGTGATTCGCTGACAGGCGCTTGAGATGGTGTTGGTAGGGTGTGTCATGGAACTCACCTCACGGGTTAGGTGACAAGAAGGCACCGGTGTCTTGAAGTGTCGTTGAGTCGATGAGGAACTGAGGGTAGTGTCTCAAAAACCCTTGAATTGCTCAACATACTTACGAAAGTTTACGTGGATCGACATCTTTCCAGGGACAAGTACTGTTGATGTGTGGACAGTAATCGTCGTTCCAGCAGGCTGATAATAATCTTCAGGTCATATGACTCAGTACACAATAATCGGGTGGTTCCCCTTGACCATCAAGAGGAGCCGATTGAATTGTAATGGCTTGTTGGGAGCGCGCGGCTAGTGGGTGGGATTTGCTCAGCGAACTCGCTCACCGGGATCGACAGTTTTGCCGCATGTGAAGCGCCGGCGTTTTCAGTTCCAGATCGACCACCGGTCAGTGCGGTCTGTTACAGTGGCCTTGATACCGCCTTGGCCGTCCAAGTGCACGGTGCTCCGTTCCTCCGGATGATGAGAGCCAACTGTTTGCATGGCTCATGGAAGAAGGACTATCCATCACGATGTGTTCGGTTCTGATGACGCGGTTCGGGGCCGCTGGTGATGGGGTACTGGTACGACAGAGAGCGGGTCTCCAAGGTTAGTCTCATGCGCGGTTCTTATTCCGGAGGGATACCCAATCCTTCGAGCAGCGGAAGGAGGCTTGCTTCACCCGGTCCTTTCCCTTGCCTCGACGCTTCGCTGATGTCATGAAGCAGCTGATCCGCTTCCGGGTGCAACTGTTTGAGTCTCTCGCTCAGTTGTCCGGACATTAAACTTCGTGAGATCTCATCCTCAGTAAGGTTTCCCTCGGAAAGTCCCTGTTGGAGGATTTTCGCCAGCGATTGGACTTTGACGAGCATGTCGGATGGCATGCCATTAAAGCTCCTGGTGGATTCTTGCTGGCTTTGCGCATAGGCCGGAACGACGCACAACAGTGAAAGCCCCCAAGCAGCCATTATTCGTATCCCGGAAATCATCATTCCCCCTGCTTTTTGGATCCTGTAAATCTGCGTTAACTGAGTGATTCGCATGTTCCATGCCAGCGTCACTCAGGATCACAGAGACTGCCGGGAGAAATGGAGGGGGATTAAGTGTATCGGCGAAGTAACCGATACAGTCTTGTATGTGTAGAGGAAGGAAGAGGTTTTGTGGGGATCCCACATCGGATAGTCTTGGTTGGTGCCGATCTCAAGCAACAGAGCGGGAGCGTACTGATGTTCGACGGGTTTGAGTTTTCTGACGTGACGATGTATGCGGTGGCCATTCTTGGCCTGCTTGTTCTCTGGCAGTACTATCAACTGCAAATCCTGTCCGGGCGTATCCTGGCCGTGGATATCTTCGACCGTTCCGGAACTCGAATGTATATTTATGTCGCGCCGGATGACGATCAAATCTGTGAAGTCTGTGAGGCTGCGCATGGTCGTGTGTTTCTGCCGTCTCATGTTGCGAAGAAACATTTTTCACCCCTCACCGGGAACTGTGCCCGTCCGATTCCATGCCACGGAGCCCTGCTCGGTTTGTACGGCGCCTGGTTGGAAGCCAGAGGCGTGTTGGAGAATCTTCGGAAGAGCGTCGGGCGGGGAGGGATTCAGCTTTCGGCTGAAGAAGTGCGCGCCTTAGTGAATGGGCAATGGGAGCGTTGTATCAGCTCGGAAACCGATCGGGTGGCGGTCTGTATGATCGAAGCCATGGTGTCCGAACGAGTCAACAAGGAAGTCTCGATTGAGGGCTATCGCTATGTGGTCAATGAAGCGAAAGACGTGCGGCACCTGATGCTGCTCGTCCCGGCGTATCTCCGGCTCGTACAACTTTTGCTTCAGGCGGGAGAGGAAGCAGAGGCGCTTGAAATCATCGAACAATTCGAACGTCGGTTCCCACGGTCGAAGCGTGGCTCGCATTTTCCATTGGAGCCTCAACGGGACTTCATGACACGCAAGAAATCCCAATTGATGAAGAATCTCCCGCTCAAGATGTCAGCGTAGTCGCAGGTTGTTAGAAAGTTCTCCGGTCTCCCCCCTCATCGCTTTCAAGAGCGTGAAGCGTGTCTCGTCCTTCGATTTCGCTCAAGACCATGAGCCTGTCGAACGGTGAAGCGTCGTTCGTTTACGAGGTGCGAGATCCAGACAACGAGGTCTCAGAGTGCGGCTTTGAAGCCCGTCGTCTCTCGTTTGCCAATTACGAAGCCAACGTGGGACAGGTTCCTCGCCATAGCTCCGTGAGGGGAAGAGTTTTCCCCCTTTGCCTCCAGTTTCGCCCAACTCACTCGCGTCCGAGGAATCGTTCAGTCGTGTGATTCCAGACTTGTCGGTGTTTTATTCAGCACGGTTGCGGCGGCTTGCGAGAGGGCGGCGTCGTGCGTATGGTCCGGCGCGTAGATCCGAAACTGGACGAGTCGCGTGGGGAGCAGATCCAGGCATTCTTCCAACAGCTCGGTCGACACCTGGCCTGTGCCGGGATCATAGACATACAAAGGGTTTCCCCGTGAATCCTTGGGGTCCGGTCGTGGGTCCAACAGGGCCATGTCCACCCGGAAAGGACATCGTTTCAGGCGAGTCGGCAGTTCCTTGATTATTTGCTGCTCAAAATGTCGATGGCCGGGGAAGGCCATGCCGCGCTCCTGCCCCTTTTCTTTCAAGGTCGTACTGTAGGCCATCTTCCATTTGACGTCACGGTTCAGGATTCTCGTCCATTCCTGCCCCAACTGTCGGCGGGATTTGTTGCGGCTCTGCGTCCATCCCCGAACCTCTTCCAGGAGCGACCAATCGGTCAGTCTGCAATAGCCGTCCATATGCTTCCGCGGATCGCGGGGACAGATCAGCTTCATCGTGTCTCCGAAAATATCGCGAAGGTGGATGTCGATGGCTCTGGTCGTGCGATGGAAATACACATTTGAATAGAGATACATGCGGGTATTGAGAAACATCTGGAGCGCGGGGAGCCCGGTCTTATGAATGGTGAATCCCTTTTCCGTCACGATCGTGTAATGAATCAACCGCGTGAGATCGACCGGTCCTACGGCAACGCCGCACATGTAGGAATCCCGCAAGACGTAGTCCAGATTGTCCCCGGTGTAACTTCCGGAAATAACGGGCTGGAGCATGTTCAGCCAGGGAGGGAGCCGGGAGTTGTCCTTGCCTTTTTCCTTGAGGATCAGATGGGCGATCTGATCCGGGTTCAACTCTTCACCTTTGGCGAAGGGGCCGGAAGGACTTCGGCGGATCTTTTTGATCAGGGGCGCAAGGTGGTCTCGGATGATAATTTGCCCCAATCGTTCATGGGTCAGGCTGAATCCATGGAGGAAATTGTCGTCGAAGAAATGGCAGAACGGGCCGTGTCCGATGTCGTGCACCAAGGCCGTAATACGCAACAGCTCCTCAACGTAATTGGCCGACGGCACGTCTTTGACGGTGTTTTTCAGAAAGGGATACAAGTGTCGGGCGAATCGTCCCGCCACATGCATGGTTCCCAAGGAGTGGACGAATCGGGTGTGTTCGGCGGAGGGATAGACCCAACGGGCACTTTGCAATTGATAGATGTACCGTAACCGCTGGATCCAGGGAGAATCGATCAGGTCCTTCTCGGTATGTTCGTGTGGGTCGGGGTTTGCAAATGGAACAGTGAAGGTCACGTACTTATGAATCGGATCGGCGATGAGTGCAGAGCCATCGTAGGGGGCATCAGGACGGTGGTCTACGGGTTCCATAGTCGGCGAATATCTTAGCCCACCCGATCCGAGGGCGGCAATGGTTTGGCCAAATCGGATGCCGACCCAGGCCGGTATTTCGTAATAAAGAAATACGCGGCAGGGTATGAAATCACGGTGCCGAGTACACTGAGGATGAAACCTCCCAGCACAAACGGGCCGGCATACGGGAGGACTTGGTCATAGATGCCGCTGAAGCTCAGATCGTGCCAGTCGAAGGTCGGTGCATCGGCACGTCCTAGCAGGAAGGCTCCGGTCCAATAGGTTGCGCCCAGGATCGGAATGATCGTCCAGGGATTGTTGATCAATGCTCCGGCGAACAACGCGAGAAAGTTGAGTCTGAACAGCCAGGTGCAGAGCGCGACCATGGCGGTATGCAGGCCATACGCCGGCGAGAAGGCAATAAAGACGCCCAGGGCGAAGGCCAAGGCGGTGCGGCGAGGAGATTCTTGCAGATGAAGAACCTGGCGTAAAAGTGCACGGAATGATCGTCCGCCTTTCACCGGCTGGGTGCTGAATTCGGACATCAGTGAAAATGCTCGTAGCTCGTGATCGGCAGCCGTCGGCTGTTTCCGCCGGATGACATCCGTATTCCAAATCGCTTCGAGCGAATCGTCCCGATGCAGGTCACGCGATACCCGCGGGCGTGGGCCTGGCGTTCAATCTTAGCTCGGGAGCCCGGGGCGGCGGTGAAGAGCAGTTCATAGTCCTCGCCTCCGGTGAGCGCGAGCTGCACCGGTGAGCTGCCGGCTGCTTTGCCGTAGGCTCGGCAGGCTGCCGAGATCGGGAGCTTCTCTGGCTCTATTTCGGCGCCGACCCGACTGGACTCACACAAGTGCCGGAGATCGCCCGACAGGCCATCGGACAGATCGATGGCGGACGTGGCCAGCCGTTCTCGATTGAGCCACAGCCCTTCGGCTACTCGCGCCGTTGGGTGGAAGTGGCGGTCGATCAGAAATCGTTGATGTGAGCGGGAGAGGACGATCCTGGACTTGCTTGAGCGGTACGTCTTATGGGTCGGCATCAAGAGGCGCAGACCGGCAAGGGAGTCTCCGAGGGTACCGGTCACATAGATCAGATCTCCGACCTGAGCTCCGTGACGAAAGAGAGCCTTGCGTGTGGGAGTGGTGCCGAGGAGCGTGATGTTGAGAAAGAGCCCGGCCTTGGAGGCGGAGGTATCACCACCGATGAGTGCGACGCGATCACGTCGGCATGCCTTCATCATGCCGCTGTAGATGCCGACGATGTGCGATGACTTCAGGGTTTTCGGAATCGCCACCGAGACGACCATATAGCGAGGGGTTGCCCCCATGGCGGCAAGATCGCTGAGGTTGGCCATAGCGGCCCGATACCCAACGGACCGGGGGGACGCAGAGTTGAAGTCGAAATGGATGCCCTCGGCGAGCAGGTCCGTCGTGACATGCCACCAGATCCGTGAGGCAGGTTCAACGACCGCGGCATCGTCACCGATGCCCTGGACAAGTCCAGGTGCCTCGCGAGCGAACCGACGCGCGAGCCGTTGGATCAGCGGGAATTCCCGAATGGTTGACTTGGCCTTGCGATTGGCCACAAGACGATCCTATGACCGGGCCGGGGTCCGGCCGGTCATCACCGAGGCTGGGAGCTCTTGGGACCGCCGTTCTTTGCCTGGTCGGAGAGGCCGGATGCGGGCTGGTGCCGGAGGGGCTGGTTGTTTCTTCGAAGTCGGCGGCGTCTTTCCACGTCGACGGAGTGCGATCTTCATGACATCGTCCATGGTATCGACGAACGCCAGCTGGATGCCCTTCAAAAGATGCTTGGGAATTTCCTCGAGATCTTTTTTGTTGCGACGAGGGAGGATGACGGTCGTCAGCTTAGCGCGTTTCGCCGCCAGAATTTTTTCTTTCAATCCTCCGATCGGAAGGACGCGGCCGCGCAAGGTGATCTCTCCCGTCATGGCCAGGTCCCGCCTTGTGGGAATACCGGAGAAGGCCGAGGCAATGGCCGTGGCCATCGTGATGCCGGCGGATGGCCCATCCTTGGGAATGGCACCGGCGGGGACATGGATATGCAGGTCTTGCCTGCTGAACACGGCGGGATCGATGTTCAGGCTTTTCTCCCTCGAACGGACGTAACTGAGGGCCGCTTGGGCGGACTCTTTCATGACATCCCCGAGGTGTCCGGTCAGGGTCAATTGGCCTTTGCCTTTCATGACGGTCGCCTCGATGTACAGCACATCGCCTCCTGCTTCGGTCCAGGCCAGTCCTGTGGCGACGCCGGTCTCGTCTTGCTCGAGCTCGGCCTCCGGCACGTACTTTGAGACGCCGAGATATTTATTGAGGTTGGCGGGATCGACGGAGAATCCCTGTCCTTTCCCCTCGGCCACTTTCTTCGCGACCTTGCGCATGACGTTTGCGATTTCGCGCTCGAGATTTCTGACTCCAGCTTCCCTGGTGTAGTGCGAGATGATTTGTCTGATGGCAGGTTCCGTGAGCTGCACATGCTTGTTCGTGATGCCGTGTTCCTCCAGCTGCCGAGGAATCAAGTAGCGTTGAGCGATGCCGAGCTTTTCTTCTTCGGTATACCCCGGGATCTCGATGATCTCCATCCGATCCCGCAGTGCGGGCAAAATGGGATCGATCAAATTGGCCGTGGTGATGAACATCACCTCGGTCAGGTCGAAGGGGACTCCGAGGTAGTGGTCGGTGAAAGCCGTATTTTGTTCAGGGTCGAGGACTTCCAGTAAGGCGGCCGACGGGTCGCCTCGAAAATCCATTCCGACTTTGTCCACCTCATCCAGCATGAATACGGGGTTGCTCGTCCCCGCCTGCTTCATGCCTTGGATGATACGGCCTGGCAAGGCTCCGACGTAGGTGCGGCGATGGCCGCGGATTTCCGCCTCATCCCGAACCCCGCCCAAACTGATCCGCACGAATTCGCGGCCGAGCGATTTGGCGATCGATTTGCCCAGCGAGGTTTTTCCGACGCCGGGCGGACCGACGAAACACAGGATCGGTCCCTTCATCTTTTCTTTGAGTTTTCGAACCGCCAGATATTCCAGGATACGTTCTTTGACCTTCTCAAGATCATAGTGATCTTCATTGAGCACCTTGGCCGCAGCTTTCAGATCCAGGTTATCCTTCGACCGCTTCGACCAGGGCAACTCAACCATCCATTCCAGGTAGGTCCGGACGGTGGCGGACTCGGCGGTGTCGGGATGCATTTTCTCCAGGCGTTTCAGTTGCTTTTCCGCCTCCTTCAGGACCTTCTCAGGCATCTTGGCGTCTTTGATGCGCTTGCGGAATTCAGTGACTTCTTCGGCCCGTTCGTCGAGTTCACCCAGTTCCTTCTGAATGGCCTTCAATTGTTCCCTGAGAAAGTACTCGCGCTGGGTTTTGTCCATCTCCCCTTTGGCTTGTGCCTGGATCTTCTGCTGCATGGAGAGGACTTCGATTTCTTTCCCGAGAATATCGCTGACCTGGCGAAGTCGCTGAATCGGGTCGGCGATTTCCAGAACGGCTTGCGTCGTGTCGACCTTCAGGCCAAGATTGGATGCGACCATGTCGGCCAACCGCCCCGGCTCCTCAAGGTTTTCAATGACGACCATGACATCGGGGATCAAGACCTTGCCCAAGCTGACGATCCGCTCGATCTGCTCCTTGACGGTCCGCATCACGGCTTCCGCCTCCAGCGGTGTGGCCGTGGGTTTGGTGTCCGGGACTTTGTCGATGCGAACGGAGTAATACGGGTCGGTTTGGATATATTTGTTGATCTTGGCCTTCGCGATACCTTGGACCAGGATTTTGATGCGTTCATCCGGCAGCTTCAGCATCCGCATGATGATGCCGACGGTCCCGATGGTGTGGATGTCCTTGGGGGTCGGGTTCTCGACATCCAGTGCTTTTTGGGTGGTCAGGAAAATCATCCGGTTGCCGGCCAGAGCCGCTTCGATGGCCTTGATCGACATATCGCGTCCCACGAACAGCGGAAGAACCATGTAGGGAAAGACGACAATGTCTCGAACCGGCAACAGCGGGAGCTGGCTGGGAACCTCTATGTTTTGAGGGGGTTGGATTTCTTGTTCGTTTAGATCGGTCATAATATTAGGAGCCTGTTCTGTTTATCGGTAGATGGAACCCCGCTTCCAATGGGTCAAAGGCAGTTGCCACTGGCACTCTTGAGATTTGGAACACGCTATTGCTGCAGTTGTCACACGGCACTTCCATGGGGACGCGTTCACTGAGATTGTAGGATGTGCTGAACGAACAATCCGCTCACCGTAGAGCCTCGCGAAGACGGGACATTGCCGAGATTCTCGTGACCGAAGTCCATACAGGACCGACAGGATCATCCGCGACGATTATTCGATGTGGCGTGCATTCTGGCCGAGAGGTAGTCGCGGAACTCCGCTCCCAATGCCGGGTTCTTGAGCCCAAACTCCACGGTGGCGATCAAAAAGCCCAGCTTGTCTCCAGCGTCGTGGCGCTGGCCTTCGACTTCGAGCGCATACATCGGGGATTTCTTTGCCAGCGTCTTGAGTGCATCGGTCAACTGAATTTCTCCGTTCTTTCCGGGGGCGGTTTTTCTCAGGATAGGAAAGATTTCAGGAGGAAGGACATAGCGACCGATCACGGCGAGCGTGGAAGGCGCATCGGTCGGCGATGGTTTCTCAACCAAATCCTCAACCCGATGCAACCCGTGCGAGAGGCGTTTCGGCGTGACGATGCCATATCGGCTGACATCCGCTTTCGGAACATCCTGGACTCCAAGGACTGCCCCGTGTCGCTTCTTGTAGACGTGGATGAGTTGAGCGAGTCCGGGCACATCGGCGTCGATGATTTCGTCTCCCAGGATTACGGCGAATGGTTCGTCGCCGATCAGGTGCTGGGCACACAAGACGGCATGTCCCAAACCCAGTGCCTCCGATTGGCGGACATAGCAGAAGTTCGCCAGGTTGGAAATCTGTCGGATCTGATGGAGAACTTGACTCTTTCCGGTTCCCTTTAAATTTTCTTCCAACTCAACGGATCGGTCAAAGTGATCCTCAATGGCGCGCTTGCCTCGCCCCGTGATGACGATGATGTCCTCGATGCCCGAGGCGACTGCTTCTTCGACCGTATATTGAATGAGCGGTTTGTCGACCAGGGGCAGCATCTCTTTGGGAGAAGCTTTGGTCGCGGGAAGAAACCTCGTACCCAGACCAGCTGCCGGAATGACGGCTTTTCTCACTGCGAGACGAGACATGTGAGGATACTATGTGATGAATTGAGTGAAGTCAAGAAACAGACGAACTGATTGCGCCGAATGGACATCGAACAACAGATCGTCGCGCGCGTGCTGACGGGTTGCAGGGATGCCGAGCGGGAGTCGTGCGCATGTGGGGTCAGTAACTTGGAGGGTGTGGTCCGGATAGTGTGGGATCTCGGTGAATCTCGACGTGAGGGGCGATCGCTGCTTTACAATATCTGACGACCTCAATATAATTCTGAAGTTTTGCGAGCCTGCCTGTTGTCCGGATGATTACGCGGGAGCTGGGTCAGAGCCAGGAATTGGCCGTGCGTAGGCGGCCGGACGGAGGATGTGGAATCTCTGTACCATCAGGAACGCGACTGTGTTCCGTCCAATGTGGAATCTGCCCGTTATGACGCTGCCTCTACCGTCGACCTCCGCTTGGTACCAGAGGAATACTCATTGGTGACCGGGCATGCCGTCCACAGATCCCGCTCATTGATGGTCGTGGCACTGGTCGCCGCTGTCTTCTGGGGTGGGATTGAGGTCTATGGGCAGGGGATTGAGCCGAAGGTGGCCTCGATCGATATCCGGGGGGCCAAGCGCATTGAGGTCTCGGCCATTGTGGGGCGTCTCACGCTCAAACCGGAAGATCCTTATACATCGGAACATGTGCGCGGCCAGATTCGTATTCTGTACGATACGGGTTTTTTCGAGGACGTGCAGGTGGAAACGGAGCCGGTTGCAACCGGCGTGGCGGTCACGTTCGTCGTGCGGGAAAAACCCTTCATCAGCGAGGTCGTCTTCGATGGCAACGAGCATCTGAGCGACGAGAAGTTGAAGGAAAAAACGACCATCAAGAGTCAGACGTTTCTCGATCAGCAACAGGTCAAGGAAAGTGCCGAGCGGCTGCGCCTCCTCTACCAGCAGGACGGATACTACAGCGCGCAAGTCATCCCGGTGATCCAGCCGATCGGTGAAGATCGGATGCGTCTGATCTTTCACGTGACAGAGGGAGAGAAAGCGCGGGTCAAAACGGTGGTCTTTGAGGGGCTGACGGGAACCAGTAAGGGCGAATTGCTCGCTGTGATGGCCACGAGAGAGTGGATTCCGTGGTACGGCCTCTTCACGAAGTTGAAGCTTCCCTCCGTCTTCTCCGATGCGGGCGTGTTGAAACGCGAAGAGATGGGGAACGATGTCGAGCGGATCAGGGAAGTCTTGCTCAATAAGGGGTATTTCAACGCTCGAGTCGGTCAACCGTCGGTCGAATTGACCGAAGATAAGAAATGGTTCACCGTCAGCTATGCCGTTTCCGAAGGAGAACCGTTCACGGTCAGTGAAGTCGGATTTCGCGGATACACGGTGTTCGAGGACTCCGAGCTTCGTCAAGGATTGAAAATCAAAGACGGGGAGATCTTCCAACGAGCCAAGATTCGCGATGAGGTCGCGCGGTTGACTGATTTGTACGGCAGCAGGGGATATTCCTTTGCCGAAGCGGTGCCCAGCGTCAATCCGAACAATGAAGAACGGACAGTCGCGATCATCTTCAGCCTCAAAGAAGGCGAGATGATGCGGATCCGGCAGATCAACATCCACGGAAACGACAAAACGCGCGATAACGTCATTCGACGGGAAATACGGGTCGATGAGCAAGATGTGATCGATACCGCCTCGCTGAAGCGCAGCTTCCAGCGTTTGAACAACCTGAACTTTTTCGAGACGGTCGAAATTCTGCCGAATCAGGTTGCGCCGGACAAGGTGGATCTGAATGTGCGTGTGAAGGAGAAGCCGACCGGCATGTTCAGTCTTGGCGGAGGCTTCAGCACCCTCGACCGGCTGGTGGCGATTGCCGATATCACCCAGGGTAACTTGGGAGGGTATGGTTATATGGGCCGTATCCGCGGGCAGCTGGGCCAGCGCCGGAGCCTTGGGTCCATCACCTTTCGCAATCCCTATCTCTATGATTCGCTGACGTCGCTTCAGATAGACGGCTATCGCAGTCAGACGAATTTTCTCTCCTATTTCGAAGAACGGACCGGGGGAAACGTCACATTGGGGCGATGGTTATCCGAGTATGTGACGGGCAGCGTCAGCATCTTTGGCGAGCAAATCACATTTAGAAATCCGCAACTCGGCATCTGTGAGCCAGGGCGTGAGCTGGTTCCCGTCGTGTGCGAGCAGTTGGGAACACAGTCGTCGACAGGGTTTCGATTCACGCTCTTTCGAGATACCAGGGACTATTACCTCGACCCAAGGACCGGGTGGCGATTCGGCGGCGGGTTTGATATCGGAACGCCTCTGATGGGCGGGACCAACAATTTCATCAAGTACCATGTCGATGTGATCAAGGTCACCCCGCTGCCCTTCGACATGAGGGTATCGCTGCGGGCCCGCTACGGAGAGGTTCAAGCGCTTGGGGGAACGACACGGATCCCGCTCAGTGAACGATTCTTCGTGGGTGGAATCAACACCATGCGCGGGTTTGCGTTCGGACGGGCCGGTCCCGTCGTTCCCACGACTCGCGCCCCCATCGGTGCCGCGAAGCAGTTGATCTTCAGCAGTGAGTTGATCTTTACGATCTCCGCGGAGGCCAAGCTGAACGGGGTGATCTTTTTCGACTACGGCAAGGGGTTTGACGAGGATGAGGCGTTGTCGATCAATTTGCGGCCCGCTGCGGGTCTCGAGGGGCGGTGGATCTCCCCCTTCGGTCCCTTGCGAGTGGCCTATGGAATCAATCTTGACGCGAAAACCGGCGAGCGAGCCGGCGTGTTCGAGTTTACAATCGGAACGTTGTTCTAACAGGCTATTGAAAAACTCGTTTACTGTCAACAATATGACTGGAATGGTCCGTACGGTGTTATCGCAGGAATAACTTCAGGATGCTCAAAAAGGCCAACCAGCAAGGCCGCAGCGAGCGAAGAGGCGAGGCGTACGCTTCGGTACGTTGAGTCTCTGAGCGAAGCGAGAACGATGCTGGAGGATTTTTTCAGCATTCTGCTAAAGGGAGTGTCGTTGTGACGGAGTTGAGGGTAAACCGGATGTGGTCACGCTGCTCGGTATGGCGGCTCGGTTGGATGCTGGGCGTCGTGGGCATCGCATTGGCTGTCGGCGGCTGTTCGAGCTCAAGCGTCAAGATTGAGAGCAAGATAGGGGTGATCAATGCCCAGCGCCTCCTGAACGAAACAAATGGAGGGAAGCGGGCAAAGGACATTCTGGCCTCCTTCTCCAAGAATCGACAGGCGTTGATGGAGTCGGAGGAGCGGGATTTGCGGCGGATGGAGGAGGATTTTGCGCGGCAGGCGTCCATTCTGAGTTCCGCCGCAAAACGGGAGCGAGAAGAGCAATTTCGCCGACGCATGCAAGAGTATCAACAGAAGGCCGCGGAATTGAATCGCGAAGTTCAAGAAAAACAACGGGAAGTCTTGGAAGGGTTTCGTGACAAGGTCGAAGCCGTGGTCGCCAAGGTCGCGAAGGGTTTGGGCGTGCAGGTGGTCGTCGATAAGAGCAAGGGTGGTCCGACCATCTATCATGAGGACGGGTTGGATATTTCGAACCAGGTGATCGAAGCGTTCAACCGCGAATATCCATAGTGTGTGCGGGGGGAGGTAGGTCATGATGAATCGTACCAAAGTGATCGTGCTGGCCGTTCTGTGGAGTATGGCTCAATGGGCGGCCCCGCTGTATGCGGGAGATCCCGCCAGGGTTGGGGTGATGGACCAACAGTCGGTCATGGAGCGGAGCAAGGCGGGGAAGGCGGCGTTGGAAGATATGGCCGGCTATGCCCAGACCAGACAGAAGATCATCAATTCCGATGAGCAGGAGCTCAAGGAATTGCAGCAGTCCCTGGAAGATCCGAATACCAAGCTGAGCGATGCCGCCCGTCAAGAGAAGGAAGAACAGCTGCGGAGCAAGGTGGAAGCCTATCAGCATCGGGTGCAAGAGTTTAATCGTGAAGTGCAGCAGAAGCGGGTCGAAATGGTCGCCGAATATTCCCGAAAGATCGCGGCCGCGGCGCAGGCCGTTGCGCAAAAAGAAGGCTATACGGCCATTCTCGACAAGGGCAATGATTCGGCGCTCCGCATCGTGCTCTATCACCAGGCGGCGTTGGATGTGACGGAGTTGATCGTCAAGGAATTTGATCGGCAAAACCCTTAGGACAAAGACAGAGAGGAGGCAGGTCAATGGCATCGGTCGAGCAGGCTGAAATTCAATCATTACTTCCCCACCGGTACCCCTTCCTGTTAGTGGATCGAGTGAAGGAATTTGAACCGCATAAGCGGATCGTCGGGATCAAGAATGTGACGATCAATGAGCCGTTCTTTCAAGGCCATTTCCCCGGGCGCCCGGTCATGCCGGGAGTGCTCATCATCGAGGCCATGGCGCAGGCGGGAGGCGTGCTGGTCTTCAAGTCGGGAGGGACGGTCGGCAAAACCATCATGTATTTGACGGGGGTTGAGGAAGCCAAATTCAGAAAGCCGGTCGTGCCGGGCGATCAGCTCCGGTTTGAGATCGACGTACTCAAGAAGCGTCCGCCGTTCTGGAAGATGCAGGGGAAGGCCTTCGTGGACAATGAGGTGGTGTGCGAGGCCGTGGTCACGGCGATGGTGATGGAAGAAAAAACCGAGACGCAGTAACCAATCATCGTCACGTGTCACCCGTCATGCCTCGCGGTCTCATGGGGATCCGATACGGACCGCATGGGCGAGGCATCGAGGTTGACGGCTGACGAATCTTAAAGGGGGCAGGTGTGAAGATACATCCATCAGCGATCGTCCATCCGAAGTCCACGCTCGATACTGATGTCGAGGTCGGGCCTTTCTGTGTCGTTGGAGAACACGTGGTCATTGGCAAAGGGACCCGCCTTCTCTCTCACGTGAACATTGACGGGTGGACGGAGATCGGGGAGCGAAACGAAGTGCACCCCTTCGCTTCCATCGGAGGGCCTCCCCAGCATCTGGCCTATAAGGGGGAGCCGACGAAAGTCATCATCGGCCATGACAACGTGATCCGTGAGTATGTCACGATCAACAGGGGAACCGTCCAAGGGGGTGGGGTGACTTCTCTCGGGTCCAAGGGCATTCTCATGGCCTATGTCCATGTGGCGCACGATTGCCGTCTCGGCAACCATGTGATCATGGCCAATGCGGCAAGTTTGGCCGGCCACATCACCATCGGGGACCATTCCGTCATTGGTGGGCTGACCGGAGTGCTCCAGTTTGTGCGCATCGGGGACTATGTCATGGTCGGAGGGTGTTGCGCGATCGGTCAGGATATTCCTCCGTTTACCTTCGCAGCCGGCGGGTATCGTGCGCATCTATATGGTCTCAATACGGTCGGCTTGCAGCGACATGGTTTCTCAACCGACCGCATTGCCACGTTGAGGAAAGCGTTTGATCTGCTCTTTCGCGCCGGCCATCGGACGGCGGAGGCGATCAAACTGGCCAAAAAAGAGTTCAAAGGCCAAGAGGATGTGGCGAAGATTCTCACGTTCATGGAGGGGACCAAACGCGGTATGTCACGGGCGGCGAGCCCCGATGCCGAGTTCAACCCGGAAGTATGAACTGACCAGGTATGACGTCGTCTCCCCCCATATCTGACGGTCGAATCGGGATCATCGCCGGGAACGGACGATTTCCGATCATCTTTTCCGATAACGCCCGTAAGATGGGTCTTCACGTCGTTGCCGTCGCCCACGAAGGTGAAACGGAGGCTGAGCTTGAACAGCATGTCGACCGGATTCATTGGGTCAAGATCGGCCAGCTCAATAAACTCATCAATGCCTTCAAAACCGACGGTGTCCGTCATGTCGTCATGTTGGGAGGCATTAAGAAGACCCATATCTACAGCAACGCCCGTCCTGATTTTCGCGTGTTGGCCTTGGCCACGAAATTGGTCCTCTGGAAGGATGACGATATTCTCCGTTCCTTGGCGGCGGAGCTTGAGAAGGATGGGATTACGATCTGTGAATCGACGTTCGGTCTTGACGGCATTTTGGTCACGGAAGGCACGTTGACCTCCCGCCAGCCCACGAAAAAAGAATGGGGCGATATCCGGTACGGCTGGGATATCGCGAGAGAGACGGGACGTCTCGACATCGGCCAATGCGTGGTCGTCAAAGATCGGACCATTGTGGCGGTCGAGGCGGTTGAGGGAACCGACGAGGCGATCAAGCGTGGAGGCACACTCGCCAAGGACGGAGTGATCGTCGTGAAACGGTGCAAGCCGCAACAGGACCTCCGATTTGATTTGCCGGCGGTCGGGCCGAGAACCATTGAGGTCATGCGTTCCGTCAAGGCGTCCGTGCTGGCCGTTGAGGCAGGTCGGTCGGTGATGCTGGATCGAGACGTGCTTCTTCGTGACGCTGAGGATGCAGGAATCGCCGTTGTCGGCGTGGCTCGTGAAGAAGAATCGAGTGCGACGATCGGTTGATCTCTTGTTTCGGAAACTCAACCGATCAATCGATCAAGAACGTCCGCAATTCAGTCCAAGAGGTGTATGGCCAAACTTCGTGCGGGCGTGATTGGCGTCGGTCATCTCGGGCAACATCATGCGCGTCTCTATGCGTCATCACCCGATACGACGCTGGTTGGTGTCATGGATCAAGATGGCGCACGGGCTTCCGCCATCGCTGAGAAGTTCGGGACACAGGCATTCCGTGGTCTGCCGGAGCTTCTGAAACAGGTTGAGGTCGTCAGTATTGCCGTGCCGACCTCCGGTCATTATGCCGTTGCACGGGCCTGCCTCGAAGCCCAAAAGCATGTTCTTGTAGAAAAGCCGATCGCGGTGTCGCCGAACGAGGCGCAGGACCTCGTCGGATTGGCCGGTCGTCACGGCTGCACACTGCAGGTGGGGCACAGCGAGCGGTTCAATCCCATCATGCCGCTCATGCGACCGCATATTCACACTCCGATGTTGTTCGAATGTCATCGATTGGGCACGTATAGTGAGCGGGGTACCGACGTCGACGTCGTGCTTGATCTCATGATTCATGACATTGACCTCCTGCTTTCCTGCCACCCTGGTCCTGTCGAGGCGGTCTTGGCTACAGGCGAGACTCTGCTTTCTCCGACCAATGATGTCGTCAATGCGCGCATCCGGTTTAAGGACGGCTGTGTTGCACAGCTGACCGCCAGTCGGATCTCCCCCAAGGCCATGCGTCAATGGCGCGTATTCCAACCCGATGGGTGTGTCACAATTGATTTTCAGTCTCGGCAAGGAGTCGTCGGGCGTCGATCGGTCGCTGCTGATGGAAAGCCGAGGATAACAATGGAAGAGATCCAAGCCGGCGCTGCAGAGCCGCTCAAATTACAGCTGGAGTCGTTTCTCCATGCCGTTCGTGTGCGATCTCGTCCCGTCGTGTCTGGCGAAGATGGAGCAGCGGCGGTAGCGCTGGCTCATCGCGTGCTTTCCGCGATGAAAATGCCCGAGTAACAGGAGCGGCCCGAGCGTCTTTAGGCGAACCAGCAGGGTCAGGGGCTGTCGGCTGGACTCAACGAATCACCTGAATCGTATCGACCATCCTTGATAGGTCATCATGGCACGCATTCTGATTGTCACGGGCGAAGCCTCAGGCGACCTCCACGGGGCGAATCTTGCCAAGGCTCTCATGGCCAAAGATCCTCAGGTCTCGCTCGCTGGGATCGGCGGGGCAGCGATGGAGGCGGCCGGTGTACAATTAGTCTGCAAGATGGGACAGTTCGACGTGATGGGCATGGTCGGGCCCTTGGCATTATTGTCCATCTTTCGACGGTTTTTCTTCATGCGGCGATTGTTCAAGTCGGAACCATGGGATGCGGTCATCTTTGTTGATAACCCCGGGCTCAATCTGCGGTACGCCTATTTCGCCAAGAGCGCGGGGTTGCGCGTATTCTATTATATTGCTCCGCAGATCTGGGCCTGGGGGGCCTGGCGGATGTACTGGATCAAGAAGCGAGTCGATCAGGTGTTGGTCATTCTGCCTTTTGAGAAAGCCCTGTATGACGAAGCGGGTATGCGGTGCACGTTTGTCGGCCATCCTATTCTGGATGCAGTCGACGCATCCTACGATCGGACAGCGTTACGCGCCAGGTTTGGGTTCTCGCATGATGAGCGTGTGATCGCCTTGTTGCCGGGCAGTCGGACGCATGAAGTCCACACTTTGTTGCCGATACTGATTGCGGCTGCGGAGAAGTTGGCCCACCGGGAGGCCAAAACGAAGTTTATCTTGGCGCAGGCCCCCACAATTCAGGATAATCTGCTGCAGCCGCTCTTGCGGCAAAGTTCGGTGCCTGTCACCCTGGTCAAAGGACAAGCCAGTGAAGTGATGGCGGTCGCCGATTTGCTGCTGGTGGCGTCGGGCACTGCTACGTTGCAGGCGGCCGTCGTGGGCACTCCGATGGTATTATGTTACCGGACGACGGCATGGGAATTTTGGATCGCGAGCTTCTTTATTCGGGTCAAATGGATCGGGCTTGTGAATTTGGTCGCAGGTCGATCCGTCGTGCCGGAATTGTTGCAGGATGAGGCCACCGGTCAGCGGCTCTACGAAGAGGCGCTGGGGATCTTAGAGGACCCCACGGCCTATGTGGAAATGAAGCGGAGTTTGGCGCAAGTACGGGACGCGTTAGGTGCACCCGGAGCGTCAACCAGAGCGGCGGAGAAGGTGTTGGAGGTATGTCGGGCGTAGAGCGGTTTAAACGGCTCATGCAGTATGTCCGCCCGTATCGGGCGAGATTTGCGGGCGGGTTTGTCTGTTCCGGCCTTGTGGCACTCTCCACCGGGGTGTATGCCTGGCTGGCTCGCCCGGTGCTGGACGGCATCTTCATTGAAAAAAATGAACGGCTGCTATTGGTATTGCCCTTGGCGCTGTTGGGGGTCGCGGCGGTCAAGGCGGTGTTCAGCTATGGGGTGAACTATCTCATGGCCTATGTCGGCAATCGAGTGGTGGCCGATATTCGCCAGGAGTTGTTTCAGCGGCTCATGCGGTTGCCGGTGGGGTTTCATGATTCGAATACTTCCGGCCGCTTGGTCTCCCGAGTCGTCAACGACGTGGGACTGATGGCGAATGCGGCATCAAACGTCGTCAAAGACATCTTTCAAAATGCCCTCACGTTTCTCGCCATGGTGGGTGTCATTCTCTATCAGGATTGGAGACTGGCCGGCATCTCCCTCATCGTGCTTCCCCTGGCCGGCCTGACGATGGTGCGCGTGGGCAAGCGGTTGAAGAAACTCGCCGCCAGCGGACAAGAGCAGATGGGCGACATGTCGTCGACGCTGCAAGAAATCTTCGCGGGTATCCGGGTCGTGAAAGCCTTCGGCCGTGAAGATGAAGAAGGGGAGCGATTCCGAGAACGGAACAGGGCCTATCTCTCCACGACGCTCAAAACGAATCAGGTGTGGGCGATCGGCCATTCCCACATGGAAATCATCGGCGTGATCAGCGTCGCCACGCTGATCTGGTATGGCGGCTATCTTGTGATCAACGGGACGATGACTCCCGGTGCGTTCTTTTCGTTCATGGCGGCCATGATATTGGCCTATACGCCGATTCGAAAGTTGTCCGGATCCAATAATTTGATCCAGCAGGCGCTGGCGGCAGCGGAACGGGTGTTTGATGTGTTGGACATGAACACGGAGCAGGCTCACGATCATGGCACCGCCCCATTGATGGGGATCAAGCAAGCGATTGAGTTTCAGGGCGTGTCGTTACGCTATGAGAACCACACGGTCTCCGCCCTCACCGATATTGATCTGGTCGTCAAGCCGGGTGAAGTGATTGCGCTCGTGGGAAGCAGTGGCAGTGGAAAGACCTCGTTGGTGAGTTTACTGCCGCGGTTCTATGAACCGACGGCCGGCCGTATCCTCATTGATGGTCTCCCGTTGGCCTCGTATGAGCTGCACTCTCTGCGCGCGCATATTGGCATCGTCTCGCAAGAGATCGTTTTGTTCGATGATACCATCCAACGGAACATTGCGTTCGGGCGGACTGGAGCGAGCCAAGCCGATGTGGAGCAGGCCGCCAAACTGGCCTATGCCCAGGATTTTATCCTTCGTCTCCCGGAGGGCTATCAGTCGATCATTGGAGAGCGTGGGCTCAAGTTGTCCGGAGGCGAGCGACAACGTCTGGCCATTGCGCGGGCCATTCTTCGGGACCCGCCGCTGTTGATTTTGGATGAGGCCACCTCCGCATTGGATACGGAGTCCGAACGGATCGTGCAATTGGCGCTTGCGAATTTGATGAAGAATCGGACGACCTTGGTGATTGCGCATCGACTTTCCACGATCCAAAATGCCGATCGCATCGTGGTGTTGGAACGCGGAGCCATTGTTGAGACTGGAACGCATGAGGAACTTCTCAGGCAAGGTGGGACATATCACCGGCTTCATGCCTTGCAGTTTCAGTCCGAAGAAGTGACACACTGACTTGATGAAACATTCGCCCCTCGTCAAATGGTTGAAGCTTTCCGTGCTGCCTCCGGTGGGGGCGGCCCTTATTCGAGGAGTGGCTCGTACGATACGGTGTGAGACCCGCGGACACGAAGCCGTCGATGCGTTGTACCGTGAAGGACGCCATGCGATTTTAGCGTTTTGGCATGCGCAGCAGTTGATGATGCTGCACGGGTATCGTGGCGCCGGCACCCAGATGTTGATCAGTCAGCATGGCGACGGTGAGATTATCGCGCGGATCATCGCGCGATTCGGGCATCAGGCCGTGCGCGGGTCAAGTACGAGGGGCGGGGCGACGGCCTTGCGGGCGTTGATCAAGTTGGGACGGTCGGGTTGGGATCTTGGCGTGACACCGGATGGTCCCAAGGGACCGCGCCAGGTAGCCAAACTGGGGGTGGTGCAGTTGGCCAAGGCGACCGGGCTCCCTATCGTGCCCATGGTGTTTGCCTGCTCAAAAAAAAACTTTTTGCGAGCTGGGATCGCTACATGGTCCCGTATCCATTCTCCAGGGGCCTCTTCCTCTTTGGCGCCCCGCTCTGGGTCTCCCGCGAAGCCGATGATGGGATGATTGAAGCCATCCGCCTGCAGCTCGAGACGGTGCTCAATCAGTTGACCGATCAGGCGGAAACAGCCGTGAAGCGTGAAAAGTGAGACGTGAAGCGTAGGAGGCTCGGATAACTTTGCGGCACGTTTCACCTTTTACCTCTTACCTCAAATTTCGTTCCCATGTGGAAGCTGCTCTATAACATCGGCCTGCTGATCGCTGCTCCCGTGGTTCTTGGGGTGCTGTGGGCCAAGCCACGTTGCCGACCGGGGTTTTCCCAAAGAGTGGGATGGCGCCTTCCTGCAGCTGAAAACGCCCAGCCGGCTAGACCGGTCATATGGGTGCATGCGGTGTCACTGGGGGAAGTGGTGGCAGTGGCGCCCCTGGTGAAGGCCTTGCATCAGCGGCATCCCGAATTCCGGTACCTCGTCTCGACCGTGACCGAAACCGGCCGTGAGGCGGTTGAACAGCGGCTCGGCGGCATGACCGAACATTGTTATGCTCCGCTTGATTTCCCATGGGCGGTGGCCCGGATGGTCGGGCGTGTGAAGCCAGCCCTCTATCTCTTCGTTGAAACGGAACTGTGGCCCAATCTCCTGTGGACCTTGCGCGAACACGGGGTGCCGGCGGTGCTCGTGAATGGACGGTTATCGTCTCGATCGTTTGGCCGGCAAAACATTCTCGGCATTCGCTCCTTCTGGCGTTCGGTGCTCGCCACGTTAGCACTCGGCTTGATGCAATCCGATCGTGATCGCCGGCGGATTGTCGCGTTAGGGGTGGAACCGGAACGCGTGCAAGTGACCGGCAATATCAAGTTTGATCAGCCGTTGCCTTCTGTTCGGCCTGATGAGTCGCAGCGCCGGAGCCTTGGGCTCAACGAGCACGAGCAGTTGATTCTCGCCGGCAGCACCCATGCCGGAGAAGAAGAACTTCTGGTTGCAGCCTATGGAACCATCGCGAAGTCATTTCCTTCGACGGTACTCATGCTCGCTCCCCGCCATATCGAGCGAGCCGATCACGTTGAGCGGATGCTTCAAGCAGCGGGATTTGTGGTGCAACGGAAGAGCCGCCTCCAAGAAACACTTAGCGGCCCGCGCGTCATCATTTTGGACACACGAGGAGAATTGTCCCGTGCCTATCGGGAAGCCGTCGTCGCGTATGTGGGCGGGACACTGGTTCCCGTCGGAGGGCACAATTTGCTCGAACCTGCAGTGTGGGGGACCCCGGTGATGTTTGGGCCCTATACAGACCATTGTGCCGAGATAGCGACGCTCTTGTCGGAATCCGGAGGAGGGCGTCGGGTGAGGGGAGTGGAGGACCTTGTCGCCTCGATTGAGGAATGGATACGGCAGCCCGAGAGACGGAATCGAGATGGGCAGGTGGCAAAACAGGTGGTAGTGGATAACCAAGGTGCACTTCTGCGGAGTGTGGAACAGATAGAACGCTGTCTCCGTACCGCCCCCTTGTACCCCAGCGACTCTGCGGCAGAAGGGGCAGGGGTTCCGGCGGTCAAACCCTGATATGCCATTTTTATCTCCAGGACAACCGGTCCGTACAGGGCTCTACTGGGTTGCCGGATTGTACGGTCTCATCGCCCGCGTCAGGCGATGGTGTTATCGGCAGGGTTGGCTGCTCACCACACGGTTGCCTTGTCCGGTCATTAGCGTGGGAAACCTGACGGTCGGAGGAACGGGAAAGACCCCGTTCGTTATTTTTCTGGCTCAACGGCTAACGGCGAAGGGACGGCGAGTCGCAATCTTGAGTCGAGGTTATAAGCGGACGAGTCACGCACCGCATGTGCTGGTATCGGATGGAGTGCACCTCTTGTCCGACTCGTCGGAATCAGGGGATGAACCGTTCTTAATGGCGCAGCGCTGTCCCCACACCGTCGTGGCGGTGGGCGCAAACCGTGTGGCACTCGGTCGCTGGGTCTTAGCGAGCCATCCGGTTGATTGTATGATTTTGGATGATGGGTTTCAGCATCTCGCGCTTCATCGAGACGCGGACTTCGTACTGCTGGATGCCACTGATGCGGTCGGACTCGATGCCGTGCTTCCGGCGGGAAGACTGCGGGAGCCGTTGCATGAGTTGGCTCGGGCGAGCGCGGTTGTAATCACGCGAGCCGATTCTCGCCACGATGTCGATGCCGTTCGGAGCCGGTTACGCAGGGTGCCGTCTCTCTCCGACGATGCCATCGAAGTGGTGTTTCGACCGGAGTCGTTCATTGCGGTGAGGTCCGGAGCGTCACAGTCGATTGAATGGGGGAAGGGGAAAAGGGCTTGGTTGGTGAGCGGAATCGGCAACAGTCTCTCATTTCGGCGATCGGCTGAATCTGTCGGAATCGAGATCGTGGGCGAAACCATGTTTGAAGATCATCATCGCTACAGTCTGCCTGAGATTGAGGCGGTTCGCACCAAGGTACGGGGGAGCGGCAGTGACATGGTTTTGACGACTGAAAAGGATGGCGGGAAACTGGCGTCTCTGCTTGGTCTCGATGATGCGTGGTGGATGCTCCGTCTTGAAACAGACGTGGCTCGGGGAGAAGATCGGTTGTTCCACTTGCTGGATGGGGCGCTCTTGCGAAGCAGCCCGTCGGAGCGTCATGCTTAAGGAGCAGCCTCGAAATATCTTGCTGCGGGCGCCGAATTGGATCGGTGATGCCGTGATGTGCGAGCCTGCCCTTCGAGGTCTCAGATCGCTTTTCCCGGAAGCGGAAGTCACGATGCTCGCCAAACCGGCCGTTGCGGAGCTGTTCCGTGCCGCCCCGGAACTGAATCGGGTGTTGGTCTATGAGGACAGGGGGACTCATGCCGGGCTTTCAGGGAAATGGGCGCTCGCCGGTATGTTGCGGCGTCATGGCTTCGATCTCGCCGTGCTCTTTCAGAACGCCTTTGAGGCCGCATTTATCGCATGGCTTGCCGGTATCCGGGAGCGGTACGGCTATGCGACCGATGGACGAGTGTTCTTCCTGACCAATCCGGTCGCCGTGCCCGCACATCGCCATTCGGTCCATCAAGTTGAGTATTACTGGAATTTGTTGAAACCATTGGGCCTGTCCGGTCGTGCTCCGCTTCCGACGCTCTGTGTGACCGCGGAAGAGGGGGACGCGATGGATGCCAGACTTGCTGCCATCGAGCGCGGCGCGTCCGATGTCGTAATCGGCATTAATCCGGGGTCGACCTACGGTCGCGCGAAGCGATGGTCGCCTGAGCGGTTTGCCGAAGTCGCACAGAGACTTGCGGAACAGGTGGAACGTGATGAGGGCAGGGCGGTCGTCGTGGCGATTCTCGGGGCGAAGGGCGAAGAGTCGTTGGGGCAGGACATCGCCTCTCGAATCAAAGCGCGATCGGTGGTGTTGTCCGGCGCGACGACGATTCGAGAGTTGATGGCGGTGGTGAAGCGATGCCGCATACTCATTACCAATGATACAGGGCCTATGCATGTGGCGGCCGCATTTGGGGTGCCGGTGGTCGCGGTGTTTGGTCCGACGGATTCACGTACGACGGCTCCCTATGGCCAGGGTCGGTCGGTTGTTCGGGAGGCAGTTGACTGTGCGCCCTGTCTGCTTCGGGAATGCCCCATCGATCACCGGTGTATGACCCGTATTTCGGCTGACCGAGTGTACGAAGTGGCGGTGCAACAAGTGAGTGGGTTAAGGGGTAAGGGTGCGGGGCAAGGGGAGAAAAACTCATCTGCACCTCACGCCTTACGCCTCGCACCCGACAGAGTCTTGGAAGGCTACACCATCTTTCTTGATCGAGACGGGACGCTCAATCCGGATCCTGGATACATCAAGTCTCCGGACCAGTTTGAATTGTTTCCTGGAGTGGCTGAAGCGCTCGGGCGCCTGCAATCGTCCGGCGCCCGATTGATCCTTGTGACCAATCAATCGGGCATCGCACGTGGACTTCTCTCACGCCACAATCTTGAGGCCGTTCACAGGAAGCTTGCGGATTTGCTCGGTCGGGCCGGCGTGACCCTTGACGGTATCTACTTCTGTCCCCATCATCCGGATGACGGGTGTCGGTGTCGGAAACCAAACCGCGGGATGATTGATCAGGCGGTCCAGGAACGAGGTGTCGATTTGGGACGGTCGTATGTGATCGGCGATCATCTGCGTGATATCGAATTGGCCAGCCGGATCGGAGCACGAAGCGTCTTAGTGACCACCGGAGTGACTCGACTGCAAGAGGTGCAAGGTTTGACGGATGCCCATCTGATTCCGGACGGGGTGGCCGCCTCACTGGGTGAGGCGGCGGACTGGCTGTTGTCCGATGTGAAACGAGGAGCGTGCCAAGGCCTGAACAATGTGGGTTAGAGTGAACGAATGCTCCCGATGACCGGAGGGGATTTTGGATGGAGCGGGCTTGTGTTGGCTCAATGGCGAGAGTAAGTTATCCGGGACTGGGGCGGTGCGCGACTCGAGGAGAACTGGCGATGGGCGTGAATCAGAGTACGACGGTTTGTTCCATCCCGTGCAACCTCTGCAGCGGGGTCGAGGTCTCGATTCTTTCAAGCAGAAGTCGAAGCGGGAATCCGTTGCAGACCGTGATCTGCCGAGCGTGTGGGCTTGTATGGTCGGACCCGCGCCCGCATGATGCCAGACAGTTTTATGCAGAAGAGTATCGTCTTGCGTACAAGAATACCTACAGTCCGAAACCCAAGCATGTTGTGCGTGCGGGCAAGGTCGCCTTGTCACGGTTCGGGAAGATCGAGTCGCTGTTGTCGAGCCGGAAAACGGTGCTCGATGTCGGCACCGGGGGCGGAGAGTTTGCCTATTTGCTCCAATCGTTGGGGCATGTTGTCAACGGGATTGAACCGAATCGAGGGTATGCTGACCATTCGATCCAACAATATGGGTTGACGGTTCAAGTCGGATTCGTGCAAGACGCGACGTGTGCTCCGGCCTCGTTCGATATCGTCACGATTTGGCATGTCCTTGAACATACGGAAGACCCGGGGTTCATTCTGGCACGTCTCCGTTCCTGGTTAAAGCCGGACGGGGTGCTCGTGGTAGAGGTTCCGAATGTGGAAGCAACCTGTCAGGCACCTTGCAGTACGTTCCACGAAGCCCACCTCTACAATTTCAATATCGTGTCATTGCGCCGATTGGCCCAAAAGCAGGGATTGTATGAAACCTCTCATCTGATCTCCCAGGATGGCGGGAATATCACGATGTTTTTTACCCCCCAGGAGCCCCTGATCGCCGATCCATTCTCCGCCGTGATTCCGGGAAATTGCGAGTGGATCTCAAGAATCGTGCGCCAACATAGTGCCCTGCGGCATCACCTCAGCCCCGCTCCGTATGTGCGCGCGTGGCAACGTCTCTGCCGGTCGCTCGAAGAGCGACGCGAAACAGCGGCGCTGGGCAGCGGCAAGGCGATACTTGATGGTCTTTATGCTCCGCATGTGCGGGCCCATGTCCTCACGTGTGTATGAAGAGAGAGGGGCTAGGCACGGATGCTGGACCTGCATCGTGATCCCGTGTCCCCATGCTGTTCCAGCGGCGTAGGCAGGAAGGCTGTCCGGTGTTACCTGTGACATCTTTCGATGTCTCTTCTTCGGCCCGTTGGGATGCCGCCCGCCTGCTTCTGATCAAGCCGAGCTCACTGGGCGATATCATCCATACGTTTCCGGTGGTGTCAGCGATCAAGGAGCAGTGGCCCGGGGTGCACGTGACATGGGTCGTGAAGCGCCAATGGGCTGAGCTCGTTGAGCGAGCGGAGGGGGTTGATCGCGTCTGGCCGGTCGACATGACGGTCGGCAGCTGGGTGCGGGAGGGTGTGGCGCTCAGAGCCCAGCGGTTTGATCTTGCGCTTGATTTGCAAGGGTTGTTTCGAAGCGGGATCTTGGCTTGGTTGAGCGGTGCGCCGACACGACTTGGTTTTGCGAACGGACGGGAGGGCAGTCCTTGGTTCTATACCAACCGTGTTCCGGTCGCAGACCTCAATGTTCATGCAGTCGATCGATATCTTTCCCTCTTGTGTGCCTTGGGGGTGAGACCTCCTGAGAAACCGCAGTTTCGGTTCAAGCTCCCGGAAGAGGATATCGCCGCTGTTCGAACGATCTGCCACCGTCAAGGTTTTGCAGTAGATCGGCCGTGGATTGCGATGAATATTGGGGCGAGGTGGCCGACAAAGCGATGGCCGCTGACGGCGTTCGCTGCGGTCCTGGAGCAACTGCATGCCTCGCAGCGTGGGCCGGTTGCGGTCATCGGAAGTTCGGACGAGCGTCGTTCCGCGAATCAGCTCAGGACTTTGACCTCAAGTCCGTTTATCGATTTGTGCGGGGAGATTCCGTTGAAATATCTCCCGGCACTGCTTTCATCCGCATCCGCCATGGTGACCAACGACTCCGGACCGATGCATATCGCGTCGGCGCTGGGGGTTCCCGTGGTCGCCATGTTCGGACCGACCAGTGCGATTCGGACCGGACCGTATGGTGACGGCCATCGAGTCCTGAGCGGTCCGGTGCCGTGCAGTCCCTGTTTCAGCCGCGTTTGCCGACACGTTCCCGATTTGGAATGCCTTCATCTCATTATGCCGACCCACGTCGTTGAAGCTATTCGTCCGAAGTTGACGGCTCACGCCCCATGCCAATGAAGGTCTTGATCGTTCGTCCCGATGGTATCGGCGACGTGCTTCTCTCGCTTCCCGTGGCGACGCAACTCAGGCGACTCGTGCCGGAAGTCCGAGTCGAGTTCTTGACCAGTCCCACCGTGGCGCCGATGCTTGATCACCATCCTGATGTGGATGCCGTCCGCACCATTCGGTTGACAGATCCGTCGGCAGAATTGCGCCGTGCCTTTTTGCAGGGAGTTGATGCGGCGGTGTTTCTCAAACCGTTTCGCCGGCTGATGTGGGCGGCCTGGCTGGCGCGGGTACCGATACGAATCGCCACGGGTTATCGCTGGTACAGCCCGTTGGCGAATCGACGGATCTATGAACATCGCAGCGAGTTTTCCAAGCATGAGTCAGAATACAACGTCGAGATGTTGAGGGGACTGGGCTTGAGTCCGGAAAAGGTTCGACCGCCGGCTCTCTTCGTGACGGAGGAAGAGCGAACTCTCGGGGCATCATATTGGGCGAATCTGTCCAACCCGCGAGTCGTGATTCATCCGGGAGGCCTCTCTGCACGCCGCTGGCGACCGGAGTCTTACCGGGATTTGGCTCTTGCATTGGCGCAAGCCGGTTATGGGGTGATCTTGACCGGCAGCGAGTCAGAAAAGAAACAGTTTGACGCCGATGCCCCGTCATCTATACCGATCTCAACCCGGATTATGAACTGCATGGGGCAACTGTCGCTTCGCCAGCTCATGGCCGTGATTGCCAACGCTCGTGTGGTCGTTTCTGGGGCTACAGGACCAGCCCACATGGCGGCGGCGTTGGGCATCCCTGCGGTCAGCCTGTTTGATCCCCGGCGAAACAATTTGCCGGTGAGATGGAAGCCCCTTGGAACGGGAGTCCTGCTACGTCCGGATGTTCCTACGTGCGACAAATGTATCGGGGAAGCCTGTTCGTATTGGGACTGTCTTGACCATTTCACAGTCGACAAGGTGGCAGCCGTCATTAGGCAGGTGATCGATGTCCCTTCGGCTCTCGTCGTACACCACGTCTAAGGCCGATCATCAGCCGGATGCATGACGGTTTCTCGGCCGTGGCCTTGACTCCATTCCATGTATATGTTCATATCCTGAACATATTTGCGGAGAACGCCTAACTCTATGAATCTGCAAGGCCAACGAGATCTGCTCTTGCTGACAGAAGTGGAGCGAGACGGCGGGGTGACGCAACGTTCCCTTGCTGCAAAGCTCGGGGTTGCCTTGGGACTTGCAAATCTGTACCTGAAACGGTTGGTGCGAAACGGGTATATCACCGTTACCACGATCCCCTCCCACCGTGTTCGCTACGTATTGACGCCACAAGGGTTTGCTGAGAAATCGAGACTGGCCTCCCTTCACTTGGAGTACTCGCTGTCCCATTATCGCGATATGCGCGCGCGACTCAGGGAAGCCCTGTCTCACATGGCTCAGAATGGAATGAAGCGGGTCGTCATTTATGGAACCAGTGAACTTGCGGAGATGGTCTATCTGTCGCTCCGTGAAATGCAGCTGACGTTGGTTGGCTTCGTGGATGATGGGCGGCAGGAATCGTTTCTCTCGTATCCGGTCTGGTCGTCAGATGTCTTGCAAGAGTGGGAGTTTGATGCGGTGTTGCTGGCGAACGTTGGCCAGTTGGCCGGGCTCCGCTCGAAACTGGAGCATCAGCACGTTCCGGGTAACAAAATTGTCGCACTGACTTCGTCGGTGTAAGCGAGCAAGAAGGTGGTTTTTCTGCGCACTGTAAGTGAGAGGGCGAAGCTATATCAAAAACAGTCTGTCTGGTGGGAGATGTCTATCTGGTCTGTCTCGTCTGTCCGGTCAGTTGACCAGAAAGACAAAATAGACCAAACAGACCAGATAGACCACTATCATGAAGGTCACTCGTTTTGAAGATCTTGACTGCTGGAAAGAAGCTCGGAAACTCACCCGGTTGGTCTATGAAGCGATAGGACAAAATCCGATCTGGCAGCGCGACATCCGACTGTGTGGGCAGATACAGGCGGCATCGGTATCAGTCATGTCGAATATTGCTGAAGGATTAGTCCGACATTCTGACAAGGAATTTGTGCAATTCTTGTTCGTCGCGATGTCCTCAGCTGCGGAAGTCCAGAGTCATCTCTATGTCACGATTGACCAAAAGTATGTTTCACAAGAGAGCTTCGATAAGATTTATGCACAAGCGGAGAAAACCGGTAAAATCATCTCTGGGCTCATCAAATACCTCCGAACAAAGATAAAACAGACCAGATAGACGAGATCAACCAGACAGACCAGACGGACAAAATAGCCGAGACGGACCAAATGGACCAGGCACGCACGCTCAACTGGTATGCCCTTCGAACAAAGTCCCGCCATGAGAAGTTGGTGCGAGATCAGTTGGGTAAACAGGGAATCGAGCGGCTGCTTCCGACGGTCAAACGACTGAGCCAGTGGAAGGACAGGAAAAAAGAGATCGAGGTCCCGTTGTTTTCCGGCTACTGTTTCGTGCGGTTTTCTCAGCAAGGGAAGGAGCCGGTGCAAAAAACCACGGGGGTCGTTGAAATTGTCGGCAGTGGCACACGTCCTGAGCCGATTCCAGAACAGGAGATTGACGCCTTGCGCCGTCTCATGACCAGTGTGCTTCCCTATGATCCTCACCCCTATCTGCACGAGGGTATGAGGGTGGAGGTCGTTCGCGGCCCCTTGCAGGGTGCTCACGGAATTCTGTTACGAAAGGATAAGCGACATCGGTTGGTGATCGGGGTGCATCTGATCCAACAAGCGGCGGCCGTTGAAATCGATGTGAATGATGTGGTGCCGGCATGACACGTTTCTCGAATTCCTTCAACAGTGTGCAGAGCAAATAGTAAATTCCCCACTTAGCATTGAACCAGTCAGTTATGGAGATTACTCCCGGTGCCCGTCGTGTCCTGACTAATACGGCTTGGTTAAGCGCCAACCAAATCACACGATTAGTCGTCGGATTGGTAGTCGGTATTCTCGTGGCCCGGCATTTAGGCCCAGAGCAATTTGGAAAATATAGCTTTGCCATTGCGGTGGTCACCATTGGAGGCTCTCTTTCCGCATTGGCTGCCGATTCGGTGGTTATTCGAGAGATTGTCGCTGATCCAAGGGCCAGCCATATTGTCCTAGGATCGCAGTTTGTGCTCAGAGCTTTAGGCAGTATTCTCGCGGCAGGCATCGTTCTCATTGTTTCATCACTCCAACATGAAATTTCGGAAAGGGTTATCGTCGCCGTTGTTGCTGCAAGTCTTCTGCTCGCCCCATTTGAAGGAATTGCTATATGGTTCCAGGCAGAGCAGCGGCCGAAGGCTGCCGTACTGAGTAAAACCATTGCGTTCCTTACGGCGTCTTTCTTCCGGCTTCTTCTTGTCCTCAGTGGGGCATCCGTAATCGCATTTGCAGTCTTGCTCAGCGTTGAAGCCGCATTAAGCGCGGCAGCACTCGTGATGGCCTATTACGGGTGTGGGGAACGACTGGGGAATTGGAGTGTTTCTAAGGCTTCGATGATGAAACTATTTCGCGATAGCTGGCCACTCCTGTTCGCAGGGGTTTCATCAGTCCTGTATATGAAGCTAGATGTCGTCATGCTGAATGAAATGCACGGAGCATATGAGACGGGCGTCTATGGAGCGGCAACCCGCATCTCTGAAGCGTGGAATTTTGTGCCCATGGCTCTCATGGGAGCGCTCCAGCCTGTTTTGCTTCGCGCAAAGCGGGACCATCAGGCCCTTTTTATAAAGAGAATGGAGATACTGTATGTGTGCACGGCGTGGGCTAGTCTTGTTGTCGCGATAATCATCAGTCTGGTTTCGACATCGCTGGTGAACATCCTCTTTGGCCAGGAGTATCAGCAGGCAGGTTCCGTGCTCGCGTTGCACACATGGTCGGCCGTAGCTATTTATCTTGGCGTGGTAAGTAGTCAGTATCTATTGGCGGAAAATTTGTTGAAGATATCGATGTTTCGCACCATGCTGGGGCTCACGGTAAATATTGCGCTGAATTTAGCGTTGATTCCTGACTATGGCGCTCAGGGAGCAGCCGCAGCCACGGTTGTTTCCTGCTTTGTTGCGACATTCTCGCTGATTCTGTTTAAGTCCACGCGGTCTCAGGCAGCTTCAATGATGCGAGCGTTTAGTCCCCTTCAAGCCATGAAACTGTTTCGTTCCCCACGATCCATTTGGACGCACTAGATCTTCAGTTATAGCTTGCCTGCCGAAGCATGACATTTGTAAAGCGGAAATTACTCGCCGCATTATCCAATACGGATTTGCTCGCGATATACTCATTGCGGAAGTGCGGGTATCTGGTTCAGTCCGGTTGGTTCAAGAGTTGGAGGACAAAACGGTCCATAGATGCAGAAGGGAAACCGATTCCATGGATTACGTACCCGTGCCTGTCATTTCTGAAGTCTCGCGTGACATCGAAGATGGAGGTGTTCGAGTTCGGTTGTGGAAACTCAACGCTGTGGTGGGCGGAGCGAGTCGCTCGTGTGGTGTGTTGCGAGCACGATCCCGAATGGTACTCCGAAATGAAAAATCAGATCGGAGTCAATGTGCGATTAGAGCTCAGGCAGTGTGGCCCCGGCTATGCCGAGTTTATAGAGCAATTTCCCGGACGATTTCATATTGTGGTGATTGATGGCCGTGATCGTGTGAGCTGTATTAAGCATTCATTAGGGGCGCTGACGTCCGATGGCGTTCTATTGCTCGACAACAGCGAGCGTCACCAATACTCCTCCGGCATCGACTTTCTTCTCGAAAAAGGGTTTCGACGCCTCGACTTCGAAGGTCCTATCCCTATTGCTACGGAATCTTCGATGACGACCATTTTTTATAAGGAAGGCAATTGCCTTAACATCTAGCTGCGAGAATGCTTAGCGGCCTTTAAATTTAGGCCACTGCCCAGGAATATGGAAGATTCTCTAGGAAGCCTAGTATGTGGAAGAGAGTTTTACCGCACACGTTATCCCGTGCGGGTCTGCATAACCGACATGTTTAACTATGCATGTCTCTCTGATCGTGGATGCCACTAAATCGTAACGATGCCTGCTCCGATTGTCCTCTTCGTCTACAACCGCCTCCTCCATGCCAGGCAAACAGTTGAGGCGTTGCAAAAGAATACGCTTACCAAAGAAAGCGACCTTATTATCTATTCTGACGCGCCTAAAAACTCTAGCGTTGTAGCTGCAGTACGCGACGTTCGTAACTACGTGAAGACGATCACGGGATTCCGCTCAGTCAGCATCGTCGAGCGAGACAGGAATTGGGGACTGGCTAATTCCATCATTAACGGTGTGACTACCGTGGTCAATCAATATGGGTGCGTCATCGTACTGGAAGATGATTTGGTAACGTCGCCACACTTTCTTGAGTATATGAATGCGGCTCTTCAACACTACGAGCTCGATCCGAAGGCCTTCTCAATCACAGCCTACAACTTTCCTGAGCAGACCATGCTCATTCCGTATGACTACGTGTGGGATACCTACGCGGCGTTTCGATGCTGTTCTTGGGGGTGGGCAACTTGGACTGACCGCTGGAATCGAGTCAAGTGGGATATGGAGTATTACGAGACTTTCATGCGGAACCGTGAGGCGCAGGAACTATTTGATCGAGGTGGTCCAGATCTGACTCAGACGTTGACGATGCAACATGAGGGACGGATCGATTCCTGGGCAATCCGCTTTGGTTATGCACACTATGCTAATCAGATGCATTGCATCTATCCGGTCAAGACGTTGGTGGCGAATATTGGGCTCGATCATTCAGGTACACATTGTGGGGTTAGTCCTCAGTGGGAGCACGCATCGATTGATGAATGTTGGATGCCGCTCAAGTTTTGCTCGGCCAATAGTCTCGATGCGCGGATCCTCAAAAGTTTGTATCAGGCCTGTGTGCCATCTAAGCGTTCGATAATCACTCGGGTACTGCAGCGGTTGCCCATTCTTTCACGCAGAGTCCAGAGCTATTTCGCGGGGACCGATTAAGTGATGGCTAAATACGTGAGTACCTGCCAGATCAACAGATACAAACAGGTTCAATAGAACGGTGAAAAGTTCATGAGAGCCTTCCTTAGGCATTTCTTATCTAGTCTTGCTCGTCCTCCAAAGGATAGAGAGAAGTTAGTTGTTGCCCAGTGTTTGGTTCATGCACATGCCAATAGACAAAAAAATCGTATTCGTACTCTGGCTGATGTTGAATTCAGCGGGTTCTCACAGTGGGGGGAGGACGGAATCCTTGATTGGCTTGTTGAACGATTGCCTGGTATTCCAGAAACCTTCGTTGAGTTTGGTGTGGAAGACTATCGGGAGTCTAATACCCGTCTGTTGTTGTGGTTGCGCAGCTGGAGAGGATTGGTGATCGATGGCTCGGCTGAACATGTTAGAGACATTCAGACTCAAGAGATAGCATGGCGGTTTGACGTGATAGCACTCTGTGCATTCATTGATCGCGATAACATCAATGGATTAATTGCTGCGGGCCAATTTGGCACTGATATCGGAATATTAAGTATCGACATTGATGGAAATGACTACTGGGTGTGGGAGAGCATTAGTGTTGTCAAACCAGTCATAGTTGTTTGTGAATATAATGCGGTGTTTGGAGACTTACGGCGGATTACGATCCCATATCAAGCAGACTTTCAGAGGACCCGCGCGCATTACTCGAACCTCTACTTTGGAGCCTCACTTCAGGCGCTGATCGGTCTTGGGAATGCAAAGGGGTACACATTTGTCGGCACCAACCGCAACGGATGCAACGCATTTTTTGTCCGGAATGATCGGTCGCAAGAGGTTCTTTCCGCTATTGAAGAGGTTTCTTCATATGGTTCTCGATTTCGTGAATCGCGAGATGGAACTGGCCGTTTAACGTTCGTGCGAGGAATGAATCGGGTTAACCTCATCCGTGACATGCTGGTTTTTGATCATGACCGTAATCGAGCAGTTCCTCTTACAGACCTCGATCTTTATTCGGACGAGTGGAAGCGTCGATACAGCTAAACCAATGCCCGGTGTGTATCGAGTAGATGAAGATCGCCTATGATCCGCAAATATTCTGTTCACAGACCTACGGGGGGATTTCTCGGTATTTTTGCGAGATCGCGCCACGCATCGCTAAAGATCCTGACGTCCAAGTTTCGATTGTTGCGCCGGTGCATATTAATGCCTATCTCGCGAATGTGCCCGCGAACATTGTGTCAGGATTCCGGGCGCCATTTATGTGTCATGCTGGCATTCTGCGTCGGTGTAACATGCTGACGGGGGCCGTGATGATTCGGGCAATGGCACCGGATGTTGTACATGAGACATATTATTGCCAGTATCCCCTGGCCCCCCGCCGAGCACGGCACGTACTAACGATTCATGACATGATTTACGAAAAGTATGCCTCGAGCTTCCTACAAAGGGACAAAACTGCTCGCGACAAGGCACTGGCAGCAGCGCGTGCGGATCATGTGATTTGTGTTTCTGAGTCCACACGCCGGGATGTAATTGAAATTTTCGGATTGCCTCCGGAAAAGATCTCGGTGATCTACCACGGGTTCGACCTGATGATTGCTGATGAAAAGCGAGTCAAGGGTGCGGATTTGCCGACAAAGAAGCCATTCTTGCTTTATGTCGGTCAACGTGGCGGGTACAAGAACTACTTCCGTCTTCTGGAAGCGTATGCCGCTTCGCGGCAACTCCGGGCTTGTTATGGGCTGGTCTGTTTCGGGGGCGGAGTGTTTACCAGGGATGAGTTGGGTGCGATGCAAGCGTTCAGCTTGAATGAGGGTGATGTCATACAGCGTGGGGGTGATGACCGGTTACTTGCCAGCCTCTATGCGAGCGCCAGTGCATTGGTCTATCCATCTCTTTATGAGGGATTCGGTATTCCGCCACTAGAGGCCATGTCACATGATTGTCCGGTCGTTTGTAGCAACACAAGCTCAATGCCTGAGGTCGTGGGTGATGCGGGCGAATACTTTGATCCCCATGATGTTGAAGCCATGCGCGCGGCAATCGAACGCGTCGTGATGTCGGATAGCCACAGGAAACTACTGATTGCGAGAGGCCGTATTCGTTTGAAAAGTTTCTCTTGGGATCGATGTGCTGCTGAAACCCTGGATGTCTACCGCAAGCTCTGCTGAACAGAATCTTTAATGTGTCCTGGGATGGTGGAGCCTTAGGAGATGCGGATGGCTGTCGAGAGAAAAACACCCTTATTGATCTCGACCATTGTCGCTACGTTTAACAGTGAAGGGACTCTCCAGCAGTGCATCGATAGCGTTGCACGGCAAACGTATCGGCATAAAGAGCTGATCGTGATCGACGGAGGGTCGACGGATGGGACCGTCGACATATTGAAGGCTAATCCGCAAACGGTTACGTACTGGGTATCAGAGCCGGACCGCGGAATCTATCATGCCTGGAATAAGGGGTGCTCGAAAACAACAGGGGAATGGATCTGCTTTCTAGGAGCGGATGATTTTTTATGGGATCCGGACGTCTTGACTCGAATCAGTGAGGAGATAAGAACTCTCTCCCCCGGTATTCGCGTGGTGTATGGGCAGGACATGTTGATTAACGGCAAAGGGGAAAGTCTGTACCGAATCGGAGCGCCTTGGCCAAGGATGAAGAGAAGATTTCTTGCAAGCATGTGCCTCCCGCACCCTGGTCTGATGCACCACCGGAGTGTGTTTCAACAGTACGGCACGTTTGATGAGTCCTTTTGCATCGCGGGAGACTATGAGATGCTCCTGCGCGAACTGACGCACGCTGATGCGTTATTTATTCCGAATCTTATTGTTGCTGGTGTCCGGCAAGGCGGGATTAGTAGTAATCCAGTGTCCGCCCTGCTTAGCCTGTCTGAGTCAAGGCGAGCGCAGCGAATGCATGGGCAGAGATTTCCGCCTCTCCCTTGGCTGTGGTCAACGGTCAAGGTGTATCTGAGGTTTCTAATATGGCGCTTGTTTGGCGAACGAGTAACTCGAGGCGCACTTGACCTAGGCAGGCGGATGCTTGCTCAACCAAAATATTGGACAAAGACGTAAGCACTGAATGATGAGCTGACCCTATTCGATGGGTTGTCCATCACCCATCAGAGCTGCATGATTCGAGATCATGAGCCAGCTGGTGTTGAGACCTCTCTGGAAAATTATCAGGAGCGTATGGCTCTCGAGGAGAGTGGATTGACGGGGCCGCTGGTCACTGTAGCGATGTCGGCGCACAATGCTGCGGCAACCGTTGGGCTCGCGGTACGGTCGATTTTGGCTCAAACATATCAGAACTGGGAGTTGGTCGTGGCCGACGATGGTTCGACGGATCAGACGCAAGATGTCCTGTCGTCTTTGCACGACTCTCGAATCCGGTTCATTCAAGACCAACAGGGGAATAGGGGGTTGTCGTACAGATTGAATCAATGCGTAGGTCTTGCTAGGGGGCACTATATTGCCAGAATGGATGCTGACGATGTCGCGTATCCTCAGCGTCTTGAACGACAGGTTCGATTCCTTGAAGAGCATCCCGAAATTGATTTATTGGGAACCGGCGTCCTGATATTTAAAGCAGAAGGAGAAATCGCAGGGTGCTATCCAACAGCAATCTCACATGAGGAGATATGTCGGCGCCCATGGTGGGGCTTTCCTCTTGCCCACGCTACGTGGTTGGGTAAGCGGATATGGTTCATGTCTCATCCCTACTCAGAGGAAGATGTTCGGTGCGAAGATCAAGCGCTTCTTCTGCAAAGCTTTGGGCATAGTCGATTTGCGGCACTTGAGGAGATCCTGTATGGCTACCGTGTGAATGAAATTGCAGCTGGGAAATCAGGTCGAGGTCGACTCAATTATTGTCGCCGGCTTTTGGCTCGAGTAAATGATTTCTCCTCATTAAGTTGGGCGCTGATGGGCTGTGGTGTACATGGCGCTGCCATGGCAAGAGATGTCATGTTCCAATTAGGTCACACAGTTGGGAGAAAATCTCGACAGTCGTGGGAATCGGCCAATCAGACTGAGCGAGAACAGTGGCAGGCTGTGTGGGGTGGTTTGGTTCATGAAGGTCAGCCTCTCACCCAAATGTGAACGTTCGACTCTTTTGCCATATCCATGTGTGGAAGATCCGTAAATCGAGTGCCGTGAAAATTAAATGCTTGTATGCAAGCTCAGAGCTGGCAGGGTGCCACTGGGAAGGTGGCAGACTGTGTACGAATAGCGCTGATATTTCCATGCTAACCTAGTCCTGAAGAGGCGGGCCTAGAGTTTCATCCGGTGTGACCTATTTCTAGTATGGTGGATAAATTTTGCACGATCATGGCGAGATGCAGGGTTCAAGATATTGTTCGTGATGCGTGGTCTGGAGCATGGTTCCAAGATCGAGCAGCGAGGGCTCAACCTTTTCTTATTAACCGCCTTCGTTTGAGTGCGAATCCGCTTGGAGAGTTTTTGACCGTTACAGAGTTGGTTCGGCTCTATCGCGCTGTAAAACCTGACCTTGTCTATCGCATCGCTATCAAACCGATTCTCATGGATCCAGAGCCGCTAGACTTGCCGGCAGTCCATACGGGCAGTGCACGATGGGTTTAACGCGAGACCGACACTGTTTCATTGAGCGCAGGCATTGAGATCCATTTGTTTTGTTGCGACGACTCCCTTTGTCGTCAATGCGTTTCTGCTGACACACATGAAGGCCTTGGCCGACTTGTACTCGGTCACACTCTGTGTGAATTGTTCGGTGTATCCACTATCTGATCACATTGATCCACGCATTCGAGTGGTTGATGTGAACATTGCGAGGGAAGTGTCCCCATTCAGGGATCTGCGTGCGTTTCTTTTTCTTTTATCCGTGTTTCGGAAAGAGAAGTTCTCGGCGGTGCACAGTATTACGCCCAAAGCTGGTCTGCTGGCCATGCTCGCCGCTTGTTGTGCGGGGATCCGGTTTCGACACCATACGTTTACTGGCCAAGTCTGGGCCAATAGAAGCGGGATTGTTCGGTATATATTGAAAACATTCGATCGACTGATCGTTCGATTGGCCTCGACCGTCTTCACGGATAGCCCGTCACAGTGCCGATTTCTCAAGAAGGAGCGGGTTGTTGGGTCTGACGGCATTTCGGTATTGGGGCCTGGTTCGATCTCCGGTGTTGATGTTCGCCGCTTTAGGCCGGACACCGAATCTCGGCATCAGGTACGTGCTGAGTTCGATGTGAACGAAGACCAGTGTGTATTTCTGTTCGTCGGACGGCTTACTAAGGATAAAGGCATTCATGATTTGGTCCAGGCGTTTGACAAGGTGTCTGCCGCAAACCCACGGGTTCACCTCTGGATCGTCGGACCAGATGAGGCGGGGTTGATGGATCAGCTGGGGAGACGGACGTTGAATGCCCCTGGACTGGTGCGGTGGCTTGGAGCGACATCTGAGCCGGAGCGGTATATGGCGAGCGCCGACGTACTGGTATTGCCGAGTTATAGGGAAGGCTTCGGTTCCGTCATTATTGAGGCGGCGGCCTGCGCGATTCCGACTGTTGCCTATCGCATCGACGGTGTCATCGATGCGGTGGTTGAGAAGCGGACCGGAGTCTTGGTCGAGGTCGGTGATATTGAAGCGCTGGCTGCGGCAATGCTGGAGGTTTCACGAGACCGGGAGGGACGACGACGATTGGGCAGCGAGGCGCGGGATCGCGTATCGAAGGAGTTTTCCAGCGCTGTCGTCACAGCGGAATGGGTAGCGCTCTATAAACTACTCTTATAAAATCATGCGCCCAAGAAAGACACGTGCTTGGGTTGAACGGCGTCTCGTCCGCTGTAAGCTCCAGGGGTTTTCTTGCTAGCCCCGCGTAGTTGTTGTGGTGTGGCGGTATGGTCCTCGTTGAGGATGGTGGAGTCACTGCGAATGTTTTGTTGTGATATGGTGAACAGGGTTCCGCCTTATCATCGTCTGCGCGGGTCGCTATGCCCAAAGTCTTGGTAACCGGCGCGGCTGGGTTTCTCGGGAATACGCTCGTCAATGAACTTTGCATGAGGGGTATTGCGGTGCGAGCGGTCGTGCGCGAGACGAAGCAATCCACACTGCTTCCTCCTGCGGCTGAGACGGTGTGGAGCGATATTCGAGATGCCAGGAAAATGGAGGAAACGGCATCCGGGTGTGATGCCGTGGTGCATCTCGCGGCCAAAGTGCATGCGCTCGATGATCCTGGGTTAGAGCAGGACTACCACGCCATCAATGTCGACGGGACGAGATGCGTGCTGGATGCGGCAATCGCAGCAGGCGTGAGGCATGTGGTCTTTGCCAGTTCGGTCAAAGTCTTCGGCGAAGAGACGAGTGGGTGTGTCGATGAAACACAGACTCCTGCTCCCCAGACAGCCTACGGTCGGTCAAAATGGCGGGCGGAGCAACTTGTTTCGGAGTATGCGGGGCGACACGGTTTCGCGGCGGTCTCGCTCCGGCTCCCCATGGTGTATGGCCCGACTCGGAAGGGTAATCTGTATCAAATGATCGAAGCGATCGACAAGGGGCGATTTCCTGCCTTGCCCCGTCTCCCTATGGTTCGAAGCCTGTTGCATGCCAAGAATTTCGTGCAAGCGGTGTTGCTGAGTCTTCGCATGCCCTCTTTCCCGCGCGCGGCCTACATCGTTGCGGATTCTCATCCCTATTGCGTGACAGACCTCTATGATTGGCTCCGGGCGGGATTAGGGAGATCACCCGCAAGGTGGCGAGTGCCTCTCTGGATACTTAAGGGAGGCGCCCGGGCTGGAGATTTGCTCCAGCTATTCAGTGGCAGGCATATTCCCCTCTCATCTGATCGCCTGACGAAGCTCATTGGTGGTGCCTGGTTTAGCGCTGCGGCTATTACTCGTGAATTGGGGTATCAGGCGACGCACTCGTTTGCAGAGACGGTTCCTGAACTGATAGCCTCGTACCGTAAAGCGGCAGGCGTCGGATCGTCAACGAATTCGTATCGAGAGAGTCGTTTCCTCAGGTAATACGCGAGACATGCAGATCGTGATGGTCATATTACCGGCCCTATTGGCCTTTGTATCGGCCTGGTTGATCACCAGAAGCTTGTGTTCGCCGACGTCGTTTCTTTCGATCTTCGCCCATCCGAATGATCGGACGTTGCATGCTACGCCGACTCCCCAGACGGGAGGGCTTGCCGTCATTGTCAGCGTGGTGATTGCTCTCCTGGCTGCCGCGAGTGTTCTTGCGCTTGTGCAGCCGTCCCAACCGTTGTTGCCGAAGGGTGTTGCCTCAGGCAGTCTTTGGATTGTGGTGTCCATGCTTCTGGTCTTTATCGTGTCGTTTATCGATGACTGCATTGGGCTCCCGGCCAGTCTTCGTCTTGGCGTCCAGGCAGCCGCTGCATTTATCATTATCGGTGGTATTGGATTGACATTGTCATCCATCCAAATTCCCGGAGGGCTGACGATAGAACTTGGACTGGCGGCCATTCCGGTGAGCGCCCTTCTTCTGATTTGGATGGCCAACCTCTATAACTTTATGGACGGTATGGACGGTTTCGCCGGGGGAATGACGTTTTGGGGGTTCGGGTTTCTTGCCTATTTCGGATGGCAGACGCATTTCCCGGTCATGCTGATCATCTCCACATTCGTTGCGATGGGTGCGCTGGGATTTCTCATGCATAACTTTCCGCCTGCGCGTATCTTTATGGGCGATGCAGGGAGCATTACGCTTGGATTTCTGGCGGGAACATTCATGATTCTTGGGGTTCGTGACGGAATATTCGATCTGTGGGTTCCGATCATGATCTTCTCCCCTTTTATTGCGGATGCCACGGTGACGCTGCTCAGACGAGCCCTTCGTCGAAAGCGGATCTGGGAGGCACATCGGGAGCACTATTACCAGCGGGTGGTTCTGAGCGGCTGGAGCCATCGTCGGACGGTCCTTGCAGAGTACGGGATCATGATTCTGTGCGGAGGGCTAGCCGTTGCTTATCACCATTCGACGGACAAAGGTCGACTGATTATTCTGGGTGCATGGGCGGGGATATTTGCTCTTTTCGCGATACTTGTCCATGCGTTAGAACGGAAAAAAGCACTGGCTTGTTCCGTTCCGGATTCTAAGGTAGCGGGTAGTAGAAAGACGGTACAGGCTATGCCGGCCGAGGACTCTTCGAGGGTGACGGTCAACACATAGTTTGATCGTGCCCGGTTGGTGCAGTCTGTCAACCGAAGGCAAGCAGTTGTGCTTGTGGCTTGCCACCCGCTCGCTGAGACTATCTTGCACCGGAGAAGTTCCTTTCCGGCAACATTGCCCCTACTGCGAGAGGAGTGCACGATGGGGTCTGTGGGTGCGGCAAGTAAAGATCTGATCAGCACATCCCGGATTGCCTTGGCACATACGTGGTGACTGTGTCCCTCGAACGATTACGGCTTGAAGCGAGACGGGCGGCAGGTTGGACGACAACCGCGCTCGGCTTCACGATCCCAATTTGGGTCGTGGCGGACAGCATTCTTGTCGTGCTGCTTCTCGTCTGTTGGGTTGCCGGTGGAGAGTGGAAGGAGCGGATTCGTCGAATCACCGCGAATCCGGTGGCGGTGAGCGTCCTGTTGTTGTTCGGGTGGCTCTTGCTCGGAACGCTGTGGGGTGGCGGATCGGTGCAAGAGCGGGCTCTGGGGATAAAAAAATATGCGGATCTTCTCATTATCCCGGTATTAATCTCGATGGCCATGACTGTACAGGAGCGAAACCGTGCGCTTGTCGCGTTCGCAGCTGCGCTACTTGTGACGTTGTTCCTGTCCTTTAGTTTGTTTGTGGGGGGCTCGCTCCCACTCGGCGAACCGACTGCGTGCAGTCCGCTGAACTCCTGTGTTTTCAAGAAGCATACGACCCATAACGTGATGATGGCATTTGGTGCATTGCTTTTTGCCGTATTTTCCTGGAAATCTCAGGATCGGTGGATGCGATGGGGGTGGGGGGGCGCTGCAGTGTTGGCGGTGAGTAACGTCCTCTTGATGGTGCAAGGCCGCACCGGGTATGTCGTGTTGGCCGGACTTGCCATGTTGGTCTTTCATGTGCGTTTCGGATGGAGGGGCATGCTCGCAGCGCTTGTGGTGCTCTGTGTTGCATTTTCATCTGTCTATCAGGTTTCGTCCTCCTTTCGTCAACGCGTGGAAGTGACGACCGCCGGCATCACTCAGTGGGATCCTAAAGTGGCTGTCGTGGAGGATTCGATCGGCTGGCGATTGGAATATGCGTACCACACGGCTGAAATCATCCAGGATCACCCCTTAGTCGGTGTCGGTACGGGAGGGTTTGTTCAATCCTATCGGGCCCGGACGCAGCAAGCCGGTCTCGATGTTCCCCCGCATCCTCACAATCAATACCTTTTCATCATGGCACAAGTGGGAATCGGTGGGCTTGGTCTCCTACTATGGCTGTTCGTTCAACAATGGAGACTGACAACTTTTCCCGGCGATAGGGTCACGGGACTTCTTGCTCGGGGAGTGATTGTGGCCATTGTCATCACGTGTTTCTTCCAGCCTGCGCTCAATGACCATACCGAGAAGCTCTTCTACTGCCTGTTCTCCGGTCTGATGTGTTCGGGGAATGATCTGCAGGGTGAAATGAAGACATGAGCCTTTCTGTTTATATCATCGCGTACAACGAAGCCAAGAAGATCGCCGACACCATTAATAGCGTGCTGTGGGCGGACGAAATAATTGTCGCTGATTCGGCCAGTACGGATGAGACCGCTCGAATCGCGGAAGCATTGGGGGCTCGCGTCGTCCAGATCCCCTTCCATGGATTTGGCCATCTGCGGAATCAAGCCATCAAGGCCTGTACCCATGAATGGATTTTTAGTCTCGATACGGATGAACAGTGCACGCCGGAAGTCCGAGATGAGATTCTCAGCACTCTTGCCGAAAGTCCCGCGCACGACGCCTATCTTGTGCCGAGGCGGAACTATTTTATGGGGCGTTGGATCAGGCATTCCGGCTGGTATCCGAATTTCCGCCAACCGCAGCTCTTTCGAAAAGGCGCCATGAAGTATGTGGAGTCCCCTGTTCACGAGGGATATGAGCTGTTGAGCCATAAGCCGGTCGGGCGTTTGGAGCAGGCGATTTGGCAGATCCCGTTCAGAGATTTTGAAGAGGTTGTGAAAAAGGCCAATAGGTATTCGTCGCTGGGTGCCTGTAAGCTCGCCGATCGGCGCGTGTCGATGGGAGCTGCCCTTGGTCACGGCATATGGTCGTTCCTCAAGCACTATGTGGCCAAGCGCGGCTTTCTCGACGGATGGCCGGGATTTGTCATCGCGTTCGGAAATTTTGAGGGTACATTCTATCGATATGCCAAGCGGTTTGAGCAACAGGAGCAGTGGCCGCTCCCGAAACAAGCGGCTCTTCGCCGCCCCGGCGACGTGTCTGACAAATGAAAACGGCGTTGATCGTGACGACCTATAACAGACCGGATGCGTTGGCAGCAGTACTGGAAGGGTATTGCCGTCAAAGCGATCAAGATTTTGAGCTTGTGGTTGCCGATGATGGTTCGAAGGAAGACACGGCGGAAGTCGTGCGGCAATATGCGCGGCATGCACCGTTCAAGCTGACGCATGTCTGGCATGAGGACCAGGGGTTTCGAGCCGCTGCTATTCGAAATCGCGCGGTGGCATCGTCCGGGGCCGACTATATTGTCTTCACGGATGGAGACTGCGTTCCCTCCGGTCATTTCGTGCGTGCCCATAAACAGCTCGCCGAACCGGGATATTTCCTGGGGGCGAATCGTGTCTTGCTTTCGGCCGGATTGACGAACCGTGTTTTGTGCCGCCAGGTGTCGATTCACACCTGGCGCCGATTCGATTGGGCCCTGTCCTGGGCGAAGCGGGAGGTCAATCGTGTGCTTCCGCTGATGGAATTGCCGGATGGTCCGTTTCGAAAATGGATGCCTGATCGCTGGGAAGGCATCAAGACGTGCAACTTTTCGGCATGGCGTACGGACTTTGTTCGTGTAAACGGACTGGATGAATCGTACGAAGGGTGGGGGCTTGAGGATTCCGATCTGGTCATCCGACTGCTCCGTGCCGGAGTGAAGCATAAGAGTGCGCGTTTCGCCGCCACGGTGTTTCATTTGTGGCATCCGGAGCAGGATCGTGGAAGGTTGCCCGACAATCAGAAACGCCTGGATGATCTTCTGCGTTCCTCGACAGTTCGAGCCGTCATTGGACTTGAGCACCATCAGGCAATGGACCTCGATGATCAATCGGCAATATTGCGGCGGCCGACGACATGAAGCGGGATTTTCGCAGTGTGTTGGTCGTCTGTACGCGTCGAATCGGAGACGTCCTGTTAGCCACGCCGGTCATTCGTTCGCTCAAGGCTGCTTTGCCCCATGTGATGATCGACATGCTGGTGTTCGAAGGGACTCAGGATGTGCTCTCCGGCAATCCGGATATCCGGCGAGTGTGGACGATTGCCGAACGACCGGCGATTCGTTCTCATCTCGCCTTGCTGCGTTCATTGTGGCGGCGCTACGACGTAGCGGTGTCGGTGCTTGCAGGAGATCGTCCGACCTTTCATGCCTGGGTGGCAGGCCGGTATTGCATAGGGACGGTATTGCCTGACAAGAAGTCCTGGTGGAAGCGGAGGTTGCTGAATCACTGGATCCCGTTCGACAATCTCCATACCCATACGGTGGCCATGAATCTCAGCTTGCTTGCACCGTTGGGCATCACACCGCTTGGTACTCCCGTGGCAAGCTGGACGGACGAGGACGCACGATCTGTGCAGACCCTGTTTCCTGATATTCTCAGTGCTCAGCCCTACGCGGTGCTGCATGTGTCGCCCAAGTTTGCCTATAAGACGTGGACCGTCGATGGATGGGTGGCACTTGGACGGTGGTTGATCGATCGCGGGCTGACCGTCGCCGTGACCGGAATCGACTCAGCCGAGCAATCGTATTGCGACCAGATCATCCGTGGGCTACCCAAATCCGTCAATTTGATCGGACAGGTCACATTGCCGGCCCTGAGCTGTCTATTAAGTCGCGCCGCGCTGTATGTTGGAACGGATACAGCCGTCAGTCACATGGCCGCTGCCGTCGGCGTGCCGTCCGTTGTGCTGTTCGGTCCCTCCAATCCTGTCAAATGGGGACCATGGCCGAAGGACTTTTCTTCAACCGCACAGAACCCGTGGCACAAGCAAGGATCGCAGCGGCAGGGGAACGTCTGTTTGCTTCAAGGCGAAGGAGATTGCGTCCCGTGCCTCGCCGAAGGGTGTGATCGTCATGTGAACAGTCTCAGTGACTGCCTCCAGAGATTGTCGGTACAGCGGGTGATCCTGGCTGCCGAGGCCATGCTCCGGGAGCGGGAGAGCACCGTCGCAGTGCCGACCAGCGTATGAAACAGTCAGCCGCAAAACTTTTCCATTCCCTCACGCGACGATTCGGAGACCGGGTACTCCGGTACCGCTGGATACTCGTCTTCAGCGTGGAACTGCTGTTGATTTTTGCGGCGAACCTGACGGCATTTGCGCTTCGATTCGATGCGGATGTTCCCCCCGAGTACCGGAAGATCATGTGGGACTTCATGCCGGCGGTCCTGCTGATCTACGGTATCGGGCTGTGGTTGTTTGGGATTCAGCGGGGACTCTGGAGATATGTGGACCTTCGCGATCTCTGGAGAATCCTGTTGGCCGCACTCAGCAGCGCCGCCGTGTTTTACGGGGTGATTCATCAATTGGGCGGGGTGACGCAGTACCCTCGGTCCGTCATCATCCTGACGGGTTTGTTGACGGCGCTGTATTTGGCAGGCATCCGATTGGCGGTGCGGGGATTCCGGGAGTGGATTCAGATATTCGATCCGGGCGCGCGACGGGTGTTGATCGTCGGTGCGGGGCATGCGGGCGAGCTGTTGGTCAGGGACATGCTGTACGATGCGAATTATCACTGCTGTCCGGTGGGGTTCGTCGACGATGATCCGATCAAGCGGAGGATGAGCATTCATGGGGTTCCTGTCGTGGGAGGCATTACGGACATCAAGGTAACCGCAGAACGATTGAAGGTCGACGAGATCATCGTGGCGATTCCCTCAGGTTCCACCACGGTGAAACAAAAGGTTCTTGCTGCCTCGGAAGGTTGTTCGGTGCCGATCAAGACGTTGCCCGATGTGAAACAGTTGCTCGATGATCCTGTCTCTCTGCATCACGTGCGACCGATGAGCGTCGATGATTTGCTCCAGCGTGAGCCGATCCGGACGGATTCCCAAGAGTTGGCCCCTCACATCAGTGGGAAAACGCTCCTGGTGACCGGCGCGGGTGGGTCGATCGGATCGGAACTTTGCCGGCAGATCGCCCGGCACACACCTCAGGCGGTCGTCCTGTTTGAGCGCTATGAGAATGCGTTACATTCGCTTTTGCTGGAGCTGCAGACAACCTTCCCGAGGGTGAAAATTATTCCCATCATCGGAGATGTGACCGTGCCGGATCGTGTGGCGGAAGTGTTTCGGCAGACCGGCCCCGACATTGTGTTTCATGCCGCCGCGCACAAACATGTTCCACTGATGGAACTGAATCCGAAAGAAGCGATTCGTAACAATATCTTGGGCACTCGCGTGGTCGCCGAGGCCGCTGTCAAGGCAGGCGTCGGCCGATTTGTCCTGATCTCCACGGACAAGGCGGTCAATCCATCAAGCGTGATGGGCGTGACCAAACGAATCGCCGAACATATGATGCAGGAGTTCAATGGCTCCGGTCTCACAAAGTTTACGGTGGTGCGGTTCGGGAACGTGCTGGGCAGCAACGGGAGCGTGGTTCCTCTGTTCACGGAACAGATCCGGAAGGGCGGGCCTGTGACCGTCACCCACCCGGAAATCAAACGGTTTTTCATGACGATTCCGGAGGCGGTGCAACTGGTGCTCCAGGCGAGTTCGATGGGGCGTGGAGGGGAAGTCTTCGTTCTGGACATGGGAGAACAGATCAAGGTGGCTGATTTAGCCAGGAATATGATCGTCTTGGCCGGACTGGTTCCCGGGAAAGACATTGACATTGTCTACACCGGCCTGCGGCCCGGAGAAAAGATGTACGAAGAACTCTTCGAGGAACAGGAACAAGTCGAACCCACGGCCCATGCGAAAATCAATCGAGCAAGCGGTGCCCCGGTGTCTGTCGGCGAGCTGGATCAATGGTTGGAGATGTTGCAGGTGAATCTCCCGAATTGTGATGAAGATGAGCTAGTACAGGATCTCAAACGACTGGTGCCGAGCTTTCAACCTGCCACCCCTCAACGTGTATCGTAATGAGACCCTGTAGCGCCTATGTGCAGGACTCATGGTTGGATCCGCCAGGCTTCATAGGAGTCTCACCCGTCAGATGAGTATCCTGGTCACCGGTGGAGCAGGGTTTATCGGGGCCAATTTTGTGCTCGACTGGTTGGCGGGGCATGATGAACCCGTCATCAATCTCGATAAGCTCACCTACGCGGGTAATCTTGAGAATCTTGCCAGTTTGCAAGGGAACGCAAAACATATCTTTGTGCGGGGTGACATCGGCGACGCTGTGCTCGTCGACAAACTGTTGACGGAGCATTGCCCCCGCGCGATCATCAACTTTGCCGCCGAAAGTCATGTCGATCGCTCCATTCATGGGCCCGGTGAATTTATCCAGACCAATATCGTCGGCACCTTTCACTTGCTTGAATCGGTGCGCGCGTATTGGGGTACATTGGAAGGCCAAGCCAAACGGCGTTTCCGGTTTTTGCATGTTTCTACCGATGAGGTGTACGGCTCATTGACAAATGATGCGCCGGCTTTCAGTGAGACGAATCGTTACGAGCCCAACAGCCCCTATTCGGCCAGCAAGGCTGCCAGTGATCATCTTGTCCGGGCCTATTACCATACCTATGGTCTTCCGGTTCTGACCACCAATTGTTCGAACAACTATGGCCCGTTCCAATTTCCAGAGAAGCTGATCCCGCTCTGCATCTTGAATGCATTGGCCGGGAAACCACTTCCGATCTATGGCGATGGATTGCAAGTGCGGGACTGGTTGTACGTGAACGATCACTGCCGAGCCATCGGGCTTGTGCTCGAAGGGGGGCTTGTGGGAGAGACCTATAACATCGGCGGAAAAAGTGAAAAGACCAATCTCGACGTTGTCCGCACTCTCTGCGACAGTCTGGATGAACTTGCCCCACCTGCCACCTGCCACTTGCCACGTACCACGTACCGTTCTCTGATCACCTTTGTGAAGGACCGACCTGGACATGATCGTCGTTATGCCATAAACGCCACGAAACTTGAGCGTGAGCTGGGCTGGAGGCCTCAGGAGACCTTTGAAACGGGCCTCCGTAAAACGGTCGCCTGGTACCTTGAGAACCAGAGTTGGGTTGCAAATGTCACCAGCGGTGCCTATCGTCACTGGATTGACAAGCACTACAGCTCCTGACCTCGATGAGAATTCTGTTAACAGGCAAACATGGTCAGGTCGGGTTCGAGCTTCAACGTGCCTTGGCTCCGTTGGGGGAGATCCACGCCGTCGATTACGCTGACTGCGATTTGGCTGATGCTGCCGCAGTTTCTACTCTGGTGCGGTCGGTCAGGCCGGACCTGATCGTCAATCCCGGAGCGTACACGGCGGTGGACAAAGCCGAATCAGAGCCCGCGTTAGCTCATGCCGTCAATGCCGTGGCGCCAGGAGTTCTCGGAGATGAAGCGGCGAAGCTAGGAGCATGGGTGGTGCATTACTCGACCGACTATGTGTTCGATGGCCTCAACCAGGGCGCCTATGCGGAAGAGGATCTTCCGAATCCACAAAGTGTCTATGGGCGGACCAAGAGAGATGGCGAGATCGCGCTTCAGCAAAGTCAGGCCCGACATCTCATTTTTCGTACAAGCTGGGTAGTCGGAGCCCACGGGAATAATTTTGCAAAAACGATCCTGCGATTGGCTCTTGAGCGGGAACAACTGAATGTGGTGGCCGATCAACATGGCGCTCCAACGTCGGCTGCCCTGCTGGCGGATGTGACGGCCCAGTTGATCCGGCAACGGCAACGTGATGGAGACAATCATTTTCCGTTCGGTCTCTACCATGTGGTCGCCGGAGGTGAGACAACGTGGTGTGAGTACGCGAGGTTTGTCGTGTCGGAAGCCCTGGCCGCTGGGAAACCACTCAAGCTCGTGCCGGAGGCCATTCGAGGGATTCGCTCATCGGAATATCCCACTGCTGCTAAGCGCCCTGCTAATTCGCGGTTGGATACTGGCAAGTTGCGTAGGGCTTTTGGTTTCGAGTTGCCTGATTGGCGGAATGGGGTGCGGCATGTGCTGCAACAGATTCTGCTGAATGGGAAGTAGAAAGTGGAAAATGAGGAAGGGGAAGCCGCACGAGCAGCTTGATGCTTGGAAGTTCTCGATGGAGTTGGCTAAAGCCGTGTATCAATGACGGCGACGTTTCCAGTGGAGGAACGATATGGCCTCTCTCAGCAAATGAGACGTGCAGCCGTCTCTATCCCAAGTAATCTCGCCGAGGGTGCAGGGCGGAATGGAACAAAGGAGTACCTTCATTTTATCGGTATGTCACGCGGCTCACTCGCGGAACTAGAAACTCAGATGCAACTTGCGGTCATGTTGGGTCTTACAACTCCCGATCATCCAGCATTCGATCTTGCTGATAGCGCAGGAAAATTGTTGACCTGTCTGCATAAACAATGGAGCTTCGCATGACTCCACTCTCCACTCTCCACTCTCCACTCCCCAGAAAAGGTATCATCCTGGCCGGCGGAGCCGGTACCAGGCTGCATCCGGCAACATTGGCGATCAGCAAGCAGCTGCTGCCGGTGTTCGATAAGCCGATGATCTACTACCCGCTCAGTGTGCTTATGCTAGCCGGAATTCGGGATATCCTCATCATCTCTACACCGCAGGACACTCCGCGGTTCGAACAGCTGCTTCAGACCGGCACGCAATGGGGTCTGAATTTACAGTATGCGGCGCAGCCCTCGCCGGATGGTCTTGCTCAGGCGTTCATCATCGGTGAGTCGTTTATCGGGACTCATCCATCGGCGTTGGTTCTGGGAGATAACATCTTTTATGGGCATGACCTTCCCGGACTACTTGGCAACGCAATGGAGCGCACGAACGGGGCCACGGTTTTTGCCTACCATGTTCAGGATCCGGAGCGGTACGGAGTAGTTGAGTTTGACAGAAAGGGGAAGGTGCTCACACTGGAAGAAAAACCTAAGCAGCCGAAATCCAGCTATGCCGTGACGGGACTGTATTTCTATGATGAGCAGGTCGTCGATTTTGCTAAAAACCTGAAGCCGTCGCTCCGTGGTGAACTGGAGATCACGGATCTCAATAGACTGTACCTGGAGCAGGGGGCCTTGAACGTTGAAATGATGGGGCGAGGCTATGCCTGGCTGGACACCGGCACGCATGAATCGTTGCTGGAGGCGAGTCAGTTTATCGCCACGCTGGAAAACCGGCAAGGCTTAAAGGTGGCATGTCCGGAAGAAATAGCGTACAGACAGCAATGGATCGATGCTGCTCAACTAGACGCACTGGCGCAGCCACTATCTAAAAATCGATACGGACAATATTTGCTCAGCCTCCTTCATGGACACGTTGCCAGGTAAAACAGTTCTCCGAGATTGATCCGTCGGAAACGGAGAGATGAGAGGAACGGCTAGGTATTGTTCTTTGGAAGTCTCGACGAGGCGTAGTTTCCCGTTGCGTTGTTCGTCGGCAGTACGTGGACGAAAGCCTTACCAGAGATGGGAATGTTGAGCGTCCTTTTTGTATTAAGAAGAACTGACCGTGCACAGGTCCCTGACTCATATGTTCTGAGTCATTGCTTTTGTATGAGCTGGTATGGCGTAGTGATAGATCTGATGGTGAGGGCTCAAAACCAGGTTGCGCGAGTCGGTCACGATAGGGATCTGAATCGATGACTCGTTCCTCAGATACTCAGCAGATTGACCAACAGAACGATTTGCTCGCCGCTCTTTTGGCGTATGACCGATGGTCGTTTCTCGCTTGGCAGGATATTAAAACGAAATATCGACGTTCAAAGATCGGTCCGTTTTGGATCACCCTCAGCATGGCGATTTTCTGTGTCACGCTCGGAAGCGTGTACAGTCAGCTGTTTAAAGCGGATATATCCGAGCTGCTGCCGTTTCTTTCGATAGGGTTTGTGGCCTGGAGCTTCATTGCCGGTAGTCTTGGTGAAATGCCCAATCTTTTTATTGACAACGCGCTGTATATCAAGGAGATGCGGATTAATCTGCTTATCATTCATCTTCGCGCGCTCGCGAGAGGCCTCATTATTCTAGGGCACAATCTGCTCATTGTGCTCGGTGTGTACGTCTATTTCAGTATTTGGCCAGGATGGTTTGGGTTGCTGGTCTTGCCGGGATTTATCCTGGTGCTGCTCAATCTTGCGTCGATTGGGATTGCGCTCAGTGTCATTGGGGTGCGATTCAGGGATCTTTCGCAGATTACGCAAAATCTTCTCCAGGTGGGATTTTTTATCACGCCGATATTCTGGTTCCCCCGGCTACTACCCGAAGGCAGTTGGGTGGTTGCCCTGAACCCCCTCGCCCATTTTGTCGATTTGGTGCGCTCTCCGTTATTAGGGCATTCTCCACAATTGGCTTCTTGGGTGGGGGCTACAGTGACTCTTTTTGCGAGTGCGATCCTCGCCGCAGTGCTCTATCGAGCCAAGAGCGGTCGCATCGCCTTTTGGGTATGAGATGTCTCGGGTAAGTTCGATCGAGATCCGCAATCTGAGTCTGGATTATCCATTGGTTGGAACGGCGAATCTTTCACTGAAGACTCGCCTTTTGGGTGCCGCCACGGGAGGGCTGATTGCTTCAAACAAGACGGTCTCTGTGGTGAAAGCGCTTCAGGACATCAGCTTGTCTCTGTGCGAAGGGGACCGTATCGGCCTTGTCGGCCATAACGGTGCCGGGAAATCCACCTTGCTGAAGGTATTGGCCGGTATCTATCAGCCGACCGCCGGGCTTGTTCGGATACAGGGTCGGATCGTGTCGACACTCAATATTTCTCTCGGCATGGAGCCGGAGGCGACGGGCTTGGAGAATATTATGATCCGTGGACTCCTGCTGGGCATGAAGCGCACGGAGGTGTCTCAGAAGCTTGATGAAATTGCCGCCTTCACGGAGCTTGGCGATTATCTCAACCTTCCTGTCCGTATTTATTCTTCCGGTATGACGACACGACTCGCGTTCGCCACCGTTACGGCAATGGATTCCGACATCTTGCTCATGGATGAAATCATCGGCACGGGTGATGCCGCGTTCATGGAAAAGGCGGAGAAACGGCTGAGTGAGTTCATGAACAGAAGCAAGATTATCGTCCTTGCCTCTCATTCCGATTCGGTCATTAAACGATTTTGCAATAAGGCATTGCTACTCGAGCATGGGCGCGTGACTGCTCACGGCAATGTGGAAGATGTGCTCGGTGCCTATCACAACCCTACGGTCGAGCTGGTCAGCGGGTGAATGGTGATGAGTGCTGTCCTGGGTTTGTAAATGCCGCGAGGCTCCGGCTTACGGATAGAGACGAGCGTACCTTGTGAGCATTCTGATTGTATGATATATGCGTGACGTCCACACCATTGGCCGGTATACCTAGCCGAAGCTTGCCGCGATTCTTGTGTGATGTCCGTAGGCCTGACTATAGAAGGAGGCTTGGCCAAAGCGTTCTGCCAAGCGCAGGCTTCCGATGAGGGATAGGAGGGTGTTCCCATGTCGCATGCTGAGCATTTGATAAACAGGTTGCTCCATGGATAAATTTGGAATCGATAGCCATAAACTCATCTATCACCCGCAACGTGTCGCGCAGTTTTTGGATGCCGACGATGATTGGGAAAAAGCAAAGGCTGTTTACCCGATTTACATCGAGGTCTCTCCGGTGGGTGCCTGCAATCACCGATGTACGTTCTGCGCCGTTGATTACATCGGTTACAAAAGTCGAATGCTGGATGTCGCGATGTTCTCGGAGCGTGTTGCTGAAATGGGGCGTTTGGGAATCAAGAGCATCATGTTTGCCGGCGAAGGCGAGCCGCTCCTGCATAGAAACATCAATGAGCTGGTCGGTGCCACCAGCGGAGCCGGCATCGACATCTCGTTTACGACCAACGCCACGGCTCTGAATGAGGCGTTCGTCGAGCGGTCTCTTCCGCTGGTCTCGTGGGTCAAGACATCGATCAACGCCGGAACGGCAGCGAGTTATGCCAAGATTCATTGCACGAAAGAGCGAGATTTTCATCGGGTGATAGCCAATCTTAAGAATGCGGTCGCCGCCAAGCGACGGGCCGGACTGCGGTGTGCGTTGGGAGCGCAAGCTGTGTTGCTGCCCGAGAACGCGCATGAGATGGAACTGCTCGCGAAAATTTGCCGGGATGAAATCGGTCTTGATTATCTAGTCGTCAAGCCATATTCTCAGCATCTGTTCAGTGAGACGCACATGTACGAGGATATCAACTACAACAACTATCTGGATCTGGCCGATACGCTTCGGGTTCTCAATACCGAGAGCTTCCACGTGGTGTTTCGTGAGAATACGATGAAGAAATACACCCAAGATGAGCGTGAGCGCTATACCAAATGCAATGCCACGCCGTTCTTTTGGGCCTATATTATGGCCGATGGCGCGGTGTACGGCTGTAGCGCGTACCTGCTTGACGAGCGTTTTGCGTATGGAAACATTAATGAGCGGACGTTTCAGTCTATTTGGGAAGGCCCTGAACGGAAAAGCAATTTTCACTATGTGCGGCATGAATTGAACATTAAGGACTGTCGCAAGAATTGCCGGATGGATGAGGTGAATCGATATTTATTCACGCTGCGTGAAGAGAAAATCGAGCATGTGAACTTCATCTGAATCGATATGACTGCGCCGGTCATGCATGAGGGATAACGTCGTATGAAGTGTGTGGTTACGGGAGGGGCAGGATTCATCGGAAGTCACTTGACTGAACTGTTGCTTCAGAAGGGGCATGACGTCATCGTCGTGGACAACCTCACATCCGGTCGAATGAGCAACCTGAAGGCCGCGACCGGCAATCCACGGTGTGCTTTCGTTCAGGCGGATATTCGTGATCTCCCCTCTTTGCAGCCGGCTTTTCGAGGAGTGGACTGGGTGTTCCACCTTGCAGGGCTTGCCGATATCGTTCCCTCAATCGAAATGCCGGCGCAGTACTACAGCACGAACGTCACAGGTACGTTCAATGTGCTTGAATGTGCGCGGTCCTGCGGTGCGCACCGGTTTGTCTATGCAGCCTCCTCGTCAAGCTACGGTATTCCGGATGTCTATCCGACGCCGGAGTCGGCTCCGATCAAACCTCAATATCCGTATGCGCTGACGAAGTATCTTGGCGAGGAGCTCGTACTGCATTGGGCTCAGGTCTACAAACTTCCCGCGCTCTCGCTACGATTGTTCAATGTCTACGGGACACGTTCCCGGACGAGCGGGGCCTATGGGGCCGTCTTTGGTGTGTTTCTCGCGCAGAAATTGAATGGGCAGCCCTTTACGGTCGTCGGGGACGGCAAGCAAACTCGCGATTTCACGTATGTGACGGACGTGGCCGCTGCGTTTCTCGCCGCCGCTGAGTCGTCGGTCACGGGTGTCGCGATGAACGTGGGGAGCGGCAGCCACTATAGCGTCAATCGTTTGGTCGAACTCTTAGGGGGAGCGGTCGTCCATATCCCCAAGCGTCCCGGTGAACCTGATTGCACCTTTGCCTCCATCGAAAAAATTGAAACGCTCCTGAAATGGAAGGCGAAGGTCACATTTGAAGCCGGAGTGGGAATGATGATCAACAATATCAACGACTGGAAGGATGCGCCCGTGTGGGATCCGTCCAGCATCAGCCAGGCAACCCAAGCGTGGTTCCAGCATTTGGGTGTCTAAGGAGAAGAACAGTGATCCAAGAGATTGCGCTTGCTGCTCGGGTGGTAGAATTCGCGGATCTCATCACTCGTTGTGAAGTGACCCTCAGAGATGGGTCAACGCTGTTCCTCGAAGCGGGAATGGAGGATCTCTGGCGCAGGTTGAATCAGCTTCGTAATGATGGGGGTCATCTCTATATCATCGGCAATGGAGGAAGCGCCGCCGTGGCGAGTCATGCCGCCACCGACTTCTTCAACGTTGCCAGTTTGAGAGCGACAACGTTGCACGAGAGTTCGTTGATGACCTGTATGTCCAATGATTTTGGTTATGAAAATGCATTCGGACGAATGGTCAAGCAGCTGGTCAAAGCGGGGGATATGGTGATTGCCATCAGCAGTTCGGGGAAGTCCATGAATATCCGAAATGCCGTGACGGAGGCGACCATTGCCGGAGGTTACGTTGTGACCTTCAGCGGCTTTGCCCAGGATAATCCGCTCCGGTTTCTTGGTGATCTGAACATCTGGATGAATTCGACGGATTATGGGTTGGTGGAAGTCGGCCATCAATTCTTACTGCATAATATCTCCGATAGGTTCGTGGCGGGTCTGGTGGGCTGATACGGTATGTCGAGTAGAAAGATCCTCAGCCTGGATCAGCTGGCAGATCAATCCCGCGTCTACAGGGAGCAGGGTAAGCGTGTCGTTCTCTGCCACGGCACCTTCGACCTCATGCACACCGGCCATATTCGCTACCTGCAACGCGCGAAAAAAGAAGGCGATGTTCTCTTTGTGACAGTGACGGCGGACGCATACGTCAATAAGGGGCCTGGCCGTCCCATCTTTAACGAACTGCTGCGGGCGGAGAATCTCGCGGCACTGGAGTGCGTTGATTTTGTCGCGATCAACCACGCCGTGACCGCCGTCGATGCGCTGCATCAAATCAAGCCGAGCGTCTACGCCAAGGGGAGCGAGTATCGCTCCCACGGCAATGATGTGACGGGAAACATCATTCGCGAACAAGAGGCCGTGCATGCGCATGGCGGTGAAATCTTCTACACCGATGAGATCACGTTCAGCTCCAGCAGTCTCCTGAACGAACATTTCGGGGTTTTTAGTCCTGACACCAAAGACTATCTTGATCGGTTTCGTGCGAAGTGGCCTGATCGTGAAATCCACCGCATGGTCGAAGTCCTTGATACGCTCAACGTTCTAGTCGTCGGTGACGCGATCATCGATCAGTATCACTATGTGTCTCCATTGGGACAGACGGGGAAGGGCAACGTCCTGGCCGTGCAGTATGATACGGAGGAGCAATTTGCGGGTGGCTCAATGGCGGTCGCCAACCATATCGCTCGATTCGCCAAATCGGTGACATTGGTCACAGGGCTGGGGGACACTCAGAGTCATGAGGAGTTCATACGGGAAAAGCTGCATCAGAACATTACGCCGATATTTTCGTATTTCAAGAATGCGCCAACGGTCACCAAGCGGCGGTTTGTCGACAGTGATCTCTCCAAGCTCTTCGAGGTGTATTTTTTTCATGACGAGCCGATGTTGGAGGATTCCGGAGCGTACATTCACCAGTGGTTGACCGATCATCTTGCAAAATTTGATGTCGTTGTCGTCGCCGATTTCGGCAATGGGTTTATTTCCAACGACATGGTGCGATTGCTGTGTGCCAAGTCGCGGTTTCTTGCCGTCAATACGCAGATCAACAGTGGAAACCGGGGTTATCACGTGATCAATCGGTATCCGTCCGCAAGTTTTGCGTCGCTGAATGAGCCGGAGCTGCGGCTGGCGGCACACAACAGGCATGATCCATTGGAGAAGGTCGCCGAGTCCATCGCGGCGAACATCGGTGCGGGTCATTTGGCGATCACGCGTGGGACCAAGGGCATGATGATGTTTGACGCCAAGGAAAACGTGTTTCACAAAGTGCCGGCCCTTTCTTCCCGAGTGATTGACCGTATCGGAGCGGGGGATGCACTCCTTTCCTTGACGGCTCTCTGTCTCGGCAGGGGGTTCCCAAGCGAAGTCGCCGCATTTGTGGGAAGCGTGGCAGCGGCGATGGATGTGCAAATTGTGTGTAATCGTGAGCCTATTGATCCCGTTGCGTTAAAAAAATATGTATCGACCTTGCTGAAATGATTGAGGAGACAATTGCCGATGCATGACCAGACCAGGAGGAGCCTGTTCCGTTCCATGCTCCGTATCAGGCGGGTCGAGGAGGCGCTGGCGACGCGTTATGCCGAACAGATGATGCGGTGCCCGATGCATTTGTGTGTCGGACAGGAAGCCATCGCCGTCGGCGTCTGTGCGGCTCTACGCAAGGAGGATAAAGTGTTCAGCAATCATCGGGCCCATGGGCACTACCTGGCCAAAGGTGGTGATCTCAACGCGATGGTGGCCGAACTGTATGGCCGGGCGACAGGGTGTTGTGGCGGCCGGGGCGGATCCATGCATCTCATTGACTTGGATGTCGGATTTATGGGGGCCACGCCGATTGTCGGGGGAACGGTGCCGTTGGCAGTGGGTTCCGCGTGGGCCGCCTCGCTCCAAGGTACGCATGACGTCTCAGTGAGTTTTTTGGGTGATGGGTGTTTTGAGGAAGGGGTGGTGCACGAGTCTCTCAATTTCGCGGCGTTGCATCGGTTGCCGATCATTTTCGTCTGCGAGAACAACGATTTTTCCGTGTACACGCGCCGGAACGAACGGCAACCCAATCGGCCCATCTATCGGATTGCCGAGGCGCACGGCATGCCTGCTGCCACGGCGGATGGCAATGATGTGGAGACCGTCAACTCAATGGCTCGATCTGCAGTAGAACATGCCCGCGACGGAAAAGGACCGCAGTTCCTGGAATTTGATGCCTACCGTTGGCGAGAGCATTGCGGTCCGGATTTCGATGACCATCTCAAGTACCGCTCCGTCCAGGAAATTGAAGCGGGCATGAACAATTGCCCGATTGATCGGTACAAGACGATTCTCATGCAGACGGGCGCTCTCGATGAGGTGAGCTGCGCTGGAATTGAGACTCAGATTCGGGAGGAGGTATCCGCCGCATTCGACTTTGCTCTGGCGAGCAGCAAACCGACTATCAAGGATGCCTGGGAGAAGGTATATGCGTGATGTCGCGGAGCGTCAACTGACGTTCGCCGAAGCCATACGCGAGAGCCTGGATCAGGCGATGGAGAAGGATCCGCGCGTCATCGTGATCGGCGAGGGGGTTCCTGATCCGAAGGCGATTTTCAACACGACGGCCGGATTGCGCCAAAAGTATGGCGCGCGTCGGGTCTTCGATATGCCGTTGTCCGAAAACGGGCTTACCGGGGCCTGTATCGGCGCGGCATTAGCAGGGATGCGACCGGTCATGATCCATCAACGTGTCGATTTTGCCTTGCTTGCCATGGACCAGCTCATCAATAACGCCGCCAAATGGCACTACATGTTTGATGGAAAAGCGTCGGTTCCCATGGTGGTACGGATGATCGTGGGACGGGGATGGGGACAGGGGCCTCAGCATTCTCAGAGTTTGCAAGCCATGTTTGCGATGGTGCCGGGGCTTAAGGTCGTCATGCCGACCACCGCCTATGACGCAAAGGGCCTGATGATTACTGCGATCGAAGACAACAATCCGGTTTTGTTCATCGAACACCGATGGTTGCATCATGTTGCGGACAATGTGCCGGACCACTACTACCGTGTTCCGATCGGCACCGCTCGGATGTTGCATGAAGGATCCGATGTGACGGTGGCAGCGTTCTCCTATATGGCCTTTGAGGCGCTGATTGCGGCGAAGTCGATGTTGACGGAGATGGGCATTGGGCTGGAGGTTATCGACATGCGAACCGTGCGCCCGCTCGATGTCGAAAGCGTGCTCACTTCAGTGCGGAAAACGGGCCGTCTCATTGTTGCGGATACCGCATTTCGGACCGGCAGCATCGCCGGTGAGCTGATCAGCCAGGTTGTCGAACACTCGTTCGCATCCCTGACGGCACCACCGGTACGGATCGCCTCTCCTGATTTTCCCACTCCGACATCTCATTTCATGGCCGAGGATTATTACCCCGGTCCCAAGACAATCGCCGATGCGGCGCTCGACCTGATGGGAAAATCGAAGGAGACGGGTGGCTACCAGCGGGTATCCGTTGCGCTTGCGCGCAAGGGACCGCACGATGCTCCCAATCGAGAGTTCTCCGGGCCGTTCTGACCAGGCTTGGCAAATCAAGAGAGGGGAATCCATGGGAGGTTATGTGCAGTATGCCGGTGTCGAGACGTTTCTTCCCGCTCCCGACTGGGTGATACGCACTGAAGCGGAGCGTCTGTCCCGGCTGGAAAGCGCAATGGTTGCCGGTGAGGAACAGTTCAGGAGGTTGTTGGTGATTGTAGCGGCCAAGGATAATGGGCAGGTCATCGTGCGACTCAACGAGCCTCTTTCGGCCGGCGCCCGCGGAACGTTGCTGTTGGATTTTGAAGCCTACCTCAAATCGGTGGTCGATAGCGGGTTGACCGTATGGGTTGAGGCCTTGGGAGACAGAAATTCACTGCGCAATCTTCGTGGCATCGAGGTGAAGGCATGACAGCGGCTGTTCAGACCAGGGCAGGAGCACTCATTCTTGACTCGCACAAACTGTCGTATCACTACGATCGAGTTGAAGCCTGGGAGGTTGGTGAACGGATTGCTCCCGTCAGTGTCGACATGTCGCTGACCCGTGCCTGCGGCTCAATGTGTTCATTCTGTTACGCGATGATGCAGGAATCGCAGGCGCGCAGCAGTATCAGTACCCAGCATGCGCTGAATCTTCTCGACGATTTTTCTGAAATCGGAATCCGAAGCGTCTCACTCGTGTCCGACGGCGAAAGCACGTTGTCGAAAGCGTACGTGCCGTTCATCCGGCACGCGGCGAGTCTCGGGATCGACGTCGGCAATGCGACGAATGCGTGGGAGTGGGGACCGGAGAAGATCGAGCAGGTCCTGCCCTCTTTGACGTGGGTGCGGTTCACCGTGGCGGCAGGTCGTCCGGAGAGTTACGCGAGCATTATGTATAAAGGGCCGGAGCACACGCAGGTATTCGATCGTGCCATTGAACATATCCGCTATGCCATCGACTTAAAACGGCGGAAGAAGTTGCCGGTTACGCTCGGAATCCAGATGGTCCTGATGCCGCACCTCAAGGACGAAATTATTCCGTTCGCCCAGCTCGGGCTTGATCTCGGGGCGGATTATGCCGTCATCAAACATTGCTCGGATGATGAGCAAGGCACGCTCGGGATCGACTACAGCCGGTACGAAAGTCTGCACGATCTACTGAAGCAAGCCGAGGCCATGAGCAACGAGCAGACGAAGGTGATCGTCAAGTGGACGAAGATCAAGGACGGCGACAAGCCGAGTTACCAGCGTTTCTATGGCCCGCAATTCTTGCTGCAGATCAGCGGCAGCGGTCTGGTGGCCCCGTCCGGCATGTTTTTTAACGCGCGTTACTCCAAGCTGCACATCGGGAACTTTACCGAAGAGCGGTTTACAGACATCTGGAAGTCGACACGGTACTGGCGAGCCATGGATTATCTCGCATCGCCGGCGTTCGATGCGCAAACGATGATGGGGACCCTTCCCATTCAGCACTATGTCAGTGTTGCCTTGGATAACCACGCCAAGGGTATCCAGCGTATTCAACCGGGGACCGGGACCAGACCCCTTCATCATAACTTTCTTTAGCACGGATTCCAGGCGTTCGAGGCGGGACGCCGCTTCTATTCACGGGCATGGCATGGTCACAGGCCAATCGGATGGCGTGAGGCCTATCGCGTGGGAGCCGCATCTGGTTGCAGTGGTGAGGGAGCACAGCCAGCCGACGGTGGCCATCGTTATCCCGAATTACAACGATGCGCAATACCTTTCGATATGTCTTGACTCGGTTCTTGGGCTCGCCTTGCGGCCCGATCAAATCATACTTGTTGACGATGGTTCGACCGATGAGAGCGTGGCATTAGCCGCTCGGCACCTGGAGGGTGTACCTGGGGCGCAGATCGTCGTGAATCCGGAACGTGTGGGGACCATGGGTGCCCTCAACGTCGGTCTGCAGCGCGTGACCTGTGACTACGTGCTGTTTCTTGCGTCGAACGACCATCTCGATGGGGAGATATTGGCGCATGCAAAAACTGCAATAGCCAGTTTGGGACCGACGGGTTTGTGGTCGGCAATGGTTTGGTCCGCTGATGCGGAGGGTAACTACGAGCAGGTGTTCCCGTCCGCGGTCGTGGCTACGCGAGAGACGGCGCTTACGTCACAGGAATGCATATGCCTGGCCAACAGGCTGGGGAATTGGTTCACCGGGACGACCATGTTGTTCCATCGTGCGACGCTCCAGCACATCGGGGGGTTTGATCCGGAGTACCGAGGTCTTGCGGATCTGTTTGCGGCGCTGACTATCTCGAGCCTCAAAGGCGCCATCTTCTGTCCGGCTCCCTTCGGTGTGATGCGAAGACATGACGGGGGATATTTGTGGCGGACCTTGACCGACCAGAGGCACGTGGAGTCTCTCCTGCAAGGTATGATGGACAAGGGTCCGAGATTGTCTCCCGCTTTATTTACTCCCCGCTTCATGGAGCGTACATGCCGTCGCATCCGTTTCTCCTCGCTTCGCGCCCTGGAGGGCGGTGCCTGGCCGGATATCGGCGGGGCCTGGGAGCGGGGAGTGTATGGATGGCTCGGCGCGCTCTGGCGTTTCCTGATGATTTCGAGGTTTCGGATCGCGCTAGCATTTTTGCTTCTGCGGCCTTTTGATATCCTGCCCATGTTCTGGTACAGGATCATCAAGTTTCGCTGGATAGCGGCTCGTGATCGATTGCAGAATCCACGAACGCCCGTCGTCGGTGCGAAGCGGTCGTTGGCGTGAGTAGGACAACCGGATGAGCACAACAAAGTCCAGGCGTATTCTGATCATGCCGAATGTGGCGAGTCCGTATGACCAGCGGATGGTCCAGGGGCTTGCGGACGGATTCAATCGGATTGGTCACTTTGCCGGCGCGATGCCGACGCCGCTTTCAGCGGAGGAGTTGCGCAAGCTCTGCCTGAGCATGTCCATCGATACCGTGATCCAAGTCAATCGTACCAGAGATCTTGCCGTGCCGCTGCCGGCCGGTGTGCGTCATGTGGCGTGGTTTCAGGATGTGTTCCCGGAGACTCTTACGGGTTTTGCAGAGTGTTTTCAGGCTGATGATCTTCTCTATGCCCTGGGTGATCCGCTGGTACTAGGACTTGTCGGTTCTATTCCTTGTCGTGTGGGTAGCCTGTTTACCGGAGTTGACGACGCGACGATGAACTTCCCAAGACGTGGTTTTGTCCAGGATATCGACATGTCCCTGTGCGGCGCTTTGCCGCCGCCGGCTACCGTCGCGCCAAGCTTGCGGACTGATCTGCTGTGGTATGTCGATAAGGCGATCGGAGGAATATCGGTATTGAATCGGTCCAGGATGATCTGGGCGGTACGGCGGCTGTTGTTCAGCAGATATGTGCCGGTGGATTATGTTCCATACGCGACACTCGTCAGAATCGCACAGGTTGTCGAAGGGTTTTACCGACCCTTGCGCGGCGAACTGGATATTCACATGCTGGCCGATGCCATGAGAGCACTGACGGAGGAGTGTTCAGGCCTGTCGGCGCTTCCTTCCGCCAAAGCTATGCCGCAAGAACCAGATCTGCTCTCGAAGCTCCTAAAACCGTACGCGGCACGTTTCAATGGGCGAGGAGATTTCAAGGCACGACTGGTACGATTCCTTGCGAAAGAAGGAGCACCCTTTGCAACCGATGGTCTGAGCCCTATCGCGAAGGCCACGAGTTACTTCGCTCAGTCGTACCCGCGCATTATGGACCGCAAGTTGTTGATCCAGCTCGCATCGCGAGTCACGGATTCACTGGAACTGTATGGCTCGGGTCTTGCCGCGCATGACTTCACGCTGCCCTATTATAAGGGTGTGATCGAAGATATCGACGAGCTGCTTAGGGTCTATTGTCGATCCAAGATCAATCTCAACAACAACACGCACGGGTTAGGACTTCACAGCCGTACGCTTGAGTGCATGGCGGTCGGCGGTTTCATCTTTATCCATGATTCGCCGCATGATACCAAAGCCGGTGGAATGCTCACCGAGTTCGAACCAGACGTGCATTATGGACGCTATACCGTAGAGAACTTTCAGGACGAGGCCGCGCGTTGGCTGAAAGACTCGGACGGGCGCCTACGCGCGGGCAGGCGAGCGGCCGAACGTATTCGGCAGCGGCATTGTTGGCATCACCGGGCCAGCCAAATTATTGAGGACCTTGAACGATAGAGCGGAAGATGTTCGTGAATCCGATCAATCAGGCCATGGGAGTTTCGCGAAAGACACTTCCCCTACGGCCGGGTGATGCGCAGCGGGTAGGGTGCTCACTACATGTGATGTGCTTGAAAAGGGGGTACTCCGTCAGACGATGAGGTTGATCGCACGGCTGTTAGTGTACAGTCGGCTGCAGCATGCGGGTATTGTCACCGAAATGTTCGGATGCACCATGGACATCTCCGGCATACAGTTCTGAGCGAGGGTGTTACGGTCGATGGACAATCAGATCGGCCTCGTGTGATCGCGTTGTCCCTCTGACTTTCGATTTGCTTTGCCGATACCGCCGGTCTAGCAGTTCTCCTTCGGTACCTCTTTTCGGTTCCTGGGCATGTATTGTTTTGTCAGGGTCTTCCAACGGTCTGCATGTCGGCTTTACCCAACCGTTAGGGTTGGGCAAGATATGGCATATATCGAGGTCAGGCGTAGGTGCAGATGAAGGCAGTTCTGGACCGCAGTTCTGACGCAGCTCCGTACGGCTCCATTCCCGTTGAGCGGTCTTCTATGTCCGATGCCATCTCGCTCGTCATTGTGAACTACAATTCGGGGCAGTACCTTCAAGCTTGTATCGCTTCTGCGCTGGATCAGGTGGATGAAGTGTTCGTCGTTGACAACGCTTCAACCGATAACAGCGTTCAAGATGTTGAGGCCGTCTTTTCCTGTACTCGGAAGTTGAGGGTTGTTCGTAACCGGATTAATCTCGGATTTGCGGCTGCTTGCAACCAAGGACTGGAAATGTCCTCGGGAAACTATCTGTTCTTTCTGAACCCCGATTGTGTGCTGACGCCGGATTCTGTGAATCGTTTGCGCTGGACCCTTGAGCGATATTCCGATGCGGGAATGGTGGGTGGCCTGCTCGTCAACCCCGATGGTACCGAACAAGCCGGCGGGCGGCGGGCTATTCCAACACCATGGCGGTCTCTTGTGCGAGCCTGCGGGTTGTCCCGTCTCGCGGATCGATGGCCGCGTCTGTTTCTTGATTTCCACCTACACAAACAACCGTTGCCGACACATCCTATCGAAGTCGAGGCGATTTCCGGTGCCTGCATGTTGGTCCGTCGTGAAGCGATGCGGGATGTCGGAGCCTGGGATGAGGGCTATTTCCTGCACTGTGAAGATCTTGACCTGTGCATGGCATTGCGGCGTAAGGGGTGGAAGATCATGTTTGCGCCAGACGCAAGGGTCGTGCATGACCGTGGCGTCTGCAGCCGCTCTCGGCCCATATTCGTCGAATGGCATAAACATCGTGGGATGATGCGGTTTTACCGCAAGTTTTTCCAGCATCAATATCCAGGCCCGTTGATGTGGTTGGTGGCGTTAGGCATCTGGCTGCGCTTTGGCATCATCGCGTCATACCACTCCGCATTGCGCGCGTTGCGGTATTTGGGGATTCAGCGTGAATGAATCGTCGACGGTCGGCGTACTTGGCGCGAGCAGCTTTGTCGGCGAATGCGTGATTCAGCGATTGAGAACAATAGGCTGCCCGATCGTTGCTTTCTCCAGGTTTCCCTGTGAGGACAAGACCGGCTCAAATGTGACATGGCTCCAGCTTTCACTTGCCATCGCCGCCTCCCGTGAAGTTCTTCCCATCCAGGATTGGTTGTGTGTCGCCCCGATTTGGGCGCTACCTCAGTACTTCCCGATGATCGAGCGTAGTGGTGCTCGTCGGGTAGTGGCTCTGTCATCGACAAGTCTTTTCGCCAAAAAGGACTCTCCGGATCCTGGCGAACAGACGCTGGTGCGCGGGCTGCATACCGGCGAGGAGGCTCTGCGTACGTGGGCGGAGACACGGGGAGTTGAGTGGGTGATTTTGCGGCCGACGTTGATCTACGGATATGGCCGGGACAAAAATGTCACGGAGATTCTCCGCTTTGTCCGTCGATGGGGGGCGTTCCCCTTGTTGGGCCGGGCTGATGGCTTGCGTCAGCCGGTGCATGCGGAGGATGTTGCCATGGCCTGTGTGTCAGCCCTCACGGTGCCTGCGACCGGGAACCGGGCCTACAATCTCTCCGGCGGCGAAACGCTGTCCTACAGGGAGATGGTCTGCCGAGTCTTTACCGCAATTGGTAAACGCCCGCAGGCGGTAACAATCCCCCGATGGCTCTTCCGTCCGGCAGTGGCGGCAGTTCGTCTGCTGCCGCGATATCGCCATTGGACGGCGGAAATGGCTGAACGCATGAACCGTGACTTGGTATTTGACCATGGCGAAGCCGCACGAGACCTCGGTTTTTCACCCAGGCCTTTTCAGCTTTCACAGGGAGACGTGCCGACGTGATTGTTCCAGCTGAAGGCCTGGTCGGAGTGGTTCGCAGGTGTGAGGCCGAAGTCTCCAAGCGAGGCTTATGCCACGCAGCATCGGTGGGCCGTGTTTTTGTTATGCATTACCCCATCTGTCGGGTATGATAGGTTCAGTAGAACTCCATCTAATCAGGCCTCTTAGCCTTGGCGCGTAAATCCACAACAGGCAAGTCTTCAAGCCGGCGGCCGACTCTCGCTGTCCTCAAAGGGATTCGTCTCTTTGCCACCGATGTGGACGGGGTCCTCACCGATGCCGGGATGTACTACTCCGAGTCGGGGGATGAGTGGAAGAAGTTCAATACGCGTGATGGGATGGGGATCAAGCTGTTGCAGAGAGCCGGACTCATCACGGCCATTGTGACGCAGGAACGAACTCGGCTCGTGGCGAGGCGGGCAGAGAAATTGGCCATACCTGAGCTCCACCAGGGTGTCTTGGATAAGCTGTCCTTGATTCGTGAGATGGCCGCGCGCCATGGGTTATCGCTCAGCCAGGTAACTTATATCGGGGATGATATCAATGATCTGGAGTCCTTGCAGGCGGTCGGATTTTCCGCTTCGCCGGCCGACGGGATGCCGGAGATCCGACGGGCGGTGGATTATGTGTGCCGGAAAAAGGGAGGAGAGGGGGCCGTAAGGGAGCTGGCGGACATGATTCTGGTGGCGCAGGGGCAGGTTGCAAGTTTCAAGTCCCACGTTTCCCGTTCAGGAAAACGTTCATAGGATAGGAGATTATGGTGGATGACTTCTCTTAAGCCTCGAACCTCGAATCTCAAATTGTACAACCATCTCTATCCCGTCATTATGGCGGGAGGAAGCGGGACCAGATTTTGGCCCTTGAGCCGGCATCTGTTTCCAAAACAGCTGTTGCGGATCGGCGGCGAACATACCTTGATTCAGCAGACGATGCGGCGTGTGCTTGGTTGTGCTCCGGCAACCAACGTCTTGATTTCGACCAACGCGGCACAGGCCGATCTCATTCGTGTGCAACTGGCCGATTGGAAAGAGGATCTTGCCGACGGGTTTGTGTTGGAGCCCGAAGGACGGAATACGGCCCCCGCCATTGCGTTGGCAGCTCTGGAGGCTCAGCGACGGGACCCTGATGCCATCATGCTGGTCGTCCCTGCCGATCATGTGGTCACCGGTCAGCGAGATTTCGAAGCGGCAGTTCAACTGGCCTGTCAACTGGCAGAAGCGGGCTACTTGGTGACCTTTGGGATTAAGCCGATTCGTCCGGAAACCGGCTATGGCTATATCAAGCCGAACGACAAGGTTGCATTGGGGAAACGAGGAACATTGCGGGGCTTCTCGGTTCATAAATTTGTGGAGAAGCCTAATGTTGCCAAAGCAACACAGTATCTCAAGGCCGGGAACTATTATTGGAATAGCGGGATGTTCATCTGGCGGGCAGCAACCATTTTAGAAGAGATCCGCCGTCATCAGCCTGCCATCGCCAGAGCGATGGACCGAATCAGAGAACTTCGCATGAGTCAGGCGCCCAGGTCAGACATTGAAGATCTTTATCGAAGCATTAAACCAGTCTCCATCGACAACGGTGTGATGGAACGCTCATCGAAGGCGGCCGTGATTCCAGTGACTTTCAAATGGTCGGACGTCGGCAGTTGGGGAAGTTTGGATGAAGTGGCCTCGAAGGATAAGGCCGGGAATGTGACGACAGGACGAGTGGTCGACTTGGAGAGCCGTCAATCCATCGTCTATGCCGACAGACGAGTTGTGGCGACGATCGGATTGCAAGATATGGTCGTGGTGGATACGCCGGACGCGACGTTGGTCTGCCCCAAATCGCGGGCACAGGACGTGAAAAAGGTCGTCGATATTCTGAAACAGCAGAAAGCGCCGGAACATTTGGAGCATCTGACGGTTCAGCGGCCATGGGGCTCCTATACCGTGTTGGAAGAGGGGCCGGGGTTCAAAGTGAAACGGGTGACAGTCAACCCCGGCGGGCGACTCTCACTGCAAATGCACCATCAACGCAGTGAACATTGGGTGGTGATCGCTGGAACCGCGCGCGTGACCAGGGGAGAAGAGATTTTTGACTTGCAGGTCGGGCAGAGTACGGCTATCCCGGTGAAGACGCCACATCGTCTGGAAAACCCAGGGGGCGACACCGTGCATATCATCGAGGTACAGAACGGTCCGTACCTTGGCGAAGATGATATCGTTCGTTTTAAGGATGATTACGGAAGGAGCGTGAAGTGTGAAGCGTGAAGCGTCGATCGGGATACCTAAGACGGACATTTCTGCCCGCGCTTCACGAATAACGCGTCACGAATAACGAACCCATGGGATTATTCCGCGAATATGACCTCCGAGGCATTGTCGGGACCGAGCTGACGGAAGAGTTGGCTGAACGGGTGGGGCTTGCGTACGCCACCTATGCAAGCAAGCGCGGTGTCTTGAAAATCACGGTGGGGCGTGATGGTCGGCTTAGTTCGCCCGCTTTACATAAGGCGCTTCTCAAGGGGCTGCTTGGCGGTGGACTTGATGTCATCGATGTCGGAATCTGCTCTTCCCCGTTGGTGTATTTCTCGTTGTTTGCCCTTCCGGTTGGCGGCGGCATCATGATCACCGGAAGTCACAATGCGGCGGAGTACAATGGGTTTAAGATCTGTCTTGGGAAAACGGCGATTCATGGGGATGATATTCAAGAGCTGCGACGTGTGATGGAACAGGGCAGCTTTACTTCAGGGAATGGACAGCTCTCTGACTATCCGATCATCCCCGACTATTTGGCGTATATCAAGAAAAGCTTTGCTCATGTCAAGGCTGAGCAGTTGCATGTCGTGATCGATTGCGGGAACGGCGCCGCGTCTCTTGTTGCCAAGCATGCGCTTGAGTTACTGGGGTGCAAGGTCACGGGACTGTATTGCGACTTGGACGGACGTTTCCCCAACCATCATCCGGATCCCACGGTGCTGGAGAACCTGTCTGACCTGATGCAAGCGGTGAAGGATCATCGAGCTGATGTGGGAATCGGCTATGATGGGGATGCGGACCGAATCGGTGCCGTGGACGAACAAGGACAGGTGCTCTGGGGAGATCGTCTCCTGGTGCTGTACGCTCGAGATATTTTGGCCGAGAAGCCGGGGAGTACGATCATCTCGGAGGTCAAGGCGTCCCAGAGTCTCTACGATGACATTGCCAAGCGCGGCGGGCGTGCCGTGATGTGGAAGACGGGACATTCGCTGATTAAAGCAAAAATGAAAGAAGAGGCGGCGGTACTGGCCGGAGAGATGTCCGGGCACATGTTTTTTGCGGATCGGTATTTCGGGTATGACGATGCCGTGTATGCATCCTGTCGGCTCGTGGAAATCTTGGCGAAAGCCCGGCAGCCGCTGTCAGCGTTAGTGTCGGATCTGCCCCAGTCGGTCGTCACGCCGGAGATACGAGTGGATCTTCCAGACACCGCCAAGTTTGACGTAGTTGAGCGGGTCCGCACGAGATTCACTGAGTATTTGAAGACCCAACAGGGCCTTGGCCCGAAGAAACTGGCACTGAGGAATCTGATCACGATCGACGGGGTTCGCGCGATATTCGATGATGGATGGGGCCTGATCAGGGCATCCAATACCCAACCGGCCTTAGTGCTCAGATTTGAAGCGACCTCTTCCGACCAACTCCATGCGATTCGAGCGCTCATCGAGGAGGAGCTGAGGGAGGCCAAACGAGCGCTCGCGTGCTAGAATCCGTCTCCACGTCGATTGGTCTTGCTCGCCTGCCTGGCTGCATCGGTCGTCCTGCCGCCATTGGGGTTGTGTTGTTGACGCTCATGGCTCCTCTTGGGACAACCGCCGCTGAAGGATTGGGCGAAACGACGCGTCCCTTCACACTCGGAGAACGGCTGACGTACGAAGTCTCCTGGTTCAACCTGACTGCCGTCATCGCCGTGATGGAAGTGGCTCCCGCTGAAGGGAACGGGGATACCTCCGTCACAGCCAAGTTGATCGGGACAGCACGGTCCACACCGATCATCACAAAATTCTTTCCGGTGGACAATCTGGTGGAGTCGGTACTGGATTTGGATACGCTCACACCGGAACATCTGACTTTCCGGCGGCGCGAAGGAAAAAAGAACGAGGATATCGAATACACGTTCCACCAAAAGGAAGGGGCGGTCACTGCCGTCAGAGGAGGAACGACCGAATCCTTGTCCATTCCGACCGGGACGCATGACATCATTTCTTGCCTCTACTATACACGTGCCGTGTTGCCGCCCAAGCCGGGCGCTTCGCTCAAGATGAACGTGTATCATGATAAGAAAAACCGGCCGGTTGAGGTACGGGTGGAAGGAATCGAGACCCTGGAAGGGAGCTGGGGAAGAGTGGAGACGGTACGAACGCGGGTCATTATGCCGTTTCATGGTCTCTTCATGAATAAAGGAGACATTCATGTCTGGGTCACGAACGATGAGCGAAAGATCCCTGTTCGCATGAAAGCGAAAGTCGTACTTGGGGCTATTGTGGCCGACCTCGTTGACGGTTGGTCAGGAGTCAGAAGTGTGAAGCCGGGGTCTTGAACAGGAGGTTGTTGTTCACGCAGGGTAAACCCGTTATACTGAGCCGCAGGATGAGAGAATTTCCCACTACATTAAGCCAATTTATCATTCAGAGTCAGGCGTCGCATCCGGGTGCGACAGGAGAGTTTTCCAGCCTGCTGACTCAAATCGGCCTGGTCGGCAAACTCATTTCGCGCGATCTTCGTCGCGCGGGGTTGATCAATATTCTTGGGACGACCGGTGAGACGAATATCCAAGGGGAGACCGTCAAGAAGCTGGATGCCATCGCCAACGACGACTTCGTCAAAGTCTTTCAGTCGAGCGAACATGTGTGTGCTCTGGCGTCGGAGGAAATGGAACAGCCTATCCTGCTGCCGAATCATTGGCCGCACGGCAAGTACATGCTGCTCTTCGATCCGCTGGACGGCTCATCCAATACGGACAATAACATGCCGCTTGGGGCCATTTTTTCCGTGCTCAAGTATGGGCGAACGGATCGATTGCCGATAGAAGCGGATTTGATCCGCCGAGGGACCGAACAAGTCGCAGCCGGGTATCTGCTGTATGGGTCAAGCACCATGCTGGTATATACCGTGGGGCAAGGCGTCTATGGATTCACGCTTGATCCTGACATCGGCGAGTATTTGTTATCACATGCCCGGATGAGGATCCCGGACAAGGGCAAGGTCTATGCCGCCAATGAAGGGAATTATAGCAAGTGGCATGATGGAATAAGGAAGTACTTGGATTCGCTCAAAGTCACTGACAAGGCGACGGGGCGCCCTTATAGTGCGCGGTATTGCGGCTGCTTGGTGGCGGATGTGCATCGATTGTTGCTTGGGGGAGGGATCTATCTCTATCCGGGGGAACTCGACAAGCCGGAGGGAAAGCTGCGGCTGCTCTATGAGGCCAACCCACTGGCGTTCGTAGTCGAACAGGCTGGAGGGAAGGCTTCAACCGGTACGACGAGAATTCTAGATGTGGAAGCCAAAAAGTTACACCAGCGTGTACCGTTGATTATCGGGAGTCGTCTCGATGTCGAGCAGGCTGAGGCGTCGATTCAAGGGAGAGCATAAGCACCCATCGTTTTGACATGTGAGAGTTGTCTGGAGGGAATTATGGGAGATCGGGTTCAAGAAATTCTCAGTTGGTACGGTAGTGACAATGCCGGGACGAAGACGAATATCGCCCGTATGCTGCGTTCCGGTAAATTGGCGGGGACCGGGAAGTTGGTCATTCTCCCGGTCGATCAGGGGTTTGAGCATGGTCCGGCTCGAAGTTTTGCACCGAATCCGTCCGGGTACAACCCGCACTATCACTTTCAACTCGCCATTGATGCCGGTTGCAATGCCTATGCGGCGCCGCTCGGGTTTTTGGAAGCAGGGGCCAGTGAGTTTGCAGGGCAGATTCCCCTTATTCTCAAGCTCAATAATCATGATGTGTTGCATGATGACAAGGATCCGCTGCCGTCAGTCACAGGAAGTGTGAACGATGCCTTGCGGTTAGGGTGCTCGGCCGTCGGGTTCACGATCTATCCTGGGTCCGCCCATTGCAATGCGATGTATGAACAACTGCAGGCCATTGCTGAAGAGGCAAAGGCCAGTGGTCTGGCCGTTGTGGTGTGGTCTTATCCGCGAGGGTCAGCATTGAGCAAGGAAGGTGAGACGGCGATGGATGTCGTGGCCTATGCGGCGCAAATCGCGGCACAACTGGGCGCGCACATCATCAAGGTGAAGTTGCCGACCGCACATTTGGAACAAGCGGCGGCCAAGAAAGTATATGAATCCACGCAGATTCCGATTAAGACGCTGGCGGAGCGCGTCAAACATGTGGTGCAGAGTTCGTTCGACGGCCGGCGGATCGTCATCTTCTCCGGCGGAGCCAAGAGCGAAGATAAGAATGTGTTCGAAGAGGCTCGCGGGATTCGTGATGGAGGCGGGTTTGGCAGCATCATCGGACGGAACTCCTTCCAGAGGCCGAAAGCGGAAGCGATCAAGTTTCTCCAGACGATCATGGGAATTTACAGCAGCGCGATTCAGTGAGCATTGTCTGATTCACGGATAAGAACAAGTGGATATGTATGGATCACATCGAGTTTGACCCTAAGCCCGCACAAGGCAGGAAAAACTGGGTTGTCACCGCTGCCTTGCTGACGGCCGGCATGATTATTGGGTTTGTCGTGGCCTCGGATCTTGGATGGTTGTCGAACGGCCATGCCGTGCCGGATTCATCGGCTGTTGCGCCACAAGCTTCTCCTCCTATCGTCAGGCCAGTCTCGACGGCTCCGCAGCCGATCCTGGGCGGGGCCAATCAAACATTCGTCGATATTGCCAGGTCGGTGAAGCCGGCGGTAGTCAATATCTACGCGACAAAGAGTGGGCGTGGAGAAGGGTCCGGCGGGACCCCTTTTGATGATCCGCTGTTCAGAAAGTTCTTCGGCGACGAGTTTTTCCGCAAGTTCGAACACCCCAAGGAGAAGAAAGAGCGAGGATTGGGGTCCGGCGTGATTGTCGACTCGAACGGATTGATCATTACCAACAATCATGTCGTCGGCAAGGCGGATGAGATTCGGGTGACCCTGTCGGACAAGCGTGAGTTCAAAGCCAAGTTGATCGGCACCGACCCCAAGACTGATGTGGCAGTCGTGAAGATTGAGGCCACAGGGCTTCCCACCGTGTCTTGGGCTGATTCAGACAAGCTGGAAGTAGGAGAGTTCGTTCTGGCCGTCGGCAATCCGTTCGGACTGACGCAGACCGTGACGCTGGGAATTGTCAGCGCGCTCGGGAGAGCGGCCGGCATCGCGGAGTATGAAGACTTCATTCAGACCGATGCCGCGATCAATCCTGGAAATTCCGGGGGCGCCTTAGTCAATGTCCGGGGCGAACTGGTGGGAATCAACACCGCCATATTCAGCCAGAGCGGCGGCAATATGGGAATCGGGTTTGCCGTGCCCAGCAATATGGCGCAGTCGATTATGGGGCAACTGGTCCAGACCGGGAAAGTCGTGCGTGGGTGGCTGGGCGTCTCGATTCAGGAGTTGACGCCGGAATTGGCGTCGCAGTTTGGCATCACGGAAACGAAGGGTGTGCTCGTCAGCGATGTCATGGAGGACAGCCCGGCGAAGAAGGCGGGCTTCGAGCGCGCCGATGTGATCGTTGAGTATGACGGGAAGCCGATGGATTCGCCGACGCATCTGCGCAATGCCGTCGCGCAGACACCGGTCGGGAAAAAGGTGGTCGTCAAGATCATCAGGGACAAGAAGGCCAAAACCATCGACCTCACCATCGTCGAGCAGCCCAAGTCGATGTCGCAAAGCGGTGAAGAAGACGGGGGAGACTCGGCGACGCCGACCGGGATACTGTCCAGTCTCGACGTGCGCGAGCTGAACGAAGAGTTGACAAGTCGCTATGGATTGAAGTCCAGCGAGCGCGGGGTCGTGATCGTGCGGGTCAAGGCGGGCAGTACTGCCGAGGAGATGGGGGTTCGTGAAGGGGATATCGTGCTCGAGATCAATCGCCAAGCGGTCACCTCGGTGAAGGCGTTTGAGCGGATCGCAAACAAGCTGCCGAAAGATCAGGCGGTGTTGCTTCTACTCAAGCGGCAAGGGCGGACGATTTATCTGACGCTTCGCCCATGAGGCAGTTGGGACGTGGAAAGGTTAGAAAGTTCAAAGTTCCTGTCTGGACTTTCCAACTTGTGACCTTTCTAGCTGGTTGCCGATGATGGTCATCGAGTTGCCAGCAATGAAGAGAACCATCCGTTGAGCCTCGTTTTGTGAATACTCGTACTGTGGCCATCGTCCCCGCCGCCGGGCGAGGTCTTCGCATGGGTGGCGCCGTTCCCAAGCAGTTTTTGGCGTTGGGCGGTGAGCCGTTGGTCGTGCACTCGCTTCGAGTTCTTCAGCGCTCTCCCGTCATCGATCAGATTATCTTGGCCGTGCCGCAGGCTGATCTCGATTATTGCCTGAATGATCTCGCCGTCCGATTTGGATTTTCAAAAATCAGGCGGGTCGTGGCAGGGGGAAAAGAGCGACAGGATTCCGTTCGGCATGCGCTTGAACATGTCCCGGAAGAGGCGCAGATTGTTGTCGTGCACGATGCGGTACGCCCGTTTCTGACCGAGCAGATGGTTGCTGCGGTGGCTGAAGCCGCAGACCGCGAAGGGGGAGCGATTATCGCGTTACCGATGCGCGATACCGTCAAACAGGTTGGAACGGACCATCGGATCGAACGGACCGTTGATCGACAACCGCTCTGGCTGGCGCAAACACCGCAGGCATTCCGGCGGGAGCCATTGCTGAACGCCCATCGCAAAGCCCATGCGGAGGGGTTGCATGCAACCGATGATGCGTTTCTCTTCGAGTGGGCGGGGCACCCGGTCGTGGTGGTGGAAGGAAGCGGAGAGAATATCAAGGTGACCAGGCCTGAAGACATGGTGATCGGTGAGGCGATTTTGGCATCAAGGAAAGCAAATAAAAGCGCGTGAAAGTTAGCAAGTATCTTGGGAATGTATTTGATGAATTTCAACTTTGAAACTTGTCACCTTCAAACTTTTAACTGTTGACGAGTGACCTATGACCACTGAAAAAATGAAACGGATGCGTATCGGATATGGATATGATGTCCATCCATTAGGACCGGATCGGAAACTGATTCTTGGCGGAGTCGAAATACCTCATAGCAAAGGATTGCTTGGCCACTCTGACTCCGATGTCTTGGTCCATGCCGTCTGCGATGCGCTATTGGGCGCAATGGGAGAGGGAGATTTGGGGCGGCATTACCCCAGTTCAGATCCAAAGTACAAGGGCATTTCGAGTCTCAAGTTATTGGAAGATGTCATGTCAAAACTCAAGACGAAAGGCTATCGAGTAGGTAATATTGATACTGTGATTGTGGCTCAAGCCCCTCGTCTCGGCCCGCATCTCTCAGCGATGCAGAAGAAAATTGCGGAGACGGCTCGTCTTGATCCTGACCTGGTCAACGTCAAGGTGAAAAGCGGAGAGGGCCTGGATGCGGTCGGGCACGAAGAGGGAATGATCGCCCATGCCGTCTGTTTGATCGAACCGATCAACGGCTGACACGAGTACAGGGTCCACGCTGACATGATTGACTGATGGGAAGCCCTCATGGGTTCGAAGATCTCAAGGTGTGGCAAGGAGCGAGAGAGCTTGTGCGGTCTGTGTATGAATTGACGAGTAACCAGAGATTCCGCAGAGATGGGGCTCTTCGAGACCAGTTGAGACGGGCAGCAGTTTCCAGCATGGCCAATATTGCAGAGGGCTTTGAAAGAGGCTCGAAGCGGGAGTTCGGCAGGTTCCTCTACATGGCGAGAGGGTCCGCTGGTGAGGTAAGGAGCCATTTGTATGTGGCCAGAGACTTGGATTACATTACCCAGTCAGAGTTTGATGAATTGAGCAGTCTGGCCACCAGACTTTCAAAAGGCCTATTTCGCTTTATCCAGCAATCCAGCACTTGGAATCGTCTGGCTCCGTTACCTAGTCGTCGGCTTGTCAGCCTGATTCCTTGTTAGCCATGTTTGACATAATCAAACAAGACCTCCAAGCCGTTTTCGATCGAGATCCGGCTGCGACCAGCACACTGGAGGTTATCCTTACGTACGCAGGTTTTCATGCGTTGCTGGCCTATCGTATGTCTCATCGGCTGAAGTCGATGGGAGTGCCCTTCTTCCCGCGAGCGATATCTCAGCTGGCTCGTTGGCTCACGGGTGTGGAGATTCATCCGTCGGCCAAGATCGGAACGGGGTTTTTCATCGACCACGGCATGGGCGTGGTGATCGGCGAAACGGCAGAGATCGGTGACTATGTGACGCTCTTTCAGGGCGTGACGCTGGGGGGGACCGGTAAAGAGCGAGGCAAGCGGCATCCGACCTTGGGGAACCATGTCGTTGTGGGAGCCGGCGCAAAGATCCTCGGCGGAATCATGATCGGTGACAACGTGAAGATCGGGGCCAATTCGGTCGTGTTGAAGAATGTCGCCGCCAATTCAACGGTGATCGGTGTTCCAGGCCGCGTCATTAAATCCCAGGGCGAGCGCTTGCCCGATGCCACGATGGATCAAGTCGATTTGCCGGATCCCATCAGTGACCGCTTCATCGCATTGGAGCAGGAATTGATTGAGCTTCGGAAGAAACTCGAAAATCATGATGAGCGCCGTCAATAGTCGTTTGCGTCGCTCGTCAGTGCGCTGATGAAGTCAGGTCGGCGCGGGCATAATACCGCGCCGGCCTCACCGGACTAGGCTGAGAGACAGTCGCTCATGAATTGTTTCCGCTCGTCGCCTTTCAGCTGTTTTTCACCCGCCTCTTTGTTACACGCCTTCATTTTATTCTGCTGAGTGTCCTTGCCGCCGCCACCGTTCCCCGCTTTGGCGGACAGGCATTCCTTCATAAACGCCTTCCGTTCATCGCCCTTCCCTTCACCAAACCCTTTCGCATTCGCCTTTTCATTGCAGGCCTTCATCTTATTCTGCTGCTCAGGTGCGGCCATGGCAAACGGAGTGCCGCCAAGGCTGAGCGTAAAGAATGTCAAGATGAGGGTGCATAGAACGTTCCGCATATTGAGTCTCCTTTAGTAAGAGGTGAGATGCACAACCGGGCTGCATCATAGCAGAGAAGTACGTATGCGTCATGACGGTAGAACGGTGGGAAACGGAGCCTGAAGCGGAAGGGCGGAGAGTTGCAAGTATCCGATGGGAGCGCAATCTCGTACGTGATGTCAGGAGGGATTTGGTGGTGTGGCGAGCAGAGGGGAAAGATGATTTCTCCTTGAGAAAAGGATATGCTGAACACCCAAAAGACACACCACGGTTCTATTCGCCCAGTCTGGATTTGGATTACTTCGACGGGAAGAGGAAAGGTCGGCCATGAGTTCAACTCCGGGTATCACGCCAGCGCGTCAGTTTCGGAAGCTTCTCTTGTCGGACCAGTTGGAATTCATCTGTGAGGCTCATAACGGCCTCAGCGCAAAGATTGTTCAAGAAGCAGGTTTCAAAGGTATCTGGGCCAGTGGTCTCTCCATCTCGGCGCAATTTGGGGTTCGTGATAACAACGAGGCCAGCTGGACTCAAGTGTTGGACAATCTGGAGTTCATGTCCGATGCGACCACAATTCCTATCCTGCTCGATGGTGATACGGGGTACGGCAATTTCAACAATATGCAACGACTGGTCCGCAAGCTGGAGCAGCGGCGTATTGCCGCCGTATGCATCGAGGATAAGCTGTTTCCCAAGACAAACAGCTTCATCAAAGGGGATGCCCAGCCGATGGCGGACATGCAGGAGTTTTGCGGCAAGATCAAGGCGGGCAAAGATGCACAGACCGACCCGGACTTTTGCATTATCGCCAGAGTGGAAGCCTTTATCTGTGGCTGGGGACTGGCGGAGGCGCTGCGCCGGGCTGAGGCCTATCGCTTGGCCGGGGCGGACGGGATTCTCATCCACAGCGCGCTCTCGGTTCCTGATGAAATCCTGTCGTTCAAACAGGAGTGGGGAAATCGGTGTCCCGTTGTGATCGTGCCGACGAAGTATTATGCGACTCCGACCGAGGTATTTCGGCAGCACGGGTTTTCAATCGTCATTTGGGCCAATCACCTGCTACGCGCCGCCGTGGCGGCCATGCAGAAAACAGCCTCGACTCTGAAGGAACAGGAGCATCTGTTGTCCATTGAGGACAAGGTGGCGCCGGTTGTTGAAATCTTCCGGCTCCAAAATGCGGCGGAGCTGCAGGACGCTGAAGACCGCTATCTCCCTCGCGGGGCGGAAAATACCGGGGTCATCGTGCTGGCTGCCTCTCGTGGTGAGGAACTTCGGGAATTAACCGAGCATCAGCCAAAGACGATGGTGAAGATTCAGGGCACCCCGATTCTTGCTCACATCGTCGATGGCTACAACGCGGTAGGGATTAAGGACATCACGGTCGTGCGTGGTTACAGGAAAGAAGCAGTGACCCTGCCCAATCTGACGTATCTCGACAACGATGACTTTGCCGAGACCGGCGAGCTCGATTCATTGGATAAAGCCTTGCGTGGACGGAAAGGACAGACCAAAGAGCTCATCATTTCCTATGGAGACGTGCTGTTCAACAAGTATATCCCGCAGGCTCTCTGTCAGGAGAGCGAAGACTTCGTGATTTTCGTAGACAGCGACTGGCAGAATCAAAGCAGCTACGCTCGCCTCGGTGGCTTTGCTGAATGCTCCCTGCCGAATTCCAAGAAAGCCTTTAACGCTAAGATTTATCTCAAACAATTGGGAGAAGGGGTTGCTCGAGAAAATACCCATGGGGTTTGGATGGGTTTCCTCAAGGTGTCGCCCGCCGGAGCCGTTCAACTGCAGACCGTACTCACGGCCATGTTGGCGAACCCTGCCAATCGAAAGGCCGGGATCCCTCACCTGTTGCAAGAATTATTGAAGCGACAGCAACCGATTCGAGTGCTGTATACCGTGGGGCATTGGCTTGATATCAACAGCCTCGATGATCTGGTGCAGGCAGGGAATTTCTGATCGGCCGATGGAGGCGTCTCTCCGCCCGCGGTGTTTCCCGGTAAACACGTCACTGTTGCCGACTCAGGTTCGTTTCACGGTACCGGAATTCCAAGTGATCGTCCTGTATGGAGCGTAGTGTATGTTGAATCCGCAAGAATTTGTTGAGTGCCTCAAACGGAATGATGTTGGGTTTTTCACCGGAGTGCCGGATTCTCTTCTGAAGGAATTCTGCTCCTGCGTTGCTCATGCGAGTCGACCCGGAGAACATGTCATCGCTGCCAACGAAGGTGGAGCCGTGGCTCTGGCGCTGGGGTATCACCTTGCGACACGTAACATTCCGCTCGTCTACCTGCAAAACTCCGGGTTGGGCAATGTCGTCAATCCGCTTTTATCACTGGTTGACGAGGACGTGTACTCCGTTCCGATGCTCATTGTCATTGGATGGCGTGGAGAGCCTGGAGTACACGATGAGCCACAACATAAGAAGCAAGGCCGAGTGATGGTTCCTATGCTTGAGGCCATGAAGATTCCCTATTCGGTACTGGGGGCTGATCTGGATCATGCAGAGACCATCGTGAACGATGCCGTGACTCATGTTCGAAAGACTGGTAGCCCCTTCGCGTTGGTGATCAAAAAAGGTACCTTTTCCGCATATGCAACGCCTCGGCTGGAGAAGGCTCACTTTTCACTGTCTCGAGAACAGGCGATTCAGCATGTGCTCGATGTGCTTGGAGAACGGGATGTGGTTGTTTCAACCACTGGCATGCCTTCTCGGGAAGTGTACGAGTACCGGACCAAGAGGGGTGGCGGTCATCAACGGGACTTCCTCACGGTGGGCGGCATGGGACATGCTTCTCAAATTGCGCTTGGCATTGCACTCCAACGACCAAAACGTGCTGTGTACTGTCTCGATGGAGACGGGGCGTTCCTGATGCACATGGGAGGGGTGACTCTGGTAGGAACGCTCAATCCGAACAACTTTAAGCATATCGTCCTGAACAACGGGGCCCATGATTCAGTGGGTGGGCAACCAACCGTGGCTTTGGATATTGACCTCCTGGGCATCGCTCGTGCGGCTGGGTACGCACGGGTGGCCAGAGCTCGAACAGAACCGGAACTGCGGTCGTGTCTTCAGGATCTCAAATGCTCACCTGGGCCAAGCCTGTTGGAAATTCAGATCCGTTGCGGGGCCAGGAAAGACTTGGGACGTCCGGAAACAACTCCCATCCAGAACAAGAACGCATTTATGGATTTTCTCGAGCCCGCTGAGTAGAGGATGCCGGAGTCGATGTGGGATCTCCCATGCAGCGTAATAGTTTCTCCGCAAAGACTTGTTCGTCACTGCTCCGCTTTTCAATAGGTTGCCGACAGTCCGTTCTGCGCAGACGTGTATGGCCAGTCGGAACGGCATCAATCATAATCAACTCGCATCAAAAATAGTCCTTGGGACGGGGCGGTCTTTCCGGCAGCTGACCGGTCATGCGCATCGAGGATGGTTCGGAGACTATCCGACGGTCGCTTGTTCAGACCCACCTCGACGAGCGTCCCGACGATCGAGCGTACCATCTGCTTCAAGAAACGATCAGCATAAACCTCTACCCGCAACCACGTTCCTTCCCGAATCACGGCAAGTCGTTGGAGACGGCAAAAGGGGTCTTCGTTTTCCGTGGGCTGTGTTTGGAACGAAGAAAAATCGTGCGAGCCGATCAAGGTCTTTCCGGCCCTATTCATTGCGGCATCATTGAGAGGATGATAGACATGCCAACAATAGTCGCGTTCAACCGCCGGCCGTTCCGGCCGATTTAAAATGCGGTATTCATACAGTTTTCCCTTAGCTGAATGCCTGGCATGAAATGAGTCCGGCATGAGTTCGACTGATCTCACCACGATGCTTTCAGGAAGGTGTGCATTCAAGGCTCTCATCCATTCACGGGGACTCATGTCGCGATTGATGCGGAAGCTGGCGACTTGTCCCAGGGCATGCACTCCTGAGTCCGTCCGTCCGGCACCGATGACCGGCACGGTGATCTGGGTAACACCGAAGATGGCCGTTTCAACGGCCGCCTGAATAGTGGGCAGGTTGGGCTGGCGTTGCCATCCGGCATAGGTGGTGCCGTCATATTCAAGCGTGAGCTTTATCGTGGGCATCATTCGACTCGGAGGTGAAGCGACCGTGTGGGTTTAGCGTATATCAGATTTGCCGGCTGAGAGGAACGCGACAATACCCTGGTAGAGCGACCGGGCAACGTCCTGGACGAAGGCAGACTTTTGGAGCAGCTCCTCTTCTATGGGATTTGAAATGTAGGCAATCTCGGCCAGAATGCTGGGCATGCTCGTGAATCTCAATACATAGAAGGGGGCTGTTTTGACGCCGTGGTCGTCAACTTCATAGTGACCGTTCATCTGCGCCACCATGGCGGCTTTGGCATTCCATGCGAGCTCAAGCGATTCCTCGATCTTCTTCGTCGTGAGGAGGTCTGCCACGAGGTATTCCCACCCAACGCCGGTGTTGCTGATGGGCGTTCCGTTTTCCCGTGCCGCCACCTCAAGCGCGCGTTGATCCTTGGCCTCTCCAAAGTGATAGATTTCGATTCCTTTAACGGTACGTGATGGATGGGAATTGACATGGATGGAGACAAATAGATCGGCCTCGTTGCTGTTCGCAAAGCGAGCCCGTTCCTCCAACTCGACAAAGACATCATGATCACGGGTCATCAACACCCGTACCCCTGGCTGCTTGCTCAGGAGTTTCCGGAGGTGGAGCCCTACCTTCAGCGTGATGTCTTTTTCCTCGGTTTTTCGGATCCCCCGTGCGCCCGGATCTTTTCCCCCGTGGCCCGGATCGATCACGATGGTGGTGTAACGCTTGGTGTGTGGTGCCGTGAGCCGAGGGGCCGGCGTGCCCGTATCTTGTGACGGCACGTGGGCCTCATCGACGGCGACCGCGTTCGGTTCAGCGGGCGGCGTGTAGTCGACCACGATGCGTGGAGGATTAGAAAGGGCGAAATGCTTGTACGTTCCGAACGATGCAGTAGGCAGGGAAATCGTCACAGTGTGGGGAGACGATTGAGCGATTGTCACGGGTGAAGGAACAGTGCCATCCGCGATCTTGGTCAGCGCCGATGGAGTCAGCCAGGCGTCTGAAAGCGTGAAGATCACACGGCTCGGATTCTCCTCTTGTTGTTCAACGACGTTGACCAGTCGATCAAGGTCCAGGACCAGTCTGGTCTTCTCGGGGCTGGTCATCACACGCAGGTTCTGGACCGTTCCGGGAGCAAGGGAGGCGGGAGTTCCTCTCGTATGACTCTGTTTCAATGACGGTGAGGACAGCACATGCTGGTTGTCGGATGATCGAGCCGCGGCCTCCGAGGTCACGGTATGATGGAGCGAGAGACAGAAGAGAGTCCCGGTCACAAGGAGCGTGAGGAGCCTGAGTGACAACCGCCGGGGCTCTCGTTCTTGCATGGACCTTTCGTGGCCCCTTCTCAGTGGGGGATGATGGGAAACTATTCTCAGATGTCCGTCGCCTTGTCAAGAACTACGCCAGTTGAATCGATGCGATTCACGGTGACGGTCGGTTGAACGCTGTGGTAGCGTGCGATATGCCGATGCACCTCATTATCGACGGATACAATCTGCTGTCAGCCGGGGTCCGGTTGAGCGGGCAGTTAGAATCGGCCCGCGAACGATTGCTGCGTGATTTGGCGGCCTATCGACATCGCAAGAATCATCATATTACCGTCGTGTTCGATGGGTGGCAGCAGGGCCAGCCATCGGAGCAGCAGGAGCACCGTTTAGGCGTCCAGGTGATTTATTCCAAGCGAGGAGAGCGGGCGGATCAAGTCATTCAACGACTCGCACGGGAATACGGAGGCGACTGCTCCGTCGTTACCTCAGATCATGAAATTGTGAACGCGGCTCGGGCCCATGGAGCCTTTGTCATGGGCGCTCTGGAGTTTGCGTCAAAACTACGGGCATCATCGCTCCCAAGCGGGAGTGTGCCGCACAAAGAGTTGGATCCAGGAGAAGACTATAGGGCGCGACGCGGATCAGAGAAAAAAGGGAACCCGAGAAAGCTTCCCAAGTCCCAACGGCAGCGTGACCGCCACCTTAAGCGATTTTAAATAACTGCTTTGCGTTCTTGCTTGTCTGTTTGGCAACGTCGTTCACTGGCAACCCATGGACGGAGGCTAACTGTTGAGCGACCTGCGAGACGTACGCCGGTTCGTTGCGTTTTCCCCGATAGGGTACAGGGGTGAGATATGGACAATCAGTTTCAATCAATACCCGCTCGAGAGGCGTGTTCTTGGCGATGTCACGCAGCATCGCGGCATTTGGGAATGTAAGGATGCCCGAAAAGGATAGATAGAATCCAAGATCCAACGCATCCTTCGCCAGCCAGGCATCTCCGGAGAAGCAGTGAAACACCCCGCCGATTTCTGATGCGTTTTCTTCTTTTAAAATCGCGATCGTATCCTCCTGCGCCTCCCTCGTGTGGATAATCACAGGTAGCCTAAGTTCGCGGGCGAGCTGAATCTGCTCACGAAACCGTTCGCGCTGTTCTTTCGGTGAGGAGTGGTTGTAATGATAGTCCAATCCGATCTCCCCGTAGGCGACGACCTTTTTACTTTTGGCGAGCTGACGGAACTCATCATACCACGCGTCACCGATGTGCTTGACTTCGTGCGGATGGACACCGATTGAGGCATAAACGAACGGATATTGCGTGGCAAGCGCAACGGCTGCTTGGCTGGTGGCCAAATCGCAACCGATGGTGAGGAACGCCTCAACACCCGCCTCTCGTGCTCGGGCAATCATGGCCTCTCGATCGTCGTTGTAGCGGGCGTCGTCGAGATG
>CAADGK010000063.1 GCA_900696515.1 uncultured Nitrosospira sp. | reverse complement strand
TTCAGCTCCGGCAACCAGGAGGCGCTCTCATCTCTCATCCGATCCCGTTGACCACCGTGATGCTCCGCACCGCAATCGAGCAGGAAGCGGCACGGGCTCCCGCAGGCCGGTGGCCATCGGCGATCAGAATCCGAACCGTCGTGGAAGCCGATGGAAATGGTGCCGCTCCTGAAACGCGCGCGATCGCCACTCGCCTGGCACGAGACTTTGCCAGATCGGGTCTTCCCGTCGTCGCCCGCGACGATCTACTCGCCGAAACCGAAGACCTACAGGTGGTTCAACATCAGGGCCGCTACAGGGACACGACGCGGAACGGAATCGCGCAATGGTCTGGCGCAACGCTTCTCCTTCACGTCTATGCCCAGGATCTCCACCAGCAAGGCTACCTCGCGACGACGAGCATCGCTTCCATCGAGACGGGTGAGGTTCTCGCGCATCTCATCGTGGAAGCCCCGCCAGGACAGTGGGCCGAATTTCTCGACACCATGAGCGCACGGATCCTCGACATCGTGATGCCAGCAGGTCGCCTACAGGGGAATATCGCGCCCCACAATCATACGAGGCGTGAGGGATGGCTCATCACACAGTGACAACCAGTTGCCTCCTTCCCCTCGTCTTCAGCCTGGTTCTGGCGGGATGTGCGGAACTTATCCCCGAGCTCGCAGGCCCTCCCCAGACCCGCACGTTCGAGCACGACCGCCATCCCACCGGCCACTTTCGGACCAGGACCGAAATGCACCCAGATCATCTGGGCTGGACGCTGGCCATCGAACAAGCGACAGCCGTGACAATCGCCATCCAGAAAGAAACGCCACAACAGTACCGACGCTACGCCTTCTCGCCTCTCTCGATCGTCCCCGGACTTTTCCAATGTCCCTACGGCTTGATCAAGTATGCGCTCACGCTCGGCTACGCTTCGGACGAGCCGATGCACTACGGCTGTCGGCGACTCTTCATGCGAGAACCCCTACAGGGCTCCATCCCTCTGCCCAGCGACATTCACCGCACCCTTGACCTGACGGAACGATGGGAACCGGTGAAGGGAGGCTGGATAGACGTGAAATGGGAGGGGCAGACAGATCTGCTCGCGACGTATCCGGTCTCCGCCGAGGGAACAGTCCTCCGACTGGCGCATCTCGTGCGGAACGATCAGGGGCGGCCTACATCACATAGAGTGCAGACTGGCAGATTGGAAGTGACCTATAGGCAGGCACCACATACCGCCACGACGATGCTCGACGTCTCACCAAAACAGCTCACCAAAGCTTACCAGGCCGTGACCCACTCCATTGCGGCCGATCGCTGGCCTGATCCACTCGTCGTTCAAATCGGCATACTCCAAGGATTCCCTCCCGTCCTCGAAGAGGTCATCAAGGCGGCCCTTGCTAGCCACTTCTTGCAGGCACAGATCTGTTTCGTCGCTGATGATCCCACGAAGGCGAGAATCACTGAAGAGCAACATTTCCAACTCAGCGGCCGAGTCCATGACAGTCAACAAATCGCGCTCGGCCATTGGATTCCGGCCACCGTTCTCATCACGGGACATCTTGATCAAACGAATACTTGGGATGAAGTCGTGTTCCGGATTTCGACCGTACCGTCCGGCGAATTCATCGGCGCGATCCGAGTCCCCCTCCCTGAAGAACGGTCACTCCCTGTTCTCCAGACCCTCTCAGAGGAACTGCGGCTCCTTACCGCCCATGCCCCAAGAACGGCTTGCGAAAGCTGAGAGTCTTGCCCTGCTTAACAGGTGAGTATCGGGTGCGCTAACTCTTCTGCTGAGCAGCCGGTGCAAGCCAAGCGGAGCCAACGGCGCGAACGCCTGCGAAGTTAGAAGGAGCCCTTGACCTTGTCGGCAAAGTTCCTGAGAACCGCCTCTTGTTCTGGCGTCTCGACAGCATGGCGTCTGGCCATTCGGACATGAGCGATCGCATCGGACACCGTCAGGCTCTTCGCCACCCAGTACGCGGCTGCGAATGTCCCCGTCCGACCAGTGCCACCCTCACAGTGAACGATCGCCTTGGTCCCGGGAGGCAGGTTGGTGATCAAGCTTACGAACTGCTGGAGCTGGTCGAGTGTCGGGGGATGAAAATCCTTCACAGGGATGTTGTGCCTTTTCAAGCCTAAAGCCACTGCCTGGCCGATGTCGTATCGCGGCGACTGTTCGTCCTCCTTCAGCAGAGAAATCAGGACCCCAAACCCGTCCCGCCGCAACTGTTCGAGATCCTCAACGGTAGGGTTTCGGCTTCCCAACAGATGCGGGTTGTCGATCCACCACGTATCCACGACCCGAGCCTCTACGTTCTTCGGTCTAATGCTGCGCCAATGGGGGTGAGGTGAACCCCGTTCTTCGCGAATCGAGCCGAACACCTAGAGTCCAATAAGGTCCAAACCAACATCGTGTCACTCACTTGACCCAGGCATTTTTTACGATGGCGTTGCCGGCTAAGACGCTTCAGAGAATACCAAGCGAAGATCCGAGCTCCTGCCGATGGTGAGGCGGTGTAGCACCAAATTCAAGCCCTTTGAATTAACCCTTGACAGAGCAATACGTTCGTACGTATTGTAAATCATGAGCAAACGCTCTCTCCGTGAAGACATCTTGAACGCCGGCCTGAAGGTGATGTTTCGATCCGGCTACCTGGGGGCGAGTGTCCGGGATATCTGCGCGGCCGCTGGGGCTCCGCAGGGTTCCTTTACAAATCACTTCCGGTCAAAGGAAGCCTTCGTGGAAGAAGTTCTGGATCGCTACTTTGCCAATCTGAAGAGTGTGGTCAGCGAAGCCCTGAACGACAAGTCTCGTACGCCTCGACAGCGATTGAAGCGCTATCTGGACATTATTAGCGGGAAGCTGCAAGACGCGAAGTGGAGACGCGGATGTCTGATCGGCGATCTCAGCCTTGAGGCCAGCCTTCAAAGCAAGCTCTTGCGTAAGCGGCTAGAGGAAATCTTTCGCGAGTGGCGCACGCCATTCGCTCAGTGCATCGCGGAGGCTCAAGCCGCAGGCGAAATCGATTCGACATTCGCACCTCTTGAGCTCGCGGAGTTTTTGTTGGCCTCCTGGGAAGGCGCGATTCTGCGCATGAAGGTTGATGGGGGGCCAGCCGCACTCGATCGTTTTAAGAACATCGTGTTCGAAACCGTATTCAAAGAAAAGAAAGGAGATAAGAAATGACTACACTCCATGACGTCGCCCTGAAGCAAGTCCCTGTTTTGGATTCAACCATGGCCTACCGAGAAGCAGGGAGCCCCGCTTCACCCACCGTACTCTTTCTGCATGGAAACCCGACCTCGTCGTACATCTGGCGGAACATCATTCCGCTGGTTGCGCCCGTAGCCCACTGCGTCGCACCGGACCTCATTGGGTTCGGTCAATCGGGGAAACCTGCCATTGAATATCGGTTTTTCGACCACGTTCGCTACCTCGACGCATTTCTCGATAAGGCGGATATTGCGTCGGCGTATGTTGTGGCACACGACTGGGGAACAGCACTGGCGTTCCATTTGGCAGCACGTAGGCCGGAGTTCGTTCGCGCTCTCGCATTCATGGAGTTCATACGGCCGATGCCGACCTGGGAGGACTTTCACCCTGCGGCAGTCGAAACCTTCAAGAAGTTCAGGACGCCAGGGGTGGGCGAGAGGATGATTCTCGAGGAGAACGCCTTCGTGGAGGGCGTGCTTCCTGGGGCAACTGTTCGCAAACTGACCGAAGAGGAGATGGCTGTCTATCGCGCGCCGTTTCCCACTCCCGAGTCACGTCGTCCGACGTGGCGATTCCCGAATGATCTGCCGATTGCGGGAGAGCCAGCGGATGTATACTCGGTGATCGAGGACGCACACCGCGCATTGGCGCAGTCGTCTTACCCAAAGCTACTGTTCGCCGGAGATCCCGGAGCGCTGGTGTCACCCACCTTCGCCGAGCGCTTCGCGAGCGGGCTGAAGCGTTGCAGGGTGGTCCATATTGGTCCTGGCATTCACTACCTCCCAGAGGACAATCCCCAAGCGATCGGTTCCGGCGTTCACAAGTGGTTGACCGAATTGGAAGTTGCCGCCGGTTCGTGAGAACAAATCGAACCCGTGGCGAGGGAATCCGGGTGATGCTGAACACAATTCCACGACGAAGCCAAATAGGATTCCGCCCGCTACGCCAAGAGGACTCCAGAGGCACGGTTCAAGAACAATTTCGGGGGCAATCCGAATTGGTCACGGTTGCCCCCGTTTTCTACACTTGCTCCCTGTTTCTCCAAACCCATCCCGCCGCAACTCTTCGAGATCCTCAACGGTAGGGTCTCGGCTTCCCAGTAGAGGCGGCTTGTGGATCCACCACGTATCCTCCCCCGACCCTCTACGCTCATCGGTCTAAGGTTCCTGTGTCCTACCTTGATGCCTGTCGTCAGTTGTCGTCTTCCTCAAATCCATAGAGGGTCATCGACACATCCATGTCTTCGTCGTACATAGGTAACAGTGTCGTTGGATTAACATCCGAAGGTTGTCCCGCAGGATCTGGATCCAACATTTCTGCAGAAAACTCTGGTGCAGGGCGATTCCACCCAAGGCCAGCCCACCAGTCCTTCAGCCCCCGCCACAGGGCCTCTAATCTGATCAACTTCATGACAGATCTACCTAAACGTCGTCAGGGCAAGACTTTACCTCAATTGAGTAGAGTAGCTATTCCCCGCCGCCACCGAACATGAAAACTAACACTGCTCCCATGCCGCAACATGAGTCCACCACTCCTATTGACGTGAAGGACTCACGGGTGAGCGTTCTTACCTGCGCCCTTCCCTCCAGTAATATCGATCCCATTTCGCTTGAGCGCATGAGTAAGATCCTCCTGGAACCTCTGGAGGTCCTCCATCCTCTGCGGCGAAGTGTTGGGTGGTGGTCCTCCTTTTGGACCTGCGGCGCCAGTTCCGCCACCGAAGACTCCACCAAGTCGCCGACCCGTCATGGCCAAATTACCCGCACCCGTTACAATGTCAACTGCTGTTCTGCCCGCCCCTATCGCTTTCAAAGCTTGTTTGGCACCGCTCTCTTCGTTGGTGAATTCTTTCGCATCCCAATGCCCAAAGACAGGATACTCGGCTCCAATATCAACCCGCCGCTGCAAAATCTGCTTATACGAATCCATTTCTACAATATTGACCCCTGATTTGCCTTCCTCAAACAACAGCTTGCCCTCGGGGTTGATGAACTGACTGGAAACCAGACCGCTGGATTCCACCTCGTTCCTGGAAAGCGAACGGAAATTCGTCAATCCCGGTCCGCCATACGTGGGCTGAGCCGTTTCGGCCACGCCCCATTGTGCCTTTCCATCGACCACCTTGTAATTCCACGTCTTCCCGTATTGGCCGCTTTGAAATTCGGCATAGACCACATTGCCTTGTTCATCCATGAAGCCGCGCATCTGCACGGGATGATGTTGCCCCTGATGGACGGGATCGGGGATCCACTTGGTCCCGCTGAACATCCGCGTGTTATGCAGTTCGGAGAGTGTCCCACCCTGCGTCCGATGGAATTCCTCGAACCGCTCAACGAAGTGTCCGCCTGTTTCATGCGTATAGTCATGGAACAGGTCGGTCCTTCTCCCGCCC
>CAADGK010000062.1 GCA_900696515.1 uncultured Nitrosospira sp. | reverse complement strand
GTCGTGTTGTGCTGTGTGCGATCCCGGTGATGGTTGTGAGCCTTCCGATCGAAGCCGCCCCGCCAGGCCTCAATCCCTGTACCTTGCTGACAACAGCAGAGGTCGAGCAGGTCCTGAGTAAGCTGAAGGGAATGCCAAAAGGTGACACGCTGGCGGATGCCAAGTCGTGTACCTATGAGTTTGCCAATGGCCAGGATGAGTTTGAAATCTGGATTGGTCCCGGCGATGCATTCGCACGTATGCGCAAGGACGCGAAAAAGCCGGTGACGGTAGGCGGTTTCGGGGAGGAGGCCTTTATGGATCGGGGGAGACTCGATCTCGGCTCGCTGGAACTCACGATGAGAAAAGGAGCGGTGTTTGCGCAACTTTCGATCAGGGAAGGCGCAGGCGACGAAGCGAAACTGAAGGCCTTGGCACAGAAGGCTGTGGGGCGAATGTGACGGCTTGGAAGGTCATGAGGTGACGGTGGCCAAAGGAATGCTCTTCCTCATCTTCGCTGATGACGTAGCTGTGTACTGAGGGAGGTTGTGACTGGATTCACCGAATCGTTCCAGTCCACCAGGCTCAGACACCATATCCTTGCTGAATGCGAGCGCCACGTACGATAGATGATCTGCCTCTTCGCGTGCTCTCTTGTGGCACACAGGCGACCTCATCAGCATATATTTCGTTCTATGATCTGCCTGAATTTTCCGGTTATCAGGGCCACGAACTTGATCATGTGCGAACCCGCAACTCGCGCACGCCACGACCGATCTTGCGACGGATGAGCGTCCGCAGGGTCACCCCACTTGCGTAGCCGACTTGAGTAGCAATCTGATCAACGCTCCTTGTGCTGGTCTGCAGCAAATGAATCGCATGTTCCACGCGAAGGTCTTGAAAGTATGCCAGCGGGGATTTGCCTAGTACCGCTTGAAGGCGGCGTGTCAGCGTTCGCGGACTTGTGGCGACTGCATGAGCGGCATCATCGAGAGAGAAACCATCGGCCAAGCGTCGACGAGCCCATCGTTCAAATCGTTCGACGAAAGGATCTGAGTGTGCAAGATGATCGGGAATCGCAAATGCTGCTTGTGATGGTCGCGGGTCAACGACCAGGTAGCGTGCCGTCAACGTCGCCAGTGCCGGGCTGTGGCGACGCACCAGCCAAAGCGCGAGATCGAGATGAGCCAATGCTGCACCAGCCGTGACCAACCGTGAGGCATAGACGATCATCTGTGATTCGTCGAGCACGACATGTGGGTATCGTTCACGGAAGAACGGGGCGAGCCACCAAGACGTCGTTGCGTGATGGCCATCGAGGAGGGACGAGCCGGCGAGCACAAATGTGCTCGTGCAAGCGGCTCCAACGAGTGTGCCGGCGTCAAACCAATTTCGCAAAAGAGTTTGTGCATCGGCCGTGTCTCGTCGTTCCAGTACCACTCGCAATGTCTCCGGCATTTTCGCTCCGACGGCAGGGACAAGCACAACATCAGGGCGCGCAAGCCGTGTGGCCGGCCGTACCGGTACGGTGAGCCCTTGACTTGTGCGCACACGAGGTCGGACGCCGATGATCGTCACATCGAAACGCGTCGATGATGTCCCCGTGGATTCCGCCAGTGCGTTCGCCGTGCCGAAGGTGTCGAGCAGGGTGGCTAAACCCGTATCGAAGACGTCATGCAGCGTCAACACGTAAATGCGCATGGCGAGAACTGTATCATAATTGTCGATCCTGCCACTAGTTCATCGACGAGGGTGACGCTAGAATGCGCACGATACGACTCACACATTCAGAACGGGAGGCACATCATGGTACGTGTTGGACTGTTGGTGCGATTGCAGGCTAAACCGGGAAAGGAAGCCGAGGTGGCCAGCTTTCTCGAAAGTGGACTGGCATTAGCCAATCAGGAGGCTGCGACCGTGGTCTGGTTTGCGTTGCGGTTGGGACCGTCGACGTTCGGCATCTTCGATGCATTTCCCGATGAGGCAGGTCGAAAGGCTCATCTTGGGGGGCCAATTGCGGCGGCTCTGATGGCGAAGGCCGCAGACTTGTTGGCCGAACCACCAAAGATTGAACAGGTCGATGTGCTTGCTGCAAAGATCACGCAATGAAATAGTCGCGATGCAGCGCTCGATCACGAGATTTGTGTGGAGTGCATTCGAATATCGGAACGATTTAACAAGGAGATGTAGCCATGACCTGCAATGCGGGCGGTGTTGAAAGGCCCATACGGATGGGCATCGGGGCAGTGGCGATCTTGATCGGTCTCTTTGTGGGTCTTTCCACTGGTATGGCAGGTGCGGCTCTTACCGTCGGGGCCATCCTGTTGCTTCCCGGAGCGGTGGGGTTTTGCCCACTCTTCATGTTGTTCGGAATCAGCACGTGCTCTTTGAGAGCTGGGGTGAAGAAATGAATGGAACATGAGCAAGGGCCTCTCTTGAATAGTCCGGTCAGCAGGCCAGGGTTTTTATCATCTGGAGGTCTTTGTCACGCATGGGGATGTAGGTCGGGGCTTGGGTTGTGCATTGTAGCCTCGACCCTCATCCGCCGTGGTTCTTGATGCCCTGTTCCCATCCGTAGAGAATAGCCTCCTGGTGCTGGCTCCACGATCCCATGATGCCTTCATTCCAGTTTTGTCGCGCAAGAGGTTCGATGCGCTTCCAGTCCATCTTCTGATTGTCTCGATCCTGGGCGAGGTCGAAGCCATACTTATAGGCCAGTCGATAATGTTGGTAGGTCTGCCCTGATGTCGCATAGTGCGACTGGTAATGAGTTTCGAAAAGAGACTCGTGACGCAGGAATAGGTCGGTTTCTTCATGGGATTTGTACTCTTCGGCAGACTGGGTGACGCCTCGGAGATGGCTGGATCGCGAGTGGTCGGCAGGCAAGAGACGAAGCACCACCCAGGTGAGAGGAATGATCAGGATGAGGAGCCGAAATATACTGGTGGCGCCCATGGAGACCTCCGGGCCAGTTGATCGAGCTATGATAAGTGAGTCAAGGCAAAAACTTCCAGCGCAAGTTTCACGTACGGCACTTCTGTAGGATTGCGTTGCCCCGCCGCGGTAAGCGAGAAGAGCGCGATTTGCGTGACCTGGCGATCTCATTCCCACACGTCTCGCTTGTCTCGCGACTCTCGCCCGTCTCGCGGAAGTTGCCTGACATAGGGGCTTACTTTCCGTGGCCACAGTGTAGTACACAAGGGGGCAATCGAGAGGTGTTGAGGGGGTGTACCTATGACTCAACGAACGGCTCGTTCGACCAAGCCGTTTCTTTCAAGCCTATCCGTCATCGCTCTTCTGGCAGGGGTACTCCTCAGTGGAGGAGAGGCGTTCCCCTTTGGGGGCCAGGTGGTGACCATCCTTGATGGAGGCACGATTGAAGTGGTGCGCAATGGGAAAGCGCAGCGAGTTCGCTTGAACGGGATCGTCTGTCCCAAGAGCGGTCAGCCCTACAGCGAGCAGGCCAAGCAAGCGACGTCGGATCTGGGGTTCAGTATGGACGTCACGCTTCAGATCTATGGCAAGGACAAGCAGGGGCGCGTTGTTGCGGATGTACTCCTTCACGACGATAGGAATATGAGCCAGACGCTGGTGCAGCAGGGCTGGTGTTGGTGGGATCGGAAGCAAGCTCCTGAGGACACTCAGCTTGAAGCGCTGGAGAAGGAAGCGCGAGATGCCCACCGGGGATTATGGGCTGATCCTGATCCGGTCCCGCCGTGGGAATGGCGGAAGAATGCTCGCGGCGCCACCCCGTAGTACGCTTCAGGCCCTTTCAGCCTGTTCAGAAGGTGTGGCGCACCCCGAACAATAAGCCGATGCTGGAGAGATCGCCGTTGGCGTGATTCCGCTTCCAGGCCGTCTCCACGTTCAACATCGTTCCCTGAGGCGCTCCCGGCAACCAATTGGCCAGGGCATAGTCCAGGCCGCCGCCGACGCGCCAGGCGAAGCTGTCGGAGACATCCTTGGTGTTAATGTTGACGCCGATTCCGGTCATGACGTAGGGAATCACGCCCCCGAAGTGTCCCGGTCGATACTCAAGATTCACGGGGAGCACCGTCACGGTACTCATCGAGCCGCTCCCGGGCCTGTCGAGGCCGTGATGTTCCCATTCCAGCATTATGCCGAGGCGAAACCACTGGTTGAGTCCATACATGCCTTGGAAGTTGACCAAGGGACCGGCGGTGGACAAGCCGGCGTCCTGTGTCGTGAAACTCGGTCCGACACGAAACCCTCCGGTGATTCTCCCTTCTTCGGCCATGCCCTCATGGGCCCAGCCTCCGGCGGTGTCGTGTGCATGACTCGGCGCGGTGCTCAGCAAGAACAGTCCCACCAGTATTCCCTTCAGCAGGGATAATCGACGGATCTGATTCATGGTGTTCTCCTAAGGTGAAAAATCCCGGTAGGCAAACTGTAACGGACTCCTTCCGCCGTTTCAATCAAAACCGTCGAACGTTGAAGAGGAATCCGATCAGTTCCGGGCATGCTGCCGGCAGCGTTGCCGGCATTGTGCTTCAGCGGGTCATGGACGCCTCTCACCCGCCCGCACGAGTCTCAGTGAGTTGCTGTAGGAGAAACGTGCGTACCCGTTCTCGCGCATCACGTGACGCCCGCCCGTCTTGGGCCTGTGTTTTCCACGAGCCGATCAGCGTGCTATGGGCGTTGGTCGGTTTCCCCTCCAATTGGTATTCGCGGGCGGGTATTTCACCATTGAGAAAGCGATCGCCGAATTGCTCGCGCAAAGTTCGCAGCTTGGTCCGGTCCGCCATGCAGTCCGTTTCAAATCTCAGTCCATAGATTTGTGCCGTACTGGATCGTGCGCTCCTGAGGTCATCGCCGGAGAGGCCAAGTGAGGCCTTGTCCTCATCCGTGTAGAACCAGAAGCGCATCGGGAGGGCCGGTTGGGCGACGACTGCGGCACCGACCTGTGGATTATCGAGCAGGGCGATCGGAAGCGGACCGGTCATGCAGTTACCGATGACGCCGACGCGCTGCCGCGGGTGTCGTGCGCCGATATCGCGCACCACCCCACGAAGCCAATTCACCATGGGCATGCTCCCTTCCTGAGGGGGCGTCCATTCTGCGGTGCCCCAATAGGCCAGAAGGCCGCCGGACGGGGAGAACCTTCCCTTCTCACCGAACAACAACGGTACGTAGACCGTAAAATCCTTGGAGAGTTCTTCCGCATAGGCCAAGGTGCCGGGCGTCAGACCGGTCAATTCGTGGAGCAAGAGCACCGGCGGTTTGGCGGCGTCCTCATTGAGGCAGTACACCGAGTGGGAAATCCCCGCATGTGACGCTGGTTGATGGAAGCACTCGACCCAATTCCTGGTCGGCGCGCCTTCTTCTTTCGTATGCGGGGCACATGTGGCGAACTGCGCGACGCCGCAGCCTGAGAGCAGCACGCACAACACGATCTGGTGGAACAGGGGACCGGCCGATCTCCCTATCGTATTTCCGTGCCGCAATCGATGGCAATCTGTGGTGGGCCTGTTGCGCCGAGTCAATGTCGTTCGCCGTTTCTGAACGTTTCCGGAGCCGTCGCGGCATCGTCGCCAAGGTCTCTGAGCAGGCGCTGAAATTCCTGGCTGTCCCGCAGTAACCGCGAGCCGGCCTGAAGCAGATGATCGACTTCTTCGTTCGTCAAGGCGAGATTGGTGGCGATATTCATAAGTCGCGCCTGCTCCTCCGGATCGATGACTTCTGTCAGGCTCGCATTGATGAAGTAGATGTCCGCGTCCGGTGTGAATATGCTGGGAAGGTTGTCGGGCCGCTGCCGGAGCTGCAGGCGCCATTGCTGGATGGCGTGATTCATGAGTTGCAGCGTATCGGTCGAGTAGCGATTGATGGGGATATCGATCAAGGCCCGGCTCACGCGCATGAGACCGGGAATATCGTTGAGTTGATATTGCGTGATATCCGGAGCGGTTTCCGCGCTCACCATGAGGTAGACCAGCTTTCGAATGTTCTTGGCTCCGAGCATCTGGAATGTCGACTCCAGATCTCCAAAGAGGGCCGTCGTCTCCAAGACGCTGCGCATCCCGATGTTGTCGGAAAGTCCTCCATCCAGAAGATGAATGTATGGGCGTTGTTTGGCGTCGAGATAGGACCGGAGCTCCCTGGCGCGCTGGCGTCCCCATGCGGTCGGCCGCTCTTCCACCAGCCGCGCCGGAGGTTGAAATCCGCATTGGCCGGCATAGTTTGTCATCGAAATAGGGCTGAGCAGGAGCGGAAGTGCGCTCGTGGAGGCCGCGGCGACCGACAAGGGGAGCCGGCTGAGGTCCGAACAGATGATGTTGAATTGCCGTTGGTTGAACTCGAAGCGCGACAGGGAAGCCATGTCGGAGGCATGCAAATTGATGATGGGGCGCTGATGCCTGGCCAGGAGGTCACCGAAGGTATGGCCGTCGAATAGGGCTTCGTCCAACAACTCAGCGAAGATATGCGCCCGACCGAAATACGGAGACCAGAGTCGAAGCCAGTTGGACGGAGAGCGAAAGATTCTGGATCGAAGTTCGCTTTCCCAGTTCTTCCGGAGAAAGCGAGTTTCGAAATCCCGGAAGATGCGGTCACCATAGAGCGCGTAATACACCGCGGTGAAACTCCCGCCCGACACGGCATTGATTATATTCAGCTCATCGACCAGTCGTTTCTGACGTCCCTCCCAGACGATCGGCGTTCGTGCCAACTCTTGCAGCACACCGTAGGAGAGCGCGGACGCGCGTGCACCGCCACCTGAGAACGATGCGATGATGAACAGACCGTCCGAGCTGCCGGTCTTGGACGGAGGCAGGTTCGTCGATCGGTAGCCATACGTCGGGTCCCAGTGCGCCAATGGCGCGTTCATGGTCGGGCGGACATACTCGCAGCCGAGCAACAGCATGGCGCAGCCGATCACGATCCAGGCACGAAGCGCACGTGCCAGCATGATCGCAAGAGTGTGAACTGTCTTCATGAACGGGGGAGGGTACGCAGGCTGATGGATTGTGTCAACTCTGTTGACCGGGATCGTCTGCTATCGACCACCCCTGTGGGCGCCATACTTATCGGTGGGGATACTGTGGTACTCTCCGGTCTTATGAAAAAAGACGATCTTGCTATTCCTCACAGTCCCAGCTCCATTACGGCAGATTGGCTGACGCAGGCCCTGCGGCTCGCGGGGATCCTCACACGATCGACTGTGGTGGGGGTCACTGTGCACCCGATCGCGGCCGGCAGTGGCTTTGTGGGGCAAACTGCTCGCCTCGCGATTGAATACGACGAACACGAAGTTGGTGCTCCAGCCACGGCCTTTGCCAAGCTCTCTTCAGCGGACCCCACCGTTCGGCAACAATTGCGCCGGGTCGGCCTCTACGAAACCGAAACCGGCTTTTACCGGGATCTCGCCTCATCGCCGGATTTTTCTCTGTCCATTCCTCGACCGTATCTAAGCCTCTATGACGAACGGATCGGTGAGTGTCTCTTGCTCCTTGAGGATCTTGCGCATGCGGAGTTTGGAGACAATCTTGCCGGTTGTTCTGCCACGGATGCTCAGCTTGCCGTCCGGCAACTCGGCTGCTTGCACGCCCGCTACTGGGAGGATCCCGTTCTAAAACAGTTGCCGTGGTTGCGATCCCTCGGTGACGAAGCGGAGGTTCGGATCGGTCTCTATCGGGCGATGCTGCCGCGATTTGAACAGCGGTGCGTTGACATGCAGATAGCGGGGATGCAGGAGTTCGCGCGGCGATTTGGTGAGCTTCTGCCGCGCTATATTGCTCAACTATCAAGCAGACCCCAGACATTGACGCACGGAGATTTTCGCGCGGACAATTTCGCCTTTGTCGCGACGCGCGAGGGAAGAGGTGTGACCGTATTCGATTGGCAGATGGCACGGCGGACATCTGGTCCGCGTGATTTGGCCTACTTCCTTTCCGGTTCGCTTCCGGTGGAGCAGCGCAGGGCAACGGAGGAGTCGCTGCTGAAGCTGTATCACGAAACACTCCTGGCCGATGGTGTTGAAGGGTATGCCATCAAGGATCTTAGGCAGGATGTTCAAGCCGGACTGGCTGCGCCCCTGACGACCTGGGTGATCGCCGGCGGGATGCTCGACTTTTCCAGCGAGCGTGGGACTGACTTGTTCAAGCAAAGCTGTGTACGGCTTGGTGCAGTACTCGACGATCATCGGTTCTCTTCCTATCTTGACGAGCTGACATAAGCTCGCACGGGTTCTGTCGGGATGCCTTCAGCGAGGCCCAGGGGTAGACTCCGTATCCTTTCCGGACGGGAGTTCTGCCGCCTGACCATCCTGCCCTCTCTTCGGTGACATCTGAAGCGACCTGTATCCATTTAGATACAGCGCATTATCCAAAACGATACAGTTCAATCCTCCGTCAAGTCTCTTTCAGGTCCGAACCCACTGTAGTTGTTGACCCTGGAAGATCTCAGGGAAGATGGTTCGCGATTTGCTGCAACTGATGTATGTGGGGATGGGCTGGCTGATGGGGTTGGAAGGTGCGGCTCCAAGAGAGAGTCCTTCCTTTTTCAACGGTGTGGGTGACGAAGGCATTGGGTGCAATGGACGCATCGATCAATGGGACGACGTGAGCTTGTATTATGGATCGTGAAGCTTCTGTGAGAGGTGAAGGCGTCTGGTATGGAGGCGACCGATGCCGTTGAAACGATACGGAGTCGTGAAAGGCAGAGCGATTGCCGCCAAGCGGGAAGAGGACCAATCTTCTCCTCACTATCAGGTTCATCTCCAAGCCGGGTCGATACCGTACCGTATTGCGGTCAATGTGAAATCTCCACCGAGTCCATCGGAGCTGCTGTTTCTCGTCGATGACGACTTCACGCATCCTATGACGGCGACGTTACCTAACCTTTCCGATGAATTTACCCTGTTGTCGAGCAAGTCCGGTGGACAGGCCGTGGATTTTATTCGAGGCGAGTTCTTTGATCGGTCGAACCTGCGGCTGCTTCCCGTGAATATGCCCGGCCGGGACAACGATCTGAGCGAGCAACTTGAGCACTACGTCCTGCGCGCCATGCAGGAACCGGATGCTCGCGTCTACGCATTCGGGGAACGGTGGGGTCCGGAGGGCGGGAAGGCCGACAAGATTTTCGGCTTTCGACCAGGAAACGGGATTCGCGACATTCATATGAACCAAGGGAATGGTTCACGGTTTTCCGGCAACGATGGAGTGTGGCAAGACGGAGCCCTGATGGTTCACTTTCCGTCTACCCGGCAGTGGATTGGGGTGTTTCTGGCGTTTCAGTCCCAATCCTGGCACACCGATGATCGGACAGGACATGCCGGTTCCGATGTGCGAACACCGATCCCGCTCCGCAGCTGAACCGCAACATGCCGGCCGTATTGCCGGCGCGTGAGTGATCCCAAATCGCGATATGGTACGAACTCGGCGTCTCCTTTTTGAAGGCTGATGCGAAAGATGCTGACGACCATGTTGGCAGGGCGCGGAAGGCACATTGTTACGGTGAGGTCACGGTCACTGTGGCAACCGCCGTCTTGCCGGCTTCATCGGCTGCTCCAATGATGGATGTGCCTCTCCCGGGACCTGCCGTATACACACCGGTGGAAGGCTCTATTGTTGCGCCCCCGGTGCTGTCGTGCATCAGGGTGAACTTGATATGACCCGTGCCATTTGTGACGTGAAAAGTTTGCCGTCCGGCTGCCGTGAGCGTGGCCGTCACAGGATCAATCGAGAGTTGGGTGTGGTGATACATGGTGCTGTTCAAGGCCGCGTTCACTTCGCGCCTGCTCACAAAATCACTGGCGGCTTGGCCTGTGGCAAAAAACTGGATGTGGGTCATGCCGCTCTCAAACCGTTCTTTGATGGCGCTGGAATTGTCTAGTGAGGCAACGAACGACGGGACCGTTACTCTCCACCTTTTCTTGTGCGGATCATCATCTGAGCTTGGGCAGGAAGGGTCTTCCGTCGAAAATATCGGCGGGAAGGCGAGTTCTTTCCGGTTGTACCCGAGCTTTACGGTGCTGGGATATGGGCCGGTTGTGCCGTCCCAGGCGACCTTGATGCCGAACGCCGTATCGGTCGCAAAGTAAAATGCACGAGTATCTTCACGGCTTCGACCGAAGAAGGACTGCCATGTCCGTTTCACCCAAGATCGTGTGTCCGGCTCTCTATCCAGACAAAGTGAGGAATCTCCGGGGTCACCCGGATGTCGGTTAGGGCCTTGAGCCAACACTAATGCAGCTCTTCCTCCGGCAAACCGTGAGGTAATTTCAGGGTCCAGAAAATTACCTGTCAGTCCGAATGATGCGAGTAAAGGCAATGTCTTTTCCACGCCCTGTGCATCCTGGAATGTCGGTGTAATGGCGAGTTCTCTCCTGGCGATCGTAAGTTCCGCAGTAGGCGGCTTGTCGTCGATATCAAGCCCGATATTGGTCTTGGTGGCAAACAAGATGCGATCGTACCCGGCACATCCTGTGGCGAGAACAAGGCCCATTGCAAGCAGAAGCCCGTGCATGATCCGATAGTTCATGGAAGGCGCTCCTTTTTCTCAGTCCCGACCTTACTATCGTGTGTTTTTTCAAGGTCCGGCGGATACGTTCCTATTTTGAAGTGGAAAAAGTCGTTGCTGGGAGGGCGCTGAATGGTCACTGCGACATTTTCATCGTAGATAAGAATGTGCTCTCGACGATCCCATCCGGCGCTCACGCTCAGCGCTCCGTTGTCCAGCCCTGCGGCCAGCCCTGTGAGCGTCATTCGTTGGACAAGCGCCTGCTTCCCTTCACGGGGAGGGATGGTCTTGACGGATAAATGGCCGAAGCCCCAAATGTGTTCGGCCCCGGTATCCCGATCGCGGTAGTAGACGGCACAACCGGACAAGAGAAATCCAATAATGAGCAGGATGGATGTGCTCACATATGCAAACCTGGCGTCAAACACGGCTACCGATTTACGCATCGCCGAATAATTGATCTCGTTTCAATATCTCCATACGCACGCTGTCAGCGATTGATGACATAACCATATCGCTCACCCCACTCACTCTCACACCGTCCTTTTCCTTCTCGTGGATGGAACCAGAGCACTTGGTTGTCGCATGCTCGACCACTCATTGGAATAGATCCAAGTGGCCCAGGCCATCACGCCCCAGTGATAGCAGGGTCATGCTGACTAAGTGCCGCGATGTCTCTTCAATAGGTCAATGCTACGTATGAGGCTCCTGAACGGTTGACCTTTGTCGCTTTTCCACTTCATCGACTGCGGCTGATAATGCAGCTCAGGTGCGTCGAGTCCCTGTAATCTCAAGGTGATTTTCCCATCCTTGATGACTGGTTTCAGCTTGCCGAACGATTTGACACAGGCTTCGTCAAACTTCGTGGTGGGGCGGGGAATACCGTCTGGTGGTTGGTATTGAACGGCACCAGGAAGGACTGTCAGCACGATTTTCGTCGTATCGGCATCGGACTCGCCGATCGGCCAGAACTGTGACAGATCCACTGTTCCATCGATCATCAGCTTGCCCATATGTATGTCTCTCCCTTCAGCGAGATGTGCTGGTCTCTTGGGCAGTGGTGTGATGTCGCCGTCGACTGCCTCTACCGCATAGGCGCTTTCTCATGCGGGTCAGTGTGCCAAGTGGTCCTGCTGTTTGGGGATGTTCGTCGTTCCTATCAGGTGCGGTATTGGATCATACTCCCACGTCCTGAGCCGGGCGAACCGCACAGGGTTGGCCTGGCGGATTATCGTGCTTCGAACTGCATTGCGCGGCACGGCGTTTCAACCGGCGGTCAGACTGACGGTCAGCAGTAGGAGCAACCATCCGGCGCTTAACCATATTGATAGGGACATGGAATGGTCCTCTCGTGGAATTGTGCAGTGCGGCAAAAACCCATCATCTGTGTCATGCTGTCGCCTATCATTCAGGTCGGGATAGGGTTGATTGTCTCATAGACGAAGGTCCAGCAAGGAACGGACCACGCAATGCATTGTTTTGAAATGATGTACGTGCTCCAGGCCGGTGCTGTTGTTGGAGATCTGGAGGCCGAGAATGTGGATCTCTTTCGATACAGAGTGTATCCGAATGGATCCAAGAAACCTGCGTCAGACCGAGTTACGCATTGATCACACGAATTGGGTCATGGGGTCATTGTGACCGAGTCCCATCCGAGCGAAGTTGTTGTACGTGCGGGGGAAGGGCTGCATCGAGATCAGCACGTTGCCTGCGCATGGTTGCCCGCGCCTCTGCAACAGAGCATTGAGCAAATCTGATGCGGTCGCCTGGAACCAGCTGTGCGGCGAATGGGAGATCCCCTGAAATCACGACAGCGATCTTGGGATAGCCCCCGGTGGTTTGCCGGTCGGCCATCAAGAGGATCGGTTGCCCATCCGGGGGGACTTGCAAGGCTCCCATGGCAGTCCCGTCGGAGATAAATTGATCCAATCCTTTTCGAGCGATCTTGGTTCCGGCCAAGCGATAGCCCATGCGATCGGATTGCGGGGAGACCGTATAGTCAGAGCTCATCATCATTCTGATCGACTGTTCCCCAAAGCAATCCACTTGCGGACCAGGAGTGATATGAAGGGTGGCAGCGTGTCCGTAGCGAGGACGCAGCGCGTCAGGGAGTTCGGCGCCGATTTGCCGGTTGATGAACGGTCCTGGATTCCCGCCACGCAAGGCGTCTCCCTGTTGCAATGGCCTCCCCTGAAGTCCGCCCGTTTCACTTGCATAATGGGTTGAGCGGCTGCCCAGCACGAGCGGGACATCGATACCGCCGGCGATGGCAAGATAGGCCCGACATCCACTTTGTGGTGGTCCAAAGCTCAACCGGCTGCCACGTGATATGACGAAGCTTTGCCATGTGGGGACACTGGCGCCATTGACGGTGGGGGAAAGGTCGGCTCCGGTGATGGCGATGACGGTCTCCTGTTCGAACAGGAGTTCCGGTCCCTTGAGGGTGCATTCCAAGACAGCCGCCTGGTCTGAGTTCCCCACCAACCGGTTCGCCACGATCGTAGAAAAAGAGTCCATCGCTCCAGAGACGGACACGCCATCGTGCTGATAGCCGTAGCGCCCCAGGTCTTGTACCGTGGTCAGCCACCCGCCCTTGAGGACAACGATCTCTGCTGGGGGGAGTTCCTTCATGCCTGGACGGGCTTCGCAATGCGGATTCCGGCCGATTGAATCTCTAGCCGAATAAGCTGGAGGAATTCAGCCGCGTGCGGACTGTCTAAGTGAACACAGAGCGTCGCGGCCTGGATTGGTACCGATTGTCCATCAATGCTTGTGATTGAGCCCTTGAGGATCGCACGGAGCTGTTGTTGTACTTGTTGCGGAGTCTCGAGAAGCGCATCGGGCTGGATACGGGGCACGAGCGTTCCATCCGACCGGTAGGCTCGGTCGGCAAAGGCTTCCTGGATCACGGTCAGCCCGGCGGTTCTTCCGCGTTTTGCCAGCTCTGAGCCGGCGAGGGCGAACAGCAGCAGGTGAGGGTCGAACGATGTAATGGCGCGTGCAACGGCATCGGCCACCGCGCGATCTCTTGCCGCCAGGGTATAGAGCGCGCCATGCAGTTTGACATGGGCCAACGTCAGTTGTTCCGATGCCAGCACACCAGCAAGAATCTTCAGCTGTGTGGACACGAGCGACACAACTTCCTCTGCCGAGATCTGACGATCGCGGCGCCCAAAATCTTCCGTGTCAGGGAACCCTGGATGGGCGCCGATGGCCACGTTGTAGCGGGCGGCTAGTCTTGCTGTTCGGCGCATGAGATCAGGATGCCCTGCATGAGCGCCGCAGGCGATATTGGCGGATGTGATGAGCGGCATGATCTCGGCTTCACGAGCCAGCAACTCAGGGGTGTCGTACTCGCTCATGTCGCTGTTCAAATCAATCGTTGTCATGCCGGCCCTCACGGCTGAGATGATCGAACTCATCTTGTGCAATCGGTTTGAATCGGACGCTGTCACCTGGCTTCAGTAAGCACGGATTGCTCCTGGTCTTCCGATACATGGCGACCGGTGTTCGTCCGATGAGCTGCCAGCCGCCAGGGGTTGCCGTGGGATAAATCCCGGTCTGGCGGTCCGCGATGCCGACCGATCCGGCCGGGACCTTCGTTCGTGGGGTTGCCCGGCGAGGTATGGCCAATCGTTCAGGGACGAGGCCCAGATAGGGAAAGCCCGGGCTGAATCCGAGCATGTAGACACGATAGTAAATCGAGGCGTGCAAGGCGATGGCCTCAGCCGGTTGTAGGCCGGCGAATGTGGCGATCTCTTCCAAGTCCGGTCCCCACTCGCCGCCATACAAGACTGGAATTTCATGGAGAATACCGTGCAATTCGGCCCGGCCTGGTTCTCGTCGCGGCAAGGTTTTGAGTCTCTTGGCCAACGTGGCTGAATCCCATTGGAGCGGATCAAAGTGAACGGTGACCGATCGATAGGTGGGGACGATGTCGTGGATACCGTTCCAGCGTTGCCTGACGATCGTCTCGGCAAACGCGATGGCACGTGCGTTGATTTTCTGATCAATTTCGTTGCCGAATTCGATAGTAAGAGCTGAGTCGCCGAGCAGCAGGATACGGAATGTCGTTTCTATGGAGTCCTTTCGGCGTTGTTCATGAGATTGGGAACGCATGTGGTCTCTATGTCAGTTGGACGTTGAGGAGATTCGGGTAAGCCGATCTGTCGGAGAGCAAGGAAGGTGATGGTTCGGCGGTTGTCGTAGGTTGCGGAAGTCTGGGGATTACTCCTATGGTAAGTATGGAACCCGTCACTCTCGTCTCCCATGGAAAGTGACGGCGTGATATCGAATGAGACCTGCACTGCAACAGTTGTCAGCTCTCTCGTTCGCTTTCGATCAGAACCGGACGGGCGATGCTCAGTCTTTGCGGTGGTTCCGCCAGGACCAAGGGGGTCTGTTGCAGCTCGTCGATCACCGGATGTGACCCCATGTCGATTGATCCCTTAAAGAAAGCGCCCTCTTCCATCGAAAACGACGGAGCGGAGATGTCGCCGAGGACAACGGCCGGCTTGAGCAGTTGGATCTTGCTGGTCGCGGTCACGTTGCCGTGGATCTTTCCTCTGGTCACGATGGTTTCCGCGACGATGGTTCCTCGGATCGTGGCATTCTCACCGATCACCAGCATCCCTTTTGCGTGGATCTCGCCCTCAATGGAGCTGTCGAGCTGGACCGTACTGTGAAAGTGGACGATACCCTTGAACGTGACGTCCTTTCCAAGCACGGTGAAATGTCCGTTGTCGGAATCACCCTCTCTTTTTTTGTCCCACATGATGATCCTCTTTCGCAGTGAGTTCAAAAACTAGGGAAGAACCTTACAGGAGTCGGAAGCAAGAATCAAAGTCTGGTTTGTGGGGCGGCGTGATGAGAAGAGTACTATCGCTTGTCTGACGGCGGATTCCGTGAGGGTTTCTGTTCCGAACTATGGCCTGCGATGGATTTGGCGGTCTTGCCGATCGCCGGCCCGATCTTGGGAATTTCTTTTTCGATGTTCTGCACGGCGCTCCGTACCCCACGTGTGAGCTCGTCGACGGTAAGACCTTTCCGTTGCTCCATCTGTTGAGAGTCGGCTGCTGCGGCTACGGTTCCATGTGAGAGGCCCATGCTGAGCCACAGAAGCCATCCGATGATCCACCGGTGATGCATCGTGTAATTCTATCAGATGGGGGACAGGGCCTCTCGGTTCCGCGTCGATGGCGTATTCTCCTGGGATCGCGTATGATCGCGCCTGATGGTCACGGGCGTATATCCGAGGAGTACTCTACGATGGATGTTGATGTCGCGGCTCGCCGGTTGGTGGCAATCGGCGCTCTCATCGCCGGATTGGGCGTCGCCGCCGGCGCCTTCGGGGCGCATGCATTAAAAGATATATTGGATCAGTATTCGCTGGACGTCTACGAGAAGGCAACCCGCTATCAGATGTATCATGCGTTCGGCATGGCGTTGAGCGGATTCGCCGTGCAGCTCTGGCGGGATACCGGAGCGGCCAAGGCTGGGTGGCTGTTCCTGGGGGGGATCCTGCTGTTTTCCGGCAGTCTGTATGGGGTTTCGCTCTTGGGCGTCCGATGGTTGGGAGCCGTGACGCCGATTGGAGGCCTCCTCTTTATCGCAGGGTGGTGCGTCCTGGGGTGGCGAGCATGGCGCGGGGGAGGATGTTGAAAAAAGCCGCCAGCTTTGTTCTCACTTCGCTTTGAAGCGCGTGAAACGTATTTCGTGAAGCGTCGTTCGCTTGTGAGATTCGAATAACGAGATACGAGATCGCGGCCGTTCAGAACAGCTTGCAACTAAGGCTTGCAGGGGGCGAGGCGTTTCCCGCTGATGGGACCCCATCCGCCGGTGTTGTTCTGAAATGATCCTTCGATTTTCTCATCGTCTTTGATGAATAAGAGACTGTCTTCCTGGATGTGTCCGTTCTGTTCCCACCGCAAGTAAATGGCATCTCCGAGAATGATGCTTTCTGCCGGCGTGGCCGCATTGGGCGAGGGTTGCCCTGGTGGGGAGAAGAGAATGGTGGATTTCTGTTCTCCATGGATTTGGTGATTATGAATAATCCATTGCCAGGTGCCGCAGAGTCGTGAGAGGCCTTTGGCTTGCCTGATCCGGTCTTTCCACCCATGGATGTTCCACCAGGCTGTGACGGCCTGGTGACTTGCTTCAAACGCGGTACGTTCTGCGGCCAATCGCAACTCGAGGTCCCGCGGTTGCGATGTTCCCTGAGGCGTCTGCGATCCTCGTTCTTCCCTTGTCAGACGAAGGAGGTCGGAGAATGAGGCGGCCTGGTTTTTGACTCGTAACCAGTCTTGCCGTGCGGCAGAAAGTGAAACAATGGGAGCGGATGGTCCTGTCTCGTGACGAATGGAATTCGCAAACTGCCATCTTCCAAGCGCTCTCATCAATTCGGCGACAGACTGTGATAATTCCGGTACCCCAAGTTCTTTGACCATTTTGCTGGGGAGCCTGGCCCCCAAGGCTCCGGCGGCATCCTTCAGTCCAAGGGCAGGTCCGACCGAGGTCGTAAACAATCTCAGTGCCGCCTCGTCCGACTCGATCAGCGCGAGTTGATCGCCTCGTTGTGTCACCATGTCGGTCAGCACATGAGGAGAGGCCTGTCCCTCTGCCAGGGCCAACGATGGGAGGAGCAAGCTCAACAGGATGGGGAGCAAGCCGACTCTTGTCCGACGGTGTCCTCGAGCATATTGATGCTGGTTCATCCTATTTTTCATATGAATGAGCGGGTATTGGAAATCGTCTAAGGAGCGCGGGACGCTGACTCATGTTCCTTGGAAGCATGACTTGAGAAAGTTCACCGTCCGTTCCCAGGCGAGGGAGGCACTGTCGGCGTCATAGGCACTTGGCTTCATTTCGTTGCAGAATCCATGCGAGGTATTGGGGTAGCTATGGATGTCGACCCGCTTGCCGTACGAGGTAGCGGCGTTCCGCAGTTGCTCGACGTCGTCCTGGGCGGCCCAGGTCCCTTTTCCAGCCTGATGATAGAGCACCGGAGAGAAGAGCCCTTTCATGGCCTCGCCCGGCGTCACGATCTTGCCGTAGTACGAAACGGCTGCGCGCAACCGTTTCCGGTGGTAGGCGAACTGCAGCGCATAGGAGCCGCCCATACCGTACCCGACGACTCCATGAATATTCTTCTTGGCCGTGGTGCGAGTATTGAGGTATTCACAGCACGAATTGATGTCCGTGATGACGTGGGTGTCATTCTGTCGTTCCAGCAGTGCGGCGGCGACGTCGTCATTGGCGGTCACCATACCGCCCAATCGACCGTAGAGATTCGGAATAATCACCATGTATCCTTCACGGGCCAGGCGAGCTCCGAGGTCCTTCATCTGGCCGGTCAGTCCCCACCAATCGTGCAAGAGAACAAGCCCGGGATAGGTTCCGGCTTGTTGCGGCCAAAAGAGCAGGCAGTCGACTTGGTGCTCCTTCGGCATCCTGCTTTTGAAATAAGGATCCACCATCTGGTCGGTATGTGTGGGGATCGGCACGCCGCTTGGGAAGCGGGCGGTCCCTGTTCCGATCTGTTCGGGTAAAAATGGAGTGACTGGGACTGTAGGCATGGTTGAGATTCTGCTACCGGAGCGTGGTTGTGCCGGACATGACGGTACTATATGAAGCCGGTCGCGGGAATGTCAATTGACTGCCGGATGTTGTGGTTCTACAGTAACGACGGTGCGACAAATTATGAACAGGGATCGCATTGGAGTGGGCTTGATCGGGGTCGGCCGGCACGGGGCTCGGTATGTCCGGCATCTTGTTCATGACTTGCCGATGGCTTCTCTCCGGGCCGTGTGTCGACGACATCCTGAACAGGGGTTTCAGCTCCCTGGTGCCGACCCGGTCACGGTGTACGGTGAGGCCCATGCGCTCATCGCCGATCCCTCCGTCGATGTGATCGTGGCGGTGACTCCCCCTCTGTATTCTCCGGAGATCTGCCGGCTCGCAGTGCAAGCCCGCAAACCCCTGTTGATCGAGAAGCCGTTGGCGACAACGGCCGCCGATGCCAGGGCAATGATGACTCTGGTTCACGAGGCCGGGATTCCGTGCATGACGGCCCAGACTCTTCGGTTCGACAGGACCATTCAGCATATGAAGCGCGTCCAATCCTCACTCGGGCGCTCTCTGGAGCTCGACGCAGTCTTTCAAATCGAGATCCGGAAGACGGCTCCGGACCATGTTGCGGGCTATGGGAAACGAGGGGCTTTACTGGAGATCGGTGTCCACATGCTTGATCTGGTTCGGTTCCTGACGGACGAAGAGGTACAGGCCGTGCGCTGCACGATGGATCACATCCCGCCGATTGCGCCGGAACGAATCGTCTCAATTCATCTCACGACCACCGGGGGAACGATCTGCCGCATAGAGATCACCCGAGTTGTGGGTGAGCGCGCGGGGCGAGCCGTCTGGGTTGGCTCACAGGGGCGGGTAGAGGCCGACTGGATGTGTCGCCGAATCCGCGTTGAAGTGAGTTCCGGGGAAAAGACAGCCGATATCGACATCTCTCCATCCTTGACGGTCCTCGATACCCTCGCAGCGTTCCTTCAGGCGGCCAACGGCGGCACACCCATGCCGATTACTGCGGAGGATGGATGCCGAGCCGTGGAGATTGCCGAGGCCTGTTACCAGTCGGCCCAGCTCGGGGGCGCTCTTGTCAGTGTCGATCGTGAAGCGTGAAACGTATCTCGCCTCTGAATTCGGACGCTTCACACTTCACGTGCGACGTGTTACGCGATGCTCCTGTATCCTACGGCTCTGCGACGATGTGGGTGTCCGTTTCTTCGATGCCATCGATCGCATGGATTTTGGTAATGACCACGTCGGAGAGTGCGCGCTCGTCCTGGACGCTGATAAAGACAAAAATGTCCGGGCGGCCGAAGCAGGAGTGCGCTTGTTCAACGCCTGGGATGCGCTTCAGTGCGCCGACCACGTCCTTCGTTTTCCCTGCTTTGACCTTGATGAGAATGTACGCTCTTGTTGCCATGGGATTCTCCTTTATGAGGTTGTGATCGCCATATGGGGTTGTACGTGTGATGCCTTTTGGTTAGGTGAGTTTCACGTTGCGGGTTTCAGGTTTCACGTTCTTCAATGAAGCCATCACAAGAGACCAGACACTCGAAACGAGAAACATGAAGCTTGACACGGCGCGTTAGCGCGTGGCGCCCGGCATCCTGCTCCGATGACGGGCATAGACCTCCGCAAAGGCCAATCCTTGTACCATGAGGGCTGATCGTCCGTCTCGTACGAGTTGCATGAATCGTCGAAAATCATCCACCGACACGTTGAACTCGTTGAGCCCCGACACCAGCTTCTCCCGCTCCTCAGATGAGGTCTTGAAGTCGGCATCCGCGAGTGCTTCCAGCATATCTGCTGTCCAGCCGCTTGTACGAAACTGTTGAAGACTGGTTGCGGCTTGTTCTCCATGTTTGTCGGCTAAGGCCCGCCTGGCGAATTCCTGAATCGAAGAATCCGTTCCCTTGGAAAAGACGGATTGCAGTTGGATGACGGCCTGGATGACGCGATCAGCTTCGCGCGTACCCTCTGGCGGAAGAACCGCCGCTTGCTGAAGGGTGGCCAGTACGGCCATGGCTGATCCAACATGGGGAGATGCCTGCTTGGCGTTTTGCCGAGGAGCGCCGGTGGTTCCCTCATCGGCGAAGACGGAATCATGATGTGCCGGAAATATGACCAGCCAGAGTGTGAACCCCAAACCCAGGATCTGACGGGAATATGGATGGCAGGGAGGGCTGTCCATCCGAACCGATTGTTCCTGAGACGGCCGACGGCGCATGGGCGAATTATACAGAGCCGGGTGAAGGGGTGCCAGCGACATGAATGGTGCGGGCTTGAGAGGAACAGTCCCTAGATGGTTCTATTGAAACCGGCGGATCGACTCCCTATAATGAACACATTTTGTAGCGTCTCTGGCAGGGAAAGGCGAGGAGTATGCTTGCGAGGGTCACGAGCGCGGCGCTGGTCGGTCTTGATGCGCATCTCGTCGATGTCGAAGTGGATATTTCAGGCGGACTCCCCCAGTTTTCTGTCGTTGGGTTGCCGGATGCCACGGTAAAAGAAAGCCGAGACCGCGTTCGATCCGCCCTCAAGAACACGGGGTTTCACTTCCCTGCCAAACGCATCACCGTCAATCTCGCTCCTGCCGGGGTCAAAAAAGAGGGGTCTGGGCTCGACCTCGCGATTGCACTCGGCATTCTCGTCGCGGAAGAAGTGATCCCGCAGTCCATGCTGGATCATTCTGTTGTTGTCGGAGAGTTGTCGTTGGACGGACGAGTGAAGCCGATTACAGGAGCCCTGTCTTTTGCGCTGACCTGCCGAACCGGGTATGACTTGCTGCTTCCCGCAGACAATGGGGCTGAAGCGGCATTGGTCAAAGGAGTGCATGCCTACCCCGTCCACACCCTTCCCGAAGCCGTGGAGTTTTTGAAAGGAAACCGAACACTGATTCCAAGTGATTCGCGTCAGGATCTCTTGGGGGTGGTCGGTACGACGGAGGATGAGGACTACGCCGATGTTCGTGGACAAGACCATGCTAAGCGGGCCCTCGAGGTGGCAGCGGCAGGAGGGCACAATGTGTTGATGGTCGGTCCTCCAGGATCCGGCAAAACCATGCTGGCTCGTCGTTTGCCGTCCATCCTGCCGTTGTTGGAATTGGATGAGGCAATTGAAACGACCAGAGTGCACAGTGTGGCGGGATTGCTCACTCCGGAACGGCCGTTGCTGGCCGTTCGGCCGTTTCGGTCCCCGCATCACAGTATCTCGGACGCGGGGCTGGTCGGAGGAGGGACCATCCCTAAGCCTGGTGAAGTCTCACTCGCGCATAACGGAGTATTATTTTTGGACGAATCCCTTGAATTCAAACGAGGTGCGCTCGAAGGGTTGCGGCAACCGTTGGAAGATGGGTATGTCGTTCTGACAAGAGCCAGTGGGACGCTCAAGTATCCGGCGCAGTTCATGCTGATCGCGGCGATGAATCCCTGTCCTTGTGGGTACTATGGAGATCGCACTCGGTCTTGTATCTGTTCCGGCATACAGATTCGCCGGTACCGCGCAAAACTCTCCGGGCCCTTGTTGGATCGATTGGATATCCATCTGGATGTTCCACCGGTGCCGGTTCGAGAGCTTCGTACGGAACTTCCGACTTCGGAAAGTTCCACGGCGATCCGCTCGCGCGTCGTGACCGCACGCGATCGCCAGCGACGGCGGTACCGAGCGGAGGGGATCTATACAAATGCGCAGTTGAAGCCACGGCTCGTAAAACGGTATTGTGGGCTGGAGCACCCCGCGCAAGAGTTGCTTGAGCAGGCGATGGCGCGGCTTCGACTTTCCGCGCGGGCCCATGGGCGTATCCTGCGAGTCGCGCGGACGATCGCGGATCTGGCCGACTCCGAGAAGATCGAGACCGTGCATATTGCAGAGGCTATTCAGTATCGATCGTTTGACCGTAACCCCGACGTGTGAGGCTTCCGTGGCATCGGTAAAAGTGTTTGTCTGGTGGTTTGTCGTGGGCGCCACGATGGCGTTGTCCGTCATCATGGTGCAAGGAGGCGTCAGAGAAGTCATGCAGGCCCAAGGGTCTGTGTGGGAGTTGAAGCTGGTGGAGCTGCTGACGACGGTGATGGGCGGAGGCTTGTTGGGCGGCTGCATCGCCTTGATTCTCGATCGAATCAAGAAATCGTAACTGTGCCTAGGTTTTTGGTGATTCTACACGTCTCATAATCTATCGACATATCTTTTCCCCTCCCAACATCAGCGCTCAACATTCAGGACTTCTTTCTCTTTAGTAGGCAAGAGGAGGCAGGTATGGCCATAGCGGATATTCAGGAGTATTTGAAACTGATTCCAGCCGTCAATCGAGCTCCGCAGCATGCCGTCTGGCTGACCTATGATGCTGAAGCCGACATATTGTATGTCAATTACAAGAAGCCGAGCCATGCCACGGACAGCGAGATGACCGACGAAGACGTGATCATTCGCTATGAGGGTGACGAGGTCATTGGCTTTACTGTGCTGCATGCGAGCAAGCGACTCAAAAAATCGGCTTAAGTCTTCGCAGCTACCAGATACATTGTTATGGCAGTCATCAGGGGGGGCAGGAACGACGCCCGGATCAGGGCGAGTTGTGAATCAGAGTAAATTGTGAGTGGCATCTGCATACGCACCCAGACATGCATCCCATGCTCTGCCTCACGTCAGCTTGAGCCGAGCCTCCCAAACCACTCATCTGACCACAAGCGAGTGGTCCAGTCTGTGCTCCGATCCACAGAGATCTTCATTGACCTGGACGGCGAGGATTGCAAAATGGCAGGCCGTAGAGATACAAGGTAGGTTTGGATGAATTGCGCAGGTCTATGCACGTTGTGTCTCGTAACTTGATCGAGGACCATGGATATTGAAATCGGTTCCAATCTCTATAAGAATTTCAACGGGACGGTCGAGGTTGAGGGGGTACCGCAGCTCCAGGTGAGCCGCCATCCCTCGACTGGTTCGTTGCTGGTCAATTTTGCGCTGTTCGACTCGAATGGCCGGATGTTGGCCAAGATGGTCGATAGCACGCTCATGTTTAACGAGCGGCGCGCCTATGAGCTAGTCAAGACGGACAAGCGTCTTACGATGAGGGAAGTGGATTCAGGGAAAGTGGTTCTCCAACTCGACGTGAAGGACGCTCAGGGCATCTCATTGGCTCAAGGCGAGTTTCATACGATGAAGGGCCATCTCCTGCAAGTCACGGCGACGGAGTGGAAGGTCGAGAAACAGCGCAAGAGCGGCCTGACACACGATGCCCAGGGAGGGGCGGTCTCTATCGGCTAGGAACCGGTGTCGGCTCTCCCTCCACCATCGGAGTTACCAGCAAGGCCCCGTTTTTCATATCGACTGAGGCGGTATTGCCGTCCCGTAGCTCTCCCTTGACCAACAATTTGGCGATCGGTGTTTCCAGTTCCTGCTGGATCAGACGTTTGAGTGGTCGTGCTCCGTACACCGGGTCGTAGCCCCGTTCACCCAAATGCTTCAACGCAGAGGGTGTAATAGCCAGCGGGATCCGACGTTCCGCAAGCCTGCTGCGGAGCCGTTCCAGCTGGATCTCCACGATCTTGATCAAGTGCTCGGTTCCGAGCGGATGGAACACGACGAGTTCATCGACCCGGTTCAAGAATTCCGGGCGGAAATGTTGCCGCAGTTCACCCATCACGACGGTCCTGACTTGCTCATAGGATGCGCCGCGTTGCTGAGCTTCAAGGATGTGCGGGCTGCCGATATTCGAGGTCATGATCAGTACGGTGTTCTTGAAATCGACCGTACGGCCTTGCGAATCGGTCAGTCGTCCGTCATCGAGCACTTGCAACAGTACGTTGAACACATCGTGGTGCGCCTTCTCGATCTCATCGAACAGGATCACTGAGAATGGGCGCCGTCGAACGGCTTCGGTGAGTTGACCTCCTTCTTCATAGCCGATATAGCCGGGAGGTGCGCCGATGAGGCGGGCGACCGTGTGCTTTTCCATGTATTCGGACATATCGATTCTGACCAGATTTCCTTCATCATCGAACAGAATTGCGGCAAGCGCTCTGGCCAATTCGGTTTTGCCGACCCCGGTTGGGCCAAGGAACAGAAATGACCCAATCGGACGATTGGGATCTTTGATGCCGGATCGTGCGCGAAGCACCGCGTCCGCCACGGCCCGGACTCCTTCTTCCTGGCCGACGACCCGTTCGTGCAGGAGGTCCTCAAGTTTCAAGAGCTTGTCGGTCTCGCCTTCGAGTAACCGTGAGACGGGGACACCGGTCCAGCGGCTGACCACGGCGGCAATCTCATCTTCGTCGACTTCTTCCTTCAGCAACCGGGCCGTATCCTGTTTTTTCTCCAAGTGCTGCTGCTCCAGCGCCAATTCCCGTTCAAGCTTGGGAAGTTCCCCGTAACGAAGCTCGGCCACCCGATTGAGGTCATAGGCTCGCTCAGCTTGCTCGATTTTCTGCTTTATCTCCTCGATCGCCTCGCGGGTCTTGCGCAGTCGTGATACGGAGGTTTTCTCTGATTCCCATCTGGTTTTCAGCGCCTGCAGGTCACGTTGTTTTTCAGTGAGTTCAGATTCCAGGGTGCTGAGTCGGGCGGCGCTTGCCGCGTCCTTCTCTTTCTTCAAGGCCTCGCGCTCAATTTCGAGCTGGAGCACCTTGCGTGACACTTCATCCAGCTCAGCCGGCAGGCTGTCGATTTCGGTTCTGAGCCGTGCGGCGGCTTCGTCCACGAGGTCGATGGCTTTATCGGGAAGAAACCGATCGGCGATATAACGATGGGACAATTTCGCTGCAGCCACCAGCGCGCTGTCCTTGATCCGCACGCCATGGTGGACTTCATAACGTTCTTTGAGGCCGCGTAAAATGGAAATGGTGTTCTCCACCGTGGGCTGGTCGACCAACACGGTCTGAAAGCGCCGTTCCAGGGCCGCATCTTTTTCGATGTGCTTCCGGTATTCGTCCAGTGTCGTGGCCCCGACCAGATGCAACTCGCCTCGCGCCAGCATCGGTTTCAACAGATTGGCCGCATCCATCGCCCCTTCGGCTGCTCCGGCACCGACGACCGTGTGCAATTCGTCGATGAAGAGGAGAATCTGGCCTTGAGACGATTGGATTTCCTTAAGGACCGCTTTCAATCGTTCCTCAAATTCACCGCGAAACTTGGCGCCGGCCACGAGCGAACCCATATCCAATGCAAAAAGTTTCTTCTGCTTGAGGCTTTCCGGAACATCACCTTTCACGATGCGAATCGCCAGTCCTTCCACGATCGCGGTTTTCCCGACCCCTGGTTCCCCGATGAGCACCGGGTTATTCTTCGTCCGGCGTGAGAGGATCTGGATCACACGCCTGATCTCGTCATCGCGTCCGATGACGGGATCGAGCTTGCCCTGTCCGGCCAGTTGGGTCAGGTCTCGACCATACTTCACCAGCGATTGATAGGTGCTTTCAGGATCCTGGCTGGTCACCCGTTGATTACCACGCACCTGCTGTAAGGCAGCGAGAAGACGGTCACGCGTGAGACCGAGTTTTTTGAATGCTCCTCCCTCCTGAACCATGGCGAGAAGGACATGCTCGACACTTAAAAAGTCGTCCTTCAGCGATTTCTGCTCCTCCTCCGCACGATTCAGAACCTGTGTGAGGCGGCTTGCGATATGAATTTGGCCGGGAGTTGCCCCTGCCCCTTGCACTTGAGGGAACTTTGCCAATGCTTGGTCAACGGTCTGCCGAACGGCAGGGAGTGCGAGACCCGCTCCTTCGAGCAAGGCCGGCGTGGTTCCCCCTTCCTGTTCAAGGAGTGCCAAGAGGACATGTTCGACCTCGATACCCTGATGGCTTCTCCGCTGGGCATGGCCGGAAGCGGCCTGTAAGGCCTCTTGCAACTTCACCGTCATTCGATTCATATCCATGGCGATCCACCCTTGATGGTGATATGTATACGACCGATGAATTCAGTAATAATCATTTGGCCTGATAAGTCAACCTGGGAGGCATGCTCTTTCTCGGACGCGATGACGAGAGCTTGACCTCTCGCTCGATCCCGACTAGGGTACGCATCGGCATGAGCATTCACGCATCGGCTACGGTTCAACTCTATCGGCACGTGCTTCAGGCGACCTGGCGTTCGCTGACAAAAAGCTGGGTATCTATGGCGGCGCTTATTATCTTTGCGCTGCTGTTTTTGGGTATTGCAAGGATCGCTGGCCCGTTGGGTATGGCCGGCGGCTTTTTGCTCGGGCTGGTGAATGCCTTACTGGTGGGAGCCACCCTTCGGTTGATTGAACAATCGCTGAGGGCCTCCAGGTCCCTTGGTTTCACGGATATCACGGCAAGCTTCGGCCACTACTTTTGGGATGTGATCGGTGTTGGGTTTGTGTTGTGGTTGCCGACGCTGTTGCTCGACATGGGTTTGCAAGCCAATCCCGCCTACGGCCAATTTCTTCTCTCAGCGTTTTTGCTCCTGGTCTTCATCCTGTTGAACCCGGCACCGGAAGTCATTTATCAGGTACGGCATGACTCCACGCTTGATGTGTTCAAGACATCATATGAATTTGTCTTGGAACATTGGATCGAATGGTTTCTCCCGTTCGTCGTCTTCATTCTGCCTGTTGTCCTTTCCCCCAGCGGGCTTCAGGAATTCTTTTCACTGTCTGGACGGGCCGGTCGAGGAGCTGGGCTCGACTTTCTGCAAATTCTCATGTTGCCGCTGACTGCCATCGGAGGGTGGCTGTCTTACATCGGACTCGACTCGGAGGGACAGGAGATCGTGCTTCTCCTCCTCACTCCCCCAGTGGCAATGGCCATCTTGTTATTCCGCGGCCATCTTTTTGCCTCACTTCACGGGTCCTCCAGGAGACAACGGCTCTTCTCACACCAATTCGGTTCCAGACAGTAACAGGTTGGGACAAATTTTCTCAGGAGAGTCCGGCTGGTTGAGACATTTTATCTCCACACGGGCCCATACCCTTGTGGGCGGAAGCTGAAATAGTGTATGGATTGTCCTACACCTGAGTTCTGCCCATCTATTATGACTTAGTACGGGCGAGGCATGGACTCATGCGGATTTCAATTTTTTGGCGACTGGTTTTGACCTCTCTGGTCATTATTACGGTGATGGGAGGGGTGAATTTCTACGCGCTCTTTCAACTCCGGCAGTTGACGACGATGAGTACCCAAATGGCGTCGTACCATTATCCGGCCGTTGAATCTGCCAAAAGGTTGTTAGGGTCGCTCTATGCCCAGCTGAACAGTGAAAAGAAATTTCTTGCTACGAGGGATCGCACGTTCTTTGCCAATTGGACCGAAGAGGTTGAAGAGTTTCAGCGTGTCCTTCAAGTGTTGCGGGGGCAGGAACGTTCCACGCGAGGGTTGATACTCTTGCAAGAGACGGGTGAGCTGCTCAAAGAACGACTGCGATTGTTTAATACTACCTTTCAAGCGGTGACGGGGACGACTCATGCTGCGACTCCAGACTACGAAAGACAGCGGGACAGCCTCACGGACCGCATGTCTTTCACGTTGCAGAATTATATCGATCTTCATGAAGCTCGAGTCAGTGTCGGGGTGACCGAATCGCGGGCAAGCGCCGCCCAGGCGGAGGCGGTGACGGAGCAGCTTGTGCTTGTGGCGCTGATGTTCGGGTTAGGGTTGGCCGGGGTGGCCAGCTATACGATTTTGCGTCCGCTCCGGGAGCTACAGGGGCATATCAAGCAGATCGGACAGGGGAATTTTGGGGCATCCCTCCATATCGCAGCCCCGGCCGAGCTCCGTGAGTTAGTGGATTCCGTGAACTGGATGGGGAGAAAACTCCAAGAAATCGATGACATGAAAACGGAGTTTCTCGCGCATGTGTCTCACGAGTTGCGAACACCCATGGCATCAATTCAGGAAGGGACGAATCTTCTGCTCGACGAGATTCCTGGGCCGCTGGTGCCTGAGCAGCGCATGACGCTTCGGATTATGGCTGACAGCAGCAAGCGGTTGATGCATCTTATTGCTACGATTTTAGATTTGTCGAAAATGGAGGCCGGGATGATGGAGTATCGATTCATCCCGGTCGATCTCCAGAGGATTGTGGGCATCTCCATCAACAAGATTCGTCTTCTGGCCGACTCCAAGCATGTTCAATTGGTCTCGGAGCCTACGGACCAGCGGGCGTGGGTCAAAGCGGATGCGTCTCGGCTGGAGCAAGTGTTGGACAATCTATTGTCCAATGCCCTGAAGTTTAGTCCCGAGGGAGGCATCGTGAAGGTGCATTTGAAACCGGATCAGCAGGCCGGCGTGCTGGAGGTTTCGGTCTCAGATACGGGCCCTGGGATCGCGCCGGAGGATCTCCCGCATATTTTCGAGCGATTTTATCAGGGCCGTACCAAGGTAAAGCAAGCCGCAGGAAGTGGGTTGGGATTGGCATTAGCCAAGAAAGTTGTTGAAGCTCATGGCGGAAAAATCTGGATTGAGAGCGAGAGGGGAAAGGGGGCAACTGTACGGTTTATCCTACGGTTGACGAAACCGGAGGCGAAAGGAGAACCGTGAAAATGAAGACACTTCAGATGGCGCTACGTTCCGGCGTTCTGTCTTTTTTTCTAACGGGATGTGCCGCATGGACGATGTCTATCCCTGTTTCTCGCCCATATTTTGTGACTGACCAGAAAGAAGTTGTCAGTTTTCAATCTCTTACGAAGCAACAGGAAGGCTTGGTCTCGCAATGTGCCCAATTACACTCCTGTGATCGGGTATATCTTACGCTTGGGCTTCTTAGTCTCTATGAAAGTCGCGAAGTTGCAGAGAAATATTTTGAAAAGGTTCTCTCTGTTACCAAGACCGGACCTCTCGCCGAGACGAGCAAATCCTGGATTCAAGTCCTTCGGAATCCCATTCTGCCGGGGCAGAAGGGATGGACGGAATCCGTGTTGACGGCCCCTGCGGTTTCTGATGCTCATACTTCATTAGCGATGGCGACCGAGCGTCTGGTTCGGAACTTGCTTAAGGATCAGGCGTTGATGCAACAAATTCAGGCATCGAAGAATAGTGAGTCAGAGGCACTTGAGGCGTTGCAGCGGGAGTTGGCGGATCGGGACCGCAAAATAGAGACGCTGCTTTCCAAGAAAGATTCTTCGAAGGCGGCGGCCGATCCAGTCACGATGCAAAAACAACTGGCTGAACGAGACAAAAAGATCGAAGAGCTGTCTTCTCAGCTTGAGGCGTTGAAACGAATCGATCAGGAGATACGCGAGAAGGTTCGTCCAATCCGTCCCCCGCTGACAACGGTTCCAATTCCAAATTCTGAAACGACACCCTAAAGGAAGACTGAAAGATATGGCGACGATGGAGTCAAAAGGTATGGAGCAAGAGAAGATTCTTGTTATCGATGATGATGAAGGATTGCTGCATTTGCTGAAAATGCGGTTATCCGCCATGGGGTTCTGCGTTACTTCCTGTACGATGGGGTCGGAGGCAGTGAGTGCCGCAAAACATACGACGTTTGATTTGGCGATCACCGATCTCCGCCTTCGAAGCGAAAATGGCTTGGATGTGACGGAAGCGTTGCTGCAAAGCCAGCCGGGGCTGCCGGTCATCATTCTGACGGCCCATGGCAGTATCCCCAATGCCGTGGAGGCGATGCAGCGGGGCGCGTTCGGCTATCTGACGAAACCGTTTGATGATAAGGAGCTCAAGGAGACGATCGACAAAGCCCTCTCGCAACAGCGGATGAGCCGTGAGATTGATCGACTGAAATCCTTAGTCAAAGAGTTATATGGGATGGAGCACGTCGTGGCGCGAAGCTCGGCGATGCAACGGCTTTTTCAACAGATCGGTCAGGTTGCCGAGTCGGATGCAACCATTTTATTGTTCGGGGAGACTGGCACCGGTAAAGAGGTGATGGCTCGCGTCATTCATGCGAACAGCCGACGCAGTAAAGGCGCGTTCGTGGCGCTTAATTGCGCCGCCATTCCGGAAACGTTGTTTGAGAGTGAGTTGTTCGGGCATGTGAAGGGTGCCTTTACAAGCGCCCATGGGGCAAAGAGGGGGCTGTTTCAGATGGCGCATGGCGGGACGCTCTTTCTGGATGAAATCGGGGAGATGCCGCTTTCAATGCAAGTGAAGTTATTGCGTGCCGTGCAGGAACGGGAGATCAGGGAGGTTGGATCAGAGACGTCGGTCAAGGTCGATGTGCGTATTATCGCAGCGACCAACAAAGATCTCGGCGAGGCGGTGAAGAACGGGACGTTCCGTAACGATCTTTACTATCGGATTTCGGTGGTTCCTCTGTTCATTCCTCCGTTGCGTGAGCGGCGAGACGATATCCCTTTGCTCGCTCAGCATTTCCTGAAGCAGAGCATGAAGCGGTCGAATAAGGATGTCAAAGGATTTACACCTGCGGCACTTCATCGCCTGATGATCAATCCATGGCCGGGTAATGTGCGTGAGTTGGAAAATGCGGTCGAGAAGGCGGTGGTGATGTCGCAGCAAGAAATGTTGACCCCGGATCTGTTTCCGTCCGTCAGTGTGTCGGCGGAATCACCACTCAAACCGCTTACGGAGGCGAAGGAGGAGTTTGAACGGACTTACCTGAAGAATGTGCTTCATCTGACCGGTGGCAATATCTCACGTGCCGCACAGTTTGCCGGCCGCTACAGAGCTGACTTCTATAAGATGCTCAGGAAATATGGGCTCCATCCGTCAACGACAAAAGGAAGACCTGACGCAGCGGCTGATGAGCTGGAAGACGAAGAGCATTTGGCGGAAGCGGAACGCTGAGAAACGTGGCCGATCAACACACTCTAGCAAGATAGCGATTGCAACATGATGTGCTGAGAGGTGTTCAGCTCCGAGTACGTCGTGTGTTTGCGGGCGACGGCCCCGGTTGGGTTTCATGTGTGTGGTGGGGCGGTCTTTAGCAAGACCGCCTGATGCGGTACTTCCCCTCGGTCAGTAGATGCTTTTGCTCACCTCGTTTGAATATCCACTTTCATTTCCCGCGACATCGAAGGCCGTCACGACAAAGAAATACGTGGTCCTGGATTGAAGCCCTGTTGCTTGGTACGTTGTGACATTTTTTTGAAGCAGAGCGATCACATTGCTTTGTTCATATTTCCCGGAGACTGTTGAGCGATAGACCTTGTACCCCGCCAGATCTGTTTCACTATTCGCTTTCCATGTCAGTGTCGCAAATGGGCCACTGCTGACGGTAAGCGTGATCAGTACGCTTTTGATCACACCTCCACTGGTCACGGTCACTGTAGTCTGATTCTCTCCCAGTGCGGCCTTTGATGTATCCACGTTGGCGGTGATTGTTCCATTGGAAGACCCAGCGGTCTGACTGAGCGAGAGCCATCCGGCGGTCTTTGTTGCCGTCCAAGATCCATTGGACTGCACGGAGATGGTTTTGCTCGCTGGATTAGCCAAACCCTGAGTGGCCGTGAAGGCAAGGCTATTCGATGAGAGGGTCAAGGAGCTAGCTGGCGGCGTCACGGTAAGCGTGACCGAGACAGAAACGGGTTGAGCGCCGGGGGCGGTGAGGGTAATGCTGCCGGTGTGGGTGCCTGCGGCAAGTGAGCCTTGGACGGGCGTCACGGTGACTGTACCGGTCGTAGATGCGAGAGTGAGCCAGGCCACATTATCACTTGCGGTCCAGGTAAGCGTGCCACCGCCGGTGTTGCGGATGTTCAATGATTGGGGGGCCGGGTT
>CAADGK010000061.1 GCA_900696515.1 uncultured Nitrosospira sp. | reverse complement strand
TTCACCCACCTACGCAGGAAACCACAGCTGTCAAGCTGTGGAGGAATGCGCAGTGGGTGTCCTCCGAAGCCTTGGCGAAGGAGGACACGCTTCGGCGGGTTCCGCCGAAGACACAAAAGGGACCACGGCTGTTAAGCCGTGGGGCTCCACTCGAACGCCTCTCAGAGTCGTCGCTTATGCCGCGTCCTCGGTACGGATGCCATCGCGCGTCTGTGTTCGTATCCATTCCAGTCGAGCGGCCAGAGTGGATTGGAGGACGAGGAGTTCATCTCGTCCCTCCGGATTCGACTGGATGCACCGATCGAGAGAGAGACCGGCCTGTTGAATCGCCGACGTCCACTTCTCAATTTCGTCGTCGATCCAGAACCATTCGCGATCCTTCAGCTTCTCCACGGCCTGTTCGAGCCAGACGACCTTGGTCTCATAGTTCATCCAATTGGCATGATGGAACGGGGGAATCTCCGGAAGGCCGTGGAACCGTTCGCAATACAGGATGTGCAACAGGGTTTTGATCTTCTCCGATTCCCACGAGGTGAGCCAGATCACCTGAAAATGCTCGTGGGCCCAGGCAAGCCATGATTTCACACCGGGTCTGAGTTGAAACTCCCCCGCGTATTCGCCGAACAGTACCCCGTCGATGTCATGAAACAAGATGGGTGTGATGCTCATGGGCTCCCTCCTCGTTCCCGCGCTTCAGGAGAGTTTACTTCAACAATAGGGCAGGTGTGCGCCGTGGGCAAACGGAATTCCATTTATTGCATTCCTAACCGATGGTCTTCGGGTGCAGTTGATGGCAAACGAATCTGCTGAAATCGTATTGATGGCGGGCTCTATCGAGTGGTGTGCCGTACGGCTCCGGACTTCAGCACCGATCCTTTCATATTCCTTTTCAGAGATCTCGACGCAAGCGGCGCTGACCCTGCTAAGATGAGACCTGCTCAACCACCCTGCAACCAAGGAAACCGAGACGATGACGACACCTTCTCCATTTCGTGCCGTTCTGGTGGCGATCCAGACTCCTGGTGTGACCCGGGAAGAGCTGGATGGTTCGCTGCACGAACTCTCCCGACTGGTGAAAACCCTCGGGTATGAGGTCGTCGGCCAGGTCACCCAAAAACGGAGTTCCGACAAATTTGCGACGGTTCTGGGACAGGGCAAACTCACTGAGCTGGCACGGTGGACCGGTGGGACCGGCACGATCGCGGCGTCATGTGGAAAACCGTTTCACAAAGCGGCCCTGAAGCCTGAGCTTGCTGAAACGGAGGATGGAGAAGAGGGGGACTCGGACGAGCCGATCGAGACTTCCTTCAGTCCACAAGAACAGGCCCACATCGTCATCATGGACTGCGATCTGTCGCCGTCACAATTGAGTAACCTTGAACGTGCGCTCGGTGTCCCGGTGCTCGACCGGACCGGAGTCATCATTGAAATCTTCAGCCGACACGCCAGGACCAGAGCGGCCAGGCTCCAGGTGGAGATCGCGAGGCTCAATTATCTGGCGCCGCGGTTGCGTGAGACCGGCGGCGGGAGGGAGCGGCAAAGCGGAGGGATTGGAGGCAAAGGGGCCGGAGAAACGAGTCTGGAGCTAGATAAACGCCGTATTCGTGATCGTTTGAAAGAACTCAAGACGGAATTGGCGGCGATCGGAGACGAGCACCACACGCGCCGGGCAAGACGGGAGAACGAATTAACCGTCGCGCTCGTCGGGTATACCAATGCCGGGAAATCCTCGCTCATGCGGGCGATGACGGGAAGCGACGTACTCGTGGCCGACAAGCTGTTCGCCACACTCGATACGACGATCCGGCCCTTGTATCCTGAAACACGTCCCAAAGTGCTTATGAGCGATACGGTGGGATTCATCAAAAAACTCCCGCATGACCTGGTGGCGTCGTTCAAGTCGACGCTTGATGAAGCAGCCTGTGCCTCGCTGGTGTTGTTTGTCGTCGATGTTTCAGACCCTTCGTTTCGATCGCAACTGGACGTCACGCGGAACGTGTTGGCTGAAGTCGGGGCTACGGATCTTCCCAGCCTCTTGGTATTCAATAAACAAGATCGTCTCGGATCGGACGAGATCGCTTCGTTGATGTCCGAATATCCGGATGCGGTGTTCCTGTCCACGAGACGCCCGGATGATCTGGCCGCCTTGCGTGAGCGCATCATGGGATATTTTGAGCGCGACATGATCGAGGAGGAATTGCGCATTCCATTCACGGCTCAAAAAATCCTGGCGGAGGTCCGCGCCCGGATGAGGGTCTTGTCCGAACAATACGATGCCGAGGGGTTGACGATACGAGTACGATCGTCCCCTGCGTACTTGACGGTGATCAAAAAGAAGCTCGTGCACTAAGCGACGATTTTTGCCCTCATCCGACCGCATAGAGTCTCTGTGCAATGTGAACAGTCGCGGGCAAGATCGCCATTGTGTTGAACCGGCGCTCACGATATGCGAAGAGGTGTCATGGGGTTGGACTATCGCCGGAGGAAGGCAATCCAGCGCCAGAGATTCACCAAGCTCGCGAGGGATGCAGCCAGGTAGGTCACGGCGGCAGCGGTGAGGATGCTGCGAGCGCCGTGCTCATCGGCCGGGGACAGGTAGTTGCCCTGTTTGAGAACGGGCAACGCCCGTCTGAAGCTGGCGTCCCATTCAACCGGCAGTGTAACAAGGTGGACCAACGTGGAGATCCCCATCGTCGCCAACCCGGCCATCAACACGACCACGCTTGCGACCGGTGTGTGTGCGACGGCTCCCGCGATGGGAATCGCCATCATGAGGACCGCTCCAATCTTTTCTGCTTTTTGCGCGACACGTACGAGTTTCGTGCGCTCCGTCAGCGGCTGGTATCCCAGGTGGTCCTGAATCGCGTGCCCGACTTCGTGGGCGGCGATCGTAATCGCCGTAAGCGATTTGCCGTCAAATATCGCCGGCGTGAGGCGGACTGTTTTGCTCATGGGATCGTAGTGGTCGCCCGTTTCCGTCGATTCAACGGCGATGTGTGAGAGGTTGAATCGATTGAGGAGGTGCCTGGCCAATTCTCCTCCGGTCCCAGAAAAGTCTGGGCGTGGCGCGCTGTATTTGGCAAAGACATGCCTAGTCCAGAGTTGCGGTCCAACCGCGACCAGCGCCACGATGATGAGAAGCAGAATGAGACGCACCATCTCTACCGAGTCCTCTCCTCCGTGTATGAGTGAAGCCACCTGAGCACGGGTATTCGTCCGCTCCCTTGCAGGAACCCGTCACGTACAGGCTACCACACTGTTGAGTCAGAATTGACCAGGCCATCTCAACAGAGCGCACGATGAGCGGGAACTCATCTGTTTCATCGACTACATGGTCGTTCAGTAGTGGCTGGATGCCTTTTCCAGTTGTGGCTCGTTGGAGTATTCTTCGATCATGTTCACACAAAGAGGAGCGGCGGGCTCATTCCAGCACGCTTCTTCCCTCACCGGTTGTTCCGCAAGTCATGCAAGTTTTATCTTGCCGGTTGTACCGGCGCGCTTGTCTTGCAGGGAAAAGGGACGTCGATCGTTTCACGCCGAGCCAGGGATGAGACATGCCCCTCACCTATGACGTGATTGTGGTCGGCAGTGGTCCGGCAGGGTCCTCTGCGGCCTGGCGCTTGGCACGGGCGGGTCTTTCGGTCGCGGTACTCGAGAAAGACGCCCTGCCACGGTACAAGACGTGCGGTGGCGGGATCATCGGTCGTGGTCTGCAGGTATTGCCCGTGGATATGGTCCATGTCATTGAACAGGCCTGTTGTACCGCTCGGCTGAATGTTTTTCCCTCTGAATTATCGTTCACGACTTATCGAGCCTCACCCATTGTCTCCATGACGATGCGCGCTCAGTTTGATTACGCCCTGCTGTCCGCCGCTCAAGTTGCGGGCGCCGCGGTGCATCAATGTTGTGCCGTCAAGGACGTGTCGTCGCAGAGGGATTCGGTTACCGTCATGACTCACCGAGGTGCGATGACGGCCAAGTTCATCGTCGCAGCCGACGGCGCGCTGAGCACGGTGGCGCGTAGAATCGGGATGACGGACGGACGGGTGTTGATTCCGGCTTTGGAGTATGAGGTTACGATACCACCGGAGCGCTTGGAGCGATTTTCCGGAGTGGCACGGTTTGATTTCGGCATCCTTCCCCATGGATATGCCTGGGCCTTTCCGAAACGGCAGCACCTCTCGATCGGCGTTTTGTCGATGATCCAACGAGGGGGCGACCTGAAGCAATCCATCATGCGGTACGCCGATCTGCTGGGGTGTCGTGATGCCACCAGGATTGAGCAACATGGATTCGTCATTCCTGTTCGACCGCGAAACGGTCCATATATTGATAAACGCGTTCTATTGGTTGGCGATGCGGCCGGCTTTGCCGATCCTGTCACCGGAGAAGGGATCTCTTTCGCCCTTCGTAGTGGCCAACTGGCCGCGGAGTCTTTGGTCGCCGGGAATCTTGAAGAAGAGCCGGTTCGGCAGACATATAGCCACTTACTGGCAGGGTCTATCCTGCCTGAACTGCGAGCGGGACGCCTGCTGGCCCGATTCCTCTATGACTTTCCCCGCCTCCGGTCATGGGTGTTTGCGCGGCATGGGCAGCGGCTCTGTGAAGCGGTGACGGACGTGATGGCCGGGACCAGGACCTATTGCGATCTGACGTTCACGCCGAAGAGTCTGTTCAAACTGCTGACTCTCCATTGGCGTAGAAAGGAGGGAAATAGAATCGCCTAATTGAGTGATTGTCGGCCGGGATGTGGGTGGGTAGGGCTTTCCCATCGACGCACAGTGCGGTATTCTTCCGGCGGCATGACGAGGGGAGGGGAGATGACTCACAAGTCGTTCCGCGATGTGTCCGCATGCGGCAGAAGCTGTTATAGTCCCGTCATCTTCTGGTTGATTGGAGTGGGACTTGGTCTTTGGACAGGGTGCAGCGAGACCTCGTTGAGCGTGTCTCATGTCGATCAGGAGCCGTTCACGGTCTACCAACAACTCGCCAGACTGGAAGTCACATCGGACCGATTATTCCACGTCATTGAGGCCCAGGCAGATGCCGTGGGATATACCCGTCTGCTTGAGGCCCAGTCCGGTCTTTCTACCCCATTAACGTTGAGCCAAACCGATCTTATCGAGCAGTCGTTTGTGCGCTCGCTCAAGGTCATGCTCATCGATCTCGCGCCCACGAATTTCTGGGAGGATCATCTCGCCGCATACTATGGCACGAGCCTGCCAGGGGAAGAGGCACAGGCGCTGCTCGCCGGGTATGACAACGAGATTCAGTCGGCGTCCAGATTACAGGATCTTCGCGAGTCTTTCGTCAGAGACCGGTTACCGGATCTCCTGCCGGCCGTTCGCGCACGGTCTCAGATTTACCAGATCCCAAGCCAAGCCATGGAACCGACGTTGTTGCCGGGCGACCATGTGATTGTGCACCAGGTTGCCTATCAGGCTGCCGAACCGCAGCTGGGGGATGTCGTCGTCTACCGCTATCCGGATGAGAACGGAAAGCGGTTTCTCCACCGCGTCATCGGACTTCCCGGTGATCAAATTACGATTCGTGACCAGGTGGTGTATGTGAATGGTGAAGCCTTGCCGGAGCCCTACGTCCGCCATTCCGACCGCTCCAGTATGGCCGGGCACGTCCGGGATCATCTCCCGACGATCACCGTGCCGCTGGAGACCTATTTCCTCATGGGTGACAACCGGGAGGAGAGTTTAGACAGCCGTTTCTTGGGTCCGATCAACAAAGAGCACGTGCTGGGACGGGTGCTCTTTGTCTACTGGTCGGTGGACCCTGATACACACGCTCCACGATGGGAACGGCTCAATCAGTTGGTGCGTTGACAGCGAGGTGTGGTGCTCACGCTGATGGTCCTGCTCCTGTTGCGCATGCCGAAGAAGTTGAAAATGGAGAGGCTGTGGCCTGCTCGGCCTTGATCAGACCGAGCAGGCACGGGGAGTTGGCCGGTGAAATCAGAAGCGTAAAGACAGGCCTGCGATTGCATGATGCGTGTCGTACGTGGTTTTAAAAGTTTCCGTTGCCAGAGCCGGTGTAGTATTCTGATACTCCAATTCATTGGTGAAGTGGGTGAAGCGATATTGTGCGAATGCTCCTATCCGTTTCGTGACCATGACGGTTACTCCGGCGTCCACTTTTGCACCGACCGACGCGTCTGTGGAGCTTTGTCCGTCAGGTTGAACAAACGTGTTTTGTCCGGCATAGGTAATGAATACCGCCGGTCCGGCGGCTAGATATGGCTGCACGCGTCCGTGAACGAATTGGTCATCCCGCAGCAGTGGGAGACGCAGCCGCAATACATCGAACCCTATTCCCCATGCCGGCAAACTCCAATGGGCAAATTGTGTGGTACTTCCTCCACCACTGACCACCCCGACCTGTTGTCCTGGAGGCGTCTTCACATGGAAGAAAAAGACGTCCAGCCCGAATCCAAGCCAATCCATGCTCTGCTTTTCCAGCCAATAGCCTCCACGACCTCCGGCCGTCCAACTGTTGTGTATGTCGAGGCTTTGATAGGTTGTCGTTGTCCCCAATGAGCTCGTTACTGTCAGATCCGTATTTGAGGTGAAGACTGCTCCCGCGTAGGCATCAGCGTACCATTCCGCTGATCCTTCTTTGGGATACATAAGAAGTCCTATCCATAGCACAAGACCCAGAACGACAATACTCCTTCGATTGGCCATGATCTTACTCCCTCCGGTGAGTCAATCTACTTGGCTACAATTACATACCGGCTGCCGCCTTTTGACCAGCAATATTCAATTTTCCGGACGTGATGGAGCGCAGACCCGGCGCAAGGTTCGGCGGAGAGGAGGGTAATCGGGCGAAGAGTCCGGTTAGCCGCTTCTTGGGGGTGATTGCGAAGGAGAATATTCTTCGACAGGTCCGATCAGTCTATTGGTTGGCGGCCCTGCAGTTGGGAACTCCGCGTCGGACGTGCTTCGTTCAGCAGATGCGGTCTCAGCTCTTAGGTAAACCGTGCCCCTTCTGCTTGCCAGCGTAGGTTCAACATGGTATGGGATTGCCACGAGTTACGGGTGGTCATTTCAGACGCTGCCTTGCCCTCACGGCCTACAACCTGGAGGCGGGGTATTATGATGTCATACCTGTTCAGGGGCCTCAATCCTTAGCGGAGTGTGTCTGTGTTGGGAATCTGTGATCCGCTGCTCGCGCTCTGTTCGATGTTACTCGGTGGCGCAGCCTCCTATGTGATCCTGAGTATTGCCGAACGGATGCGGGCTCCCGATCAAGGGCAAACCACGATTCGATGGCTGTTCATCGGAGCCGTTGCGGGCGGGCTTGAGATCTGGGCCATGCATTTCATCGGGAACCTTGCTTTCTGTCCAACTGTTTCGGCAAGTGAAGACGCGGGTCTTGCCGTATTCTCACTGCTCTCCGCAGGGGCAACGGGAGCCATTGCCGTCTATGTGATCAGCAGTCATGTCGAGGGGTGGATGCGGCTGGTCTCCGGGGGTATGCTGATGGGGGCCTGCATGGGGCTCACCCATGCGACCAGCACGATGGCCGTGCATCCGCCGATCGATGTCCAGGCTATCCTGCTTCCCGTTGTCTGCTCGATCATCGGTATCGTCGTGCTCAGCATCGCCGTCATCGTGATCGGAGGCTGGAATATTACGACCGGCGGGTGGCGGGTGACGGAAAAGGCCACCGCCATGGGGTTTGCTCTCGCCGGGTCCCACCTGGTCGGGTTGATTCCGATGTACGGCGCGGTCGATGCTGCGAGCCGTATTCAGCCGACGGCGATCGACGTGGAGTTGCTCGCTGTCGTGGCCGTGTCGCTTTCAACCCTCCTGGCCATCATCGATCGGCAAGTCACCAAGGCATCTCGTCTGGCACGCGCAAGCCATGCTCGCCTGATCGAAGCCATCGAGAGCGTCCCGCAATGGTTTGCACTGTTCGACGTGGGCGACCGTCTGGTCATCTGCAATCGCAAGTACCGGGAAGTCATGTCCGGGACCGGGGCGCAGGTCCAACCCGGCGACCTGTTCGAGTCGATCGTCCGCCGAACCGCCGAACGCGGCGATATCCCGGCTGCAATGGGCAATGTCGAGCCCTGGATGCGATGGCGACTTGACATGCATCGCAATCCGGTCGCTCCCTATATCCAATATCGATCCAGCGGGGAATGGCTTCAAATCAACGAACGGAAAACGCACGACGGGGGAATCGTGTTTATTGCCACGGACATTACGGCTTTGAAAAATGCCGAGCAGGCGGCCGAGGACGCCAAGGCCCGATTAGCGGATTCGTTGGCCTTGGTCGAAACCACCAAAGCCCGTATGCAGGAAGAGTTGAACGTCGGCCGCGATATTCAACTGAGTATGCTGCCGCGCGTATTTCCCGCCTTCCCAGATCGAAAAGAACTGGAGCTGTATGCCGTGCTCGAGCCGGCCTTGGAGATCGGCGGCGATCTCTATGATTTCTTTCTGGTCGATCAGCATCGGCTCTGTTTCGTGATCGGGGATGTGTCGGGCAACGGAGTCCCCGCGGCGTTGTTTATGGCCATGACGAAAATCATGGTGAAGACGCGAGCGGCCTCCGATCCCTCGCCGGCCAGTATCGTGACCCATGTGAACGATGCGCTGAGCGCGGAGAACGACAGCTGCATGTTCGTCACGCTCTATCTCGGCATTTTGAATCTTCGGGACGGCACGCTGGTAACGACCAATGCCGGCCATAATCCTCCCTTGTTGAAGCGCAAGGATGGGATGTTCGAATGGTTGACGGCTCAAGATGGTCCCATGGTCGGGCCTATGGCAGGCATTGCCTTCAAGGAAAGTACGATCCGACTGGAGCCGGGTGATGAACTATTTCTCTATACCGACGGAGTCACCGAAGCAGACAATAGGAGGCGCGAACTGTTCGGCAAGGATCGGTTGAAAGCGGTGTTGGACACATCGCGGGTTTCGTCGGTGGTGGATCGTCTGGGCGCAGTCATGCAGGCGGTGAGAACCTTCGCGGGTGACGTCCCACAGGCGGACGACATCACCATGCTGGGGCTGCGCTATCACGGCATGACTCCGTCCGATGTCGCAACTCGCGTCTTTCGGCAAAGGATGTCCAATCAGTTGGAGGCGATTCCCGTTTTACAGGTTGCCTTTGAGGAATACGTGGGGCAGTGGGAAGGGGCCAGGCCGCTGATTCCCACGCTCAACATGGCGCTGGACGACCTGCTCAACAATGTGGTGCAGTATGCGTTTCCCAACGATCCGACGGAGCATTCTATCGATGTGGAAGGCGACGTTCGAGATGGGTGTGTCATTCTGACCATTTCGGACGACGGCATTCCCTTCAATCCGTTGACCGCTGCGCCTCCGGACCTCTCGCTCTTGCTGCACGAACGAGAAATCGGCGGGTTGGGAATTCATCTGGTCCGCTCCATGTTCGACGAGGTGATCTACCACCGCAATGTGGGACGCAATGTGCTGACGGTGAAGAAGAAAATGCTCTCCACGTCGCCGGTCCTCGGCGCCCGTGATGATCACAAGAAGAGCAGCGCGAGCGATGTCGAGATGCAGCCGCCGCGACTGCCTCAGGAGCCGATGGGCGCGGGGGCGGATGTTGAATCGGTTCGACGCGGTGTCGTGGTGGTCGTGACGCCGCGAGATCGCTTTGACACGAACAGCGCACCGGAGGTCGAGCGGATTCTGACGAGTCACATCGAGAGCGGCGCGCGTCGGGTCGTGGTTGACCTCTCCCGTATCTCGTACATTTCCTCGATAGGGTTGCGGGTCATCTTGAAAGCTGTCATGGTCATGACCGGATCAGGCGGCCGACTCCTGCTCTCAGGGGGGAACGAGCAGGTTCGCACGGTACTTCAACTGAGCGGCGCGTTGATGATGAGCCTCCATACCTCGACCTTGGAGGAGGCGTACTCAAAGGTTCAAGAGGGAGGGTAAGTCCGCTTGAGGTGTTTATTCTTCTCAGTCGGTTGAGTTCGTACCGGTGGAATGGGAAAGATATCACTGCTATCATAGACAGCTCGGAGCGTGTGATTCATGTGCGATCGGTAAGGAGGGGATGATGGACCAAGGAACCCGACATACATTGACCGTGACGTCCCGTGAGAGTGCGGGGATTACTTTCGTGAAGGTGCAGGGGAGCTTGTCTGCCACCACTGCCGACCAGGGGAACAAGGAAATCAAGAAGATTCTGGATCAGGGTGCGAAAAAGATCGTCCTGAACTTGGCCGATGTTGATTATATAAGCAGTGGAGGGATCAGAGTCCTCATCCTGGCCTCGAAGGAATTGAGCGCCGTGCAAGGGCAGATGAAAATTGCCGCGGCAAAGGGGATGGTCAAGGAGGCGCTGGAAGCCAGTGGATTTCATCTCCTGAACCGCGTATACGGAAGCACCATCGAACTCTGTCACACTGAAGAAGAAGCCGCATCCGCCTTTACGGGCTAGACCTAATCTGGTCGGGGTCAGTACACGTCAGGACAGGCGGTGGATCTATTTCTCGTGAAATATTCCGGAGTCGTAGCCCGATCGGTAGGCCGTAGTTCCCTGTTTCGGCGCGTTCTCGTAGTAGGTGTGTTGATCATGGCAGGCTGCGCAACAATGACGAAGGTGACGAATCTCTCGGATGAATCCTGCCGAACCGCCTTTACGAAACGATTGTCGGCCATTTTGACTGACCAGGGTGAAACGTCGGAAGCCTCCGACGCGCTCGCCAGCAAGGCGGTCTTTACGCTCAGGACCTACAATCTCGGGCCCCGTCCGTTCGCCATCGCGGCCCCGTCCGGTACCGATTACCGGTTTTTTGTCGATCGTCAAGGGACAGAGTGTGTCTTGACTCTGTATGGACGTCGAAAGGGGTTTGTCTCCTATACCAACAATCTCACCTACATTGCCACCCAACCGCTACCGGGCTGTGCCTGTGCCGACTCATAACCTTCTCCGTTTCATCGATGTTTTCTTGATGACCCGCAGCATTGTCCTTTCTGTGGTTGATGAATAAATTTTCATCTTGTCCTAATGATCCTTTCATGTTCAGGGCTTATAAGATACCCCCAAGAATGACCGAGCCGGCGGGTGCGTAGAACGCTCAACGTACCGTGCTCGCCAGGTTTGTGTCGGCAGAACATATAAGGAGGGCAAGCGATGAATGATGTGACGAAGGGACTGACCATCTCTGCATCTGTTCTTCCTACTGCTCAATTGAGAAGGGGGCTGACACGGTTGTCACCGAACCATCTCATGGAATTAGTGACCCGTTTGTGTCTGTTCAAGGCCGAGCGCTGGGGACGGCGGGCGCTCTTTTATGAGCAGCATCGCGACTATTTCCCACGGCTGTCCGCCGGTCGATTCGTCAATCGATGTCGAGCATTGGAAGCCCGGTACCGTGCGCTGGCTGAACTGATATTCCTGCTCCCGACGGATGATCGTCTGGTTCCGGTCCGTGCCGCAGCAATGCGCCGAACCTAGATGAGCAGTCCGTCGCAATGACACATAAGCCGGCAGTGCCTGTTGTGTTTCGGTTGAACGCCTCCTGACAGTCCCCGGGTGAAACAGCTGATCTGTTCCACCCGGGGAATCTTTCTCTATCGCACGGCGGATGGGGATCCTGCATGATTCCCATGCTCCCTCCGGTGTGCCCCTCGAGAAACATCGGACGGCCCGCGATGTGCCTGTCTGCAGCTTTGGGTCATGAGAGGCCGCCGTATTGATCGCTCGCACGGATTCTGTATTGAGGCCCTACGCTGTCTTCTGTCGACGTGTCTTGCGCTGGCCGTCCTCTTCCACGTACCATCTACATCGAAAGCATGATTCCGGTTTCCTCGGACGACTCTCGGTCCATATCTCAGCATGAAAGGTGTCAGCATCCGTATGAAACAGAACCAATCGTCAACGTCCACCGGCCCGAATGCCACGGGCTTCTCACCAGGGTTTGCCTCACTCGGGCTTGAAGCGCCGCTGCTCACGACACTGGAAACACTGGGCTATGAAGAACCGACTCCGATCCAACGGGAGGCCATTCCACCGCTGCTGGCAGGTCGAGATCTTCTAGGGCAGGCGGCCACAGGGACCGGCAAGACTGCGGCCTTCGCATTACCGATGCTGCAGCGAATCGTGCATGCAGAAAAGGCTCGTCCCTCGGCGCTTGTGCTCGTGCCGACCCGCGAATTGGCGATCCAAGTCGGGGAAGCGATGCAGCGGTACGGCAAGGAATTACGGATGAGTGTGTTGGCGGTGTATGGTGGACAGGCTATCGGTCCGCAGTTGCACGCACTCAAGCGTGGGATCGATGTAGTCGTGGCCACACCTGGGCGAGCCCTGGACCATATCCGCCGTGGCACCCTGAAGTTGCAAGCGGTGAAGATCGTTGTCTTGGACGAAGCAGATGAAATGCTCGACATGGGGTTTGCGGATGACCTGGACGCGATTCTGACGGGCACACCCAAGACCAAACAGACTGCCTTGTTCTCAGCGACGATGCCCCCACGGATTCGCTCCATCGCCCACCGGCATCTCCACAACCCCGTCGAGATTACGATTGCAAAAGAACCTATCAAATCCGGCACGGCTCCGCGCGTCCAGCAAGCGGCCTATATCGTCACAAGACCGCATCGAGGCGCCGCACTCGCCCGCGTGATTGAGGTAGCTGGTGCAAAGTCAGCTTTGGTCTTCTGTCGAACCAGGCTGGAAGTTGATGAAGTGACGGCGATGCTCACGGGGCGTGGTCATCGTGCCGAGGCGATCCACGGCGGCATGAATCAGGGACAGCGTGATCGCGTCATGCAGGCGTTCAAAGCTGGGCAAACCGAATTGTTAGTCGCGACGGACGTTGCGGCGCGCGGTCTGGACATTCCGCAGGTCTCACATGTGATCAACTATGATCTCCCATCCTCTGCTGAGGTGTACGTGCATCGGATCGGCCGGACCGGCCGAGCCGGTCGGGAAGGCGTGGCCATCACGATCCTTGACCCTCGAGAACAACGTTTACTGCGAACGATTGAGCAACACACGAAGGCTCAGGTGAGTGTGTTGCCGGTACCCAGCGTCGCCGATCTTCGCGCTAAACAATTGGAGCGGCTCCACGCAACTATGGCCGAGGTCTTGCGCGATGGTAAGCTGGATGGATTCACTCCCTTCGTCGATCGGCTGGCCGTCTCCCATTCACCGGCCGATGTTGCGGCGGCTGCGATCAAACTGCTTGTGCGGACCCAGGGTGGGGAGCGTCCTGAACAAGAAATTCCAGCGCTGCCTTCCCGGCAGACTGAATTCGGCAGACCGGTCCGGCAGGCCGGTCGCTATGACGATCGGTCCCGGAGTATGCCCTCTCGACTTGATCGTCGGCCGGCTGGGCCGCCACGTCATGGTGGCGGACGGGAGACCGGCATGGCGCGGGTATACATCGGCGCTGGACGCGAGGCGGGTATCAGACCGGGTGATCTTGTAGGCGCAATCGCCAACGAGGTGAACGTCAACTCCAGCGTCATCGGCGCGATCGAAGTCGAAGAGCGGTTTTCCCTGGTCGATGTTCCGGAATCCCTCGCTCCACGTATTATTCAACAGCTCAGCCGTGCACGAATCAAGGGGAGAAAAGTGTCCGTACGAATATTTCGCGACTGACGGCGTAGCACAATGAACGGGCATGGGTGTCGATGCCGAATAAGAGAGCGGGTAATGACGTGGCGTATGTCTGCCGGATTTGCGGTACAAGCTGCCGTTTGTGATCTCCGCTGTCAAGACGGTGCCGATCGTTTTGGAGAGGGTGAATGATTGAAGCCGCCGTGAGACCGCCGGCGAACCTTCGCAGCCCGTCTATTTCAGTCGATTAACAGGGTCATGGAATCTACACCATCCGCCGAATCGGCCACGGAGGATCCTCCTCCCATCGTTCCTGCCTCAGTCAGGGTTCCCGAGATTACGGTGAAAGCCGTGGTGCTGTCGGTCATCCTTGCGGCAATCTTGGCCGCGGCCAACGCCTACCTGGGGCTCTTTGCCGGAATGACGGTGTCTGCCTCGATTCCAGCCGCGGTGGCCTCCATGGCCATACTCCGATTGTGTCGTCAGTCGAATATTCTTGAGAACAATATCGTTCAAACGGCGGCGTCGTCGGGCGAAGCGCTGGCGGCTGGTGTGATCTTCACCATTCCCGCGCTCCTCTTAGTCGGGTACTGGACTGAGTTTAATTACTGGGAGACGGTCCTCATTGCCACGGTTGGTGGAATGCTCGGCGTGCTCTTTACTATTCCCTTGCGACGGGCTCTGATCGTCACCGCGCGTTTGCGGTTTCCCGAAGGGGTCGCGACCGCGGAAGTGTTGAAAGTGGCAGCGGCCGATCGAGGGGACAGAAGGTCGGGAGGATCAACGGCAGATGTTCGGGCACTGATCTCAGCGGCGTTGCTCGGTGGCGTGATGAAGCTTGGGGAAAGTGGGATGCGGCTCTGGGCTGAATCCTTAGAAGGAGCAATGCGGGTGGGAGGCACGGTGGTCTATGCGGGACTGAACCTTTCGCCGGCGCTGCTGGCCGTCGGGTTTATCATTGGGCTGGAAACGGCTCTGGTTGTGGTTCTTGGCGGAGTCATCGGCTGCTGGTTGTTCATGCCTCTCTCTGGGCTGCTGTATGGGGTGCCGCTCGCTGAAACGGACCGTGCTGCTGCAATGGCCATCTGGAGCGGGCAGGTGCGGTATGTCGGCATTGGAGCCATGCTGGTTGGGGGATTATGGACGCTGATGAAGCTACGTGGGCCGGTGTGGGCAAGCCTTCAGACGCTCCGAGGTCGATATCCTCTATCCGGCGCAAAGCGAGAAACGATGAACGTCCTGCGAACCGAACAGGATACTCCGTCTCGCTGGATTATCGTGTCCCTGGGGATACTCCTGCTGCCAATGATCTGGATCTATTCGATGGTCGTGGAGAGTGTGCCGATCGGCATTCTCATGACGATCGTGATGGGAATCACCGCATTTCTTTTTTCGTCTGTTGCCGCGTATATGGCAGGCTTGGTCGGAAGCTCCAGCAACCCCGTGTCGGGCGTGACGATTGCCACCATCATGATGGCCTCTCTCGTGCTGGTGTTGCTGATGGGAACCGGGCATCCCGCCGGGCCTGCCGCCGCACTGGTGATTGGAGCGGTTGTCTGCTGTGCTGCCGCCATGGGTGGAGATAACTTGCAAGATCTCAAGACCGGTCATTTGGTCGGGGCGACGCCCTGGAAGCAACAAGTCATGCAAGTCATCGGAGTGCTCACCGGCGCGCTGGTGCTTGTGCCGGTCCTCTCGCTCTTACAAGCTAAATATGGAATCGGAGAACCGACGAATAGCCATCCCCAGCCGCTCAGTGCGCCACAAGCTACGTTGATGGCTAACCTGACCAAGAGCGTGTTTGGATCCGGATTACCATGGCCCCTCGTCTGGCTTGGCGCTGGGATCGGAGTTCTGATCATTCTGTTGGATCGACGGCAGGAACGGCGCGGGAGTAGCTTTCGCCTCCCCGTGCTTGCTGTGGCACTGGGTATGTATCTGCCGTTGAAACTCTCGGCAGCCATATTCCTAGGCGGAGTTATTTCACGGATGGTCACGAGCCACACAGAACGGTACCATGACCAGTCACAACGTGGGATCCTGTTTGCTGCCGGTCTCATCACGGGCGAAGCGTTGATGGGAATCCTCTTGGCACTCCCGATTGCATTTACGACGATGTGGCCAAGGTTGGGTGCCGACCCATTTCTGATCTTTACCACGCCGCCTTTCGGCGGTTGGCCAGGCCTGGCGATGATGTTTCTCGTTGGGATCCTTCTGTATCGCGTTGGGGTCGATTCTTCCGGATATTCCTATGCTGCTTCCAACTCCTCTTCTCGAGGGCAATGAGATGCTGAGCACTCATGATGAATTCAAGAGCTCCTGACGGAGCAGAGTTTCTGACCGCGGTCTATGAGATTGACGGACCCGCATCCACTGCTCAGAGGGTGGCTGAGCGTATCTGTTTCGACCAGACCATCGAAGCAGAGGCCGGTCTGCTCCCGCACGTACTGCAAGCAGAGATCGTGGGGCACGTGCAGAACCTGCAGCAATCCTCTGATGGACGGTTTGAAGCCACGATTCGGTTTCGAGGAGAATTGCTGAATAGTGACTGTGCGACTCTTCTCAATGTCTTGTTCGGGACCAGCAGTCTTCGAGGAAATGTCAGATTGCTGTCTTTTACGATGACGGATGAACTGCTGTCGTCCTGGCACGGTCCTCGATTTGGCGATGAAAGCCTCAGGAAGATCCTTGCAATCCGCAACCGCCCGCTCCTTTGTGGCGTATTGAAACCATTAGGGCGCAGCGCACGGGAACTCGCTGAGTTGGCTGCTCAGTTTGTCGAGGGTGAGGTGGATCTGATTAAAGACGATCAGAGCTTGCTGGATCAGCGTTGGAGTCCATTCGAGGAGCGAGTCTCCCGTTGTGCGGAGGCCATCGATGACATGAGTCGGCGGCGAGGTCGCCCGTGTCTCTATTTTGCACATGTGAGCGGTGCCTTTGAGCCAATGCGAAAGCGAGCGGTACGGGCCAAGGCGCTCGGTGCCACTGGTCTCTTGATTGCGCCGGGCCTGACAGGGTTTGATGCTCTGAGATCGCTCGGTTCAGACGACGGGCTGAGCCTGCCGGTCATGAGTCATCCGGCGTTCCTGGGAGCGTCGGTCGGTTCTGAGAGGGGCGGGCTTGCACCAGGTGTTCTGTATGGACTGTTGCCTCGGCTTGCCGGAGCTGATCTCACTATTTACCCGGCGTTCGGTTCCGGTTACACGATGTCGCAACAAGATTGTTGCTCGGTCGCGCAGCGCTGTCGGGAATCATGGGGGAGCCTCAAATCAACGATGCCGGCTGTCGGTGGACGAATCGGGCCGGAACGATTGTCGGAGCTGAAGACGGTGTTGGGTTCGGATGTTGCCTGTATAGTCGGAAGCCGCATTCAGCAAGACTCAGAAGGAATTCCAGCGGCATTGAGGGCGTTTCACCGTGCGATGCGCGAATGGGATATGGCGTGAGGTTGAGCACTGCTTCCTAAACTGCAGGGGGCTTTGGTATGCTCTCCATGATCAGTCTACGGATGCTGATGTACCCGTAGGGAGGACACGATGAAGATCTCTACCCGGCTCTTCGAGATGTTCCGCACGTTCAGCCATCTGTGGGCCGATCTGCCGTTATTGCTTCGATTGCTCAAGGCCTGGAAGCAAGGCAGCTACAGGGGACTCTCGGTGCGTACTGTCGCATCCATCGCAGTGGCAATCCTCTATGTTCTAAGTCCTGTGGACGCGATCCCGGACTTTATTCCGGGAATCGGACTGATCGATGATGCGGCAATCCTGGCGCTGTTGCTTCATAGTCTGGCACGGGATCTTGCGGCGTTTCGTGTGTGGGAGCGGAATCGCGACGGAGTCTAACCGACGTCACGTCGCCGTTTTGTCTTGGCCGTTGGCATGGCACTCAGCGGATCCTCGGGCCAATGGTGCTTGGGATACCGACCACGCAGCTCTTTTCGCACGTCTTGGTACGCTCGTTTCCAGAAACCGCCCAGATCTTGTGTGACTTGCACCGGTCGCTTGGCCGGAGAGAGCAGATGCAACATCACAGATACGTTTCCGCCGGCAACTCGAGGTGTTTCCTGACAGCCGAACATCTCTTGCAGCCGGACAGCGAGCACTGGTGGACCGGACAGGCCGTAGTCCAGAGGAAGGCGTGAGCCACTCGGTACTATGACGTGTGTCGGAGCCAGTTGATCAAGGCGTTTGTGCTGTTCGTAGGTGAGCATGGCATGCAAGGGAATACGAAGGTCCATCCTGGTCACGGCGTGAAGGGTGGTCATGCCCGACACGAATGGACCGAGCCACGTGTCCAATGTCTGTAACAGGGTTTCATCCGAAAGATCCGGCCATTCCGAACTGATCCCTTCGAGTTGCTTCAGCCAGGCGATGCGAGTTCGCCATTGTGTGAGGTCCGGTGTAAAGTTTAGGATTTGCAGCCCAGCCTCATACACACCTTCCAGGAGGGCCGTCGTAACAAGCTGCTGATCCGGATCGGAAAGTCCCTCTTCTGCAAGTACAAGGGAACCAAGCCGACGGCGTCGTGATGCTCGAACCGCCCCGAGCCGCCCATCCCACTTCACCGCTTCTTCCGTCACAATCCGGTCACCGTACAGCGATTCAATCTCCTGCCCGCTAAGAGGCGCGGCCCGCTCGATTCTGGCCCATTGGCCGCCGGCCTCCACATCGGCAACGACGAGGAAGGGTTCGGTGGCGAGGGGATCCGGTTTCATGAATTGGGCTCCTTGACCATTGACGAGCCGGTATCGTGCTTCATTGCCAGGCAAACGTTGTGCGATTCGATCAGGATAGGCCAGGGCAAGCAGCAACCCTGCTGCTTGAGAACGGTCAGACGTCGAGTTCCTGTCCCCGTCCTTTATCCGACCAAATTGTCGTCGCCACAGATCGGCCGTTTTTGATACGCGTTCGATCGTTCCACGCCGTACGGCCAATCCAAGAGAATCGGCTGGTCTTCGCAAGAGGTCCAGTCGGACACGTATATCCGCGGTACATGAGTGCTGTGGCTCATCAAGAATATCCCGTTCACTTAACAGTGCAGCCATGGCGCAGGCTTGATCGGTCAGCCGAAGGGGACGGGCACGGAGCAGCATGTGTGCAAGGCGCGGGTGCATGGCCAACTCCGCCATGTGCCGTCCATGATCCGAGAGGTGTCCATCAGACGAGAACGCCCCAAGTTGCACAAGCAACGCGTTGGCTCGTGCAACCGACCCAGAGGGCGGGGGCGTGAGCCAGGACAATGCGGTTGGGTCCCGCGTGCCCCATTGCGCGAGATCGAGCATCAGGGAGGTCAGATCGGCTTCCAGAATCTCCGGTTGGCGATGTGCGGTCAATGTCGCTTGTTCTTTTTCAGTCCACAATCGGTAACAGATCCCCGGTGCAAGTCGTCCGGCACGGCCCCGCCGTTGCTCGGCGGAGTCTCGTGTGACACGCACCGTTTCCAATCGGGTCAGACCGGAACGCGGGTCGAATCGAGGAATACGGAGTCGACCTGCATCGATCACCACATGCACGCCATCGATCGTCAGACTGGACTCAGCAATGGACGATGCCAGTACGACTTTCCTGATTCCTGGGTCGGCAGGCCGAATCGCCGCGTCTTGCATGGTCTGAGGAAGATCACCGTGCAGCGGGGCGATCAACACAGAAGAACCCAGCTTGGCCTCGATCAGCAGGCGCTCGAGCCGCCGAATGTCGGCCATGCCGGGAAGAAAGACCAAGAGACTGCCGGCATCTTTTGCCAGCGATTGTCGAATGACTTGCGCCAGGGCAAGATCAAGCCGTTCCGTCAATGGCTGTTCAAGGTATCTGGTCTCGACCGGAAACAAGCGGCCTTCGCAAGTAACAAGCGGTGCGCGGCCCAGGAGGTCGTTTACAGGACCGCAATCCAATGTGGCGGACATCACGAGGATACGGAGGTCTCGACGAAAGATTCGTTGTGTTTCCAAACAGAGCGTGAGGCCCACATCGGCTTGAAGACTCCGCTCGTGGAATTCGTCGAACACCACGATGCCATACTCATCCAGTGAGGGATCCTGTTGAAGCAGCCGTGTGAGGACCCCTTCGGTGACGACTTCAATTTTCGTCGTTGGCCCGACTCTGGTCTCAAACCGCATCCGGTAGCCGACCGTTTTCCCAACCTGTTCATGCAGGAGCACGGCCATATAGTGAGCGGCGCCTCGTGCCGCGAGGCGCCGAGGTTCAAGCAACAAAACCTTTTTGTTCGACAACCACGGTTCATTCAAGAGGGCAAGCGGGACGCGCGTGGTTTTCCCTGAACCGGGAGGGGCGGTGAGGACCGCATTCCGTTCGGTCTCGAGTACGCGCCGGAGGGACGGCACAACATCTTCTATTGGAAGTGTCGACATGACGTGATAGGGTCGGCTTTCAAACTGCGTACTGTACCAGACTATGAAGACGGGGAGAAATGACCACCCCCTTCAAGAGCTGAGGATATCTCAATGGCAACGTATCGTTGGAGCAAAACTGCACCGACAAGGCCGGGCTGGTACTGGTTTCGTGGGCTCGCCCACGAAACCGACCCGTTTATTGTTCTCGTCGATCAGGTCGGGGAGTTTCAATGGCCGGACGGCGGTTTTCAGGAAGTCACGCTGGCCCGCGGCGAATGGGCCGGTCCGATCGAAGAGCCTGAGGAGTAGCGCCCCGGCATGCTCGCCTTGCGTTGCTTGGAGCGTCGTGGACAGCGGATGGGTGACGCTCGCGTCCCCCTCCAGCTGGTGAGATACGCCTGACGATGCTGGTTGTTCGATTTCGAGAAACATTCCGCAGCGGCCGGATCGGTTGTCCTGGTCACATTGGCATTCGTTGGTGCTCGGGGCGCTTGGGGTGACCTGGGCGCTCAATGAGCCGGAAGTATCGATCGTGGCCGCACTCGGCCCGATGCTGCCCTACCCTGATGTCTTTCCATGCCTCACACAGTCGGAAGTAGAATGCGTACCGGGCGGGGTCAATGCTCTTGGGTTGGGGCCGCGGTCTTGCCGCCAGCATACCGATTGTGCAACTTCACTGGAGGACCGGTACGAGCACGGATTCGCAAGTTGATCATTTCCACGGCAACTGAAAACGCCATGGCGAAGTAGATGTACCCTTTCGGGACATGCACATCGAATCCTTCCACCATGAGCGTCACTCCGACAAGGAGCAAGAAGGAGAGGGCGAGAATCTTGATCGTCGGATGCGCATCAACAAAATCGCCGATGGCACGCGCGGCGAACAGCATGACGAGTACGGCGATGACAATCGCGGTCGCCATGACGGAAACTTCCTCCACGAGACCGACGGCCGTAATGACAGAATCCAAGGAAAAAACGAGATCCAGTAGGGTGATTTGAAACAGCATCATCCCGAAACTGGTCGGAATCGAAGAGGTGGTTTGTTCATCCTGCCCCTCCAGGCTTTCGTGTATTTCATGGGTCGCCTTGGCGAGGAGAAACAGCCCGCCGACGATAAGGATCAGATCCCGCCCAGAGATGGCCTGGTTCAGTACCGTGAACAGCGGGGTTGTGAGCTCCATGACTAAGGAAATTGAGAAAAGCAATCCTAACCGGGCAAACATCGCAAGGCCTAATCCAAGACGGCGGGCCAGGTTGCGCTGGTGTTGTTGGAGACGGCTTACCAGGACAGAGATAAAGATGATGTTATCCACGCCAAGAACAATTTCGAGGGCGGTGAGCGTTCCGAGGGCAATCCACGTCTCGGAATGAGCTATCCAGTCGAACATCTCATCCTCCAGATCACTATGGGCAAGTCGGGGAAAGGGTAGTCACTGTACACAAGAGCCAGGCCTACAATGTCTTGTCAACGACTGGTCAGCCTATCATAGTTGGGCAGCCGGTGTTTCTTACAGTTACGTGAAGTTATTGGGCATGTAGCCGCAGGTCGTCCGATGATCATCGGAACTCTTGACCATGCGCGGCAAAGCGGCATGCAGGTACCTTATGGCGATTATGGAGCGACATCGAACGTGCGACCATGCATGGAGCCGTAGTAGGTCCACGTGGCTCTGCCCCTTTGGTCTTGAAGCATGCTTAACATATCGGGCGATGAGGGCTCAAACCGCGGCTGGTGAATGGACAATGGGCAGTGCATGTCCGATGATCGGCAACATCAGCGTATGGTATGAGTAGAGCCACCATGCGTAATTATGCTATAAGATAGAGCCGAATGTCATGGCCAGGCATGGCTTCCAGCGCGATGGAGATTGATTGATCGATGGGGAGCGTCCTTTGGATGAGCGCAAGTGGAGAGACCGTTGTCCGGTTTTGGACGTGTGGCGATTCATGTGATCCACGGGAATCCCTCTGGTGTGAGCGTGAACCAGGAGTCACTGTATACAAAGAAAACGAACTCACCGAGGGCCGGCTGGACTCTGTGCGATCGGCGCCGGGGAATCTCGTGCGACACACAAAGATAGAGATGTTCGATATTCAATCCTGAATGCCTGGAAGAGAGGAGTGAGCCGTGGACGATATGGTTGGGGCAAGTCCGGCCATTTGTGGGGTATTCGACAAGATCTCCAAAGTCGCGGCGACCGAGATGCCGGTCTTGTTGACCGGCGAGACCGGCACAGGTAAGGAATTGACTGCGCAGGCCATTCACGCCAGGAGTGTTCGAAAACTAGGCCCTTTTGTGCCGATCAATTGTGCCGCCATTCCGGAAACCTTGCTCGAGTCGGAGCTGTTCGGCCATGAACGGGGAGCCTTTACCGGAGCGGTCCAACAAAGAAAAGGCAAACTCGAAGCTGCGGGAGGCGGAACCCTGTTTCTTGACGAAGTCGGTGATCTTCTTCCTTCGTTGCAAGTCAAACTGCTCAGATTTCTCCAGGAGGGAACTTTTCAGCGTGTCGGCGGGCAGGAGACGCTCCATGTCGATACACGGGTGATTGCAGCGACGAATGTCGATTTGAAAGCTGCCATTGAACGGAATCGTTTTAGAGAAGACCTCTATTATCGGTTGGGCGTCTTGCACATTCACCTTCCGCCGCTTCGAGATCGAGGTGAAGACACGTTGCTGATGGCGATGGTGTTTCTTCAGCAAGCAGCGGCGACGACGCGCAAGGCAATCCGTGGATTTTCGGCGCAAGCGATTGATGCGCTTCTGACGCACGGGTGGCCGGGGAATGTACGGGAATTAAGTAATCGAGTCAGACGGGCAGTCGTGATGAGTGAAAGGGAGGAAATCACATGTCAGGACCTCGATCTGGCCGGCGCAGTTTTTCAGGCCATAGATTCCCTGGATTCTCTACGAGCGGCCCACCGGAGAATTGAAACCGAGTTGCTCGTCAAGGCACTGACGCTCCATCGCGGAAATCTCAGTCGGATCGCGCGGGATCTCAAGGTCAGCCGCTCGACTCTCTATCGGAAACTGAAACAGTATGGACTCGAAAAATTCACGCTTACGTTCACGCCGCCGTTGGCTGCTACGAACGCGACTCGCAAACCGAGCGGAATGCTCGGTCCGGCCAAGAATGGGTCCAGAATGCCAAAAGAGTCTTCAGTCGGCGCCTCTCTGGAAGCCGCCTCTCAAGTCCCATAGTGGATTGTACCAGCAGCTTTTCAATATGATGCACCTTGTTGGGTTATCTGGTGCTCCCCTTGGATTTCCTCAGGCATAGAGATCATCGGATGAAATACTAAGAAGTGTTTCATGATGAAACACTCCCATGGGTGTATCCGAATACCATATATAGATGACTTCAGCTGCCTTCCCGTATCTACTGTATTTCACGACTCGAATGCATACATCACTACAGAAATGATGGTACCTGAGCTCATAGGAAGAACTGTCGCACAATAGAACACTCACGGTGATTGGAATCGGGGGCTAGGCCGGAAGGACTTCTTCTGGCATCTTCCTCCTGTGATACAAGATGGCAGTTCCATTCAGTTTCTCTTCAATAGTTGTACTTCGCTAGTCGCATCAGGCTCGTACTCAAGCCTGATCGATGTGTCTAAAAATACTACACCTTCCATGAAAACAGTCCTTCGAATCCGATTGGCACCGCTATTTTTGTGGAAACTTCCGGAAAAATGAATGTTCCTATTTTGGCATTTGATTTGCTTCGTTGACAGAAACCAACTTACGAAGGTGGTCGCACAGCTAACTGTGGAGTCTGGGGATAACTGAACGCAATACGCTATCAGCGGCTTCTTCGATATGATCAATCCAGAGTTATTGTCGCGCGTACAAGAGAATCAAGGAACATCGAGTCATCCGGTGAGATTTGTCCGTGCCACGTTCGTGCGGGAGACGGATGAATATGCGACGGATTGTTTGGCCCCTGGATGGTGGTTCCAGAATTTTTCTCCTCTCTGGAAACCATTGGTGTATTGGATCAGGCGCCAGCGTCACATGACCCTGTCGGAATTTCAACTCGTGACTTCTCGTATGTCTTCGTTGACCGCGATTGAGAAGACCATCGTCGTCTCTGCCTTTCTTGCCTATAAAAATATGCAGCCGTGAGAGGTCACCATTCTCCTTGACTGCTACTCATCCGGTACTCGCTGGTTCTTCTGCTCATCCCTTCACAAAGAATACTTCAGGATCTCCCCCGGTTCGGAAGGAGTGCCGATGTCTGTTGTCCAGGGACTAGCCGTAGAGGATTCGGCGTGGATCAATGTAACTGAAGCGGTACTGACAGGGATGGTCTCTCACATGCACGCAGCGTCCGTGCATTCAGGTAATCAATCAGCGCGACTCGCAGAGTACGACCAAGACGTAGCCGCGCGAGCGTCGATACCTTCAGGAACTGCAACCCGCATTCAGGACCTTGTGTCCAGATCACTCGACCCAGCTCAATCGGCAATGCGCTCGGCTGATCCGGCAACAGGAGGCTGATACGCACCGTGCTGCCCGGTGAGAGGTCACGGTCTGATACGATTGAACAGCCCTCCAAAGAAAGATTTCGAAGGACTCCTTCGCAGACATAGGAATCCCCTCCGAGAATAAGCGGCGAGGAATAGCGAAACCGTACGTATGTTCGAGTATGAGGAAAGTTGGCCATGTGATGTGGGTGATTGTACTCGACAACCCGCAAGACAGATATCCCACCTTGGATGGGATTCCCGTATACGTTGCGAGTCGAGGCAAAAGCGTGTTCGCCCTTCGGCACAGGAGATACGGCGGATCATTGGGTATCGCAGCCCGGCGCCCAGCATTTAAGCCAAACGTCGATTATCTTGAGTAAACCTGAACCGCGTGGATCTTATAATGGGTCATTGGTCCGGGGCGGGACTCCGTATGGCTCAAACCACAGGGTGCACGGTGACCGATTGGCAGGACAGGGAAGATAACCCTTAGTGAATCCGGACGGCCGTTCCTGAAGCACCACAGATATGCTGAGAAACTCCGCCTCCGGAGATGGTTATCGTTTCCTTTTCAGGAGGAACGGGGCCGCTGAGCATCACGACAGAACCCTGTGCATCGATCTGTCCGATCACGCGCACACCGCTGACGGTATACGAGTGATCACTTGCAATGAATGTTCCCTCTTGAACAAACCTTCCATTGGATTTCACATGATAGGTCAGTTCCGCAATCTCCTCGAATGACTGTGAAGTAGAGCCGGGAAGGATCAATGTTCCTTGTTGGGTCAGTTTGGCGGACCCATTTCCATCATAGACGATGGTCCCATTGAAGTAGAAGTGCGTTGTAACGCCGATCACGGCGTCCGTGCAGGTTTTGACGGTGCTAAACCGGAACGTCCCTTTGAGAGAGGCCGTAGACTCACCTCGATCCTCCTCGGCCTGTGCTGTCCCAGTCACAAGCAGGACGAACCCGATCGCCATGGCCGCTATGCTGCGACTGACTCCCGGCATGATGAGAACTCCTGGTTGCATGGCTCACTTCAGATACGAAACGAACAACAGAGCGGGTCAAGAAACCCGTCTATACGAGAGATCGGACTGGTGAGTCTTCTCTTACACGCCGGGTATCGACGAAAGCAATAGAATTACATGCAATGTGAGTAGTGCTTTGGTATGGGGTGCATTCGCACGATAAGACGTGGTTTCGGAGCGCTTTCGCGAGATGCGGGGGAGAGGGACGGAGGCTGGTTGTATCATGACTGAAATTAGCGAATTGAGGCAGGAGTGATCTGCCCTGCTGTACAGGCCAGTGATGAAGGAATCTCCAGCTGTCCGGACGGGCGGAAGCCCCAGGCGGTAGCGAGCGCCTGGCAGGTCAAATTCTTAACAATCTCATGAGTGCGTTCAACGCAATGTGGGTAATAGGCGCTGCCTCGGAAAACCGTTTCGCCGTTCCCCGGTAACAGGCCTCGAACAGTGACGCTGAGATTGAAGCCCGCATCACACGGTGACTCGATCAGTGCTCCGGTCTTCAGTTCTTCACGTTCAAGCAAGAGCACAAAGTCAGCTCGCAGGTCTCCTGCGAGTGCGAGTAGTGCCTCGCGCCCCAACGCCTGGTGAGGATTCTGTGACGGGACAAGAACGTGTGAGTCGTGGTGAGACCGAAGCCATTCCTCAGTCGTCTTGGTCAAGAGAGGATCACCCCAGATAAGAATACGATGGTGCTCACCGGGTATCTGAGCATGAAAGCCATGAGTGATCGGGAATCGGATGCCCGTAGGTGGACGCTTCGATGTGCATCCTTCGAATAGGAGCAGGCTGGATAGCACACACGCGAACGAGAGAGCTTTAATACTGCACTTTTGTCGTTCCACAAGACAGGATTATACCAACAAACCAGCGTGGCCTTGACGGTAAGCGAGTCGAACGCGTTGTTATGGCTTCATAGTTTCTAGGAGTTGCTGTTGGCCGCCTTCCAGATATTCAAAATTGCCAGTGGGAAGAGCAAAGAGAAAGAGGCCACCTCGAAAATCGTACGCGTACACCATCCTCTCATCGGATCCCGGGTAAAACCAGTGGTTATTCGAAAGCCAATGTCGTGAAGACACTGATTGCGGAACCTCTTCAACTCGCTTGGCTGGGTATAGCTCTTCCACTTCGTATGACCGTAGCAACGCTCCGTTCGGTTTGTAGATTGCGACTGCTTTCCCATAGCCGGCGTTGTGCCAATTATCGAATGTTACCAAATAGCCTTGATCACTGAGCAGAAGGTGCACGGGAGCGACAGGATTCTGCAATGGCGCGTCCGCCATGAGTGTAAATGAGCGATCGGCCTGTTTCTTGTAGAATTCTCCTCGTGCATAGGCCCCTTTCTTTGATCCGGTAAATCCGAACGTATCTCCCCAGGACTCACCGGGCACAATTCGAACCAGGTACGTCCCATTCGTACTGACCACGTGCTGAGGCTTCGGGGCCGGCCATTGGTCGGCGAGACCGGTGAAGGGTTGAAGCAGCAGGACCACGATAAGCAGGATGGCGATGTTGAGTATCTTGCTGCCCATAGGTTGACCTTCCGAAGACGATGTTCTCGGTGCACGAATCCTAACAAATCCTCCTCACAGTGGGAGGGGCGATGGCAAGTGAGCTGTGTAACAAGCGACGACCCAATGGCCATCGGCCAATAATCAGAGATGGACGAAAATATCCGGCACCAATTCCGGCCACAAGAGTTCAGTCTTGCGTCTTCTCAATACTCTGGATGTGCGGTGACCTTATTGATTTGCCCAGGGTTGGATGGGCACGGTGGAGATGGCATTTTGTGGTGACCCCTCGATGACGCGGTCACTATAGGCCAGATAGATATAGGTCTGCCGCTTCTTGTCGAAAAATCGGACTACTTGGAGCTTCTTGAAAACGAGTGAACGACTCTCGCTAAAGACCCGTTCTCCTTCTTTCAATTCACTCGTCTGGTGAATGGGACCAACCTGACGACAGGACAATGCGGCATCGGAGGTTTCCTCCGCCAAACCGACCATCCCTTTTAAGCCGCCTTTTCTGGATCGGCTCAAATAGCAAGTAATCCCTTCAATCTTGGGATCATCAAAGGCTTCAATCACGATTTTGTGATCAGGTCCCAGCATTTTGAATTTCGTGTCGACACTCCCCACTTCCTCCGCATAAGCGGCCGAAACGAGCGTGATGGAACAGCACAACATGATCATAAAACTGTTGGTTTTCATCGATGACTTCTCCTGCCGTGGCTAAGTGTTATCTCCGCCGGGAGATGTGCATTGGTAAACCCGATCCCTCAAGTCTCGGTGCATGATCTCTGCCCGCCTAGTCACAGTCTTTAAACTGTGACTGCTGACAACGCTGCGCGAGGTCCCGTGCTTGCTCAATCTGTGCAGCCGTCATCTGTGTCGTCAGATGGTCTCGACGTTGTACGGCCACCTTTCCCTCGTTGCCGCTCAGCATGGTGGCAGCGATCGTGTACCACATCAGCGCACGAACCACGTCTTTCCGAACGCCTCGACCGCGTTCATAGATCAGACCCAGATTGTTCTGTGGACCGGCGTAACCTTGCGCCGCCGCCTTGCGAAACCAGGTCAGTGCCGTGAAGTGATCCTGCCGGACACCTCGTCCCTTTTCATGCATCAGGCCGAGGTAGAACTGGGCCGATGCGACGCCTTGTTCGGCCAGAGGACTGAAGAGACGAGCAGCTTGGGTATAGTCGCCACGATCATACGCCAATTCAGCCTCCTCAAGGGACTGTGCGGCCACCGCCGACGCTGGCCACATACCTGATACGTAGGTCAGAACCAATAACAGGGGCAACACATAACGCCGCATCAACACCATCCTTTCACTCAAACCAGTCTCTCAAGGAATCCTCTTCCGAGTTCCCTAGCAGAATGGAACGCTTCATATTTTACTGTGCCGGATCCATGTCGGTCTATGGATTTGAAGGGAGAACTGCAACAGCTTCAGACGTCCGCAGGGGAAATCGAACGGGTCAATCCACGATCGTTCTCAGAGTGAGAGAGCACCTCAATGGGTAAGGGTTCCTGGACATGCCCTTTCCACTATTCATAGATTCGTTCACCGCGCGTGAGCCAGACACCCCATAACCTCGAGTAGGCATGGACGGCTTCTGTTGCATCGCCAGCTGGAGTTACAACCGGGTGTCCTGTATTCACCCATTCAAAGATTCCGCCATAGACATTCACCACATTCGTATAGCCTTGCCGGCGCAGGTATTCGGCAATGCGCTCACTACGATACCCCACTGAACAATAGACGGCTATCGGGGCATGGTTTGTGATGCCGGTCAGCCGATCTAACGAGAAGTCTTCATGCCCTACCCAGACAGCCCCGGGAATATGGCTCACGTCGAATTCGCGGGAAGAGCGTGCATCAAGCAGATGAAACTCACTGGAGTCGATCTGATCGACTGAAACTGCCGGTACGTTGTGTGAGAGCAGGGTAGACAGCACCAAATCATAGGCCCTGTCGCTCACATGTCGGGGTGCCTGGAGGTTGTGTCCCCATAGAAGAAGGAAGCACCCGAGCAGAAGCAGTCCGATGATCAGTGGAGAGCGCATCGGTATCCGATAACAAAACCGATCATATGAACTGAGACGGTTCGACGAACACTCTCGCTGTCCCCTGAGAAGGTAGGATCAACTCCATCCCAAGGCACTGGGTCATTATCCACCCGCGAGGACCGGGCGAAACCCCGCCTCGACGAGGATGCGGGCGACCGCGTCACGCTGATCGCCTTGAATCTCGATTCGACCGTTTTTCACCGTTCCACCGGCGCCGCAGACTTTCTGCATCTGCTTCGCGAGCGCTTCCTTCTCCGCCTGGCCAATCCCGACGAATCCGGTGAACACGGTGACGGTTTTCCCGCCACGGTGTGCAGTCTGCCGGATGATATCCACACGTCCACGATTGGTCCTTGGTCTCTTGGATGTGGAAGCATTCTGATCATGAGCCGCACGGTCGGGAGAATCAGTCGGCCGTTCTGCATGCTTCAGAACGGCGAAGGGACTGGTCCACTTGATCGGTCCACCGTCGATGGAGAGGCGCTTCTTCTCTTTCATCAGGTCAATACTCCGGGCAAAGGGTATCTGGTGGTCATCTATTCGACAAGTGGCCGCAAACACTGATTGCCCAACGCCGCACACTTTCGTGTGTGCTCAGCGGGGGCTTTGCGATGGGCAACCCCCTGCTAATCTTTAGGAGGCGTGGTTGCCCCACAAGCCAGTTCCCAGAGCGCCTGGTTGATACTGGCAGGCTCCACCGCTTGTCCAAGGTTTTGTTCGACCAACACTGTGTTGTGACTTCCAGTGCCCATATGCTGAGAAAATTCCGAAGAGGCCAAGAGCCGCACACGGTTGTGAACGCAGTCAAATTCTTTGTGACTTATTGTCGAGAAAAACCGGTGAGGGCTCATTATGAACATGCCCAATGGCGCGTTTCCTTGCATCATCTTGTAGTCTGTTAACTGCCACAACGTCACACGTTCTCCGTTTCGACGGATCATGCTGGAATCGTAGTACACCATTTCTCGGGATGGGGACTGATATACGCTTGAGATAGCAACCCAGGTTTCCCCGGATAGAATTTCGCCATATCCTCTGTGAGGACCCTGATAGCTGGGGGCTCCGCAGGACGCAAGGATGAGAAGGAAGACCCAGATGAAAGGGACAAGACGAGTAACCCGAGGCATAGGTCCCCTCACCTCACCGCAACGCTTGCAATTCAGAAAGGTTTCGGCCTGTACCCATGATCGTGGCCGGACTCATCCTCATGTCGGCTCCGTTCCCGCCGTTCAAGTTCGGCCTCCACGCGATGCCGCTCCGCCGCGATCATCCGTCCGAGTTCTTCAATGTGTTGCCCGGCGAAGGTTGTGATCGCCGAACGCCCATCTGTCAGCCAATGCGTAAGCCCGTCTTTCTTGATTTGCCAGGCGTTCGCCAGCCTGAATTCACCTGAAGGGGTGCCAGCGCCGGGGCTATTGATGAGCGTCCGAACTCCGACCATTATGCGATCGTCATGGGAAAAGCGCGATACAATTTCTTTCAGGACGCCGTCGATGGAGGGTGAATCAAGATAGTTTTGAAGAAGTGCGAGAGTGAAATCTGCTTCCTGGTCGCTACCAGTGCTGACTAACTCGACGAGCATGGACGCCAACTCGGGCGTGCAGGTGGGGAACGCTCTGCTGAGGAGGCTCCCGCCTCGGAAACGGAATTCAGACCGGTCCTGTGCGAACCACGCCAGTCCCTTGCTGATGGCAAGTTCAGGGGATTGTGACAGCACCGCTTCCAGCCCCTGGAACTCAATCGGCATCCGAGTGACCTGTTCGTCGCCGTGATTGTTCGTGTTTTGTGTGAGCTGCGTGGTCATCACATCGTGGAGTCGCTGTCGTTCAGTTTCTCTAATGCGAACAAATGCCAATCCAACCGTTTCCTCGCTCACCCATTGCACATCAGCCCCGTCAATCATCAGTGCCCACTCTAATCCCGGCACGGCAATTCGCAGTTCCAATGAGAGGCCCGCCAGCATGAGGAGCGGGGTTTCCAATCGGCATCCGCTTCGTGAGAGATCAAGGATAGTGCCCCTGCCTGCGGATTGCACCGAGCCCGACACTAATGCGTGATATCGCACCGAGACTCGGGGTTCGGATCGCTGTTCCTCTATCTTCGAATTCATGACTGTTCGACGCTCCTCTTGTCCACTCATCAGACCCCATTCTGTCCCTCTTGAGAAAAAGAGGGGAGAGAGGCCTTGTTCATATACCGTTATTGGTCTCGTGCAGGGGACACATTATCCCGCGTAGGGGTGTCAACCGGCAACAGCCCTTGTAGATGCCGTCATGATCAATACGCTGGAGAAGACCAGGGAATGAGGAACGGCAGCGAGCAGAGGGGCATCACCGGACTGGGATGACACAAGACCGAACCGTAGCTTTTGAGTCGTGCACGACCCTACCTCTGCCCATGAATCCGCGTTCTCACGAGATCGTGAGCCTTATCCGATCTTCTTTACTGCGGACTGTTCTACAACGGCAGACTGAAGGGTGGGAAGGGAGAAGCGTATTCGTGAAATAGATCATCGAGAAATGCGCGAGTTTGTTCGCGGTGAGCTCAGGCGGCACAACGACAGCCGGCACAGGCCGCTTTGTGCCTTCCGGGCCGATGAAGAAGAGCTGCCACTGTTTGTTGGCTCGTTCTGCTTGCATCATGCGACCAAACACATCGAAGAGGATGGATTCGGTTTGCTTCTGGCTCATGCGTGCAGATTGGTGTCCCCAATCTTGGAGGAATTAAGATCGACTCTTAGAAGCCTTTATATCGGGCGTCGCTTTATTTAGCGAGGCCCTTGCGCTTAAGCAAGTCGGCGAGATTGGCAAAGGGGGTGAAGGTTGACGGCCGTTCTGGCTCGCGGCTCCGCGCGGTATTGCTAAGTTGGTCAGCCACCAGATACCGCTGGTGCTCATTGTCATGACAATAGAGACACAGCAGTTCCCAATTGCTCCCGTCTGGTGGATTGTTGTCATGGTTGTGGTCCTTGTGGTGGACCGTGAGCTGGTTCAGCTTCTTGCCGTCAAAGTCTCGTCCGCACTGTGCACAGACCCATGGGAAGAGTTTGAGGGCGAGGGTGCGATAGGTCTGCTCGCGATGAGGAGGGATGCTCCGTGCCATGAGAGCCTCCGTTCGATCGGTGACTCCGCACATTCATAGTCTACACCAGATTTCAGACGAATACATGCTACGCGCAAGGGATCGAGGTAGACATCATATTGCTCGGATTGGGATCACTCGAGAGGTCCTTCCACTTTGCTCTGGGCAGGCCGTGATGTGCAAAGGTTTCCTGCCGTCAAGTGTGTGAGTACAAGGTCTATGCGGGCAAGGTAGGAGATCACAATGGAAGGCGAGGTGGGAGGTTCGAGGACGTACGCCAATTGGGGCTGCCCTTCGACGGTTCAGGACAAGGGAGGGCCGGCGGCTGCTGGGATATTGAGCAACGGTGTCTTGGCTCTATCCTACTGAGACCGGCTATCGCTTTTCAGGTGGGATTGTTTTAAGAGTGGCGGCGAATGTTTGATGGGTGGTGAGAACAACAGGCCGATGTTTCACGGTTGTGCTCGCCGGGTCGTTGCCGAGGTAGTTATTGCCCTTCCAATTTTTTGACGGCCTGATTAGTCTAGGTACAAACCCGCCGCCACAGTCCGGACAGACATTGTGCAAGACGCTTTCAACGCATGTTGCGCAGAACGTGCATTCATAGGAGCAGATGCGTGCCTCGGGTGAGTCGGGAAGCAGCGGCTTGTTGCAATGCTCACAGGTTGGCCGAAGTTCCAGCATGGCAGGTCTGCTTCGTTTCGAAATCGTTGTCTGGCTATTCTACGTGTTCAAGTCAGGCGGGTCTATGGGAGAGGGGGATGAAGAAAAGGTGTGGCCGCCCTTCGGCAAGCACAGGGCAGGGAGGGCGTGGCGGTGGCAGAGGGCTCCGAGAGCGAGGGTGGCTCGCGAAGTCACCAGAAAAATAGCCTGTCCCCTTTTCATTTTCCAGCCAGCATCACGGTATCGATGAATGTGAGATGCTTTCCCTCCGCCGATCCTTCAATGGCAACAAGATACAACCCATTGGGGTTCCACTTCATATGTCCAATGAACGAATGATCAGGATAGACCTCCTCGATCACCAAGATAAGCGATAATGGGTCCGTCCGTCACGGCTGATCAGTCCCTCCCACCAAGATAGCTCTAACTAGAACGAGTCCGAGTGCTCCACTGGTGCCGGACCCGAAAGAGCATGGGGTGGTAGGGCCAGCATGATGGCGGCAATGAGCATGAGAATGAGGGGCATCCACAGAAGCCCAGTGAGGCCAGGGGCACCGAGTATTCGACCTCTGGCATTCAGCGATTCCAGGACCCTGCCTTTGCGACCTGATGAAGGGGAAACAAACATGGTGTTCTGAAGCTGCCGGAGCTTAGCAAACTGTCAAGGTAGGCATGGAAGCGAGGATAGGCTACTTTGCGGAGCGGGTGGGTCTATGGCGAGGTGGGGATGCTGGGGCGCAAGAACTGACCCTCCTCATTCCTCCGATCATCTACGCCTTCATGCAGGCTGTCGGCATGGTCGCCGACCATCTCAATGCTTGCTTTGCGAAGATCCCCTCACACATCAAATAAATATGTGAACTGCGGCTTGCTGGCAGAAGCTGGGGCTCTCCTAACCCTGCTGAGCGTCGGGTCTAGCTCTCACGCGACACAAACGTAAATTCACCCTCCTGTCTTTTCACCCCTGCGTCCTTTTCCAGACTGCTCCGTCTGTAGAGACCACCTGCCGCTCACTAGAGCGCCTAGCTTGTACAGTGCAAACAAAGACAGCGTGGTGCAGGGAGCAGCATCAATCATTCAACATACAGCATGGAAGGAGGACATCATGACGAGTGCAACGGTTGGAGAACAAGACGGCCTCAAGACGCGACTCAAAGAGATCTGGACAGCGGGAGACTACGATCGTTTCTCGCGGTATATGGAAGGTAGTGCGCGCGAGTTTTATGAGCGACTCGATATCGCACCGAGTAGTCAACTGCTCGATGTGGCCTGTGGCTCCGGTCAGCTGGCACTGATGGCCGCCAAGGACGGCATCGAGGTATCCGGGGTGGATATCGTATCCAGCTTGGTAGAGCGGGCGCGCGCGAGGGCCAGAGCGGAGGGGCTGTGTGCTCGCTTCGAGGAGGCCGATGCCGAAGCGCTGCCGTTCGAGGATACAAGCTTTGATGTTGTGGTGAGCCTGATCGGAGCGATGTTTGCTCCACGTCCAGAGCTGGTCGCGAAAGAAATGGTGCGGGTCTGTGTGCCGGGCGGCACCATCGCCATGGCCAATTGGACGTCGCAGGGATTCGTTGGGCAGATGTTCAAGACGGTGTCGACGTTCATTGCACCGTCTGGCATGCCCTCACCGGTGCTGTGGGGCGATGAGCCGACCGTTCGTGAGCGGCTCAGTCACGGACTCTCGGAACTCAGGCTGACATGACAGCAGTACCTCTTCAGCTATCCCTTTCCACCATCCGAAGTGGTGGAGTTCTTTCGTCTGTATTACGGACCGGTCAACAAAGCCTTCGCCTCACTTGATGATGAGGGGCAGAGGCGGTTGCGGCAGGAACTAGAACGACTCTGGACGAGGCACAACCGAGCCGGATCGGACTGCACCACCGTCTTGGCAGAGTACCTGGAAGTCATCGGAATTCGGGGGTAATGGAACGACAGAACGGAAGACAAGGACAACTCACGACCATAATCAAGCAGCGTTGAGCATAAGAAAGGACAATGAGCATGCATGACATCGAACTTGTAGCCATTTGGTTTTTATCAGTGATTGCCGGAGTGACTATGACAATGCTGCTGCCGCAGCTGGTTTCGCCACCGAGCTCTAGAGAGCGCACCCACCAGGAGTGGAAGGACGTGCCCGCACGGGACGAGTCAGCCGAACACAGGGGTCCGCTGGTGAGGATGGGGAAAGGGCCTGACGTCTATCTGGTCTCGACGTCATGGGCATGGGGCACGCCTCGTGTCACCATGAACCAGAGCCGACCGGTCAAGACCAGGCCGCCTGATCGGTCCACCTTCTACGCAACGGGAGGCCTGGTCATCGGCAGAAAACGAAAGGAGGCAGGAAGCCGATGTGCGGAGCAAGCAGAAGACAAAGAACTCATGATGAATCATGAGGGAGCGGAGGCTTCGACGGAGGCCAGGTTCCCCTCAGCTAAGTAACCACCGTGGCCGGGATGGTCCGGCCCACGACACACATAAAGGAGACAATCATGGCGAACATTCCTGGAACATCCAATCGCGATACCATTTACGGCACGAACTTTGACGATATCCTCAACCGAGACGGCGACCCCTTCAGCTATCCCGGCACAGCGGGAAACGATGCCGTCTATGGGCTCGGGGGAAACGACCGGCTCTACGGCGGCCTCAATGATGATGCCCTGTTCGGCGGCGAGGGCCACGATACCTATGTCGTAGACGACGTGAACGATCGGGCGTTCGAGTACTCGAACGATGGTGGGGTCGACTCGGTAGTGACCTCCGTGAGGCATGAGATGGGCTTTGGGATAGAGCACTTGGTCATGACTGGCTCGGCGCCTATCGAAAGCGTGGGCAATGATCTTGCCAATTACATGTTCGGCAACGAGGCCAATAACAGACTCTACGGGTGGAGCGGCAATGACCAGCTCTATGGTTCGGACGGCAACGACGAACTTAATGGAGAGGCCGGCAATGACGAGCTGAATGGTGGGACCGGAGTCGACACCGCCTCGTACAGCGGGGTGGTGGCCGGCGTGACGGTGAACCTCAGTTTGACAACGGCGCAGAACACGGTGGGGGCCGGTACCGATCTCTTGCAGGGAATAGAGAACCTCACCGGCTCGAGCTTCAACGACAGCCTCACGGGCAACAGCGGCAATAATGTGCTCACCGGAGGTTCAGGTAACGACACCCTTAGCGGCGGCAACGGGAACGATACCCTCATTGGTGGCAGCGGACGCGATCAGCTGAACGGTGGCGCGGGGAATGATCGCTTCGATTTCAATGCGGTCAGCGAGAGCGTGGTCGGCACCAGCCGCGATGTCATTACTGGGTTTGCCGGAGCGGGCACGGCGCTCGGCGATCAGATCGATCTGCGCGATATCGATGCCAATACGTTGGTCACGGGCAACCAGGCCTTTACCTACATTGGCAGCGCAGCCTTTACCGCGGCAGGCCAGCTCCGGTATAGCGGCGGCATCTTACAGGGCAGCACCGATGGGGATACGGCAGCGGAGTTCGAGATTCAACTCGTCGGCACGCCGGCGCTGTCGGTCGGGGGAACCGGGACGGACATCTTGCTATAAGACTTTCGACTCTGTGCAGGACACTCCTATTCGGGGCGCCCTGCGCTGGAGGCATAAAAGAATCGAGCGATCCTCTGCTATCTGATCAGATCACACTACGCATCGCGACTCTCTCCTTCGTCGACACAGTTGGCGAGGGAGTCTTCTTATCTACACCGTGTATATCCATATCGCCGGTGCGTCCTTTTGGGAGTTCCTCCGTCTCTAGAGATGAGTGACGGAATCATCCGCAGCTCTCTCATAAGGAGGTGGCCCATGCGTCCCCATATTTCACTCGATGTGCGTGATGTGTCCAGATCCGTAGCTTTCTATGAAAAGGTATTCGGGATAAAACCACAGAAACAGGTAGCCGACTATGCCAAGTTCGACCTGAAGGCTCCTGCCCTGAACTTTTCGCTGGTATCCTCCACCGGTGCAGTGAGTGTCGTGGATCACCTGGGCATCGAGGTTGAGACGGTCCAGGAGATTGCCGACTGGAAGGCCCGGTTACAACATGAAGGAATACTAGAGAAAGTAGAGGATAACGTCGCCTGTTGCTTTGCCAGGCAAGATAAACTCTGGTTTACCGATCCGGACGGCAATGCGTGGGAGATCTTTACCGTCCATGAGCAGTTGGAGGTCACAGGACGACTGAGCCAAACCGGCTGCTGCGTGCCGAAGAAGGGAGGTGTTTATGAGCCACGTACTTGCGGTGCATAATCCGGAGCGGTACAGTAGCGACTATCATATACAGGTGGCTCTCATGACTAAAACAACCGAAGAACTCTGGCAGCTCATGCATGATGGCCTCCGTATCTTCATCGCCAAGCGAGTGACTGACCAGGGGCATGCCGACGACATCCTGCAAGAGGTGTTTGTGCGGGTCCATCGGCAGATCGACTCGGTGAAGGATCCGGAGCGGTTGGTCTCGTGGGTCTATCAGATCACGAGGAATGCAATCATCGATCATTACCGGAAACCAGGACGACAGCGGGAGATTCCAGCTGGGTTGAGTTCTGAACTTGAAGTATTGCATGAATCTCCGGTCATCTCAGGAATGATTCATGATGGCGATGGAGCCGAGCCTCGGGCAGAGCTTGCCTGTTGTCTTCGTCCCATGATTGAGCAATTGTCACAGGATTATCGAGACGCGATCATCCTGGTGGAGCTCGATGGGCTAACGCAGCACGCTGCAGCGGAACAAATGGGCATTTCACTCTCCGGCATGAAGTCTCGTGTCCAGCGAGGACGCAAACTGCTCAAGCAGATGCTTGATGACTGTTGCCTGATTGAGCTAGATCGACGTGGAGGCGTAGTCGACTATGACACTCGTGCAGCAGGGTGTGACTGTTGTTCTGATCTCGTGAGTGTGGACCCAAAGAAAACATCGTGATGAAGTCCCGTTGTTCGATGGGTACCTTCTCTGCAGAAGGCACCCATCGAGGTCGCCAGGCAAGATCTATTGGAGCGGAATAAAGATTCAGGTTCAGACCTTGTTTTTTGTATCCCCACCAACTGGTTTTCATCGACCAGCTCTAGCGGCCATGGTGAATGGTCCAGACATGGTAATGCAATCACAGTCATTCAGAGATTCGATACGATGAACATCTTCATATGGGCGATTGTCATCCTCCTGGGCTTTCTGCTACTGGGTGTAGTCCTGTACTTGTTGTTTCCCCGCAAGTATCAGTCTGCCGATTCTGTCGCCAATTCGTATGATGACTGGACGACTGACGGCATTCTCGAGTTCTACTGGGGCGAACATATCCATCTGGGACACTACGGCTCTCCACCCCGGAACAAGGATTTTCTCCAATCCAAGTCGGACTTTGTGCATGAAATGGTTCGGTGGGGTCGGTTAGACCAGCTTCCTTCCGGGACGACGGTGCTGGATGTGGGCTGCGGAATCGGCGGCAGCAGTCGCATGCTGGCGCGGGAGTATGGCTTTGCCGTGACCGGAGTCACCATCAGCCCGCAGCAAGTTCGACGCGCGCAAGAACTGACCGCCCCTGAGGTGAATGCCCGCTTTCAGGTCGATGATGCGCTGGCGCTCTCGTTCCCGGACGACAGTTTTGATGTGGTCTGGTCGGTCGAGGCCGGACCGCATATGCCGGATAAGGCCCAATTTGCCAGAGAGCTCATGCGCGTGCTGAAACCGGGTGGCATTCTGGTGGTGGCCGATTGGAATCAGCGGGACGATCGCCAGATTCCACTCAATGTGTGGGAAAAACCGGTGATGCGGCAACTGCTGGATCAATGGGCTCATCCGGCGTTTGCGAGTATTGAAGGGTTTTCAGAATTACTGGAGGCCACTGGACTGGTGGCAGGGAACGTCACCACCGCGGATTGGACTGCCGAAACCTTACCCTCCTGGCTCGATTCGATCTGGCAGGGTGTGATCCGTCCAGCAGGGCTTGTTCGGTTCGGCATGACCGGGTTGATGAAATCATTGCGAGAAGTGCCCACAATCTTGTTGATGCGTCTAGCATTTGGGACCGGGCTCTGTCGCTTTGGTATGTTTCGGGCTGTGCGCGCCCCTGTCCCGATGAGTGCGCGGTTGTCCGCGCAGACGGATGACAGGCTTGTACGGTCATGAACAGGGAAACGCCGTGAGGTGGAATCTATGAGTCTCTACGACATCGACCTTGTCACGATCGACGGTACGCCGCAGAAGATGGAGGTCTATCGCGGCAAGACAGTGCTCATCGTGAATGTGGCGAGCCAATGCGGCTTCACGCCGCAGTATGAAGGACTCCAGGCACTCTACGAAACATTCAAAGATCGGGGCTTCGTCGTGCTCGGGTTTCCCTGTAACCAGTTCGGTCAGCAGGAACCTGGCGGCGAGGCAGAGATTGAACAGTTCTGCACCAGAAACTTCAGTGTCACTTTTCCGATGTTCGCCAAGATCGACGTCAACGGCACGAACGCACACCCGCTCTACCAATATCTGAAATCGGAGAAGCCCGGGATTCTCGGGACCGAGGCGATCAAATGGAACTTCACCAAATTCCTCGTCGGTGCTGACGGCACGGTCCTGAAACGCTATGCACCGAATGATAAGCCGGAGATGATCAAGGCTGACCTAGCCACGAGACTCTAGCAGAATGCTGAAAAGTCCTCCAGCGGCGTTCTCGCATCACTCAGAGGCTCGACGTACCGAAGCGTACGCTTTGCCCCTTCGCTCGCTGCGGCCTTGCTGGACGGTCTTTTTGAGCAGACCGAGCTGTAGAGTACCACAGTTCTTTTTATCATCGTGTAAAGGTGGCCGAAGCAGAAACCAAGTTTTTCAGCAAACTGCTAGGCGAGTGCGAGGCCGTGAGAAGCGAAGTCGTGACCTACTCGAAAAATCAGAATGTCTCCGTTTTATCTTCCCCTTTGCAGATCTCTTCCGAGGCCGGCCGCATAACAATGTGAGCGGGAACGCGTCTAGCCGACTACGTGCGCGGCTGTTGAAGGGGATCTTCCCACCGGAGATTGGGGAAACGGGCGAAGTCGCGATCGGTAGAGCAAAGAGTCAGGCCATGCTCGATGGCCAAGGCTGCCAGATGCGCATCGGGCACCAGGTTTGAGCGTCCAAGGGTATCCGTAAGAAAAGAGTCAAGGATTTCTCGATGGCGTTCCGTGGGTTGTGGAATCCAGACGACAGAGCAGGTCAGCCAATCGTTGACCTGCTTCCAGGCCTTTGAGATCGGTTGCGGATGCTCAAAGATGCGCGGGTTTGAGACCAGGCGGACGAAACTGAGTAACGTCGGCCATGGCAATCCCACCGGGGTCGGTCCATTCAAGCAGGAATCAAGCCAGCTGCGTGCGGCGTGATGCTGAGTCAGGGACGTGACGTGTGCGTAGACGAGCAGATTCGCGTCGAGCAGAATCATCGAAAGGCTTCGTCTTCAGCCGTGGCCAGCACGTCGGCCACATCATCCAAGCTGCCGACAAGGCAGCGCCCCAGCGAAATACCTTTGGTCCGGAAGGGTTTCTTGGGCCGTACCGGTGGTCCCAGGAGAGCTTTAAGCCCCTGGCGTATCGCATCGTTGACCACAGTCTTGAGGCTGGCTTTGCGGACTTTCTGCGCCCGCTTCAATAGTGCGGCCACATCGTTGTCCAGACTAAGCGTCGTTCTCATACATCACAGCATAAGATTCATGATGTCATGATGTCAATAAGAAGAATGAATGGGAGTTTGCTGTGAGATTGCCATTTAAACCGGTGCTAACGCACTGGTGACACGCCTGACCGTGATCTTCCCGGCCCGTTTCCCCACCTGAGCAAGGTCATAGGCCGCCTGCATCCGCAACCACGTTTCGGCACCGCCACCAAAGGCTTTCTCTAACCGGATTGCCGTCTCGGCGGAAATCCCGGCTTTGCCGCGGACCCAGTTATTCATGGCCTGCCGGGTAATACCCAGCACCTTGGCTCCTTCCACGATCGAGAGCCCTAGCGGTTTGAGACAATCATGTCGGACGGACAGTCCAGGGTGGGGCGGGTTCTTCATGCGCATTGACCGCTCCGACAACGGCGTTAAGTAACTAACAAAATTACGAGATTGTATGCGTTTCTCATTCTTGGGTCTATGGTCTCCCAGACGAAGTAGCTCTGATTCACTACAACGTTCTTCATTTATCTCTCTCTAAGGAGTGGTCAGATGGTCCTTTACTGCGCGCATTGAGGGACCACCGTTTTATCGTGGGGCCTCGGCGAGCACAGCGGACTATCTGGCCCGTCTCTTTCTGCTCTTTTCACTCTTTATCATGGAAGGGCGCCCATGGTGGTCCTACTGCGCCCGTCGAACGAGGTCCTTCCGAGGGCGCGCGTTCGGGGAGCACAGGACTACCGTGAGCGACTTTCCATCCTCTCCCTCCCTTGCGTCTCCTTCTTCAGCCCCCGTACAATAACCTTCTTCGAGCCTAACCAATTGGCTTTCTTGTGAGTTTGGATCAGTTTGGGAGAAGGATCAGGCCGGTGTGAAGATCGAGTATTCGAAGGGTAACCGCACCTCCAAGGAGCTAATTCTCCTCAATCTTTGAAGCCACCAGTAGTTGGAAGATGGACGGGCTCTCAGGAGAATGCTAGTATCTTCAGAGTCTTTGAATCTCCCGTGTGACACATGAGCAAAGTTGAAGCGATTGAACAACAGATTGAGAAGCTCTCTCCCGACGAGCTCGCCGCATTCCGGCGGTGGTATGCGGCCTTTGATGCCGAAGCATGGGATCATCAGTTCGAAGCAGATGTGAAGGCCGGCCGGCTCGATGTGCTGGCTGACAAGGCGCTTCGCGCTCATCATGCTGGCCAGTCAAAGCCACTTTGATTCACCGCACATCTCCAGATTTTTGGACCTGCTACAACACGTTACCCGTTACTATCCGCGAACAAGCCGATCGTGCTTTTGAACTCCTAAAGACCAACCCCAAGCATCCGTCACTCCATTTCAAGCAAGTGGGTCGGTTTTGGTCGGCACGAGTTGGGCTTCACTACCGAGCGGTAGGTGTAGATGCAGCAGATGGCATTGTGTGGTTTTGGATCGGAACTCATGCAGAATACGACAAGATGCTTTGATAGCTCTTCATCGACTGGCCTAACTCCCACGCTTGCATCTCAATCTTCAGCCCCCGTACAATAACCTTCCTCGAGCCTAACCCATTGGCTTTCTTGTTAGTTTGGGACGACTTGAGGAAAAATTAGGCCGGAATGAAGATCGAATATTCTAAAGGCAATCGAGCTTCGAAAGAGCTGATCCTCCTCAATCGCCAGCAGCTTGAAGCCACCAGCGGCCGGAAGATGAAGGTCATGCTGATCTTCCCGCCCGATTGGTTCCCCTCTGAACCTTACCTTTCCTTACCATCCCTCACCGCCGTGCTCCGTCAGGCTGGTCACACGGTCATTCAAAAAGACATCAACTGCGAGATGTGGGATTGGTATTTCAGCGAGGACTTTTTGAAGAAGGTTTTGCGCCGGGTACCACAGCAGCTCGACCGGCTACGGAAGCTCTCGAAGAAGCGAGAACTGAGTGAAGCTGAGATGGATGTGCAGCTGGCGCTTTGCGATGTGACCCATCAAAGGATGACCAAGCTGATCCAGAAGGCCGAAGAGGCGAAGCGAATTATACGAAGCGAACAGTTCTATAATATCGATAACTTAGAGTGGTCACTTCAAGTATTTCGTGAAGTCATGTCGGTCATCTCCATGGTCTATTTTCCTGCGCGGATTTGCATGCCACCGATGGAGACGGATCTGTCGTACAAGGTCTATGTCTCGTCCGAAGTGATGGATGCGGTGAACGATACGCAGGTAAATATCTACCGTGATGTGTTCGAGCATCTGGTGAAGCCGGCCATCGAGCGGGAGCAGCCGGACGTGATCGGGATCTCGATCGTCCTGCAGCAGCAGTTGTTCTCGACCATGACCTTCTGTGCCCTCATCAAGCAGCACTTCCCTCATATCCATATCGCCATCGGCGGCAATACGGTGACGCGGTTGCGCGATGTGTTGCCCCAGTCGCCGTTGTTCCAGTACTTCGACAGTGCCGTGGTCTATGAAGGGGAGACAGCCTTCGTACAGCTGGTATCAGCAGTAGGAGCGAAGCGGAGTCTGGCCGAGGTGCCGAACACGATCTACAAGGACGAGACTGGCGTCCATACGTCGTCCATGAGCTATGCGGAAGATCTGGCGACCTTGCCGCCGCCGGATTTCGATGGCCTGCCGTTGGAGAAGTATTTCGTGCCGAGGAGGATTCTGCCCTATCTCGCGACGCGCGGCTGCTACTGGGGCCGCTGTGAGTTTTGTGACCATGGCGAAGGGTATACGGCCGGCTATCGTTCGAAAAAGATTCAGGATGCGCTTGCCGATATTCAGTTTCTGCGTGACAAGTACGGCGCGACACACTTTCATTTCACCGACGAATCCTATCCGCCGGCTCTGTTTCGCAAGCTTACCCGTGGGCTGATTGATAGCCAGATGGGCATCGTCTGGACGACCCACATGCGGTTTGAGAAGAGTTTGCTTGATGAAGCGGTCTGGCAGGACGCAAAGGATTCGGGCTGCAAGTACCTCCACTTTGGGTATGAGTCCGGCGTCGAGCGCGTCTTACAGCTGATGGATAAGGCCACGACGGTCGAGGTGATGACTAAGCACCTCAAGCTCACAGCGGAGGCGGGGATTTGGAACCATTGCATGGGCTTCTTTGGATTTCCTGGTGAAACCAAAGAGGAGGCCTGGCAGTCGGTGCAGTTTTTGGAAGCGAACAAGGACCATGTGCATTCGCTTGGGTTCGGGACGTTCGACCTCGGACGGCACAATCCGGTGGCCAAGCATCCGGAGAGGTGGGGGGTGACGGCCTACAAGAATCCGGCGTGGGACCTGGCGCTCGATTATTATTACACCGTGAAGAATGGAATGAGTATCGAGGAGGCGGAACGGGTATTCGAACAGTTCGAGCGGAACCACAACCCCGGTTGGGACCTTCGGCTCTACACGCGTGAATACATCTTTCTCTATATCTCAAGGTTTGGTTTAGGTAAATTGCCAGAGCTGCAGTATCAAGCGGTGAAGACAGTCGGAGTCACAACCACACTGGCGGGGAAAATGTAATGGATGACGGGTGGGGTAAGGAGTGAGCGGTAAGGGGCGAGGATATGCCTCCGGAAATTCGCCTCACGCCTGACGTTTCACGCCTACGATTATGAGCGCTCTTGTCCAAATCGACGGCTTAGTTCCGATCAAGAAAGAAGATCGGAAGAAGTCCAAAATCATGCTCTTGTTTCCCCCGGAGTGGGTGCCGACGGCGCCATATCTCGCCTTGCCCTCACTGACGGCCGTGCTGCGCGAAGCGGGCCATACGGTCATCCAGCGCGATATCAACATTGGGATGTGGGACCATTTCTTCAGCATGGAGTTCCTGATCTGGGTGAAGGCTCGGTTGGGCATGCAGCTGAAGATGCTGCAAGAGAAAGAGAAGGCCGGCGCACTGACTGAACGAGAGATGAGCCAACTCGCCGTGGTCGAGCAGGCCCATGAGCGTGATGTGTTCGACCTGGCGGACCGGGCTGAAGATGCCAAGCTGATCGTCCGTGGTGACCGGTTCTACCAAGCTGAGTTGTTAGAAGGGGCGCTTAACACCTTCCGCGAGACGATGGCCTACATCTCTGCCGCCTACTATCCCGCCTCACTCGTCTTTTATCCGATGGAAAGCAACCTAGGTTATCGGCCTGGCGTCTCGAAGGAAGTGTTTGCCTGCTTGGAAGATGAACAGGTCAATGTCTATCGGGATCTCTGCAATCAACTGGTTCTCCCGGAGGTAGCCAAGGAGCAGCCCGATGTCATCGGCATCTCCATCGGCACCCAGATGCAGTTACTAGCTGGCCTGACGTTCGCCAAGATGATCAAAGAGACCTTCCCGCAAATTCATCTCGTCGTGGGCGGCAATGTTATCACGCGACTGCATGAAGACCTTGTGCATCACGAGCGATTTTTCACGGAGGTGTTTGACTCCGCGATTCTCTATGAAGGGGAGCATGCCCTGCTGTGGCTGATCGAGGCCCTAAACGGGCAGCGGCCCCTTGCATCCGTACCCAACTTGATCTATTGCGATGCAGCAGGGCTCCATCGCAATCCAGAAGTCTATACCGAGAAGACGACCGCGCTGCCGTTGCCGGATTTCGATGGGATGCCGCTCGACCGCTACTTCGTTCCCGAACTGATTATTCCCTATTTGGCAACGCGCGGCTGTTACTGGGGACGATGCACATTTTGCGACCATGGGCAGGGCTACTTCGATCAGTATCGCGGGATGCCGGCGCAGTTGGTCGTTGACCATATCAAGACGCTGCGAGATAAGTACCGATGCCGACATTTTTTGTTCAGTGATGAGTCCTATCCGCCGGCGCTCTTCAAGAAGGTCTCCCAGTTGCTGGTTGATCAGGACGTAGGGATCAAGTGGACGACGCTCATTCGATTTGAAGAGACGCTGCAAGAGCAGGTGATGTGGGATCTGGCCGCTAAGGCCGGCTGCTGCACACTCTATTACGGCATGGAATCGGCCAATGAGCGTGTATTGAATCTCATGGACAAACATGCCAAGAAGAGCGTGATCCAGCGCAATCTCGAGATGGCGGCCAGGTCCGGGATTTGGAACCATGTGATGGCGTTCTATGGCTTTCCGGGTGAAACGCTTGAGGAGGCGATGGAGACCCGGCAGTTCGTTCTGGATAACCAGCCGGTCATTCACTCGTTGGAACTGTTCTATTTCGTGGCGTATCGGCACACGCCAATGGTGCGGCATCCTGAGAAATTCGGGATTACGATCCATAAGCAGGAGGAGTACGATCTCCCGCTCGACTACTATTACACCTTGAACGATCCGAGTACCTTATCGTGCCTCGATGCGATGCAACTCTGTGAGGAATTCTACAAGCGCGATTTTCACCCCTGGGCTGTGCGGGTGAACTCGCGAGAGCATGTCTTTCTGTATATTTCAAAATATGGGACGAACCAGTTGCCGCAGATCTATGCGCAGCAGACCCAGCCGGTTGGATCAGCGGACGGTGTTTCGGGCTTAATTACCTGGCCGGTGGCCCAGTTGTCTGGTGATGAAGGGATGTCGCGTGTTACCAGCCACGAGGCCGGGTGATGCACGTTGAGGCTCAGGTTAGGTCAAGTAAGGAAGAGCGCCCTGATCCTCAACCTTGGCCTTCCGTATCTGGAATGAATACGGTGGAAATCAGTGCGTAGGCGGCCTCGACCGTCTTGGTCATGTCTTCGGCTTTTTGAAACTGTTGCATATAGTGGGCGGGGTTGTTCGTCAGACCGGCATAGCGCGAGGGGTTCCAGGTATAAAGCTGTACGCGTTTCGCTCGTTCAAGGTCTTCGACCGTGAAGGGAGGCGTGAGTCCCAACACGTCTAAGGCATGTGCGATGTCTTGCTCGGTGATCGAATCCACTGACGGAGTGTGCCTCAGCGGCCAGGTTCTGTCAATGATGGTTGGCGATTTTCGTGGGGAAGAACCGGCAGTTCGGTAATGATGGCAATGAGCGCAGGAGGGGTGATGGCGGAACAACGGACGTTGAAGTTCTATCAAGCCGATGTCTTTACTACTCAACCGTTCGGAGGTAACCCCGTGGCGGTCTTCCCCGACGCCGATGGACTGACGGACGATGAACTGCAGCAGATTGCCAGGGAAATGAATCTTTCGGAAACGGTGTTTGTCTTTCCTCCAACGGATCCAGCCGCAGTTGCACGATTGCGGATTTTTACCCCCACACAGGAAATCCCGTTCGCCGGCCATCCCGTGCTGGGCACCTTCTATGTGCTGGCCCATCTTAACCGGATCGCACTGAAGGAAGGCGTCACAGGTCTCTTACAAGAATGCAACATCGGCGTCTTTCCCATTGAAGTGCACAGTGAGCAGGCACGAGTCGTGCGGGTCGTCATGTCTCAACCGAAGCCCGAGTTTCTCGAGCCCATTCAAGCGGTTGATGAGGTGTATTCGGTTGGTCAGGCTCTCGGTTTGCCGAAACCCGGCGTTGTCGAAACCAACTGGGAACTGCAGGTCGTCTCCACGGGCTTGCCGGTGTTGATTGTTCCGGTGCGGACACTCACGGCGGTACGATCGATCGTTCCTGACGCATCCGCGATCACCGCTGTCTGTGAACGATTCGGCGCGAACGGTATCATGGTGTTCACGACGGTGACGGTCGAATCGTTCACCTCTGTCCATGCGCGGATGTTTGCGCCAAAGATCGGGATCTTGGAGGATCCCGCAACAGGGAGTGCTGCCGGTGCGTTGGGCGCCTATTTGGTCCATCATGGGATCGTTGAGGTGGGGCCCATGACGGATATTCTCATCGAGCAAGGCTACGAGATCGACCGGCCTTCGCGGATTCTTGTCCAAGTGGAGTCGGACAATGATGCCATTCAAACGGTAAAGGTCGGTGGACATTGTGTCATGGTGGTAGAGGGCACGCTCAGATTTTAGTATCGTGCTGAGTCGTATGTACTCAAGAGGTTCTTCTTATTCGATCACTCACCTTCACCCCCTCGAACCTTCCGGGTCGGTGATGTTCCAAGAATCTGAACGTTGAACACATGACGTACAACGGTTCTCGCGCCCGGTTCTTCCTGCTCCTGTTTTGAGCTGTCGGCGTATTCTGTGCTACCCTTACCCAAGGTAAGCAACTTGAGCGTGGCCGGCGTTCATCCGTCGCAACTTCATTCACAAATCAATGAAGGAGGAAGCCATGTCCACAGTCGCACAGATCATGACCAAGCGGCCTAAATCGATCGGGCCCAAGGTATCCATCGCGAGTGCCGCGAAGACAATGCGTCAGGCGCGGGTCGGATCGTTGTTGATCAAAAAAGGAAAGCAGTTTATTGGGATCATCACGGATACTGATATTGTACGGCGAGCGGTCGCATCCGGAAAGCCGTTAGGCAAACTGACGGTCGAGAAAATTATGACGGCACCGGTGTGCACGATCGAGGGAAGTGACGCCATCGATGACGCGCAGTCTATGATGGCGGATCTCGGCGTACGTCATCTTGGCGTCAGTAAGAACGGCGAGATCATCGGTGTGATCTCCGTACGCGACGTGTTGTCGTTTTATAAACGATATGCGCAGTCGAAAATTTCCGCCGAGGTGCGGTACGAAGAACCGAAAATTACACAGGATTGAACCTGGCGGCCAGCGATCAGGCATCAGCGTGCAGCTAAGTCTCAAGGACAGGTTTGAACTTGCCGATCGGTCAGAAGCCGACCGCTGTATGCTGACAGCGAGTTACTTGCTGAGTTGCTGCACCAGATGGCCGAGTTCCGGCAGGATGAGCTTTTCCATTGCCATCCGGACGGCATGTTCGGACCCGGGCACGGAAAAGAGCACCCGTCCTTTGATGATTCCGGCGGTGGCCCGGCTCATAATGGCGGATGATCCCATCTCTTGGTAGGTCAACAGCCGAAAGATTTCGCCGAATCCGGGAAGCCGCTTCTCCAACATCGCATCGACGGCTTCGAATGTTGAGTCCCGCCGTGAAATGCCTGTCCCTCCATTAATGATCAGCGCTTGGACAGCCTCGTTTGTCACGGCCCGAGCGATCCAAAGCTGGATCTGCGCCGGATCGTCTTTCACGAGATGATACCCGACAACCGTGTGCCCCCGGTCCTTGAGCAGCTTTTGAATCAGCTGGCCGCTGGCGTCCGTGTCGGCGATACGGGTATCACTACAGGTAATGATCATGCACCCGATTGAGCGAGGGGCAAGGGCTTTATGTTCATGAACAGTCGGTGCCGTCATAGATGATCCATCATGTTCTCACGTGCCTGCTGCAATCTATACGCTGCTTCAACCGAGGATTCTTGATGGCATCTATTTCCAGACCGCATCGGGATTGAGTTTTTCAACCGGCGTGCCCTTCGTGACGTGTTCATCGAGAATCGTCGCCACGTCCGCTTCCGTAACTTTTGAATACCAGGTATTGTCGGGGTAGACGACGACCGTGGGCCCTTGTTCGCAAGGACCGAGGCAACCAGTCGCACTCACCAAGACTTGGCCTGGAGGAACGGACCGCTGCATCAAGCCCATATTGAAGGCCATCAGCAGTTGTGCGGCTCCGGCTGACCCGCATGACGGCTTGGGATGGCCCGGCGGACGAGAATTGGTACAGACAAGAATATGATATTTTGGTTTTGGCATAGTCTCCTCAATAAAATGTATGTCGAGCTGGCGGCCGGTAACCATCAACCGTCAGCTCAAATATTATCTGGGCCTGTAAGATTCCCACTGCTGGATGACACTGTCCGGGAATTTCCACTGCCTGAGCCCCTTGAGCACCCAATCCAGATAGTGATCCTTGGGCTTGAACTTCCCGATTGGATTCGCGGCATAGGTGGTGACAAGTTCCTTTTCTCCCGTCTCCTTGGAGACGGTCACCTGCAGATGGCGGTAGGCACCCTGGGGTACGTCCTGTTCGAACTGATCCATATTATTCACATCTTCATCCGTCAACTCAAATACGCCGCCCCAGGCTTGTTCGCCCTGTGACGGCACGATGCTGGCCAGCCCGCATCGCCATTGGGATGACCATCGACAAAACTTGACGGTATGATCCGACAGCGTGGCATGATACAGAAAACGATGTTCTGGAGCCCGCCGCTGAAGTTGTGATGGATTGAGGAGGTCCCCGTACAAAAAGAACTTCATGCTCTGTTACTCAACCCGCAGCTCACCCCGTGGAATGGAAATATACTTGTAACACATTGTCTTTTCATCAGACAAGCAGGATGCATCGCCGTCTGAACTTCCGGTTGGATTGACAGGAGATTCCGAACCTTCCTAAGATGCAAGAGTGCAAAGATTTGTACATCCCTGATCCTCACACACATGACCAGCAGCGCCACTTCCTTACGATCGTTCGGTCCCCGCGTCATCCAGTATGTCGTTGTTGCCGTCTTGCTGCTAGGCGGACTGTACTATGCCTGGACGTCGTTGCCCTCGACGGCTCCATCGAGAACGGCGCGAGAAGCTGAAGCCTTGGTCCTCGTCCAGCAGCATCCGGCCATCGGGTTTCCCTCGATCCTCGAGGCCATGAATGAGCACGTTCGCAGTATGAAAGGGCGTGGCCAGGGCGTACGGCTTGGCGAATGGCGTGTCAAACAAGTCGAGGGGCAGATCTATGAAATTCGTGTCCAGCTCCGCGATCAGAGTGTGCGCGGCCAATGGTTTGAACGAGAATTTATTTGGCATGCCCATCTTGATCTCAAGAAGGTGAATGCGGCCTCCTTACCGGCTGATGGTGTCACTCCAAAACCACCCGACTTCGAGCCATCGCAGATTCCCTCGTACCCTCCATCCTCATAGTCCGTGCCGGGGAACAGGCACAACGCAAGACGCCGCATAATCCGACCGGGTCATGTACGCGAACAGGCGCGCTCGCTCGGTGATAGAGGAGAAAGAGGCGAACATTCCCCGGGAGCAGCCCCGATTCGTTTAATGAAGTCGCTTTAGGAGCGCGTCGACAGAGAGACTGTGCGGATTAATCGGCCTTTTCTCGGTTGGACCAGATTCCACCGGCGATGAGGGCGAGTATCAGTGCTTGCGGCACGAGGCTTTGTACAGTCGGGTGAATACCCAACAGCGGCAGTGAGAAGAACCGAACGTTCGTCACGTCCAGGATACCCGCCGCTTGGAGGGCTGCGATGCCGTTTCCGACAAAGATGACGGCCATCACGGCCAGGAGGCTTGAGGCAACCGTGAAGAACGGTCCGATCGGCAGACGGACGCTATAGCGAAGAATGACTCCGCCAACCAACAGCAACAGCCCCGCTGCTGTGGCGATGCCCCACATGACCGCACTATGCCCGTTCGCTCCCGCCTGCGACCATAAGGTCTCATAGAAGAGAATAATCTCGAATAACTCGCGGTACACCACGAGAAAGGAGAGCCCGGCCATTGTCCAGAGCGTCCGTGTGGCCAATGCGCTGGTGAGTTGCTCACGGACGTACCGGTTCCAGGCTTGCGCGTTCGAACGGCTGTGTAACCACCAGCCCACGTAGAGCAGCATGGCCGCAGCCAGCAGAGCGGTGAGGCCTTCCGTCAATTCACGGTTCGCGCCCGAGATGCTGAGTATGTACCGCGCAAGACTCCACGTCACGACGCCCAGTACCATGGCTCCGATCCAACCGACGTGGATGTAGGGTAGGGCGTCACGTCGACCGGTTCTTACCACAAAGGCGACGATGGTCGAGATAATTAAAATGGACTCCAGCCCTTCGCGCAGTAAGATCACCAGTGAACTCACGAAAGCGGTATTCGGGGAGACGGTGCTGCCGGACAGCCTGTCCGCAGCGCGTTCGAGTAACGCCATGATCTTCGTCGCTTGCGCCGTGACGGCTTCGGCGGTCGAACCATCGGCGATGGCTGTTCGAATCGCCATCATCTCACGCTCGATTTCCACACGCAGCGGGGCGTCAACGTTGCTCAGGGCAGACTCTGTCAGTTCGAATCCCTCGAGATAGGCGGCGATCGCGAGGCGTCGAGCACCTTCCCGGTTACCAGCGGCATAGGCTGCCGCCGTCTCCTCGATCTTCGTGCGCGAAAAGGCCAATGGTGTTTGGGCGACAGCCTGCAATACATGCGGCTGCTGCGTGAGATAGGCACGTACGGCATCGAGTGACGAACCGGCAGGAGCTTGCTGAGCGGGTGCGGTGGTCACAAATGTACGCAAGGTCTGGAAGTCTGTTTGTCCTTGTCCTTGGCGCCAGAATTCCTCCCCTTTCTTCACCACACGAGGATCGATGCGCAGACCGGCGGTAAAAAAGGCCAGCGCCCACCGGTGGCTTTCGGACAGTTCCCCGAAGGCGCGCATCGGCGTGCCTTGCACTCCAAGCGTGATCGTGTTGTACAAACCATAGAGGCTGCGCTGGCGCATCCGAGTGTCATCATGAAAGTTGCGTGGAGCAGGGTCCATCCCTATGGACAGTGGCCCGTCGCCTTTTCCCTGCGTGCCGTGGCAGGCGGCACAGTGGCGTGCAAACAACTGTTCGCCCTGGAGAAGATCCGGAGCCTGGCGTGGAACTACACTGAGCTTCCAGGTCTGGATGACCTGAACAAGCAACTGATGAGCGAGAGTCGAAATTTCACCGCCGGAGGCCTTTGCCTCGATGCGGGCCACGAGCTGGTGGGCCTGTTGCACCAGCAGGTCTTGCTCCGGCACCGCGGGCAACTGGCGGAGCAGCGTGAGAACCTGGGCGGCGAACTCACGTTGTTCCGCATATTCTTCTGGCTTGATTACCTGACCGTTCTGAATGGATTCGGGATAATCGACGCCGACATAGTCGAGCATGTGGACAATGGCCTGCGCCTTGTCGTCATCGGTCACTTCTGCCAGTGCCACCCCATGATCGCTCGCCATCAATACAACAACGGCCAGCGACCAGCGTACTGCGTTGAAAAGGGGAAATCGCATGAATGACATCACAATCGAGTCTTCGTGGTGTCTGAAACGTAGGCCTTCACGGACTGTGCTCGCTCGGATCTCGGTGAATACGACGGAAAGCGTGATTGATCCGTTGCGTGAGTGCCGTTGTGGCTACGAGTTAGGTCGGTTCCTTGTCAGTGGCGCCCTCGTCTGCCGAACCGGAGGTGAAAGCAGATCGGCATCATACAGACTAAAGGAAAGCCGTCTGATTCTGCAAGGGTGTGGACCTGGTCGGTTTCCCTATGAATGGTGCGATGCCGCAGGCCGAGTTGAGGTCGATCGACACGGAGAGATACACTCCGGTCGCTCACCGACTAGATTCAACTCGACGAGGGAAAGGTCAACTCTGCCGGAAGCCGGATCGAGACCTGACCGTCCATGATTCGCACATCACAACGGGCCACCTGAAAGTTTGGATTGCCGACGCGTTCTCCGGACACGACATTGAATTTCCACCCGTGCCAGGGGCATTCCACCTCGTTGCCGCACAATGTTCCTTCGCCCAACGGGCCGCCCGCGTGAGGACACGCGTTATCGATCGCATAAAACGTTCCGTCTAGGTTAAACACGGCGATCCAAACTCCCTCGACTTCCACCGTCCGTCCTGTACCGGGGGAAATCTCGGAGACGGACGCTACGGTTATATATTTATCCATAGAGTGAAGCCTTTCCCTTCATCGGCGGACGCCGCAATAGGCGCGTCCTCACTTGATTTCATCACAACCTTATGGCATACAAACACCAGTGATGTAGCTGGGCCCATCGGACGAGTCTATCCCGCATTCGGGAGCTCGAGTGAGGATGAGGTTGCTGCATGGAAATGACCCTCCTGCTGAATTCCACGTTCGAACCCTTACGGGTTGTACATTGGCAAAAAGCGATCGCGCTCCTCTGGCAAGGGAAAGTAGAAGTCTTGGAGGTGTACGATCGCGAAATCCACGGAATTTCTCTGTCGATCAAACTTCCTTCGGTCATGCGGTTATTAAAACTGGTACGATTGAAGGACAGCCATCGCGCCGTCAAGTTTTCCCGCATCAATATCTTTACGCGAGACGGATATTGTTGTCAGTATTGTTACCATAAATTTCGGACGGAAGAATTGACGTTCGACCATGTGGTTCCCATTGCCAAAGGCGGCAAAAAGACATGGGAGAACATCGTGACGGCCTGTTGGCGCTGCAATAATCGGAAAAGCGGACGCACGCCTGAAGAGGCCGGGATGAAGTTAAAAAAGAGGCCGGTGAAGCCCCGCTGGAATCCCGTCATTACCATTACCATCGGCATTAGGAATACACCGGAAAGTTGGCGTGATTATCTCTATTGGAACCTCGAGTTGGATGCTGATCCGGCGGGGACCTAACATCGTGACTCATTATGCAAGAACGCGCGCGCTGGCGTGTTGTACGGGGGCTTCCCAGCCTGCTTTTGTGATTCGGTCATCTCATTTATACATTCCTCGGATGCCTCGTTCATTATAGCTCTCCCGCACTCAGAAAAGGAGACGAGGTTTATGAAACCCACGGCTGCATCCATCTTCCGTGGCGGACTACTGGGAAAGACAGGCAGGCGTGACGTCCTGCATCGAGTGGGTGAAGTCCCTCTTGCATGTGACCTCTCCCTTCACGGATACTAATCCTTTGACCGTCAGTAAGGGGTGGGAATAATGGCAGCCAATCCTGGTTTTCCGTTGGTATTAGATGTCAAAGGTTGGCCGGTTCTGGTGATCGGCGGTGACGAGGAAGCCTCTGAAAAATCGGAGCGTCTTCTTGAGTCCGGTGCACGGGTGACGGTGATCAGTCCGACATTGAATGAGCCCCTCCGCCAGTTAGCGGCTTCCGGGAAAATCATCCATCGGGGACGGCATTTTCGTGACACGGATCTCGATCATGTCATTCTCATCCTGAATACCGTTCGAGGCGATCGGGATTTCGCCAAAATGCTCGTGGCCAAGGCCAGGGAAAAGCGGGTGTTGCTCTGGTCGGTTGACTATCCCGAGGCCAGCAGCGTCACCATGCCGGCCGTGGTCGCGGCGGGACATGTCCGCGTGGCCATCAGCTCAAGCGGTGTCGCTCCCGCCCTCTCTGGATTCATGAAAGAGGATCTGGAACGGATCCTCGATGCCGAATTTACCGAATTCGTCGAGTGGCTGGGCGAACTACGGGAACAAGCCAAGGCGAATGAGCCGGATGCCGAGAAACGACGGGCGCTGCTTCGGGAGGCCTTGGACGGTTTTCGTTTTCTTGGCAAGGTGCGTTATCCCTCCGTATGGTCTGCACGACGTGCGGAAGCCGTCGCGAGTGTGTCGTCTGGCACGAGCGCGGAACCTCAATAAGGAGTGACGATGGTATTGCTCGAGTTCAGCATGTCGCCGTTGGGCAAAAGTGAGAGCGTCGGGAAATACGTGGCGCGCTCCCTGGACATCATCGATAAGAGCGGAGTCTCCTATCGGTTGAACCCCATGGGAACGGTCTTGGAAGGGGACTGGGAACACGTGTTCTCAGTGGTCCAACAGTGTTATGAGCGGATGAAGAAAGATTGCAACCGTATTTCCTGCACGATCAAAGTGGACTACCGGAAAGGGCATGCCGGACGTCTCCAGAGTAAAGTCGCCAGTGTCGAGAAAAAACTCAAGCGGTCCGTCAGGCAGTAACCGATCCCGCGTTCCACCACGTATTTGAGCGGCGGTGCCTCGTTCTGGTCCCCGCCTTCGCGTTGCTGCGTGTCTCCCGGATAACCCCAGCTTTTGACCGGTATGGCCCCACGAATGCGAGGGGCAGGCCCTTCGTATTGCAAAGCAGTGGAGGGCGTCGCTATACTCGCCAACCTACGTGCTATTCCGGTGGGAAAATCGTGATGATACGGAACGCGTGTCTTGCTCGTCGCAGGCTGTGGGCAAATGATGTTCGTTTGTGCTTCAGCATGATCGAGGAGCGCGCGCGGATGCCGTCTGCATATCAATCCAGACGGAACGGTAGTCCTTATACCGTGCAGTGTGCGGACAGACAGTACGCGTGTCTCTGCGCATCCGAGCAGGGCATGCACCATTCCTGATAACGGGAGGACTGTCCGGCATGGAGATAATGCCATGACAAGCAGCACGCTCGACAGCGCCGAAGCCAGGTCCCTTCCCGAGATCGAACTGTTCCCTAAAGATCGAACCATACTCGAACAGAGTGCGATGGTTTTTCGCCCGTTCGGATTGGATGAGCAGGGACAGACCATCCGAGATCTGAGCGGTGTCAGCATCAGAGCCGTCACGGTCTTTTTAGAGAAGCTCATCACGTCCGCAGAGGGATCGTCCGCCGGCCATGCCGCCGTTGAAGAGTTGTGCCGCCAGTTGAATGCTCGCATCAAGGATCCGGTCTACCATGTGACTCCTGAGTTTTTGAAGAACCCGTGGAATAGTTACTCCTATGAATTTGCTTCATATTTGTACGAGCTGTGTGAGCGCATCTCAGGGGACCCACGTTTCGCGTACAAGGCAGGCGTCGAGAAGGTCTCTCCCATCATGCTGGCGCTCACTCGCCCGTTTTCTCTCTCGCAGATCTATACGATGTTTCCCTATTTTGGGAACAAGTTCACTTCTGGGTCCGTGGAGTTTCGAGTCGTGGAAGTCACCAGCCAGTCCGCTACCGTGGGGATGCAGTTTACCGACCGGACGCTTCGACAATTTGGGGCGTATCGGCGGCGCTGTGCCTGCCTGGTCTGTCAGTCGGCACAGGGCATTATGGTCGCCATGGCAAATCGCATCCCCGGGCTTTCACAACCTGAGGTGAGCGAACTCTCCTGTATCGGCAACGATGATGCCTGGTGCCAGTGGACGATCCGATGGCACAAAGCTCCTCAGTTCCAAACTCGGTTTTGGCGAAAAGCCGAAGCACATGAACACGCTCACCCGGTGCGGCGGATCGATGGGTCCCGCAGTGAAGAAGCCGGCCATCGTGGAATTGTATCCTCGGCGGCGGCCGACGGTGAACTCACACGCCAAGTACGGCAGAGTTTTACCTGGTACATGTGGGGAGGGGTGGTGGGTCTCGCCCTCATGGCGGGAGTCGGTGTTCTGAATCCGATGGTGAGCCTCGGCGAAGTGTTGTTGGTCGGTGTGTGCCCGGTGCTTGCCGTCGGTATTATGGCGAATCGGCGGCTCTTGCGGGAGAGTGAACGGCGTGAGGCCTTGATCCAGGAACAGATTACCTTCGTCGAGTCCCGTCACGAGGAATTGCGCGAAGCCTATTTGGAACAAGAACAGATGCGGGTGGAGTTGCGACGAAAAGTGGCCCAACTGACGGCACTGCATCGGGCGGGACTTTCCTTCGGCTCGACGTTCGAACGGGATACGTTGCTGCATCAGGTCTTAGAAGCGCTGACGCATGAGCTCAACTACAACAGTGCCATGGTTTCCATGTTTGATCCCGGGGAGCAGACCGTCCAGCATATTCGGCTCATCGGCGCCCCGCCCGAGGTAGAAACATTCGCCCAATCCTGTCGCATTCCGATCACCGATCCCAGTAGCCCGGAAGGAACGGTGGTGTTGCAAGGTCAGCCCCTGTTGGTGAAGGACATTGAGCTGATTCGGCATCGTCTCCATCCCCTCAATCAACGCTTGGCCGAGTTGAGCAAGACCAAAGCGTTGGTCGTGGTTCCCATCAAGACGAAGGACCGCATCTGGGGAATGTTGACGGTGGATCGCTCGCACAATCAAACCGTGACGGAAGATGATCTTGAACTGATGACGACGGTTGCGGGCCAAGTGTCCATCGCCCTCGACAATGCGTCCGCCTACCAGCAAATTGAAGAATGGAACGAAGGACTGGAAGTGAAAGTCAGGGAACGTACCGAAGCACTGGAGCAGGCCGATCGTCTTCGGGCTCAATTCCTCTCACATGTGTCCCATGAACTGCGAACTCCACTGACCTCCATCAAGGGGTTCATTCAGAACTTGCTGGACGGACTGACCGGCCCGCTGAATGAGAAGCAACAGCGTTACCTCGTGCGGATGTCGGAAAACTCCGATCGCCTGGTACGCATGATCGAAGACTTGCTTGATCGGACCAGGATCGAAACCGGACGGTTGGAGGTGCATCCCGCCGACGTGGAGCTTGAGCCCTGCCTTGCGGACGTGCTGGAACAACTCAAGCCCTTGGCGCAAGCCAAACAACAGACACTGGAGTTCTACAGCGCCGACACCAAGGTCGTCGTCTGGGCGGATCGAGATCGACTCATCCAGACCGTCGTCAACCTGGTCCAAAATTCCATCAAATTCACTCCGTCGGGAGGCACGATCACCGTAATCTGTACGATGCCCAATCACCGAACGGCAACCGTCCTTGTTCGAGATACGGGGCCGGGCATTCCTCCGGAATGCCTCGACAAGATTTTTGATCCCTTCTTTCGAATTCAACAAGGGCACCGTACGGGTCCGAAAGGATTGGGGTTGGGGTTGTCCATCGTCAAAACCTTGGTCGAGCTCCAAGGCGGTGAGGTGTCGGCCCGCAACCGTCCGGAGGGCGGGGCTGAACTTTCATTTACCGTTCCGATCCATTCTGCGGCGGCACCACATCGGTCAGACTCTCCATCGACCGCTCGGCACATCCTCGTCGTCGATGATGATCCGGATATTCAGCAATTGCTTCATGATCGGTTGAAAGCCGAAGGGCACCTGACGTACACGGCACTCGATGGGCAGCAGGCATTGGCCTTACTTCAATCCCGTGAGTTCGATGGAATGATCCTTGATATCGGAATCGGGCAGATCGACGGGCTTGAAGTGTTACGACGGGTACGCTTGACGAACCAACGCCTCCCGATTCTCATGATCACGGCATCGGGGTCTCAGGAACTGGCCATGAAGGCGATCGGGTTAGGGGCTCAGGCCTATGTGCTCAAGCCATTCAATACACACGAGCTGCTGCAAACAATGGGTCGGTGGTTTGGCCATGCATGACGAGATGCAGGAACACATGAGGCAGTACCGGAAAGCCTTGTGAGAGGAAGGAGGGCGATGGACTGTGCTTGACGCTCAGAGCGGCATAAGACGGGTGCTGATGCTTCTCACGCTCACGGTCATTGTCGGCATTACGGCACCGGTCTCAGCCCAGGTTCCTCGCGTCTATGGGCAGGGGTCTGCCGCTTCCGGGATGGGCAACGCCTTTGCTGCGCAAGCGGACAACCCTTCAGCGCTTCATTACAACCCGGCCGGTATGACGCAGCTACGGGGGGTTCAACTGATGGGTGGACTGAGTCTGGTGGGAGGGGTCACCGACTTTCGCAGTCCGGCCGGAGTCACGACCACCGGTGACCACGATGGCACCGTTGCCTGGCCTGGCCCCGGCCATGGCTACCTTACGGCAAATCTCCAAGACCTGGGGGTTTCCTCGCTTGGGAATGTGACAGTCGGAATCGGAATCACGACACCATTCGGGTCGGTGATGCGATGGCCCGACAATAGTCCCCTTCGAACGATCACTACATTTACGGCGCTGCCCTTATTTGATATCAAACCTACGATTGCCTATCAGGTAACGCAGGATCTCTCCATCGGCGTCGGAGCCGATATCTATACCTTTGCAAGCTTTTTCGGCGAAGGACATGCAGAACTGCGATCGATTTCCCCGGGTGGGTTGGTGCCGGCAGGAAGCAAGCTCGAGTTCAACGGCAAGGACACTGCGGCTGGATTCAATGTCGGAGGATTGTATACTGCCCTTCGTAATGGATCAGGACAGCCGATCGCAAATCTCGCCGTGGTCTATAGAAGCCAGGCCACCCTCCACTTGGATGGGGCTTTTTCAGCCAATGGTGTCAAGATCCAAGACGCAACGACCACGTTGGTATTGCCACAGGTCATCACAGGAGGCATTGCGCTCTGGCCGATCCGGAATCCGGAACGCGAGTGGAAAGTGGAGTTGAACGTGGACTATGTTGGCTGGAAATCCGTCAGAAGTCTCGACATCCACCTTGCAAATGGATTCACTATTCCACAGCCACAAAACTGGAAAAGCACCTACACCATTCTGGTTGGAACGGAGTACAGATGGCTCCAACTCGAACGATTTCCGGGATGGGAGGTTGCAGTGCGAGGTGGATACACAAACCAGCAAACGCAAGTACCGGATCTCACCTTCAATCCTGGTGTCCCCTCTGCAGATCTCCATGTCATTTCAGGCGGGATCGGATTGATCTGTCGAGAGAACGGCTCCTTTCTAGGCCTCATACCATGCGGAAGCCTGGGAGTAGGACCGCTCAAACCAAAACTTGTCGGCTTGGATCTGTTCTACCAAGCGTTCCTCTACGAGCCACGAACCATTTCAGGAGTTTCAGGAATTCGTGCGCCGGTCAATGGACGCTACGATACCACTCTGCACGCTGGAGGTCTGTCTGTCCGGGTGAGTTTTTAAATATCGTTTTCTCGTTCAACCCGATGATCCCTTTCGCCAGACAGCGAACCATCGCTTTGATGAGAGCGGTCTCTCCTCATGAAGAGTGCCGATAGTGTCTTGGAACTCTCGGGCTGATCGCACAGAGGACTTCATACGGGATTGTTCCTGTCCAATCGGCGACATCCTTCGCCGTAATCTTTTCTCCCCCTTGTCGCCCGATCACGACGACCTCATCGCCAACCACCGCATCAGGGACGGTGGTCACATCAACCATCACCATGTCCATACACACCAGTCCAACGATCGGAACACGCTGTCCCCGAAGGAGGACGACCCCTCGATTTGAAAGCCGTCTGTTGAGTCCATCCGCATAGCCGATCGGAAGCACGGCGATGCGGGTGGGGCGACATGCAATGAACCTTCCGTTATAGCTCACCCGATCACCTGCTCGAAGAAGACGGAGTTGCGCGATGCGGGTCATGAGCGAGAGGACCGGTTGCAGCTCCGGTGCCGGTACCGTACTCGGAAGTGTATGGTACCCGTACAGCATGATACCGGGACGGACCATCGTATAGTGAGCTGATGGAAATCTGATGATACCGGCGCTGTTGGACAAATGAACCAGTGGAACGTCATATCCCGCATTACGGACCACTGTGAGGGCTTTACTGAATCGAGCGATCTGTAGATCGGTCTCGTTGCAGTGATCACCATCACTATCCGCCAGATGCGACATGAGTCCTTCGAGTCGCAGGGAGGCGGGAAACGTGTCCTTGTTGATCAGGGTTTCAAGATCGTTATGAGTGAGACCCAGCCGATTCATGCCGGTTTCAATTTTCAGATGAATCGGGTAGGGAGACCTCCGTGAACGGGCGGCGTGAGCCAACACCTCAAGTAGAGACCGATCGCTGACCACCGGAGTCAGGTTATAGGCGATGAGGTTCTCGACCTGTTGGGGGAAACATGGGCCAAGTATGACGATTGAGCCATCGAGTCCGGCCTGGCGCAGCACGATGGCTTCCTCGATTGAAAACACGGCAAGATGATGTACCTCCTGCCGAATAAGCGCCCGTGCGGTTTCGACGGCGCCATGCCCATAAGCGTTCGCCTTGATCACGGGCATAACGGCACAGCCAGGAGCAAGACACTTTCGTATCTGTGAGAGATTACGGCTAAGGGCAGTCAGGTCGACAGTCGCGAAGGTTGGGTGGAAATTCGAATTGCTCGACATGTAACGAAAGGAGGGTCAGGAGGAAGCCACCCTACACTTCCATGATTTCCTGTTCCTTTTTCTTGATGATGTCATCGATTTTTTGTCCGTACTGTTCGATGAGTTTCTGGGTCTCTTGTTCGGCCTTTCGTAATTCATCCTCGGTCAGCTTCGCATCTTTTTGGAGTTTCTTCAACTCCTCGTTCGCTTCTCTTCGGAACCCTCGGATCTGAACCTTTGTGTCTTCCCCATGCTTCTTGCAGACCTTCGTCAGTTCTTTTCGGCGTTCTTCAGTCAATGGGGGGAGGGGAACTCGAATGATTTTGCCGTCATTGGATGGAGTCACGCCTAAACCGGCATTCGCGATGCCTTTCTCAATCTCTTTGATCAGCTGGGGCTCCCACGGTTGGATGGTGATCAATCGAGCTTCCGGGGTCGACACACTGGCAATCTGTTTTAACGGGGTCATGGTGCCGTAGTAATCGACACGAATCCCATCGAGCAGCGCGACGGAAGCTCGCCCAGTTCGTAACCCGGACAGATCCTTCCGTAAATGCTCGAGTGATTGATCCATACGGGAGACGAAGGCCTGGCGAACCGGGGCAGCGTTGGACATGACACACCTCGTAATGGGGTCAGCGGTTACCGATCGTGACGGAGGTCCCGATCGGTTCCCCCAAAGCCACTCGTTTGAAGTTACCGGGTACCTTGAGGTTGAAGACGGTGAGCGGCAGTTTATTATCCATACACAGACTGATGGCCGTCGAATCCATCACTTTGAGATTCTGATTTAAAATAGAGAGAAATGAAATCTGATCATACTTCTTTGCCGTGGGGTGGCTGACCGGATCTGCGTCATAAATCCCGTCAACTTTAGTGCCCTTCATGATGACCTGCGCACTGATTTCCATGGCTCGAAGAACAGCCGCCGTATCCGTTGAGAAGTAGGGATTTCCGGTACCGCCGGCAAAAATAACCACCCGATTCTTTTCGAGGTGGCGAATAGCCCGCCGTCGAATGTAGCCTTCAGCCAGTTGACGCATTTCAATGGCAGATTGAACTCGGGTAATGACTCCAATGCGTTCCAATGCATTTTGAAGCGCCAAGGCATTCAGAACGGTCGCCAGCATCCCCATATAATCGGCGGACGCCCGCTCCATACCAGCCGCGCTTGCGGCGATCCCTCGAAAAATATTTCCGCCTCCTATGACGATAGCCACCTGAACTTCAAGGGCCACGACAGAGGCAATCTCTGCTGCAAGTGTTTCCAGAATCGAGGGTTGGATACCGTACCCCTGCTCACCGGCCAGCATCTCCCCGCTGACTTTGAGAAGGAGACGCCGGTATTTGGCAGAGCTCATACTTCGCCCAACTGATAGCGGGTAAATCGGCGGATGTTCATATTCTCGCCGATCTTCGAGATTTTTTGGGCCAGTAGATCTTTGACGGTCACGGCCGGATCTTTGATGAAAGACTGCTCCATCAAGCAATTCTCTTGATAAAACTTCTCCAATTTGCCCTCGACGATCTTGGGCCACGCGGCAGGCGGCTTACCCATTTCTTTCGCCTGTCCCTCGTAGATCACTTTTTCTTTCTCGGCCATGTCGGCGGGAACATCCTCCCGCTTGACAAATGTCGGTTTCGCGGCGGCGATCTGTAGGGCGAGATCGTTGACAAAGGCTTTGAACTCCTCATTGCGAGCCACAAAATCCGTTTCGCAGTTGACCTCGATCAAGACGCCGATCTTTCCCCCCATATGGATGTAGGAATGAATCAGCCCTTGATTCGTCTCGCGCCCGGCTTTTTTCGCCGCCGCCGCGAGACCCTTCTGTCGCAAGTAGTCAATGGCTTTTTCGACATCATTGCCGTTTTCAGTAAGGGCCTTCTGGCAATCCAAAATGCCGGCCCCTGTTTTCTCACGAAGCTCCTTCACAAGCTGACTAGATCCTGCCATGATTCGTTCTTCCTTCACACGGGTGTTGAAAATACAAGCGTTGATGAACCGCTCTGCAACGAGGTTTATGATATGGCGGCGCCTTCGGAACGCACCATCGGCTTCTTCTCACCCGAGGAGGCAGGCGTTGCCTGGAACTCCGCTTCCTCGCGCTGTGCTTTTACATGGGCGCCTTCGATGCAGGCATCGGCAATTTTTGACGTGATCAGCTTGATGGAACGGATTGCATCGTCATTCCCAGGAATGGGATAGGTAATGTGATCCGGATCGCAGTTGCTGTCCAGAATCGCAATGACCGGAATATCAAGGCGCGTCGCTTCTTGAACGGCGATCTTTTCGATTCTCGTATCCAGGATAAAGACGGCTCCCGGAAGGCTGCGCATGTTCTTAATGCCGGACAAGTACTTTTGGAGTTTGGCGATATCCTTCTGCATGAGAAGGATTTCCTTCTTTTTCAAGCCATGCTCGCTTGGGTTGAGCAAGGTTGTTTCCATTTTCTTCATTTTATCGATACTGCGGCGAATGGTCTGGAAATTGGTCAACATCCCTCCCAACCACCGTTGATTGACGAAGTACATGTTGGCCCGTTTCGCTTCCTCTTCAAGAATTTCCGCGGCCTGTCGTTTTGTCCCGACGAAGAGGATGGAATCGCCGCCGGCAACGAGATCTCTCACGAAGGCATAGGCCTGTTCCATTCGTGTGAGGGTCTGTTGTAAGTCGATGATATAAATACCGCTGCGTTCACCAAAGAGAAACTTCTTCATCTTGGGATTCCAGCGATTGGTTTGATGTCCGAAATGCACACCGGCTTCCAACAATTCCTTGATTGCCACTACCCCCATGCCTTCACCTTCCTCCAGGCTTGCAGAGCACCCGCACAACGGGCGAGGGAATCGCTTCCCTTATTCTCAAGCCACACAGCGAACAACGCGCTGTTATTGATTTGAATAATCGGCCGGTTCTCTTTCTGTGAACACGACCCCTGTCAGATATCGATCGGCGACGCTACCATAGTCACAACGAGGTTTCAAGCGACAAACGGTCTTCACGGGCTAGGATCGATAACTTGCATTGATGCGGACATAATCGTACGAAAGATCCGTGGTCCACATCTGAGCGCATGCGGTACCCAGGCCAAGATGGACTGCGATGGTAAACTCTTTCCGCTTGAAGACCTGTGCGATCTTGCGCTCGGCATCGAGCCCCATTCCGATACCCTGTTTGACCATCTGGATGTCGTCGAAACTCACGGTCACTTTGGCCGGGTTGATCGCAACGCCTGATCGTCCGATGGCCGCCATGACCCTTCCCCAATTGGCATCTTCCCCAAAGAGAGCGGTTTTCACCAGATTGGACGTGGCAATGGTCGCCGCAACGCGCTTTGCATCAGCGACTGTCTTGGCTCCTTCAATCAGTACCTTGACGATCTTCGTCACGCCTTCCCCGTCACGGCAGATGAGTAAGGCCAAGGTCTGGGCAGCCTCAGCCAGAAGGCGCTCAAACTCTCGAGAGGCAGGGCTCTGTGGTTCGATCACCCGATTCCTTGCAAGACCGTTCGCCAAACACAACACGGTATCATTCGTGCTGGTGTCTCCATCCACAGTGATGCAGTTGAATGACTGGTCGGCCGCAGTCTTCAAGGCCTGTTGCAGAGCAGGGGGGGTGATTGCTGCATCGGTCGTAAAATATGCGAGCA
>CAADGK010000060.1 GCA_900696515.1 uncultured Nitrosospira sp. | reverse complement strand
TCATGACGGAGGTAGCACCTTTTCGGCGCCTCACCTGGTTCATCAGGACGGGTGGATATTTCCGGCGTGCCCGCATCGTGGTCCATCGCTTGCGTTCGATCGGTATAACAGGCTCTACGTTGCGTGGTACACGGAGGGCGTGGATGAGCAGCCGAAGTTGCTCTTTTCAACGTCCGACGATCAAGGCCAGACGTTTTCTGTACCGCTCTCGCTGCACACCTCCACGACCTCGCTTCCCGATCACCTTCTGATGGCGGTGCATGAGGATGGAGCGATCGTGGCCGTATGGGAAGAAGTGACCGGCGTTCGGAAACGAACAGTCATGCGAGTGTCCATGGATCGCGGCAAGACGTTCGGCCCTGTCCAAACTCTCAGCGACGGCGCCAAAGCCGAAATGCCGGCTGTTGCCGTCCATTCTAGTGGGTCCGTGGCGTTGGCGTGGACCGAGCATGCCTGGCCGCATAATCGCATGATCGTGCAGTGGGGAACGCTCGATCTGTCCCGCATCAAGGAGCCGGTGCCATGATTGCTCGAATGATAATTCTGCTGGTTTGGGGTCTTGTCCATTTCGAGCCGCGCAGCGCGGAGGCCGACAGCATGCAGATGTATGCCGCTGCCGGCATGAAGGCCGTGTCTGATGAACGACCGGCCCCGAGCTTTCGTTTGACTTCTCTCGATGGCACACCTGTCGATTCCATGCAGCTGCGCGGGAAGGTACTCTTAGTGAACTTCTGGGCTACATGGTGCGGTCCGTGTAAGGAAGAAATGCCCGCCCTGGAACGACTGAAGAGCATTTTTGCAAATAAAGAGTTCGAATTGCTTGCGGTGACGACCGATCAACAGCGTGAAGGGATTCGCAAGTATGTCGCCACTCTCGGTCTCCACTTTCCTGTGCTCATCGATGAACGGAAAGAGGTCAGTGCCGCATTCGGAGTTCGCGGGCTTCCCACAACCGTGCTGATCGACAAGCAGGGCAGGATGGCTGCGTTAGTCGTCGGTCCTCGGCAATGGGATGGACCGGAATCCGTGACGCTGATTCAGGCCTTGATGGACGCGCAACGATGACGGCATTTTCGTTCTTCAGGTTTACTTTGCGCCGATGTACGGCTCTCAGAATGTCGGCGTCCGGCAAGATCAATCCGGCTGCCGGAGTCATCGTGCTCTGCGTCGTGATCTTCTATGCCGTGCTCAGCACGGCAATGATGACATGTTTCCCCCTTCTTGAAGGAGCATCGGAACATCATCAGCATAATCATAATGGTGCTTCACACGCCTCTCACTGTGTGTGGGGCTGTTCGTTCACCTCTTCCCCGTCTCTTCCTGCTTCGGTGTCAACCGACAGAATGTGGTTGTGTCTTGCCGGGCTTCTCATCACCCACCTCTATATTCGGCGCCGTTTCTGCCCTTTCTCCTCTATCCGCGGCAGAAGTCCACCTTCGAGTCTCTGTGTTCTAACCATTTGAAGGGATTCCAAGTTGGCGATTCCTCATCCCTTGTGAGGTGATGGGAATTGTGCGCGTGGGATTCGCACCCAGGAGAGGGCTTGGGGACCTCTTTATGGATCGCATTAGTCATTGAATGGCGATGCCAGTCCAGGGGGCCCGCTTAAATCATATGGAGGGGTACATGGGCGTGCTCGGTAAGACATGGAAACAACGGTTGGCTTTGAGCGTCGTGGGTATTCTGGCACTACAGACTATTGGAATACAGGTTGGTCTGGCCCAGGATGGTGACCCTAAAGGGAATGACGAATCGGTCGTGTCGATGGAGGCGGTAACGGTCGAAGGTCAGCGTATTGAAAATATCGAGGATGTGAAGAAGGAATTCGCCAAACGGCCGGCCAGTAACATTCTCATCGAGGAAAAGGAAATTGTGCAGTCACGGGCCATGAATCTCCAGGATGTGCTGCAATTCGCTCCCGGCATTCGGTTCCAGTCTCGATTCGGAGCGGATGAGGGACAATTCCAGATCCGTGGGACGTCGCTGAGGAACAATTTTCATCATCGTGGCATCAATATCCTGATCAATGGGATCTTTTTCGGGGATGCGGACGGATTTTCCGATTTCGAATCCATCGATCTGCTCGCGTATGAGCGGATCGAAGTCTACAAGGGCGCGAATGCGCTCCGGTATGGTGCCAACTCGCTCGGGGGCGCGATCAATTTTGTTCCCCGGACAGGCTACAACGCCTCAACCCTCCAGATGCGGCTCATCGCTGGCAGCTTCGGATTGATCAGTGGTCAAGTGTCCAGCGGAAAAGTCACCACGCCATTTAAGATTGGGAATATGGACGCGACGGCTGACTACTATGTGAGCGTATCGGGTAACCGTCAGGATGGGTATCAGGATCACAGCCAACAGGCCAGGCAGCGGGTGAATGCCAATGTGGGCTTGCAGCTTGGCACGCATCAAGAGATCCGCGCGTATTTTCTTCAAGCGAACGTGTCCGAATCCATTCCTGGTGCACTCACGAACGAACAATTGTTTGCCGATCCGAGACAAGTAGGGGGACAAACGCCAGGCGCCAATCCCGCCGGGGGAAACTTTTTTGCGTGCTCGCTCAATAATCAGGTCTGTAAATATGGACGGTATTACAACCTCCAGCGGATCGGTGTCGCCTACCGAAACGAGTTTGCGACGAATCAATTCATCGAACTGATTCCCTACTATTCATACCAGTACCTCGACCATCCCATTTTTCAGACGATCCGTCAGAACAATCATAACGTCGGTGGGGAACTTCGCTATTCCAATACCAATCCCCTTTTCGGCAAGCCCAATTCATTTGTCGTCGGCGTGCAGCCGCGCTATGGAGACCAAAATCAGCGGCGTTTCGTGAATGTCCGCGGAAGCATCGGGGCGATGACGCAAAACGCTTTCCTTCGTACCTTGTACATGGGCGTGTACGCCGAGGATGCGCTGGATATCACCGATCGGTTCACGCTGGTCCTGGGCGGACGGTGGGACTACTCGACCCGGGAAGGAAACGTCGATAATTTCTCGCCCGTCGGCCCGCCGACGCAATCGGCCGCGTCCACGCTTGCGAATACACGTCGGCCTCTCAGGCATTTTGATGCGCTCAATCCTAAAGTGGGATTCGTTTACAAGACCACGCCTACATCCCAAGTGTACTTCAACGCGAGCCGGGCGTACGAGGCTCCCCTGAATCTGGAATTGCTGTCCTCGGTCAATGCGGACGGTTCGGCCAATAGTGGATTCCTGAATCTCGACGCGCAACGGGCCTGGCAGTTTGAGCTGGGCTACCGGGGTACGACCGCGGACAAACGTTATAGCTGGGACCTGACGGCGTATGACCTGGAAATGGAAAAAGAAATACTTGCATCCAACATCAACAATCAAGGCACCTTTCAAAACGCGAACGGCACACGCCATGTCGGGGTCGAGGCCGGTGGCGCAATGGTGCTGGCTAGAGGCTTGTTCGTACCCGGGAGCGGAATGAACAGTGACAGCTTGCAGGTGCGTGCGGCTTATACCTGGTCACATTTCAGATTTACGGAGGATGTACGCGGAGGGGGCGTGGGCGGTCCCAATGTGCTCATTGCCGCTGCGGGAAATACAGTCGCCGGTGCGCCCGAACACAATCTTACAGGAGAACTGCGATATGACCATCCACGAGGATGGTGGTTGGCACCCAATATCGAATGGGTGATGACCGGGATTTACACGGATTATCTCAATCAGGTAAAGGCTCCCTCTTATTGCATCGTCAACTTCCGGTCTGGCTGGAATGTGACCAAGAATCTGACGCTGTATGCGGAAGGTCGGAATCTTAGCGACAAAACATATGCGGGTGCCGTCATCGTCAATGATTCACTTAGGCGTTTCGCCAATCCAGGTCTAGGCATCAGCGCATTTGCGGGAGCCGAGTTCCGGTTCTGATAGTAAACATCCGGTTTGCGTCACTGCAATGGCACACTGGTACGCTCACATATAAATATAGTTGCCGCAGATATGGTAAGCCACACTGCCGTGCTCGTTAAGGACGCTATTGATAACTAGGGAAGCACCATGTGGCACGAATGAGGTCATTAACAACATGTCTCTGAGACTAGAATCTATCTCACAATTGTTTGAGGAGCATCGTGATGCAGGCGAGCTGGGCAAAGCCGAGGAAGTTGGAGGCGTAGTACTCCCAGCGAATAAGGAGCTGTCGTTTCCATTGCAGCCAGGCAAAGAAGCGCTCCACAAGCCAGCGATGTTCGAGAGATCGAGACCGCCATGCGTACGTCCCATGGTGTCCGCGATGTTCACGATCTTCATGTCTCGGACACTCACGTCAGGCCGGGAAGCCATGAGCGCGCATGTGTTGGTGGATCTGTCTGATGGGCAGCATATCTTGAACGATCTCCAGGCGCTCCTCCGCGAACGATTCGGCATCGAGCACACAACGGTCCAGCTGGAAAGCGACCGCTCGACGCTGATACATATCAGCCCAGGGATAGAAGGAAAAACATAAATCTATGGAAACATGGCCGCCTCGGGACAAATCCTATCGTGCGGCCGTACCTCACCGGAGAGAGTCGCCAGAATAGGCTTACAAGAGCAGGTGGTGAAAAAAGGAGGCAGCATGCACGAACCAATGATGGGTTTTGGGGGCTTGGTTGGTTATGTGTTGATGATCGCTTTTTTCGCAGTGGGGATAGTCGCAGTCGTCCTGTGGGTCAAGTCATGGTTAGAACAAGGACGGCCTGGCTCACCGTCACAAGAATCGGAATCAGCGTTAGAGATTCTGAAAAAGCGCTATGCCCGTGGAGAGATCAGCAAAGAGGAATTCGAAGAGAAGCGCAACGATCTCCTTTAAGAGACCGAAAGGGTCCGAAGTTGAATGACAGCTCCATGCGCACCGCTCTCACGGTAGCAGGTAAGGACCGATGAATACC
>CAADGK010000059.1 GCA_900696515.1 uncultured Nitrosospira sp. | reverse complement strand
TTGGTGCCTTAGAGCAAAGAGGATTTGAAATTTGTGATCAATTCGGCTACCGTGCGGACTGCGTAGTTGTATTGGGCCATGTGCTTAGACAATTCCGTTGTTCTGGTATGCGCTTCGTGCAGGGCCGGCTGCTCGCGGTGGATACAGGTAACCATGAGCAGGCTTCCATCAGCATTGTATGCATGAAACGGAACTATTGACCTTACTCGGGGTCGGTTTTCTTCTCGGGCTGCGACATGCCTTGGATACCGATCATCTTGCGGCGGTGTCGACCGTGCTGGCGGAGCGACCCTCGCTCCTGGCATCGGGAGCCGTTGGATTGTGGTGGGGTATCGGCCATACCCTGACGCTGCTCCTCGTCGGATCAGTTGTACTTGCCTGGGGACTACACATTCCTGAAGAATTTGAAATGATCGCCGAATCAGGGGTTGCCTTGCTCCTGATCATTCTTGGTGGGACGCTCGCCAGAAAACTCTATCGCGAACGATGGCACGTCCATAGCCATCACCATGACGGCGAGCGACATGTCCACTTCCATAGCCATCAACGCCAAGAAGGTCACGGCCATCGACATTGGATAGTAGACTCGATCCGTCCGCTCTGTATCGGGATGGCACATGGGCTGGCCGGGTCAGCGGCACTGATGCTGATGATTCTTGCGACGACGACCGAAGTGACGTCGGGACTCTTATCAATTCTGATCTTTGGTCTCGGTTCGATTATGGGCATGATGATGATCGGGTTGACGATCAGCGTTCCAGTCATCTACTCGCGCTCGATCAATCAGCGACTGTTCATGGGCGTGCAAGGGGTGGCCAGTTTCGCCAGCGTGTCGGTTGGCCTCTGGATGTTGGTTACGTTGGCATTGGCGGCTACGGGGCATTAAGCTTCGAGCGTACCTACATAAGTGTCAGGAATAATAGGTTGGTTGTGTGGCGTGTGGTCGCTGGTGCTTGTAGCGGGTGTGGATAGAGGTCAGGTTTTTTCTTATTGTTGCTAAGGGGATTCCTGAATTCGTGCCGAAAAGGATTCACGTATATATAGTTGCGAGTCCGATCATTACGGAAAGCTGAAGCATGCCCATTTTTGACGCATGCTCGCGAGCATCTTTTAGAGTTGTGCGAAGGTAGTCTGTTCATGGTCTGTGTCGTGAGGATTCAATATTAATTTGTCCGTGAGAGAGGAGGAACTATGCGTTTAAGTCCGAGAGAGCAGGACAAACTGATGATTTACGTCGCGGCGCAGCTCGCGACCGACCGTAAAAAACGCGGTCTCAAGCTCAATCACCCGGAAGCGGTCGCCTACTTGACTGCGGCGGTGTTGGAGGGAATCCGAGATGGAAAGTCTGTGGCGGAGCTCATGACCTACGGGACTCAGTTGTTGTCGCGTAAGGATGTGATGCCTGGTGTGCCGGAGATGATCCGTGAATTCCAGGTTGAGGGGACGTTCCCCGATGGAACCAAACTCGTGACCGTGCACAACCCGATTCCGTAAACGGTAGGAATCTCACATGAACGAGAAGACAATGAGAGAAGCCGGTCCCTCCAATTCGTCTTTCGAGTTCAATCGATAGCTGAGATGGAAACAGTTTGAAGTCTGGCACTCGTTGACGCTCACCTAATCGCACGTGAGTGGGAGCCTCAATGAATGGCCGCACATCAATCGCGTATGAACAAGGAGTGATGGTACATGAAAACGAAAGAGCCACAAGGTTCTGGAGAGGGCAATGAAGGGCAAACGGCTTCCGAACAAACAGGAACGTCGCGGCGGCAGTTTCTTGCCAACAGCGGGCGTGTAGCGGCAGGGGTCGGTGCCGCCTCGCTCTTGAGCAACCCCGGTCAAGCCGGGCTGTCGTTTGCTGCGACTGAATCACTGATCACAAAGGTCAGCGGAACAGGAGGAGCCAAGATGAAAAAAGTGGACGCGCCGCAGAGATCGAAAGAGGCGTTGGCCGCAGCGGTCAGGGCTGAGTTGAACGCTCCGATCATTCCTGGTGAGATCATGACGGTGGCGGGCGATATCGAGATGTTGAAAGGACGCGAGACCAAGGACGTGACGGTCAAGAACCTGGGCGATCGCCCGATTCAGGTCGGCTCGCACTGTCACTTCTTCGAGTCCAATCGTGCGCTCAAGTTCGATCGTGAACAGGCGTTCGGATTCAGGCTGGCTGTTCCGGCCGGTACGGCAGTCCGTTTTGAGCCGGGCGAAGAAAAGAAAGTGACGCTCGTGGCACTGGCTGGGAATCGGCTGATGCAGGGCGTCAACGGATTGACCGAAGGGCTGTTGGATGATCCGAAAGTCAAAGCCAAGGCTGTTGGACTCGCCGCTGATCGCGGATTTGGAAAAGGAGGCGCACGGTGAAAATTTCACGCAAGCAATATGCATCTCTGTATGGACCCACGACCGGCGATCGCGTCCGACTGGCCGATACGGACTTGATCATCGAAGTCGAAGAAGATCGAACCGTCCCCGGCGAAGAAGCCGTCTTCGGCGGCGGGAAAACTATTCGTGACGGCATGGGGCAGTCCGCTCGCGCGACCAGCACCAGCGGTCAGCTCGACTGTGTGATCACGAACGCCCTCATCCTTGACTACACCGGGGTCATCAAGGCTGACATCGGTATTAAGGACGGCCGGATCGTCGGGATCGGTAAGGCGGGGAACTCTGATCTCATGGCAGGTGTGACGCCAGGCATGGAAATCGGCCCAGGGACGGAAGCGATTTCCGGCGAAGGTAAGATCATTACGGCCGGTGGTATCGATACGCACATCCACTTCATCTGCCCCCAACAATGTTGGGAAGCATTGTCTGCCGGGTTGACCACGATGATCGGGGGAGGAACTGGTCCTTCAAGCGGAACCAGTGCGACGACCTGTACACCTGGTCCCTGGAACATCCATCGGATGTTGGAAGCGTCGGAAGGCATTCCCATCAATCTTGGATTCTTGGGGAAGGGCAATGCCTCGCGACCTGAAGGGTTGAATGAGCAGATTGAAGCCGGCGCCATCGGGTTGAAGTTGCATGAAGATTGGGGTACCACCCCAAAGGCCATCGATACCTGCTTGAGCGTGGCTGATCGGTATGATGTGCAGGTGGCTATCCACACCGATACGCTCAATGAAGCCGGGTATATCGAGGATACGATCAAGGCGATCAAGGGAAGAACCATCCATAGCTTCCACACGGAGGGCGCAGGCGGTGGTCACGCACCGGACATCATCAAGATTTGCGGTGAGCCGAACGTGTTGCCGTCTTCAACCAATCCCACGATGCCGTTTACGGTCAATACGATGGACGAGCATCTGGACATGTTGATCGTGTGTCACAATTTGAACCCACGGATTCCTGAAGACGTCGCGTTTGCGGAGTCCCGTATCCGACGTGAAACCATCGCCGCGGAAGATATCCTCCATGATTTGGGTGCGATCAGCATCATGTCGTCGGACTCGCAGGCCATGGGTCGAATCGGCGAGGTCATCACCAGGACCTGGCAAACGGCGCATAAAATGAAGGCCCAGCGGGGGCATCTCACGCCGGTCGGCGGGAAGGATTCCGGCCAGAACGATAACTTCAGAGCGAAGCGCTATGTGGCCAAGTACACGATTAATCCAGCCATCACGCATGGCATCGCCCATGAAGTCGGCTCGATCGAGGTCGGAAAGATTGCCGACCTCGTTGTCTGGAAGCCGGAGTTTTTCGGAGTAAAACCCGAGATGGTCTTGAAAAACGGATTTATCGCACAGGCTCAGATGGGTGATCCGAATGCATCCATTCCGACACCGGAACCGACCATCAGCCGACCGATGTTCGGTGCGTTTGGCCGTGCATTAACGAGCACGAGCTTTACCTTCATCTCGCAGGCGGCTATGGACCATGAAATTCCAAAGCGGCTTGGTCTGCAGCGACGGGTGGCGGCAGTCAAGAACTGCCGGAATATCGGGAAGCGCGATCTTAAGCTGAATGATGCGCTTCCAAAAGTAGAAGTTCATCCGGAGACCTACATTGTGACCGCGGACGGTGTGCCGCTCACTT
>CAADGK010000058.1 GCA_900696515.1 uncultured Nitrosospira sp. | reverse complement strand
GATATCGGATTCCAGCAGGTCCTCCATTCCTGGTTCCGCAAGGAACGGTTCACCACAATTATGTTGGACAACGAAGTGTATGGAAATACCGGCGGCCAAGAAAGCGGAATGACGAACCGAGGCGCTGTGTTGAAGATGGCACCGCTCGGGAAGAAGTTCGAGAAAATGGATATGTTGCAGATGGCGAAAGTTGCCGGCTGCGCGTACGTCGCGACGGTTGTCCCGAACAATCCTCGCCGTGTTGAGAGCGTGATCAAGAAGGCTGTGTTGATCGCTAGAGAGGTTGGATCGACGTACATTCAAGCTTACACCTCCTGCAACATTGAGTATGCCATTCCGACCGACAAGGTCATGGAAGACGCCAAAAACGTTGAAAACGATCGTTATCAGTTCTCCGAATACATCACCGATGAGGCAAAGCAATTTCTCACGGAGCGTTATGGCTATAAGGAGTTCCTCCCGAAGCCGGCTGCTCCCGCTCCTGGTCTTCCAAAGGCTTGAGCAACGTTTAAGGAGGATTGAGTATGGCGACACGGTTCAATATTCGTATGGCGGGTGTAGGTGGCCAGGGCGTTGTGACCGGCTCGCACATCCTGAGCACGGCAGTCATCCATGCCGGGGGGGAAAGTACGATCGTTCCGTTCTATGGATCGGAAAAGCGTATGGCGCCGGTAGAAAGCTACGTCAGAGTTTCTGACGAGCCTATTTACGAAATCGGCGAAATCACCTTCCCGCACATCATTATCATCTTTCACCCCCAAGTTATTACGCACGGCAAATCCTATACGATGCCGTTCTATTTCGGGTTGAAGGAAAACGGAATCGCCTTGATCAATAATGATGGGCCGATGAAGTTACACCGAGATCAGGCTCGCGAGCTTGAGGAGCGTCACGCCAAGCTGTACTACTTCCCTGCCACGAAGCTCTCGCTGGAGGTTGCTGGCATGGACCTCGCCACCAATATGGCCCTGATGGGCTGTATTGGGGCTATCACGGGCTTGACCTCAGTTGAGGCGCTAGAACAGTCCGTGAAGGATCGTTTCCTCGGAAAAGGATTTGTCGTGTCCGGTGGAACGGCGGCGTTGGATAGTGTCGTCGAACGGAAATTCAAAAAGAAGCAAGAATTGATCGAGAAAAATGTGGCCGTTATTCGAGCTGGCTGGAATTATGCCGTTGACCACGGATGGGCTGCTCCCTCCGTGAAACGTTCCGAAGCGGTGGAGAGCGTCACCGCATAATCCGGTTCAAGGACAAGGAGTTCTCATGTATCTCGTAGCCGATATCAGCGTGGAAATCTGTGCCGCGAAAAGCTGTAAGCTGTGCACTCAATATTGTCCTGAGGCCAACACTATCCTTTACAGCGATGAAATGGGCAAGGATAAGGGGTTTAAGTACGGGTCGGCGTATGTGGCTGTGGACCGATGCAAGGGCTGCGCGCAATGCGTGTGGGTCTGCGACAACATGGCAAAAAATAATGCCATTAAAATGATCATGATCGACCAGTTGCCGGTAGCGGCATTGACGGACAATATTACCTATGGGGAAAAGAGCACGACGGCGACATTGGTCAGCCCTGTAGTTGGGTAATTGGACGAAAGGGGTACGGGCGTGGGAACGACGCAAGATACGAGAGAACGGATTATCGTGCCGGGACCGGCAGGGTTCCATCCACCGTCAGCGGCTCAGTTGGGAGTGTCGCTACCAGATCCTGGGCAGGGGCTCTATTACGGCCTTCTGGAGCCTAGTGAAGACGTAGTGATCGAAGAGATGGCTCGCAAAATGCTGACGAGCCCGAATGCGACGATCTTTCCGGGACCTCTCGTCCTATGGGCTTGGAATGATCATGCCGTTGAGAAGGCGAAGGCGGTGTTGGAGATTGCCGCGCAGATCCCGGATGTGATGATTATTCCCATGCCGGATTATCGCCCGAAGTATCCAAAGATCGATCCTGAGGAAGTGATCAATCCGAACCATCCCAACCTTACGATTTGGGGTAACAAGATTGAAGCCTGCATATTTATCGGGGTGCACTGCCACTACGCCAATCTCACTCTGAAAATGATTCGTGCTGGGACGAACTGCTGCACGATGGCTATCTGTGCCGAACAAGGGCACGAAGATGCCATGCTGACCATTCGGGACTCAGATACTTTGAAATTGAAAAAGACCGCACAAATCTTCAAGAAGGTTCGTGAGGGAATGGGCATTAAGTTGCCTGATAACGGGGAAAATGTCCGATTCACCGGAACTCAGTCTAAAGTTCACAATGGCAAGACGCATACAAATCCTATGACTTTTATGCCTTCGGCTGCAGGAACAGGTAGTGCAGCTACTTTTGGTCACTCGGCTGATCAGATGAAGCGAGAAGGTTAGGGTTTTAGGCTAAGGCGATACAGTCAAGAGGTGCAACGATGAGCGAAACATTGGAACCCAAGCAAAAGACTAGCCCCCAGGGCGATCCTGCCACGAGTGTATCGGCACCGAAGGTAGAAGCTAAGAAAGATCCGCATGCAGCCGCCAAGCAGCAGAAGGTTGTAACCCCGGAATACATGTTCTTGGAGGCGCCTAGGACCAAGGAGTTTATCACCGGGAGCGAAGCCGCAAAAGAGGCTATTCGTCGCTCTAACGTCGATCTTGCTATCGCCTACCCCATTACTCCTCAGAGCGAAACCATGCAGCTGGTAGGTGTTCTGTATGGTGAAGGCTATGTAAAAGAGTATTATCGCGGGGAAGAAGAAGTTGGCGTCATGGCTGCCATCGCGGGTGGTTCGCGGGCCGGAGTTCGTTGTTATACCGCTACTGCGGGTCCTGGGACCTTGAGAGGGTTAGAGGGTATCGCTTCCTGGCCCGGTCATAGACTGCCGGTCGTGGCTATGTTTACCTGTCGAGTGGTCAACGCTCCACTGGCCATTCAACCTGACAATATTGAAGTGTCGTATCTGCTCAATTGCGGCATGATTGTGTTCCATGCTGAAAATCAGCAGGACATGTATGACTTTACGTTAGCAGGATTTATCATCAGTGAAAAAAATGATGTCACTCTTCCTGTTGGCGTCTGTTGCGACGGATTCTTTGTGACGCATGCTCGTGGTTACGTGCGTATGCAGGATCGTGACATGAAGCTTCCACCGCGCGAGCCCTGGCGCGGAGCAGTTCCTGTTCTAGATGCCGAGAATCCTCCGGCCCGACTTTCTCGCGATGCCCCGGTTCAAAAATCCAATTTCATGGCCTACAATATCCACGCAGTTTGGCAGCAGGAAGTATGGGCTGCGGTGGAACGTTCTCGGAAGTATATCAATCAATATATGGGCGGATTGCTTACGGCTGAAAATGTCGATGATGCCGAGGCCGTTATTATTGCTTCCGGCAGCGCAGCGGCTCAGTCTCGTGAAGCTGTGCGCATTTGTGCGGAAAAGGGAATCAAGATCGGCTTGATTAAAATTCGCTCGCTTCGTCCCTTCCCGACTCAGGAGTTGCGCAAGCTTTGTGGCAAAGCCAAGTTGATTGTCGTGCCGGAATTTAACTATGTGGGATGGTTGGCAAAAGAAGTGGCGACCGCCATTTACGGCTTTTCAAATGCGAAGATCATCGGAGGGCCCAGGGTCTATGGTGGCCAGTCGATGCCGGTAGAGTTAATTGTGGACGAAGTTGAGTCCGGGTTGACCGGAAAGAAGTCGACGAACGTCGCGATTTCTCAGGTCATGGGTGCCTCCGCGGCTGATCATGAAGCCATGGGGCATTTCATGCGCAGTATTTAATTCGCAGCGGCGCAACCTGATTGAAAAAAGAAGGGCCCGTTCGGCTAAGCCGAACGGGCCCTCTTCATTTCCCACGTTCTAAAATGTGGATCAACCTTGTAGGTCTTCTTCAACCAGATCAGGGCTCTCCGGCATCCCGTGAGCCACGTATTTAGCATAGGATAAATAAATTGATGCGCTATCACGCATGGCTTTGGTGCCATTGGCCATACGATGCAGCTTGTCTGAGCCAGGCGCCTCAGTCTTGCGCAGATGATCGACATGGTCATGAAGGATCAGCGTAAAACGCTCCATAGCCATTTCTACCTCTCGGTAGGCTTGCAAAATAGGGTCGGTCATGTGAAGTACTCCTCTTGAACTCAGAATACCCCAGGACTATTTGGAGGGTCAACCGAAGGACGGGTCCTTATGTACCAATTGTCGGAAGCAGTGTTACATGCCATTTCAACGGTAGCTAATTTGAATGTTCACGGAATGGAGCGACGGATATCGGACACAGTCTTAAATGGCGTGAGGAGGCTGTCCGAAATGTTTACGAGAGGAGGTGAAGGCCTCGGGACTGCCTATCTTGACGACCAGCAGTTACGGGCTAGCTACCTAACCTACTATGTGCCAGTTAACCTAGGTAAGGTGCAGCTTCTCCTTGAAGAGTTGCGACCTGTACTCCCAATTCTTCCAGATGAAGAGTTTCGCGTATTAGACCTCGGGGGTGGGCCCGGAACCGGGGCACTAGCCTTGCTAGATTGGTGCTGTTCAGAATCCCTGCCGCCGGCCACATCGATCCGTATGACGATCGTTGACCGTTCGGCGGAGGTTTTGAGGCTGTGCGCCGAGCTCTGGCAGGCATATGCCGGACAGTCTCACCTTCATTCTGTTCGACCCTTGCAGACCGTCGTGTGCAATCTCGAGCGTTCCCTTCCGTCGATGCTTCAAGCGGCAGCGTGCAACAATGGCTATCACCTCATCATTGTCCAGAATCTGCTGTCGGAGCTTTTCACCAAAAGTTCGGACCCCAGTGGTCAGCGAACGGCGTTTGTCAGCCATTTGCTGGAACGTCTGGCGCCGGACGGGAGCTTGATGCTGATTGAGCCTGCGCTCAAGTCAACATCACGGGGGTTGCATGAAGTAAGGAACAATTTATTGGCTGGATCCCACTGTTCAGTGTATAGCCCCTGCCTCCATGACCAGCCCTGTCCGGCACTCGTCAAGCCGGATGATTGGTGTCATGAGGATCGCCAATGGGAAGCACCAGCCTGGATTGCCCAGATTGATTTAGAGGTGGGTCTTATTAAGGATGCGCTAAAGTTTTCCTATGTGATTCTGCGCAAGGATGGGAAAACATTGGTCCCTCGAAAGGCGGACTACCATCGGGTCGTGAGCGAGTTGCGTGTTATGAAGGGGGAGAAAAGGGTTTGGTTGTGCGATGAGACAGGGAGATCTGAGCTAGGACGGCAGGATAAAGAAAGTGCGCCATCCAATGTGGCGTTCGACGATTGCCATCGAGGGGCTATTATTCGGGTCAGCGAGATAGTAAGGAAAGAAAGGAAAGGTCGTCCGGCAATGGTCGGCCGGATACTTTCCTCTGGAGCAGTGGAACTAATTCGCCCTGCGTGATGGGCTAGTCTGCTTCAGGCTCCGAGGATCCGTGTTGATGGGATACCCGATCCTCATCAAACAGCTCGGCCATTTCCGCTGCAATCATGTCTCGATCGTTGGGAACCGAGATCAGGGGGATTTCCTTACGAGGCTTAGGTGCCGTGTCAGCGGTGGGAGGAGGATCTTGCTGGGGATTCTTATTTTGCGCGTCGCTCATAGTTGAATCAGTATACACGAAATCTAGGTCGGAATGGCTATTCAAAAGCCTCCAATGACGAACGTTCTGGAAACTGGGTCTGGCATGCAGTGCAGGTAACGAAATAGATGGCTTCTCTGACAGACATGGTAATGCGGAAGTCGAGGGCGACGCCTCGATGTTGACAGCTTGGACACGAGATCTCTTTCAAGCGATAGGGAATGTCGGGCTGAGTGCGCGTGTAAAACTCCATGTCCGTATAGACCGGAAAGCTGTAGCGGCATTTGAGGCAGACACCGCGGCATTCGCCGTCCGATTGAAGAGTCCTGCGATCGATACCGAATGTATTCGTTTTGCAGATTGCGCACTGTACGCTAGACAGCCGTTTTTCGACCTGTTCAAGAGCAATAAGAGCCATCAATCCCCCATTCTGTACTGAAAGGATTATAGGCACCGCTCGCACGAATCTTCAACGGCCTCGCTAGGAATCACGGGATTTCCTTGACCCGCCGCCGCTGCCCCCTATACTAACGACAGCATGCATATGATCAATAAGCGTTTACTTGTTGGAAATGCCGACGACGCCAGGAATCCACCGCCGCAAGTTGGCGCGGTACTCATGGTGGCAGAGGAGCAAAATGTGACAGTTCCGTCACGGGTTCTCTACGCCAAGATTCCATTGAAGGAGTTCGGTGAGCCGACGGCTCCGGCTCTGTTCGAGGCGGTGCAATGGATTGAGGCGCATCTTGCGGACCATCGGCTAATGGTGTGCTGTCGGGTCGGTATGGGACGCTCTGTTTCCGTGGTCATTGCCTATCTTTGCTGCGTAGAGGGGATGCCCTACGCCGACGCGGTGAAGCTCGTTCTGACAAGACGCCCTGGTGGCATGCCGTTGCCTCGTCTCCAAGAGGTTATCGAGAGTGTTTGTCGTAGACGTCGGGGAGGAGATAGCTCTTCCCCCTCCTAGTCCCCAGGATTCCCGGCTCCTGCATAGTCTTCTGCTTATAACTTGCGATCTCTCTCTCACAGTAATCCCTAGCATCTATTAGTGCGCTAAGGCCCTCGAAAGCCTGGCGCGCTGCAGTTGCATTTTATGTTGGCGGCGTGGCGTAATTCGCTCGTCCTGGTTTTTTGCCTACAAGTGCAGGAACTATTTCATGCCTGAATTGCCGGAAGCAGAAGTTGCTGCTCGTCAGCTGCGCGAACGGGTTGTCGGGGCCATCGTGAGCGACTGCTGGGTTGGGCGCGAAGATATTGTGAGGGAAGGATTGTCTTCCCTGGCATGGTATCGAAGAGCGAGGATCACCGGAGTTGAGCGACGAGGCAAGAGTGTAATCATAAGCTTTCTTCGTGAAAAACAGAGCCGATTTCTCGCCGCCGAACTAGGTATGACCGGATTGCTGTTGTTCCAGCGGACGCCGACCAAATTTCCTCAACATACACACTTTATCTTGCGCCTTGAGGGGACGGCTGAGCGAGAAGTTCGATACTGGAACCCTCGCCGTTTTGGCCGCCTATCGCTGTTCGATCAAGCAGGACTGGATCAATATGTCGCTCGCCGATTTGGGCATGATCCTCTCGTGATCAGTCTGAATCAGTTTTTAGAGCTGCTTTCCTCCACGCGGAGCAGGCTGAAGACCCTTTTGATGTGCCAGCAAGTCATCGCAGGGATTGGGAATATTTACGCCAACGAAATCCTGTTTCGTGCCAGGCTTCATCCCGACCAATCGGCCAATCAGGTCGGAGGAGAGGCTGCGACGCGCTTGTATGAAATGATGGGCGCGGTGTTGCGCGAGGCCATCACGATGGGTGGCTCTAGCGTGCGGGACTATTTCGCTCCAGATGGGACAGAGGGGCAGTATAAGCGCAGGCATTTGGTCTATGCCAAGACCGGTGAGCCTTGCCCAAATGTTTGTGGGGCCACGATCAGGCGGTCGGTCGGCGAGCGAAGCTCATTTTATTGTCCGATCTGCCAACGGATGAGGCGCCGTCGTACTAGCTAGGCATCACGAGTTCAGTGGCGATATTCTTCGCGTGCCTGATGACAATATAAAGTTATCAATAATTTATGGTGATGAATCTTCAGTGCGCATTGTGGTAGGACTTCTGAGCTCGTAGCGTAGGCCCTTTGGAGGATTGAGCTAATCGGCGGAATTCGGTACTCTGTCGCTCCGTTTCTCTGCCCTATCACACACCAAGGAGTCGTCAATCATGGCGAAAGTGCTGGAAGGTCCCGGGATGGGGCTAATGAAGAAGTGGGGAATCAACGTCCCCAATTACGTCGTCGTAACTTCGGTTGATGAACTGACCAAACTCGGACAAGCCAATGAATGGTTGAAGAAGTCCAAGCTTGTCGCCAAGGCGCACGAGGCGCTTGGCTCCCGTTTTAAGCTGGGATTGGTCAAGGTCGATTTAGATTTCAAAGCTGCGGAAGCGGCCACCAAGGAGATGATCGGCCGACAAGTCGGTAGCATCACCGTGACCCAGGTGATTGTCTCTGAAATGATCCCGCACAAAGAAGAATATTACTGTGCTGTGAAATCGACGCGTGAGGGCAGTGAAGTCCTCGTGGCCAACTGTGGCGGAATCGAAGTTGAGTCGAATTGGGAGCGCGTTAAACGTCTCTGCCTAGAGATCGGACAATCTCCATCTCCAGAATCTCTCGAAAAGTTGTCTAAAGAAGCAGGGTTTACCGGCTCACTGGCCAAGAAAATGGCCGACTTCGCTGGGAAGATGTTTGCCTGCTTTGACAGCGAAGACGCGCAGTACCTTGAAGTCAACCCGGTTGTGCTTCGTGCCGGCGATGACGAACTAGTCGCCCTTGACGCAGTCACCCTGCTTGACGGCGATGCCAAGTTTAGACATCCGGATTGGAACTTTGCCTTTGCCGCAGAATTCGGCCGGGCCTACTCCAAGCAGGAGCTTGAAGTTATGGCGGTCGACAGCAAGATTAAAGGTTCGGTCAAGTTCATCGAAATCCCGGGTGGGGATACGGCCATGTTGCCGGCAGGCGGCGGTGCCAGTGTGTACTATTCGGATGCAGTGGTCGCTCGCGGCGGCAAGCTTGCAAACTACGCCGAGTATTCAGGTGACCCGCCTGATTGGGCGGTCGAAGTTCTTACTGAGAAAGTGTGCTCCCTTCCTGGTATCCGGAACATCATCGTCGGTGGTGCCATTGCGAATTTCACCGACGTCAAAAAGACTTTCGGCGGCATCATCAACGGCTTCCGGAAGGCGAAGTCGGAAGGCAAACTAAAGAATGTGAAAATCTGGGTGCGTCGTGGTGGGCCGCGTGAGAAGGAAGGCCTTGATGCGATGCGCGCGCTGAAAGACGAGGGCTTTGATATCAATGTCTTCGACCGCAACACACCGCTTACTGACATTGTCGACAAGGCACTCCAGGCGAAGTAGCTTGCCGCCTATGACCAACTGAATATAAGGGGAGATCCCGAGATGAGTATTCTGGCAAACAAAGACACCCGCGTGGTGATCCAGGGTGGTCAAGCCGGTGTCAACGCCGCCCGCCGCATGGCCGAGTTCTGTTAT
>CAADGK010000057.1 GCA_900696515.1 uncultured Nitrosospira sp. | reverse complement strand
CGTTTTATGGCCCCAAGATCGACATTAAGATCAAAGACGCGCTCGGCCGCTCATGGCAATGCTCCACGGTCCAGGTGGACTTCAACAATCCCGAGCGGTTTGATTTGAGCTATATCGGAGAAGACGGAAAAGCCCATCGCCCGATCATGATCCACCGTGCCTTGATGGGATCGATCGAACGGTTCTTCGGCATCCTGATTGAGCATTACGGCGGCGCCTTTCCGACCTGGTTGGCCCCCGTACAGGCCGTAGTCATCAATATTACCGATCAACAACAGGACTATGTCGGTGCCGTTGTGGCACAATTGAAAGCAGCCGGCTTCCGAGCCGAAGCCGACCTTCGGAATGAAAAGATTGGGTTCAAGATTCGCGAAGCTGAAAAGGCGAAAGTCCCGTTCATGTTGGTGGCAGGGAATCGAGAAGTTCAGAATGGAACGCTCTCAGTCCGGGGCCGAAGTGGGGCCACGTTAGGCAATATGACGGTGACTGAGGTCGTGAATCTGCTGCAATCCGAGCTCAAGCATACCCAGCGAGAGCTTCAACACACCCACTAAGAGAGAGGTGGCCTATCGTCCCCAAATTACGCGTAAACCGTGAAATTCGAGTCCGAGAAGTTCGTGTAATCGGTCCGGAGGGAGAGCAGCTCGGTATCCTTCAGACACCAGATGCTTTCCGGCAGGCTCAGGAGGGCGGCTACGATTTAGTGGAGGTCGCTCCCAATTCAGTTCCCCCGGTCTGTCGGATTATGGACTTCGGGAAGTATAAGTACGAGCTGAGCAAGAAAGATCACCAAAGCCGGCGTCATCAAAAATCTACGCAGGTGAAGGAAATCAAGCTACGACCACGGACCGATAAGCACGATCTTGAAATCAAAGTCCGACAGATGAAAACGTTTCTTGAAGAGGGAAATAAGACCAAGGTCACTCTCACCTATCGCGGACGAGAAATGGCCAACCAGGAGATGGGGCGTGCCGTGATGAATTCAGTCATTGAACAGTTGGCACAAGCCGGCACGATCGAGTATGCTCCTCGTATGGAAGGACGCAGTTTGATCATGATCGTCGCTCCGAAACACTAACGTACAGTGCAGCGATTGCTCAATTAAAGGAACCTCCCACATGAAAATGAAGTCGCATTCAGGAACGAGCAAACGATTTACCAAAACGGGAAGCGGTAAGATTGTCCGCCGTAAGGCGGGCAAGCGGCACATTCTGACCAGCAAGCGGCACGACCGGAAGCGCCGCTTGAGCGGAACAGCAGTGGTGGATTCCACGGTTGTTGCCACATTAAATCGACTCCTGCCGTATGCATAGACGGCGATCAGTCGTGTTGTGAATTTCAGGACCCAAAAGGAGCAATGAATCATGCCTCGCGCAAAAGGTGGACCAAAAACGAGAGCCCGACGGAAGAAGCGGATCAAGCTGGCCTCAGGCCAGTACGGCGGGAAAAGCCGGTTATTCCGTTCAGCAACGGAAAGTGTTGATAAGGGCCTGACCTACGCCTACACTGGACGCAAGAACCGGAAGCGGGATTTCCGGCAGTTGTGGATCGCTCGCATCAGCGCCGCTGTGCGGAATCACGGGCTGACCTATAACCGGTTCGTCAACGCCCTCAAGAAGGCCAACGTGCTGTTGGATCGAAAAGTCCTTTCAGACATGGCCATCAAAGACGCCACCGGGTTTGAGAAATTAGTCGGTCTGGCCAAGCAACACGTGCCCGCAGCTGCATAATCTCACCTATTCAGCGATTACCGGACATGGCAAGAAGGGGAGCAACAGAACGTTGCTCCCCTTCGCGTATGTCACAACACCTCAGATTGGATGAGGATCAGCTGAGCAGTGTCCGGTACTGCTACTTACCCTTAGCTGATCAGTTGAGAGAGATTGAGATCGAAGGCCACAACCGGCATGGCGATCTGCCAACGCTCCAGCACTTCCGGATGGACCTCGCCGATAACGCCGATGGGCTTATCGGCAACGAGAACACGCCCTGCGCGCCCTTCCAAGAACGACGGGTGCGGCACCGGCTCCAACCGGTACTCCTTCCCCAAGTAATAGAACAGCGTATCCAGGCACGAATGGATCTCCGAAAAATGCGCGGCGGCATGGGCGATCACTGCCCCCAGGACAGTCTCGGTCCGAGACCCCGCCTCGTGAGTGGCGTCCGGAATGGCCACATCGCCGGCTTCGAACAGACGATGTGGATAAAAGGCCCGACTCGAAGCGGCTTCAATGCGTAGCAGCGATGGCAAGATCCACTGCCGTAGGCAGGAAAAGTTCAAGGTCATCACATTATCGACCTTGACGGTCTGCCCCCATTCTGTCTCGTCAATTCGCATATGCCCGGAATACTGTTCCGGCGAACCAAGAATATTGGAAATGATCTCCTGAAAGCCTAACCCCACCATCAACTCTCGGGCCCGATCGGAGACTTGTTCAATACGAGATAATCCGCCGACGGTAAACTGTGCCGGCATGACAGGCGTAAACTCCCCATACCCACAGCTCATCGCGACATCTTCCACCACATCCATCGTGTGCATCAGATCCTGCCGATAGGGCGGGAGCTTGACCAGGACAGATCCCTTCCCGGCAGACACCTCATAGCCGTACACCTCCAGCGCGTGCTGGACGACCTTGATGCCAAGTTCTTGGCCAAGCGCCTGCTCGATCGTGTGGATCGGAATCGTCTTGCTCTTCTTCAGATCCTGTGGCGTGATCACGCGCTTGCCCAGCGAGGTACGCGTGGGGTACTCCACAAGAATCGGCTCAATCGTCGCCCCCCGGTCGGCAAGGTTGGCCGCAAAAATGTTCAGGGTCAACACAACCATCGGCAAGTCCGTTCCGGTGACTTCAACGAACAGCTGATCGTCACCCACCTGCACTTCACCGACCTCTCGGCTATTGATGATCGGCGGGAAAGACAACGGTTGGTTGGCCGCATCTCGCAGGATCGGGACACGGCTCGCTCCGGCCAAAATCCCTCCGTATTCCACTCCCTTGGGATGGACCATGAGCATCTCAGCCAGGGTCATCACGGTCTCCATTCCCAAGGGGGTAAACCGAGCCTCACCGGGCTGCACCAATTCATAGGTTACCGGGAAGGTAATCTTGGAGAGCTGGTAGATACCGATAGAAACTGTTTTCCGTTTATGGCCGAAGATCTCGGCCAATTTTTCTTGTGTTTGAATCAGCTGGGCCAACCCCTGCGACGTTACCTGATAGCCTCTGGCTGCGCAGGCGGCCACGTATGGGCGGACCTGTTCCATCCCGGGCTTTACCACGATTTTTGCTTTGGGCTTTGTCTTCCCCGTCAAGAAGGGATACTGCGCAATCTTCCCCTGTTGCTTGATCCGAATCTGCCGTGCGATCCCCTCGCAACACCACAGATCCGGTCGATTACTGTCCTGTAGTTCGATGCGCAATTCTCCGGTATCGGGATTGTGGCCCTTGAGTTCGCCCTTCACGAGCATCAACCACTCTTCCACTTGCGCAATCGAGACCGTGCGATGTGTGGCACGAGTTCCCTTTAACAGCGATTCGAAATCGTCTTTGAAAATGGTGATCGTGGGCATGACGGCAACTAGAACAATCCTCGGGTGGTCCGAATCAACTCCAGGTTATCGGTGAAAAGCTCTCGAATATCATGGATCCCCAAAGCCACCATCGCCATTCGGTCCAGCCCGAGCCCCCAGGCAATCACGGGCGCTGTGACGCCAAGCGGCACGGTCACTTCCGGACGGAATAGGCCAGCTCCCCCAAGTTCCATCCATCCCAAACGAGGGTGGCGAACATGGAGCTCAACCGACGGCTCGGTAAAGGGGAAATACGCAGGCAAGAACTTGACCTCTTTCGCTTGCGCCACCTCATGGGCGAACAAATTGAGCAACCCCAAGAGCGTACGAAAGTTGATATCCTCTCCAAGCACGATCCCTTCGACCTGAAAGAAATCCGTCGCATGGGTGGCGTCGACTTGATCGTAGCGAAAACATCGGGCGATCGAAAAATATTTCCCGGGGATGTTGGGCGAGGCCGCCAATGTCCGCGCCGAAACTGCGGTCCCCTGGCTGCGCAACACCAGGCGTTTGGCGCGTTGCAGATCAAACGCATAGCCCCACCCGGAGGAGCCCGTCTTGCCGCCGTGTTCATGCACCTGGCCTACCTTCGACAGAATGGATTCGTCCGCCATGGCGGCATGAGTCGGTTGTTTCACAAAATAGACGTCATGAATGTCTCTGGCTGGATGGAATTGCGGCATGAACAATGCGTCCATGTTCCAAAACTCGGTCTCCACCAGGGCTCCACGCATCTCTTGGAAGCCCATGCTCACGAGCTTTGCTTTGACCGTATCCAAGAACTCTCGATACGGATGTTTTTTCCCGGTCCCGACACGTGGCGCCCGAAGACTGATGGTGTATTTCCGGAATCGCTTCTGGCGCCAACTGCCGTCCTTGAGCAGTTCAGGGCTCAATTGTGAAACTTCTTCCACCACTCCCTGATTCATCAATTGCTGGACCGCGCTGGCTCCGGATGGAGACAAGACGAACGAGCGCGTCACACGTTCATCAACGCGAAAAGGCTCCTTGGCATTCCCACGCTTCACCGAGTAGTCTTCGATCAGCTGTTGACGCTCGGGGGAAAAGCTTGTCAGCTCTCGAGAAGACCCGTGAACCTCTTCCAAGAGCGGCCGGAGCGCGTCGGCAGTCGGACTCGGACGTCCCGTCGTCTCAATGCACCCGCCCTGGATGATCAGCAAAGCGCCTTCCTTTTTCAGCCGCCCAACGGCTTTGCTGACATCAGAGGGATCCAATCCCGGTTGGGTCTGGAGATCGCCGATCGTAAGCCGCTTTCCAGTTCCGGCTGCGTCGCGTGCAGCCGCCAAAATGCGTTCGATCGGGGCGGCTGTTTGATGATATTCTTCGCCGATTTTTGTGAGCGAGACGACCGGCGTGACGATTTCCGATTGAATCTCGATCAAGGCCTTCGCCAGTAGCCACTCAACCGCCATGCTGAGCTGCGACGGCTCCAACTCCGCGGCAACGGCCAAGTCCTCGCTCTTGAATGCGACAGCAGGCCGACGCGCGCCCATAGTCAGTAAGACTTTGATTTCGAGAGGATGCAGGCTGTCGATGACGCTGGAGATATCCACCCTGAATGACCTATCGATTCACTGCCGCAGGCGGCGTGGATGGACTGGCTGTCTGAGCGGCCGCCCGCAGGGCGGCGATCGTCGCCTTGTAGTCGCGTTGAGAAAAGATCGCTGACCCTGCGACCAGCGTCGTGGCACCGGCGGCCACGATTGCCTTTGTATTCTCTACCTTCACACCGCCGTCGACTTCGAGCAGTGCGTGGCTGTTGATCCGATCCAGCATAGTCCGCGCGTCGGAAATTTTCTTGAGCACCGACGGAATGAACTTTTGCCCACCGAATCCCGGATTGACGGACATGATCAAGACGAGATCGACATCGCCCAGGATATCCTGGAGGGAGGAAATGGGAGTGGCTGGATTCAGAGTCACCCCAGCCTTGATCCCCCGTTCCTTGATCGACTGAATGGTGCGGTGGAGGTGCGGACAGGCTTCAACATGGACGGTCAGATAGTCGGCACCGGCCTCGACAAACTCAGGGATAAAGGCATCGGCATTGGTGATCATGAGATGCACATCAAGAGGAAGCCTGGTGACCTTTTTCAGGCTTTCGACAATGGGTGGCCCCACCGTCAAATTGGGCACGAAATGGCCGTCCATCACATCCACGTGCAACAGGTCGGCGCCGGCTTGCTCCACGGCCGCAATTTCTTCCGCCAATCTGGCAAAATCCGCGGAGAGAATCGATGGGGCGATAAGGACCGGTTGGGCCATCAGCTCATGTTCCTCAGACGGACTGCGTAAAATCCATCCATTCCGGCACGATTACACATGGTGGAGAGCGCCCCCAGCTCAGTCACGAAGGGAAACGCAGCGGGAGGAAGCCAGGGAGCCACAGATTCACGCATCCATCCTGGATAGATCTCGCAAAACCGGTTGATGACCTCTTCGGTCTCCTCTGTTTCTGTCGAGCAAGTACTATAGACCAGCACGCCGCCGGGCCGCAAGCAGGGAGCGACCGCTTCAAGGATCTGACCCTGGAGTATCTGATGTCGAACGAAGGTGGACTCCTGTCGCTGACCTTTCGATTCCGGATGGCGCCGCATGACGCCGAGTCCACTGCAGGGGGCATCAACCAGAATACGGTCGAATACGGGCAATCCGGCATGACGAGACCGCGCCATTTCCAACGGCCAGTCAGCAGGCCGCCTTGCGTCACCCACGATGGGGACAATACAGCGCAGCCCCAGCCGTCGACAATTGTCTCGGAGCAGCTCCAGCCGTGAGGCATTGAGATCCAACGCGACAATCGTTCCTTGATCGCCCATCAGTTCGGCAAGATGAGTGGCCTTCCCTCCTGGAGCGGCGCAAACATCCAGAATCGATTCACCGGACTGAGGGTCAAGGATCGGTGGAATGAGCTGTGCGGCTTCATCTTCGACATAGTAGTCACCAGTCTCAAATCCCGGGAGCGAGGAAACATCCTGTCCCTTGTCCAGCTTCACTCCGGCTGGGCTGATGCTAGTTGGATGGACCACGACGCCGGCTTTCGCAAACTGTTCCAGGAGGCTCTCCCTCGTCAATCTCGTCCGGTTGACTCGAAGAATGATGGAGGGGATGGTGCCAGCCGCCTGACAAGCCGACTCTGCCTGCGCATACCCCAAGCGTGCCAGCCATCGTTGACTCACCCACAAAGGGATGCCGTAGTTGATCGACAGATATTCAGCCGGATGGATAGCAGGATCTGGAAGACTCGGCACGGGCAAACGAATAAGGTTACGCAAAACCGCGTTCACCAAGCCACTCCAGTCCCGTCCCAGCTGCTGTGTGGAAGCCTTAGCCAACTCGACGGTTTCGTGAACCGCAGCGGACGCGGGGATACGATCAAGAAAGAGGAGTTGGTAGGCGCCGATCCGGAGCAACATCTGAACTAAGGCCGGAAGTCTATGTAGGGGCTTGGTGAGTATTGCGCTCAGTCGCCAGTCGAGAGTCTCCTGCCTTCGAAGAACTCCATAGACAAGCTCCATGATCAGCGCCCGGTCACGTGGGTCTGAAACCGACTTCACCCGTTGATCCAGCACCTCATCAAGAGCACGATCACCTCGTTGACTTGCGAGAAGGATAGACAGCACGACAGACCGAGGTGAATGGTTTGTAGAACTCGGCAGCTTGTGTGGGTCTGGCATGGGAGGTTTGTGGAGGTCCAGCCGAGGTAATAATTACTCGACCAAGGTCATCGGCGGTGGACCCAATTGTTGCCCAACCGTCACCCGGTGGCCCGCCAGAAATTGGGCTACCGCCATGCGCTTCGAATTGGCAGTTTGGATTTCCCAGATCTCAAGAAGCCCATCGCCGGTTGCCACCACGATCGACTGTTTCGTCACGGCGACAATCGTTCCTGGGGTATCAGTGATCGCAGTCCCCTGTAAGACCACCTTCCAAATGTTCCAACGCTCAACACCCAGGAACGTATAGGCCCCCGGCCATGGAGAGAGCCCTCGCACACGATTGGTCAGTGACGCCGCACTCAGAGTCCAATCGATAAGACCGTCTTCTTTTTTAAGGAGCGGGGCCATCGTGGCCTGCTGATCATCTTGCTTTGTGGGTACCAAAGTCGCGGCTTTCAGCCGGGCAAGCGTCTCAATAAGTAATCGTCCGCCCAGTGCAGCCAGGCGTGGGGCCAATGTCCCTGACGTATCGTCGGGTAGAATCTCCAACTTCTCCTGGAGCAACATGGCACCGGTATCCATGCCTTCATCCATGAGCATCGTCGTAATGCCCGTCTCGGTCTCTCCATTGATGACGGCCCATTGCACCGGAGCGGCCCCTCGATATTTCGGCAAGAGCGACCCATGTACATTCACACAGCCCATCGGAGGAAGCTGAAGAATCGGTGTGTGTAAAATGCGGCCATAGGCAGCCACCGCAATCACATCCGGCTGCCAAGACGACACAGATTGTAAAAACTCCGGAGTGCGAATCTTGAGCGGCTGCAGCACTGGAATGCCGGCACGTTCTGCCACCAGCTTCACCGGCGGTGCGACCACCTGATGCCCTCGCCCCTTCGGGCGATCCGGCTGACACACAACCCCCACCACCTGATTACCGGAACTCAGGAGTGCTTCGAGCGACGGAACGGCGAAGTCTGGTGTACCCATGAAAACGATTCGCATGCTATCGCTTTAACATCGTAGTTCTAAGAATGCAATCAGACAGCAGCGTAACTTGACTTGTCATTCAATGCTTTGTTAGTCTCCCTTCGCGGGGTGGAGCAGCCTGGTAGCTCGTTGGGCTCATAACCCAAAGGTCAGAGGTTCAAATCCTCTCCCCGCAACCAACCCAGTTTCTGGTTCCATTCCATCAGAGCTTTCTTCGTGGCTTGGGGTGTTCACCCATCTAAAACTCCGTACCGTCCATCGTCTAGACCGTACTCGTCACCCCAATATCGAATAGTCCATCAACCGAGATTTTCCAATAGCGTGTGTTCAGGGCGAATAAAGGGGCGTAAAACTCGCGGGCAGGTCAACCCTTCTTGCCGCATCCCCACGGCCCCTGGATCCAGGCGCATTGCTGCATGGCCACGACAAAATTCAGGATGGGTGTTCGCCTCTCGGCCGTCAGAGAGTAGGCCTTGGCAAACAGCTTGTAGTGGAGTGTCTGCAACCAAGGTTGCCCGGCCATGGAGAAGTGAGTGACGGCCCGCCCCTTGAGTAAGACCTGACGTAAGAGGCTCATCAGGTTATAGGCCAGCATCACGGTATTCTGCGTCGCCTCGGTGGCTCAGAGATCCTTCATCTTGAAGTGGTCTGCGGCAAAATCACACTTCAGCTCCTTGATCCGGTTCTCGCAATCGGCCCGTCCTCGATACAGCCGCCACACCGCAACCGCCGGCAGATCTAAGTCTGTCGTCAAGGCTGAGCATCGCCACTGGCCCATCACGGGATCATTCGCAAACAGGCTCAGCGTCTTGCCTTTGGGCTCCGCACGCCGGGTGATAGGTGAAGCGAGTTAGTTCAATACCCTCCACGGGGGTACCGTCCTCCTCCTTCAGCTCCCACCAGCCAGTCGCATTCACCAAGGCGCGTTGTAAGGCCTGGTTCCGGCGCAGCGCAGCGATCATGAAGGCTATCACCGGATAGATGGCTGGCGTTTCCGCGTTTGGCCGGCTTATAGCCGCGTGCCGCCCTATCTTGTTCGCCATAGCAAGTGATCACGGTGAAATCCAGATCGAACTGATCGACTTTGCAATTCTATGTTGATACACCGGGAACTGTTCACCCACCGAACCTCAAGGTTCTTTCACCGTTTCCTGGTCACAACCCCTGACTCCTCATCCTCACCACCCTGCAAGTTGCTCCAAAAGCCTAGGCGCTCGGTCTCCGTTTATGTACGTATATATACGGCAGACTAAAGCATTACACTTTACCACCCAAAGCCTGATTGACCGTGAACATGGGTTATCGCAATGTAACCACGTGCTCACCCTGGTGTCCGTGAACGGTTGTGCTTAACCCAAACCATCGACGGAGTTCACCATGCAAAAAGATCCCCTCGACCAGGTGCCTTCCGAAAAGAGCGCTACCGGCAGCAAGTCTCGGTGGAACCCTCTATCCTCTGATCCAGTCGCTAGCCAGTTTTCAAGCTACGCAGCCTTTAACGGGAAGGTGGTCACTCGACCCTTCTCCGCTGAAGTACCGGTCGATCGGGAACTCCTTCATGCTCATGAACAATTGCGGCAAGAGATCTTGGGTCAATCCTATCCATGCACAGGCGCAATCTCCGCATTCAACCAAAGGACCTACCGTTTGGGACTATACCCGAATCTTGCTTCTGACGAGGCCATACGGGCCGTTTGTCATGACCTGTACTGCTTCTCCCATGAATTTCAAGATCTCGACGACCATTTTACCACCTTCGTTGCGATGTTTCGGGGACCGGTTATCGAATCAGAACAGCACTTTGAAGATCTACTCTGGAATCAACTACAGTCCATGCACGCACTTGATTCCAATTTCTTCAATTGGGATCGGAGCGTCGACTCTGACCCTCTGAGCCATCGCTTTTCATTCAGCATGGGTGGCCGGGCCATGTATGTCATCGGAATGCATCCTGAGGCTTCACGGCTCGCACGAACTCGTCAATATCCGACCATGGTGTTCAATCTGCATGAACAGTTTGATCGTCTACGCGCACGCGGAAAGTTCGACACCATGAAACAGACTATTCGGGCACGCGAGATGAGCTTACAGGGATCAATCAACCCGATGCTGTCAAGCTTCGGCGACAACTCTGAAGCTCGTCAATACTCAGGTCGAGCTGTCTCCGACAACTGGGTATGCCCCTTCCATCCGCGCAAGAAATGATTAATTGCTCCGGTGATTAAGAAAACGGCCCGGAACCCCTTGTGGGAGCCCCGGGCCGTTCGATCTCACTACTCCTCACCCTAACTTAGTACACGCTCTTGGCCTTCTGCACCTGGGCCGGGAACGGATCCAAAATGCTCTTCGGCGCGTT
>CAADGK010000056.1 GCA_900696515.1 uncultured Nitrosospira sp. | reverse complement strand
GAACTCTATCTGAAGCGCCTGATCGTCGGAGGATTTCCACGGGTCTTCGAGATCAACCGCAACTTTAGGAATGAAGGCATCTCGACGATTCACAATCCTGAATTTACGATGCTGGAATTCTACATGTCCTACGCGGACTATCAGGATCTGATCGCTCTCACCGAAACACTCATCTCCAGCTTGGCTCAACAGCTCCTGGGGAAGACGGTGATTCATTACCAGGGCAAGGAGATCGTCCTCACCCCTCCCTGGCGGCGATGGTCCTATCATCAGGCTATTCTGGAGGTGAATCGTCTCGACTCGTCGGTACTCCATGATCGTGACAAGGCCCTGGCAGCAGCCAAACAGCTGAACGTCCATGTAGACCCTAAATCTACTTTGTTTACGATCCTTAACGAGATCTTCGAGGAAACCGTTGAGCCGAATCTTCAACAGCCTACGTTTATCACCGACTACCCGATCGAAATTTCTCCACTGGCGAGACGGAAGGATGCAGACCCGGCCTTGACCGATCGATTCGAACTGTACATCGCCGGTCGGGAGATCGCGAACGCCTTTTCCGAGCTGAACGATCCGTTGGACCAACGTGAGCGGTTTGAGAGCCAAGCCGCTCAGCGTGAAGCGGGCGATGAGGAAGCCCATGTCGTCGATGAAGACTTCTTGCGCGCCCTCGAATTCGGCATGCCCCCGACCGCGGGAGAAGGGATCGGGATCGACCGTCTGATCATGCTGTTGACCGACCAGGCATCCATTCGGGATGTCGTCCTCTTTCCTCAGCTCCGGCCGGAGAAATCGTAAGCGTGACCCTTCCCTTTGAAATCTTCGTCGGGCTTCGCTACCTGCGCGCCAAGCGCCGGAACCGGACCATTTCGCTGAATACCTTCGTGTCGATCGCCGGTATTACATTGGGCGTCGCAGCACTGATCGGCACCGTCGGCATCATGACCGGATTCCGGGAAGACATTCAAAGCAAGATCCTCGGCACCACCGCCCATATCATCGTCCAAGAACGCATGAAAGAGCATATGAGCGACTATGACCGTCTCGCCGATAAGATTCAGACGGTCCCCGACGTGGTGGCGGCCACCCCGTTTGTCCTCCGACAGGTGCTCCTCACAACACAGTCGGGCGTACAGGGGATCGTCCTGCGTGGCATCGACCCAAAACGGGAAGCGAATGTGACCGAGCTCGCGAAGAATATTACAGCAGGACAACTGAATGACCTCCTCGCTCCGGTCAAGGTGATGCAGGCTCCTGTCGACGACCCTCAAGGAGAACCGCGTCTCGTCGAAAAACCTGGCATCATCCTCGGCAAAGAGCTGGCGCTGAGGTTAGGAGTGTTCGTCGGCGACACCGTCAATGTGGTCTCTCCCGTCGGGCCGATCAGCGCGATGGGCATGGTCCCCAAGATCCGAACGTTCGCCGTCGCCGCCCTCTTCCATTCCGGCATGTATGAATACGATTCGTCTCTGGCCTATATCGAGCTCGGCGAAGCTCAAAAGTTTTTCAACATGACTGCCAGCGTCTCCGGCGTGGAAGTCAAAGTCACTGATGTGTTCCGTGCCGCGGATATCGCTCGTAACATTGAACAGGAGTTAGGGTTCAGTCATGGGGCCAGAGATTGGATGCAGATGAATCGCAACCTGTTTTCGGCGCTCAAACTGGAGAAGACGATGATGTTTCTCCTCCTGGTCCTTATCACGATCGTGGCCTCATTCAACATCGTCAGCACATTGACCATGATCGTGACGGAGAAGCAGAAGGAAATCGCGATCCTCAAGGCCATGGGCGCGACCAAGCAGAGCATTCGCCGCATTTTCATGCTCAACGGATTGATCATTGGATTCACCGGAACCGGCATCGGGATCCCGTTAGGCTATGCGTTTCTCTGGCTGATTCAAACATTTTGGACCTTCGACCCGAGCGTGTATTACATCTCGACCATTCCGGTGCACGTATTGGCCGAGGATGTGTTGCTCGTGGCGGGGTCGGCCATCTTGATTAGTTTTGTCGCAACGGTCCACCCGGCCAATCAGGCCGCAAAGCTGGAACCGGTGGCGGCGTTGCGTTATGAATGAAGTTCCGGCAAACAGCTGACAGCGTTTAGCTATCAGCTGTCGGATCAGAAACCAATTGCTCACGATAGAGAATTCGCTGCGACTACTGTCCGCTGAAAACTGACAGCTGAAAGCTTCCGTCATGATTACGGTCACCAATCTGCATAAGTCTTTCTCGATGGGATCCTACGAAGTGCCCGTGCTCAAGGGAATCAATCTTGAGATTCAGCGCGGCGAGTTGGTGGCTATTGTCGGCGCCTCCGGGGCCGGCAAGAGCACCTTGCTCCACATTATCGGCACCCTAGATAAGCCGAGCAGCGGAACCGTCACATTCGATGGGCAGGATCTCTTTCGCATGACCGAGGCGCAGCAAGCGGAGTTCCGTAATAAGCGGATCGGGTTCGTCTTCCAATTCCATCACTTGCTCGCCGAATTCACGGCGTTGGAAAATGCCTGCATGCCGGCGCTCGTGCAACGTCGCGACCCCGCCATTGTCAGAACCGAAGCCACCACCCTCCTCTCGGAAGTCGGATTGGGACATCGGTTGCATCACAAGCCCGGGGAGCTGTCGGGAGGAGAGCAGCAGCGAGTCGCCATGGCCCGCGCACTCATGCAGAAGCCGGATGTTGTCTTGGCAGATGAACCGACCGGCAACCTGGACACCCATAGCGGAGACGGATTGTTCGGATTGATGCGCACGTTGAGCAAGACACGCGGCACGACGTTCGTGATCGTCACGCATAACGACAAACTCTCTGCCCAATCCGATCGCATTATCCACATGCAGGACGGACAAATCGTCTAGAACGCCTTACCCTCAGGCGAAAGTCTCTTTCCTTCTATCTCTCCGGAGACAGGTGGTAAGCGGATCCTTCATCTTTTTATACCGGCCGGTGAGCAACCGGCGATTCCTTGACGAACTTTTGATCCTTCTCTAGACTCGCGTAGGTTTCCATTTACTACAGTAGAGATCGACATGCACCGTTCATCTCCCCTCCGCATCAGCCTATTGCTGGCTCTGTCAGTATGGCCGTCACTCGTATCCGCGGCGGAATTCGTCATCTCAGGCCCTCGCGCCATGGGCATGGGCGGAGCCGGCGTCGCCGTGACCACCAATGCGCTCGCCACTTATTGGAATCCTGCCGGCCTGGCCATGACTCAAACCGTCGATATTCGCCTTCAAGGCGGCGGACAAGCCACAGACCGTCTCGGCATCGGAGATGCCCTGCATGATCTGGAGAACTTCGATCGTAATGATACCGCTCCGGCGAATCTGGTGAAAGCCCAGTTGATTGCCGATCGCATCAATCGGCCCGGCGCCACGGTTTCAGTCAATGGATCGGCCGGCCTCTATTTTAAAGGACACCTCGGTGAACATGCCTTTGGATTCAATATCTCTGATGTCGCCACAGGCGGTGGATTCGTCTCAACACCGGTGACGGTCACCCCGCCAGCTGGGCCAGGATTACCGGTCACGGTGACTGGCCAGATGGCGCTCCGCGGCCTGGAAGCCAGGCAACTGGCCTTTTCCTATGCCTACGCCTTTGCTGACAAGACCTTTTCAATCGGGATTACGGCAAAGGTCATTCAGGGGGCGGCATACAATGGCTCCACCGAACTCCAAGGGGGAAGTGGGGTGAGCACAACCGATCACTTCGGCAAACCGAACATCTCCACAACCTACGGAATTGACATCGGGGCAATCTATCGGCCATCCTCCTGGGTGAGGTTTGGGGTCGTTGCAAAGGATATCAATAAGCCAACTTTCGATGCCGCCGGCGGAGGCGAACTGAAGCTGGAGCCACAGGTCCGAGTTGGAGTCGCGATTAACCCCTACTCCACGCTAACGTTAACAGCCGATGTAGATGCGACGTCAAACAAGACCTTTATCCCAGGTGTGAAGAGCCAACTTGTGAGCTTGGGACTCGAACAGACAATTTTGTCGGAATTTCTTTCGTTTCGGATCGGAACATTCAAGAATATGCAGGATGCGTCGACCCCCTTCGTTCCGACGGCAGGCCTGGGGATGCGGTGGTTTAATTTCCGGGCCGATGCCGGCGGGGGGTATGACTTTCGTGAAAAGGGCGCGCTCGTGTCCGCGTCTATTTCCTTGACGTTCTAATGGTATACTAAACCCATGCTGGCTCGATTATCTGTGCGCATCCCCTTTCTCGTCTTGCTTGTCGCGCTACTCAACGGCTGCGGAGGGTTGCAAGAGGTGTGGGAAGGCCCCGGCGCCAGGGTATTTCGACCTCAGACCATCGCCGTGCTGCCGCCGATGGCCAGCCAGTACGACAGCGCCCGGGAGGACATTCAGGACGTCCTGGTAGGAGCACTGAATCGGCAAGGCAATATCGAGCGGGTCGTCTCGCCTGAAAATGTCACGGATATCTTCCAGGCCTCAAAGGAAGCGTTTGATTCACTGGTGTTCTACTTTTCTCGTCTAGAGATGACCGGACAATCCGACAAAGATTCGGCCGTCAAGCTCGGGAAAGCCTTGAACGTCGATGCCTTCCTCGTGGTTCGCGTCAATTCCTGGGAATACGTCCGGAAAGAAGGCGATAACGTTGGCCGAGTCGGGCTCAGTCTTCGACTGGTCGATGCCGCCACCGGTACCACGGTCTGGAAAGCCCGCCATGAACGGTCGGACAGTTATATGTTCATCAAGCCAAGCCTCAAAGACATCGCAAAAGAGCTCGCCGGCGAGATAATCAACTACATGCCTCCGCAAACGAAGAAGTAAGCCGCTCTCGGCATCCAGCCGATCCGCATCGTACACAAGCACCCATTTCCACGGAACTTAGTTTTTGTCCCAGCTGATCCAGGTCGAAGCACCTGTACTGAGTCATGTCAAAGCGTTGCTGACTCAGCCGAGGCGAAGAGTCACTGACCGATCCGGCATAACACCAGTCGCCGACCCCAAGACCATCGGTCCTCCTTGGAAACAGCACGGAGATTTAGTGGATGTCGTCCGACCGAACCTTGCCGAAGAACTGTGAATGGAGATAGACCTGATAGGCCAGAATAAGCAGAAACCCGCCGACAAACCAGCCGATCCCGGCGGTTAATCCATAGGAATCAGTGGACGCGTTGAACACGGTCAGGCTGAATGCCCGGTCGGTCGTTGAGACCAAGATGTACGGATACATGCCGAACATTACGCTGGCGAGCATCAGAAAGATAAACACGCTGGAGGCAAGAAATGCGGAGGTGTCCCGCCGGCGGAGCCTGAAATACAGGCTATACCCCAGCGAAATTGCCCCGATCAACGGTGCCAGGTACACCACAGGGTTCCTGGTAAAATTGAGCGCCAAGCTCGGTTGCACCATCGGCACAGCCATCACGGTCAAGGCTGTGTACCCTGCGGACATCCACCCCAGAATTCGAGCGGCCGCGACGGCCCGCTGATGCAGGAAGCCGTCAGTTTTCATAGCCAGGTAATTCGCTCCATGGAAAGCTAAAATCACCGCACTGGATAGCCCCAGCAGCACGGTGAACCAATCGAGGATGCCGGGTGCCGATCCCGGAAGAAAGTCGGTCCAGAGCGGAACGAAGAAATACCCGTCTTGGTTTAAAGGGACCCCACGAATCAGGTTGCCCAAGGCCGTACCAAACACAATCGCCAAGAGCACGCTGCTGATGTTTAAGGCCGCATCCCAGGCTTGCCTCCACAATAGATGATCAACCTGAGCCCGCAATTCCAACGCCAGGCCTCGAAAAATGAGCAGCCACAGCACCAAAATCAGGGCGAGATAGAACCCGCTGAATCCCGCCGCATAGGCCTTGGGATAGGCGAAAAACAGCACGGCGCCGGCGGCGATCAACCACACCTCATTGGCGTTCCATACCGGTCCGATAGAGGTCAAGGCTGTTTTCCGCTCCGCTTCGGTTCGAGCGATGAACGGATACACCATACCGACGCCGAAATCAAAACCGTCCAAGACCACGTACATGGCGAGCATCAAGGTGACGATGATAAACCATGCCGTTTCCATTACGCCCCTGGGCTTTGAGGGAGGTGCGTCGCTGATAGATTGATTGAGACAGGCCCCTGTCGGATGAGATTGCTGACCAATAAAATAAACAGCATGCCAAGGAGCAGGTACAATCCCACGAAACCGATCAAGGTAAAGAGGGCATTCCCCGAATGGACGAGCGGCGAGGTGCCCTCTGAGGTACGTAAGAGACCATACACTAGCCAGGGTTGACGCCCAAGCTCGGCGGTCATCCACCCGGCCGACGTGGCGATGTACGGGAACGGGGCACAGAGCATCAACCACCACAGCAGCCACTTCATCTTGAACAACCAGCCTCGCCACAGGGAGAGGAGGGCCGTGCCGAAGAGAAGCACAAAAATCGTCCCCAATCCCGCCATGACATGATAGGCATAGTAGAGGAGCGGTAAATTGTCCGGCCACTCATCGCGCGGAAACGCATCGAGCCCTTTGACTTTCGCATAGAGGTCTTTGTACACGAGAAAACTGAGCGCTCCAGGAATCTCAATGGGGTTATCGATGGTCATCGTTTCGAGGTTCGGTTGCCCAACCAGATAGAGACCCGCCTCGCGCTCCGTCCTGAAGAGCCCCTCAAATGCGGCGCCCTTGACCGGTTGATGCTGGAACACCTGGTCGGCATTGCCGTGACCAGTCGGGAAGATCATCAGTCCGGATGTGATCGCGCCGACAACAACGCCAGTCCGTAGAAATGTTTTCGCATGCGCCTGATGCTGACCGGACAACAAATAATACGCACCTACCGCCGCCACCATACAGGACGCCGTGACAACCGTCGCCGTCATGTTGTGCGTGAATTGCCAGAACAGCCACGGGTTAGTCAGCAATCCACTCAGACTGGTAACGAACAGCCGACCGTCATCTGCCACCTGATACGCAACAGGATGCTGCATCCAGGCATTCGTGGCCAGGATGAAATAGCCCGACAGCCAGGTCCCGACGAAGAGCATGAGGGTGGCAAACCATTGCACTCGTCGACTGAACCGCTTCCCAAACAGGAGCACTCCGAGAAACGAGGACTCGAGGAAAAAGGCAAAGACCCCTTCCATCGCAAGCGTTTGCCCGATCACGCCTCCCGCATAGGTCGAAAACCGTGCCCAGTTGGTCCCGAATTGAAATTCAAGCGGAATCCCGGTGACGACGCCGAATCCGAAATTGAGGGCAAAGATCTTGGTCCAGAAATTCGCGACTTCTTCATAATGGGTGTCGCCGGTCAGCAGCACTCGGGTGCGCAAGTAGAACAGCAGAAAGGCCAGCCCCATCGTCAACTGTGGAAAGAGATAGTGGAAGGTAGCGGTAAAGGCAAACTGGAGACGATCGTAAAGGAGCGCACTGGTCATGATGATGGATGAGTTCTCAGCACATAGCAGGTCGCACGATTTCAGTACTGTAGCAACAAAACGAAGATCACAAAAGCATTGTGGGGAAAATGGACGAAATATGATCGCGTCGCAGGTGAGCTAAAAGGAATCAATAAATGGTCTTTGGGCAAGCCAGGATTGTGCCTCAGATTGCTTTGGCGCAGGACAAGCCGAGAGCACTCGAATACAACTGAGAGACAAATGAGGTTCCCAATGGTGCAAACTCAAACACCGACCCTGGTGACCACAACGCACTAATGACGGCCTTTCCTTACCCTTTTCAGTTTTGTCTGTCAGATGCCCTTTATTGCCCAAGAGCATGCTTGGTCGCCCTGCCAGCAGTAGGTTTTCATCCTTTTAGGTTTCAGCGGACCCATGTATAGTTACACACATGAAGCATCAGCAATCGATCCTCTCGCAGAAGTCTCGAAGGCAACCCAGTCAATTGGGGCAACAGCTCTCGGATGAGAAGATCGAACGTACACGCCGCCAGACGCCTGAAGAGCGGCTGACCATCGCATTGCACCTGTCAGATGTCTGCTACGACTTGAGCCGGTGTTCTCCAAAGCCCTAAATCAGATTGTTGAACGTTTGGACCAAGCACACCGCGCTCGGTTGCTTGCTTCCTACGCGTTGATCGGCGGATTTGCCGTATCGGCCTGCGGTGTCGCACGAGCCGCGCAAGACATCGATCTGGCCGTTGCCCTCGGAACGTCGGAACCGCAAGCCCTGGCCGACTGATCTTCCCCCGATTGCACAGACACCTCACTAATGAGGAGAATGATGCAAGCGGATGATCGCATCTACAGGTCTCTTAGGAGCAGATCTTGCTTCTTGTATCAAGATCCAGCTTCGACTTGAGGATTATGGCAGTTTCCTAGGCCTGAGCCATCGCAGTTTTTAATGATCGGACAAACTCAGCGACATGGCTCACCATTGCTGGATCCTGTTGGTGGGAGGCGATCTGTTTGACGATGGCGCTGCCGACGATGACACCATCGGCCATTTTGGAGACTTGTGCGGCATCTTCGGGCGTTGCCACGCCGAAGCCGACGGCGACTGGCGAGGCTGAAACCTTCTTGAGCTTTTGAACATTCTGTTGGATGTCCGTCACGTTGCTGAGCTTCGCCCCTGTGATCCCCGTCAACGAGACATAGTAGACAAACCCGTGTGATTCTTCCGCCACCAGTTTTCGGCGGCTGGGTGTGCTCGTCGGAGCCAACAGGAAAATGAGCGGCAGACCAGCGGCATCGGCTGGCTTCTTAAGCGGCCCTGCTTCATCTGGCGGCATATCAGGCACGATCAACCCATCAACTCCGGCAGCTGTTGCAGCTTTGCAAAACGGCTCGTACCCCATGGCATGGATCGAATTGTAGTACAGCATGAGCACGATGGGGATCTCGGTGCGCTGCCTGAGGTTCTTCACGGAATCTAGAATTTTCCGGAGTGTTGTGCCGCTCTTCAATCCTCGCTCGGCGGCCTGCTGAATGACTGGGCCGTCAGCAATCGGATCGGAGAAGGGCACACCGAGCTCGATGATATCGGCTCCTGCCTGTTCCAAGGCCACGACCAGTTGTTCTGTCTCCGCAAGCCCTGGATCTCCCGCCATCAGGTAGGCGATGAGCGCTTTCTCTTTCTTGTCACGCAACCGTTGAAACGTGATTTCCAGCCGCCCGCTCATAGCTCCACCCCTCGCATTCTCGCCACTTGCTGAACATCTTTGTCGCCACGGCCAGACAGGTTGGCAATGATCACCTGTGACTTTTTCATCTTCGGGGCCAACTTGATGACATGCGCAATAGCATGGGCACTTTCCAATGCAGGCACGATCCCTTCTTCACGAGCCAGCAGATCAAAGGCAGCCATCGCTTCATCATCTGTCGCATAGCTGTATTCGATCCGGCCCTGGTCATGATAGAGACTGTGCTCCGGTCCCACCGCAGCATAGTCCAATCCAGCCGAGACTGAATGGGTCAGATTGATCTGCCCATTTTCGTCTTGTAAGAGATATGTCATCGTCCCTTGTAAGACGCCCGGCTTCCCACCGGAAAACCGCGCGGCATGTTTCCCACTCACAATCCCACTTCCTCCGGCTTCGACTCCCACCATCTTCACCTTGGAGTCTCCGATAAACGCATGGAACAGTCCGATCGAATTGCTCCCCCCACCGACACAGGCCACGAGATAATCGGGCAACTTCCCCTCCGCAGCCAGGATCTGTTTCCTCGCCTCTTTTCCAATAATCGCCTGGAAATCCCGAATCATCATCGGATAGGGATGCGCCCCTAGCACGGACCCGAGAATGTAATGGGTCGTGCGCACATTCGTGGTCCAATCCCGCATGGCTTCACTGATGGCATCTTTCAACGTCCGGCTGCCGGCATCGACACCGGTCACTTTCGAACCGAGCAATCGCATGCGGAAGACATTCAGCGCCTGACGCTGCATATCTTCCGTGCCCATGTAAACTTCACATTCCAATCCAAACATCGCCGCTGCCGTGGCAGTGGCCACTCCGTGCTGACCGGCACCGGTCTCCGCAATGATGCGTCGCTTTTTCATCCGTATGGCCAATAGCACTTGGCCGATCGCGTTATTGATCTTATGCGCACCGGTATGACACAGGTCTTCCCGCTTCAGATAGATCTTAGCGCCGCCCAATTTCTTGGTCAGTCGATCGGCACGGTAGAGACTGGTGGGACGGCCAACATACTGTTTCAGATAGTAAGCGAGGTCGGTCTGGAAGCGTCGGTCTTTCTTCGCCTTGGCATACTCCTCTTCCAGCTCCAGCAAGGCCGGCATGAGAGTTTCAGGCACATACCGGCCCCCGTAGGGTCCGAACCGGCCACGATTATCTGGAAGCGTCGGCATGTGATCAGCTCCTCCTGAATAACATATGAGAAGGGAAGTATAGTAGCGCGGGTCAGGCTGGCACAAGTCTGGCTGCTGCAATAAACGCCTTTACCTTGTCATGGTCCTTTTTCCCTGGGGTGAGCTCCACCCCGCTACTCACATCGACTCCATAGGGGCGAACCTGAGCGATCGCCTCGGCGACATTCATTGGAGTCAACCCACCAGCCAGAACGATCGGTGTGGACCGAGCCGCCTCCTGAGCCAACCCCCAATCAACGGTCTGCCCGGTGCCGCCATAAGCCTGATTGGAGAAAGCATCAATGAGAACCCCTCGTACGTTGGCCCGTCCTTGGAATTCGGCCAGAGCCAGAAAGGTCCCCCGGTCTTTGAGGCGAAGGGCTTTCATCACAGGACGTCCAAGGTCCTGACAATACAGTGCGGTTTCATCTCCATGCAGCTGCGCCAAGGCCAGGCCACATTCATCCACCAAGGCCCGCACCCGCTCTGGCTCTTCATTGACGAAGACTCCAACGGGCAGTACAAACAGGGGAAGCCCGGCCACAATCGCTTTCACCACTGCCGGTTCGACGAAGCGGGGACTTTTTCGATACATCACAAAACCTAAGGCATCCGCACCGGCTGCTACCGCCATCCTCGCGTCGTCCACATTAGTGATACCGCAGACCTTAATCTTCACCATACCCGCATCACCTATCCTGAATGGCCACTACTCTCCGTGGTTCCAAGTAATTCGCGAACCTTGTCGCCGGTGTTGTCCGCACGAATGAGCGACTCGCCGATCAACATGGCGTGAATACCGGCCTCGTTCAATTTCACCACGTCATCTCGCTTATGTATCCCGCTTTCACTGATGATCAATTTGTCAGACGGAATCCGCTTGGCCAGACGAAACGTGACATTGAGATCGGTCGTGAAGGTTCTGAGATCCCGATTATTGATTCCGATCATTCGCGCATTAGGAATCCATTCCAAGACCGTATCCAACTCTCGCTCATGGTGCGTCTCGAACAGACTATCCATCCCCAGTTCTGTCGCCAAGGCATGGAAGTCGATCAACTGTCGTTTCTCCAATGCTGCGACGATCAGCAAAATCGCATCGGCTCCGTGGGCCCGCGCCTCATAAAATTGGATGTCCCCGACCATAAATTCTTTGTTGAGTGCCGGGATTGGCAACGCTTGTTTGATGGCTTTGAGGTACTGAAGGTCTCCTTGGAAAAAATCCTTGTCGGTCAAAACGGACACAGCTGAGGCGCCTTGTTCTCGATAGGTCCGTGCCAGTCCCAAATGATCAAACTTCTCCGCGAACTCTTCCCGTAAGAGCCCGAGACTTGGTGATGCCTTCTTCACCTCGGCAATCAAGGATGGACTAGTCGTCGGTTTCGTCGCATCGAGTGTGACGGCGAAGCCAAGCGTGGGGGGTGCGTCACGGATAGCCGCTTTGAGTTCAGCAAGATAGGCACGGCTTTGCTTATGCCGGAGTTCCGCTTTTTTATGTTCCAGAATACGATCGAGAATCATTGGCCCATCATGCCTTCGTGGTAAATGCGATAAGACGATCGAGTTTCTCCGCAGCAGCTCCTGAGTCGATGGTCTGCTGGGCGAGGCGGAATCCATCTTTGAGCGTTTTCGCTTTCTGGCCGGCAACCATTGCAGGTGCTGCGTTCAGGCAAACGATGTCCCGCTTGGAACCTTTCCGGCCTTGTAAAATCTCCTTGACGATCCGCGCATTGTCCTCCGGCGAACCCCCTGCAACCTCTTTTCTGGGAACACGGGGCAGCTCGAACTCCTCCGGCGAGATAAAGTAACTCGAGACGACTCCGCCCTTGCCCTCGGAAACTTTTGTCCGGTCCGACAGCGTAATCTCGTCCAGTCCATCCATCCCATGAATCACGAAGCAATGTTGCGATCCCAGCTCCAGCAAGACCCGTCCGAGGATTTCCGTCTTCTGTGCCTCATACACCCCAAGCACTTGATGCGTGGCTCCGGCCGGATTCGTGAGCGGCCCGAGCACATTTAAGATCGTTCGGATGCCCATCTCCTGCCTCGGCCCGGCACAATGTTTCATGGCACTGTGGTAGTGCGGCGCAAACAAGAACCCGATGCCGACCTCATCGATACAGTCGGCGACCCGCTCCCGTTCCAACTCAATCTTGACGCCGAGGGCGCTCAACACATCGGCGCTTCCGCTTCTGGAAGATACGGAACGATTGCCGTGCTTGGCAACGGTAATGCCGGCTCCCGCCACGACGAACGCGGCCGTCGTCGAGATATTGAATGTATTCGCTCCATCCCCGCCGGTCCCACAGGTATCCACGACGATGGACGCTCCGACACTGATGCGCGCGGCCCGCGATCGCATCGCTCTCGCCGAGCCGACGATTTCCTCAACCGTTTCGCCCTTCTGCCTGAGCCCCATGAGATAGGCCGCCACTTGCGCCGGGGTCGCAGCCCCGTCCATGATCTCGCACATGATCGATTCGGCTTCCTGCACGGAAAGATCGACTCGGTCGGCCAACTTGGCGAGTGCATCTTTGATCATTGGTCACACAGCAGCAGAAGCGGCTAGAGTTTCAGGAAGTTTCGTAGAAGGTCTTTTCCCGATGTCGTTAAAATTGACTCCGGATGGAATTGAACTCCTTCGACACCTAGTACTTTATGCCGAAGCCCCATGATTTCGCCCTCGGCCGTCTCGGCAGAGATTTCAAAGCAGTCAGGAAGATTGGCTCGATTGACAATCAGCGAATGATAGCGCGTCGCTTCGAATGGATTGGAAAGCGATCGGAAGATGGTCTTCCCGTCATGTTTGATCTGAGAAGTCTTTCCATGCATCAACCGTGACGCGCGGATCACTTCTCCTCCGTAGGCGACCGCCATCGACTGATGCCCGAGACAGACGCCGAGAATCGGGAGCTTCCCACCGAATCGACGGATCGCCTCGACGGAAATCCCTGCTTCCTTGGGCGTGCAGGGTCCGGGAGAAATTACCAGCCGGTCCGGGCGTAATTCGTCGATCTGATCCAGGGTCATCTTGTCGTTGCGAATGACCCGGATCTCCTCACCGAGTTCCCCCAGGTATTGCACGAGGTTGTAGGTGAAGGAATCGTAGTTGTCGATGACAAGTAGCATGTGAATCCAGCTTCTGGCTTTCAGCTCTCAGTATTCAGCGCATCAAATAGACCTCGACGGTTCCGGACTGCTTGACGCCGACAGCTAACTGCTGAAGGCTTCCCTATTCCAGCCCCTGTTCCGCCAATTCGATGGCTTTCATCATGGCACGGGCCTTGTTACAGGTTTCTTCATATTCATGGACCGGATTCGAATCAGCCACGATGCCGGCTCCGGCTTGGATAAACGCCCGATGGCCTGAGACGACCACCGTACGAATATTGATACACATGTCCATGTTCCCCGAGAAGCTGATGTAGCCGACCGCTCCGGCATAGGGTCCGCGTGTGGTCGGTTCAAGCTCCTCGATGATTTCCATCGCTCGAATCTTCGGTGCTCCGGACACCGTACCGGCCGGGAAACAGGCCTTGAGCACATCATAGACGGTCTTCTCCTTGCTCAATTTCCCGGTCACATTCGACACAATATGCATGACATGGGAGTATCGCTCAACATTCATCAACGATTCGACGCTGACCGATCCCCGTTCAGCCACCCGCCCGATATCGTTTCGCCCCAGATCCACCAGCATAATGTGTTCGGCTCGCTCCTTGGCATCAGCCAACAGCCGTCGCTCAAGCTCCGCATCCTCTTCCGGCGTCATTCCACGTCGCCTGGTCCCCGCAATCGGACGCACGGACGCGAGGCCGTCTTCGCAACGCACGAGAATTTCCGGGGACGATCCGACCAGTTCCACTCCTGCAATGCGCAGGTAGTACATGTACGGGGAAGGATTCACCACACGGAGCGCCCGGTACAGCTGGAACGGTGGAGCCTGCAAATTCGTTTCCCATCGTTGTGAGAGCACACACTGAAAGATGTCGCCCGCCTTGATGTAGTCCTGCGCCCGCGAGACCATTTTCTCAAAATCAGCTTTGTTCATATTGGAGACAAAGCGGAGAGGAGACCGCCGGTGTTTGGGTTTGACTCGGCGAAGCGGGCGACGAATTCTCGCGATCATCTTTTCAATGCGGGTTGTCGCCTCTCGATAGGCCGCACGAATGTCCCGGTCCGATTCGGACTTGACCTGTGCGTTGGCCACGACTTTGATTTTCTGCGACACGTTATCGAAAATCAGCAACGTCTCGGTCAGGAGAAAGGCAAACTGCGGAAGATGGAGGTCGTCTTTTCGCCGAGAAGGAAGGTCCTCAAACGTCTTGACGATATCATAGCCGAGATACCCCACGGCTCCACCGACAAAACGAGGCAACTCCGGCACCGTCACGGGCTGATAGGCCTCAAGGATCTCCCGCAGACGATCCATGGGGGCGCCTCGGCTGGGGATCCGGCGCACACGCCCCCCCTTCTTGATGCACAAATCCCCGCGGTCTTCGTAGATGACGACCGGAGATCCGCTACCGAGGAAAGAATACCGCGCCCATTTCTCCCCCCCTTGAATGCTTTCCAGTAAATAGGCCGAGGGACCATGGTCGATCTTGGCAAAAGCCGAGACTGGTGTATCGTGGTCCGCGAGGATTTCTCGAAACAGTGGGATAAGATTGCCCTGCTTCGCGTAGGAACGAAACTCATCCAGGCTAAGCGAATAGGTCACAGCCCGCACCTCTCCCGCTTACTCGCTTCCCACCAGGATTTTTTGGCCGACTTCGATGATATCATCCGGCAACTTGTTCATTTTCTTCACCTTCTCGATATCCAGACCGTACCGTCGGCTGATACCGAAAAGGGTCTCACCCGGCTTCACGACATGAACCGTCGAACCCGACTTCGGCATGGCATTCAGTGTACTTTGAGATGAAGAAGCTTTGGCGTCGCTCGCACTCGATTCCGTCGTGGTGACTTTTGCCGGTTCTTTGAATGGTTCAATTTTCTTGGGCTTTCCCGCAGCGGAAGGACCTTTCCGCTGCATGTCCTCGAGCGCCTTTCGTTCGAGCACTGTGGCTTCCCTGATCGCTTCAGTTTCCTCCTGAAGACGGGTCATCTGTTCTCGTGCCATCTGGACCTGCGCCGACAACTCTCGATTTCTCGCTTCGAACTCGGCCAGCTCCGTCTTCGTCCGTTTCACTTCACTGTCCAGCTCAGCGGTGCGCTTTTCCTCTTGGGCCAAAAGGCGTTGAAAATTGAGACTTCTTGCCTTTTCGGCGTTGAACTTTTCTTCCAACACCACACACCCGCCCACCACCGGCCATCCAGCTAATAGGATTCCGAATAAAGCGGCCTTCCGCATGCGTGCACCGATTGGATACTCATCCCTCCGCATACACCCTCCTTTTGCCCGGCCATCACCGATTCCCAAGGACGAAGAGACGCTTAGAATAGTGGGCACTGGGGCGAAAGTCAAAGCAAGCCAACCGACCCGTTTGACCGTTTCTCCGGCCTGTGCTACGGTCACCATCGGTTTCAAGTTTTGACCGCCTTCAATGGTAAGTTACGGCTGTCATACCATCAACACATCGAACACCCACGTCTCCCATCGTTGAGTACAACGATGCGACAGGATTCCCTCTTTCACGATTTGCCGCCCCCATCCAAAATTCGGCAGGCCGATGAAGATCGCCTCGCGATACTCAAGACTCAAATTCGGCACCACGACCATCTCTACTACGTGAAGGACCGTCCCGAGATTTCCGATGGGGAGTATGATCGCCTGTTCCGTGAACTGCTCGATCTCGAGCTGAAGTACCCGGACCTCGTCACGTCCGATTCTCCAACGCAACGTGTCGGAGCCCCTCCCCTGGACGAACTGGGAAAGATCCCGCATGAGCGCCCCATGTTGAGCCTTGACTCCTTGATGGATCCCGAGGAGGTCTTGGCCTTCCACCAGCGGGTGAAACGAGAGCTTGAAACCGAGCAGATCGAGTACACGATCGAGCCGAAATTCGACGGGCTCTCAGTCGAACTCGTCTATGACCGTGGAGCCTTTGTTCGTGGGGCGACCCGTGGTGACGGCACGACCGGCGAAGATGTCACCATGAACCTCCGCACGATTCGCGCCCTGCCGCTTCAGCTACAGACCGACACCTACCCGGAGCATCTCGTCATGCGAGGCGAAGTGTATATGCGCCTCTCCGACTTCCATGCCCTCAACAGACGCATGACGGAGCGGGGAGACGACGCCTTCGCCAACCCGCGGAATGCCGCAGCCGGCTCCCTTCGTCAACTCGATTCGCGCATTACGGTTTCTCGGCCTTTGGTCGTCACATGCTATGAGGTGATGGCGATGACCGGCCCGCTTCCTTCAACGCACTGGGACGAACTGGAACGGTTGGCTGAGTGGGGGCTTCCGGTCCCGATGCTCCGCCGACGGTGCGAAACCATCGACCAGGTCTTGGCCTTTCACCGGGAAACACAGGAACGACGCGACCATCTCCCCTATGAGATTGACGGTGTCGTCGTGAAGATCAACCGTGTGGACTGGCAGAACCGGCTGGGCATGAAATCCAGAAGCCCTCGCTGGGCCATTGCGTTTAAGTTTCCCCCAAGAAAAGAGGTCACGGAAGTTCAGGATATCGCCATTTCCGTGGGGCGTACCGGAACCTTGACCCCTCTTGCCTTGTTACGGCCGGTGGAAGTCGGAGGGGTCACGATCAGCCGTGCCACCCTTCACAATGCGGACGAGGTGGCTCGAAAGGACATCCGCGTCGGTGACACGGTGCGGGTTGAACGGGCCGGGGACGTCATCCCCGCCATCGCCGAACGGATCCCCGTCTCCGGTCAAATCAGGCCAGAACCCTTTCTGATGCCGCAACACTGCCCGATATGCGGGTCCGCCGTGGCACGAGACGGGGCTTATTACTACTGCACGGGACAGGCGGGCTGCCCCGCACAACTCAAAGGGGCCATTGAACACTTCGCGTCAAAAACCGCCCTCAATATCGATGGGCTCGGCAAGAAGACCGTCGCACAGCTTGTCGATCAAGGACTGGTGAAGGACCTTTCCGATCTGTACCGATTGCGCCACGAACAGCTTTTGAAACTTGAAGGCTTTGCGGAGCGATCCTCGACGCTTCTTCTCGAGGCCATCGCCCGAAGTAAGGCTGTACAACTTGAGCGTTTCTTGATGGGGCTGGGCATTCGCCAGGTCGGTCAGCATATCGCCAAAGTACTGGCTCGTGAATTCGGCTCGCTCCATGCCATCATGACAGCGGACCGCAACCAGTTTCAGGCCATCCGGGAGATCGGACCTGAAACTTCAGAAAGCCTCGTGTCCTATTTTCAGGAACAGTCCAACCGTCGGGTCATCGACCAACTGCAACAATTGGGTGTCTCGATCATGGAAACACCCCTTCCACAGCGCCACACCCCGCTCCCCTTCTCAGGGAAAACCTTCGTCTTCACCGGGGGATTGTCGAGTTTCTCACGAGATGAAGCCAAGGCGCTGGTTGAACGACTGGGTGCATTAGTTGCATCCAGCGTCAGCAAGAAAACAACCTATGTTGTGGCTGGCACCGAGGCGGGCTCCAAACTTGAACAGGCTCGCAAATTAGGCGTGCAGATCCTGGACGAGGAGGGATTCAAGAATGTCATCAATTCGTCGGAAAAACCGTAGGGCTACACAGAAGCTTCGACCGGAACCGCCACCTTCTCATCCTTGAAAATAGTGACGCTCCGTATCGAGCGAGGATCGGCCTCGTGGACGACCAGTCGGCAGTTCTCGATGCGAAGTTCTTCTCCTGCCGTGGGGATCCGGCCGAGATTTTCCTGGATCAATCCTCCGATCGTCAGGGCTTCATCTCCCCCAAGTTCAACCTTGAGAAAATCATTCACCTTCCGCACCTCGGTCCGCCCGTGAACCAGGATCTGGCTCTTTCCGATACGCTTAATGAGTTCTTCCGTGATATCCGTTTCGTCGACGATCTCACCGACTACCTCTTCAAGGAGATCCTCAAGAGTCACGAGCCCCATGACACCGCCGAATTCGTTCACGACGACTCCCATATGTCGCTTTTCCTGCTGAAACTGCTTCATTAAATCATCCGCCGTCTTACCGGCCGGAACAAAGAGTGGAGGATGCGCAATGTCGCGCAACCGCAAATCGATCCGCCCTTTCGCCAGTTCCGTCAACGCCTTGGTTTTGTAGAGGATTCCCGTGATGTTATCGAGCGTACCGTCATACAGCGGAATACGGGAATATTTCGAATTATAGAGTTGCTCCTGCGCCTCCTTGAGGCGAAGATTCCCGTCCAATGAAAACACATAGATACGCGGGGTCATCGCATCTTCAGCCGTAATCCCCTTCAGTTGGAACACGTTCTTGATCATCTTGACTTCTTCGGATTCGATTTCGCCCGCTTTTCCTCCCTGATCAAGCATGATCTTCAGCTCTTCTTCCGTGACCAGGGGATGCGTGAGTCCTTTTCCGCCCGTCAAGCTGTAGATCAGCGGCACCATCAAGAACAAGAGCGGCCGCAGCATGACCTGAACCCCGTAGATCGGGTAGGCCAAATTCAGGGTCACAGGCACAGAAAATTTCGCTGCCAACGTTTTTGGCACCACGTCCACGCAGACCAACAGCACGAAGGTCAAGATCCCGACCATGACGGCGATGGCCTCCTCCAAAATGGTCTTCTCCCCGTAGGCACTCAGCGTGATAAAGGTGGCAAACATTGGAATCGCCGTACTGACCAGACGATCACCCACAAGAATGGTCGAAAAGAGCCTCTGGGGGTCACTTCTGAGCTGAAGGGCTTTCTCCGCCCGCTTGCTGCCAGTCTGGGCCAAGGCCCTCAGCCTGGTTTCATTGACCGAGAAAAAACCGATCTCGGCAGTGGAAATAATGGCGGATAACCCTATCAACCCTAGAAGGATGAGGATGTCCATGCAATCACTATTTAGGGACGTTGGACCAGTTCGGCTGGCCTGATGAAAAGCTGGGCGTCTCCCAGAGGATACCCCTTGGCCCACCCTTTAGAGGATCGTTCGATTAGGATAACCGGACAGCTCAGAATAGGATTCACAGCGGATACATCTATCACAGGGGCCACGAGCAGGCAAGTAATTCAAAAAATCATGCTGAAAAATCAATCGGTTCCAAATTTACCATCATGCTAACGATAGCCCGCACTCGCCATCTTCTGCCGTCGTCCTTTCAATAGCTACCCATCATCCCGCACCACGAATGATTGGAAATGAAACATTCGATCAAGGCTCATTGAGGCCTTGCGAGCTTCAGGCTCGTCCGAGAACCGGCCGATCTGGACTCGATATCGGCGTCCTTCAGGAAGATCGGTTTGAATAATGCGTCCATCAGCAAAAGCCCGCCGGATCCTTGCGAACAGAGCCCGCGCATTATGAAGGTCTGAGAAGGAGCCGACTTGAACCCTGAGGACCCCCATCCCTTCAGGCCGAGGGTCATAGTCGACGACTCGAAGCTCAACCAGGTCGGTTCCGTTGCTCGTCATCCCAAGAGCCTGCGCACCGGCCAACGAAAGATCCAAGATCCTCCCCTTGGCGAATGGTCCTCGATCATTGATCCTGACTCTCACATGGCGCCCCGAAGTTAATGAACGAACTGCCGCGACAGCACCCAGTGGTAACGTTCGATGCGCAGCCGTCAACGCATACATGTCGTATTGTTCTCCATTGGCGGTCTTATTCCCATGAAAGCCAGGGCCATACCACGAGGCCATTCCTCGTTCAACAAATCCAACGGGATAGCCGGGGAAGCGATCGACATGGCGAAGAGGTGCGGCGCAACCTTCATACAGAACCGCACTACACCCGACGGCAATGATGAGGCGAAGCGCAGAATCCGTGAGCGGCCGCAGCCGCATGGGCTAAAACTCGTCGAGCGATTGGTTGCGGAGAATCGTGAGGGCTTTTTCAGTTTTGGAAACGGTCAGAACCACGATGGCCCGCTTCCCCTCCCGCGAAGGTGTACAATAACCGCACTTAATATTGATCCGGCTCCTTGTCAGTGTGTCCGCCACTTTTCTCAAGGCTCCAGGCTTGTTCTCAAGGCTCAAGACAAGCGCCGTCTCCTCCCGGAATTTGATCTTGGCCGCACGCAAGGCCGCACGAGCTCCTTCGAGATCGGCCACCAGCAGCCGCAACTTGCCTGTTCCCATGACCTCTGGGGCCGAAAACGCCTTGATATTGACCCCCGCTGCACCGAGCACCGCCGTCACTCCGGCAAGCGCGCCTGGTTTACTCTGTCCGCTGATGACGAGCTGTGTTGTAGTCGGCATATCGATACTCCCCGTAACTGGCTGATATCACAACCTTCTTCGCCTTGCTGAACGAGCCGCCCGTAACGGCGTCCAGGCCCCATGATGATCCACCTGCGCCCGCCATAACGACCGTGCACAACAAGACTTTCCCGCCATGATTCGCATGATCGAGCGTCTCTTGCTCCCGGCGCAAGTCCGCAGAACACGCCGCTTTCGATGCCCGACACAGGATGAAGGCCGCTTACTTTGCATCGTGATCCATCCCTTATGAACACCCGCTCGTCGAGCCGCAGCTCACACATTTGAGGCACGTACCGTTCCGAACCATGGTGAACTGCTTGCATTCAGGACAAGGATCCCCTTCGTACCCTTTTACCTTGGCATCCTTGGCGTTTTGGACTTCGGTCAGCGTCAGCGTTTCCCGCATGATTTCCACTTGCCGGGCAACGCTGTGTCCGTTTCCATGGCTATGGCCATTTCCCGTTCCGCCGTTCCGACGGATCGGAAGGTGTTCCGTAAGGACGGACGATTTGGCCAATGCATTCAGATCGGCTTCCTCGTCGAAACATTCAGGATCCATGTCGTCTTTCTTCATTGAATCCATGCGCAGATCCTCTTCTTTGACCTGGGCAAGATCATATCGATCGAGATATGTGACGGCCAATTCACGGAAGATGTAATCGATAATCGACGTCGACATCTTGATCCGATCGTTCAGTTTTACCGGGCCGTTGGGTTCAAACCTGGTGAAAACGAAGGCCTCCACGAACTCTTCGAGCGGCACACCATGCTGAAGCCCAAGGGAAATGGCGATGGCGAAGCAGTTCATCAGACTCCTAAACGCCGCCCCCTCCTTATGCATGTCCAAAAATATTTCCCCGACCGTCCCATCCTCGTATTCACCGGTTCGGAGATAGAGCTTATGCCCCCCGACAATGGCCTTTTGCGTGTACCCGTTACGCCGACTGGGGAGCGGACGCCGCTTGGCAAGATATCGAACGAGCACGCGCTCCGTCACTTTTTCAGCCATTTCCAAGACACCGGGCACAGCCTCCAATGCTTTCCCGCTCTCGGACGATGCACTCAAGGGTTGACTGAGCTTGGACCCGTCTCGATAGAGCGCTACCGCCTTCACCATGCTCTTCCAGGCAAGAAAATACGAGGCTTTGACGTCTTCAACCGTGGCCTCGGACGGCATATTGATGGTCTTGCTGATCGCACCGCTGATGAAGGGTTGCGCCGCGGCCATCATGCGGATGTGGGCATCAACGGCGATGGAACGTTGCCCGATGCGGCCACATCGATTCGCACAGTCGAAGACCGCCAGATGCTCGGCCTTCACGTGCGGCGCGCCCTCGACAGTCATCGTCCCGCAACAGAAATCGTTCGCGGCAGCGACTTCTTCCTGCGTAAAGCCGAGCGCCTTCAACATATTGAAGTTCTTCTCGTTCAGCTGCGCCTCGGTCAGACCAAGTTGCTCGATGCAGAAGGTCTCCCCAAACGTATATTTATTGAACGCGAATTGAATCTCGAACGCTTGCGACAAACCGCGTTCCAGACGATCGAGCGCCGCGTCGTCGAAACCTTTCAGCCGAAGCGTGTCGTGGTTGATGAACGGAGCCCCTTTGAGCGTCTGGGCCCCGACACAGTAATGGACGATGTCCCTTACCTGTTGATCCGTGTACCCGAGATTGGCCAAGGCGAGTGGAATACTTTGGTTGATGATCTTGAAGTACCCTCCACCGGCCAACTTCTTGAATTTGACCAGTGCAAAGTCCGGTTCAATCCCGGTGGTATCACAATCCATGACCAACCCGATCGTCCCGGTCGGAGCAATCACCGTCACTTGGGCATTGCGATACCCGTATGCAGTCCCGAGCTCAAGCGCATGGTCCCAGGCCCTCCGGGCAGCCAGGAGCAATTCTGGGGGGCAATGTTCAGGACGTACTCCCGAAGGAGCAATGGTCAACCGTTCATATTCCTCGGGAGACGCCTGATAGGCTGCCCGTCGATGGTTACGAATGACGCGCAACATGTGTTCCCGGTTTTTTGCGTAGCCGGGGAAAGCCGACAGTTCAGCCGCCATTTCCGCCGAGGCACTGTACGCTTCCCCCGTCATGATCGACGTGATGGCACCACAGATGGCTAACGCCTTGGGCGAGTCGTAGGGGATACCTTGGCGCATGAGCACTGTCCCCAGATTCGCGTACCCTAATCCCAGCGTCCGGAACTGATAGCTTTTCTCGGCGATCGACTGGCTCGGGAAAGACGCCATCAAGACACTGATCTCCAGCGCAATCGTCCACAGCCGAACGGCATGGCGGAACTCCTCGAGTTCGAACTGCCCATCGGCGCTGTAGAACTTCGTCAGATTGAGCGACGCGAGATTACAGGCCGTGTCATCCAAAAACATGTATTCTGAGCAGGGATTAGAGGCATTGATTCGGCCATCCTCGGGACAAGTATGCCATTCATTGATGGTGGTATCGTACTGCGTCCCCGGATCGGCACAGGTCCAGGCCGCCCACGCGATGCGATCCCATAACTCTCTGGCCTTGATGGTTTTACAGACCTTGCCGTTGGTGCGTCGTTTCAGTTGCCAGTCGGCATCGGCTTCGAGCGCGGCAAAAAACTCGTTGGGAATCCTGACGCTGTTGTTCGAATTCTGGCCGGAGACTGTTTGATAGGCCTTCCCGTCCCAATTGGTATCGTATTCGTGAAAAACAAAATGCGTGAACCCCTGCTGCGCATAGGAGAACATCCTCTGGATATAGGCCTCCGGGACCATCTCCCGGCGGGCTGACGCCAACGCCTCGCGCAGGACTGAATTCGTTTTCCGATCAAGATCCAGCCGGAGCGCGCCATTCCCATCGACGGTATGACAGGCCTTCAAGACGGCATTGAGACGCTGCGCGCAGATCTTCGACCCCGTCACCATCGCCGCCACTTTTTGTTCCTCGATGACCTTCCAATCGATGAATTCTTCGATGTCGGGATGGTCTAAATCCAAACAGACCATTTTGGCCGCACGACGCGTCGTCCCACCGGACTTGATGGCTCCTGCCGCTCGATCACCGATCTTCAGGAAGGACATGAGCCCGGAGGATCGTCCTCCGCCGGACAGTCCTTCGCCATCACCGCGCAGTTTCGAGAAGTTCGTTCCGGTTCCGGAACCATACTTGAACAAACGCGCCTCCCGAACCCACAGGTCCATGATGCCGTTTTCATTCACCAGATCATCCTCGATCGATTGAATGAAACAGGCATGTGGCTGCGGATGTTCGAACGCATTCGTCGCTTTCACCACCTCCTGCGTTTTCGGATCGACGTAATAGTGCCCCTGAGCCGGTCCTGATAATCCGTAGGCATAGTGCAGACCGGTGTTGAACCACTGGGGGGAATTCGGCGCAGCCATTTGGTGCGCCAGCATGTAGCACATCTCATCATGAAAGGATTCAGCCTCTTCCGGTGTCTTGAAGTACCCATGGGCTCTGCCCCAATGGGTCCAGCACCCGGCCATGCGCTCAAAGACCTGCCTGGCATCCCGCTCTCCGCCGAGCACCGGCTTGCCGTCGGCATCGGCCAGCGGCTGGCCGCCCTGATCGCACTGCGGAACGCCTGCCTTCCGGAAGTACTTTTGCGCCAGAATATCCACCGCCAGCTGAGACCAAGCCTCAGGAACATCGATATTCTCAAGCTTGAAAACGGTCGATCCATCGGGGTTCCGAATCTCGGACGACCGTTTGACGAACGCCAATCCCTCATATGGACTCACGCCGCGGCGGGTAAATTTGCGATCAATTCTCACAGTAGTCCTCCAAGGGGAAAAGGATTAGGGTCCATGAGCTGGTTTGAAGCCTTCATACCGGTCTGGGATACTCAACTCTTGCGCGCGACACCTACATATAGCTAGCATGTTTTTTTGTCAACACCAAGTATTGTGGATCTTTGGGAAATGAGGGGACAGGCTGTGAATAGTTGAGACGTGTGTGATAGAGCCTATTTTAATGGCGAATGAACGAGGTTATCCACAGAAAATTTGCTCGAAACAGCCACGCCGCAGATGACCCCAGCCATTTTTTCTTTCAGAAGGCCATTCGGCCAATCTTCAGAGTGGCTTCGTCGACACCCTTGAGAGGAATAAACAGACCACCGATCCCCAACACCACGACGTTCGTCCCCGCCACCTGTGCCTCATACAGACTCATCATTCCCCAATTCTGTCGCACCGTATTCGGACGAACCACCGACTCCAGCAGCTTCTTGCTCTGCGTTCGAAACACCTGCCGAATAAACCGTTGCTCCCGGGACGATGTGCCCTGGTCCATTCGGTCTATCGCTTTCCCCAATTCCAGTTCAACGAAGCGCAAATAGTCATCCATCGTCGGGTTGGACCAGGCCAAACCAACCAAGAAGATCAGCGCAAGGACGATCCCGCTCAAGCGGAGGAGACTCATGATGTTCTACGGTTTGACAAACAATTGTCGGGCCAATTAGCTTAGCCCAGGTTTAGCACACACGGTCTTATCGAGTCTGGGAGGAAGCGATGTTTGTCTGGAGCAAGAAACTCGTTGGAACCCTATTGGGCATCTTCGTGCTGTTATTAGGTGTTTTCCTCTTCCAAGGTGTGTCTGAGACTACCAGCGCCCTCAAGACTCACACGACTCAATGGATCATCTTGAACTATGCCTGTCTACTCGTGTGGCTGTTTGTCTGGATGATCGACCAAGGACGCGTCCGGGGCAAGAACGTCTGGCTCTGGATCGTGCCCTTCATCATCGCCCCACTACCTACCCTATTAATCTATGTCCTCTTCCTTCAGCGACGGTTGTCATAGTCAGTCCGCATTAGGCGAAACAGTTGGTTCGGCTATGGAGGTCCGTGCAGTCGGTTTCGGCGCCAATTCGATAGAATGACGAATTCGCCACACAGCCCAGAGCCCCGGTAAGGCTGCGACTGCCGTCAGGACATAGAATTGCGCCCATCCCACAACCTCGACGAGATCTGCTGAGGGTCGACCGACAAACACACGGCCCAACGCTTCAAGTGAGGACAGGAGCGCAAATTGTGTTGCCGTGTAGCGCGCATCGCAGAGCGACATGACTAAGGCCACAAACGCGGCCGTGCCCATCCCGCCCGTTACATTCTCAATCACAATTGCAGCCGTCAGTGCACCGGCACTTTTCCCGACCACAGCCAACACGACAAAGCCCAGGTTCGATACAGCCTGCAAGACGCCGAAGATGAGCAGCGACCGGACGAGCCCGGACTTTGTCATCAAGAGCCCACCGATAAATGCTCCTATCAATGTGGCAACAATCCCAAGCCCCTTGGCTGCCCCGACCTCCGTCGAAGAAAACCCCAATCCTCCAATCAGAAAGGCGGTCTGGAGGGCTGAGGCAAACGCATCGCCAAGTTTGTAGAGGACGATCACAGCCAAGAACCCCAGCGCCGTGGGCCTTGAAAAGAACTCTGCCAGCGGGGCACCGACAGCCTCCTTCAGACTCTTGGGAGCCGCAGCTACCAGGGTCGGATCGGGGCTGAGTAAGACAATGACCACTCCGGCGACCATGATGGCGGCCATCGCCAGGTACGTCATTTGCCAACCGACCCAATCAGCGAGCGCCAGCGCCCCGGCTCCGGAGGCCAGGAGGGCGATTCGATAGCCATTCACCCAGACTGCCGCACCCAGTCCACGTTCGTGAGGCTGGAGCGTATCCGTTCGATAGGCATCGAAGACAATGTCCAAAGAGGCCGCGAGGAATGCGACGAGCACGGCATAGGCCGCCAACCAGCCCGGATGAAGTTTTGGATTGGTCAGGGCCATGAGCCCAAGCGCCAGGGCCACACAGAGTTGCGTCAGAACCATCCAGCCGCGACGCCGCCCCAACCAGGGTGGCACTACGCGATCCATCACCGGTGCCCAGAGAAACTTCAGCGTATAGGGAAGGCCAACCAGCGTGAAAATTCCGATGGTCTTGAGGTCGACCCCTTCAACCGTCAACCAGGCTTGGAGCGTCCCCGAGGTGAGCGCAAGCGGGAGCCCTGAAAGAAACCCCAAGGGCAACATTACCAGGAGACGCCGATTCAACAGCGCAGCAAAATTGGACGAACCTTGCGTCACAGAAACTCGCTTGGGCGAGAGTGGATGGATTCGAACTGGTCTAGGTGCACCAATAGACCCTCAGTGGAACGCAGAATACCATCGCTGCGCGTGGCAACTCAGCAGAATCACAAAACACGCGGGAAGCAACCTACTTGGTTGGCACTGCGACTAACAGGGTTGCCCATTAAATAAGCAGGGTTTGTATCGTGAGAGATCAAACTCGGTGTTTTCCTGGTAGACCCGTTCATTGCCGTTGACGCCGTCCTGCTCGGGATCGCTCCACATCGTGTGGTTCCACCAATAGAACAGGGGCTGAACTTCCGTCTGGTACACCGGATTGCCGTAGCTGCTGCGCGAATACTCCTGAACCAGCCGGCCGGTCACATAATCGATCTGCCCGTTGCCTTTCAGGGAATAGAGGAGAATGAACAGACGGGCTTCATGGTCGTAGAGCTCATCGACGCGAGCGTTGAGATCCGGCTCAACCGGCAGGGCGTCTTTCCCCCACCCTGCCGCGGGAGGACCAGCCAGGAGCCAAAGAGAAACCGACAGAATGGCAAGCAACCGCACCATCCATCACACCCAGGTTGGACGACCCTGTTCCCTCCGTGCAGCCACCAATGGGCAGTGGGAGGAGCGGTCTCGATAGCGAGGCGACCTTGCCGGATTACGCATGACCTCCCTATAATGCCGATCCTATGGGAACAACCCGTGCTTCTCTACATACGCTCGGCTGCCGCCTGAATCAAGCCGAAACCTCGATCCTTGGGGAAGGGCTCAGACGAAAAGGGTTTGAGCTCGTCGAGTTTGGCCAGCCGACCGATGTGCTGATCCTCAATACCTGCTCCGTGACGGAGGACGCCGAACGGACCTCGCGCTACCTGATTCGCAAAACACTGAAGCACTCTCCCCATGCTTTTGTCGCCGTGACCGGCTGTTACGCCCAAACCGGCATGGAACAGCTCAAACGTCAAGCCGGGATCGACCTCATCGTCGGGCATCAATTTAAGCTCGATCTGCCGGCCTATCTCCCGGCCGTTCACGAGTTGCGCAAACGATCGACCCCGGACATTCACCATACCAAGACGATGGCGCGTGGGGACTTTGATCTGCCCTACTTCGCTGAGCCTGACTCGACTCGGGCGTTACTCAAGATACAGGACGGCTGCAGCGCCATGTGCAGTTTCTGCATCATCCCGTTCGCCAGAGGACATGAACGCAGCCGAGCATTCGACGACATTCTTCGCGAAGCCGAGAGTTTAGTGGCAGGGGGCTATCGGGAGATCGTCCTGACCGGCGTGAATATCGGGCAGTATGTTCACGGCGGCAACGACTTTTGCGCATTGCTTCGCCGGCTCGATCAGGTTGAGGGCTTCGATCGCATACGGATCTCATCGATTGAGCCGACTACTATCAGCGAGGAACTGCTTGATCTGATCGCCTCCTCTAAGAAGTTCTGCCCCTATCTGCACATTCCTCTGCAAAGCGGGGATGACGAGATCTTGCAGGCCATGAACCGTCGCCATACCATCAAAGAATACCGTGCACTCATTGACCGGGCATTCGCCAAGATTCCCGACCTTGGCCTTGGAACAGACCTGATGGTTGGGTTCCCGGGAGAGACAGATGAGGCGTTTCAAAACACTCTCGCCGTCGCAACGGACCTTCCGTTTTCATACATCCATGTCTTCCCCTACTCCACAAGACCTGGTACGGCAGCCGCCCGCCTCAAGCAGCGGATCCCGTCGCCATCGGTGAAGAAACGCGCCGATCAGTTGTTGGAGCTGGACCGTGCCAAGCGGCTGGCTTTTCACAATAAACAGATTGGGAAGACGGTGTCCGTTCTGTTTGAAGCCGGAACCCACAGCGCCTATCGCTTCGGGACCACCCCCAACTTTACGAGAGTGGCGGTGACAGACGCTGCTGAGCTTCAGAACCAGATCATGCCCGTAACGATTACCGCTGCAACCGACCGCTACGGATTCGGCCATATCACCTTACCCCAAGCAATACCATCCACCATGGCACTGCTATGAGCGTGAAAACCCTTCCTCTTGTGCATATCGAGACGTTCGGTTGTCAGATGAACGAATCAGACAGTGAGCTCGTACGCGCGATGCTGAAACAGGAAGGATTCGTCTTCACGGAGGACCGTGAACGAGCCGATGTCGTGTTAGTCAACACCTGCGCGATCAGGGAGAATGCTCATAAAAAGATCTATCTTCATCTGTCCGAGCTCAAGGCGGTAAAACAGCAGCGCCCGTTGGTCGTCGGTGTACTCGGGTGCATGGCGCAGAATTTAAAGAGTGAATTGGCAGAGAAAGAACCGCTCATCGACGTTTTGGCCGGACCGGATTCATACCGACAACTCCCGTCCCTGTTGACGACGGCGCTTGATGCCCAAGAGCAGGGACTTGCGCGAAAAGGGTTTGCACTCGATCTGTCCGAGTATGAGACGTATGAAGGGATCCTCCCGGACCGCGACAGCGGGATCAATGCCTGGATCACCGTGATGCGCGGCTGCGATAACTTTTGTTCGTTTTGCGTCGTCCCCTACACCAGGGGGCGTGAACGATCACGCGACCCGGAATCCATCCTACTCGAGGCTCATGATGCGGCTACTCGTGGGTTTAAACAGATCACGCTACTCGGTCAAAACGTCAATTCCTATCGCCACGACGAATGGGACTTTGCCAAGCTCATCGGCGCCGTTGCAGATACACCGGGCATCGAACGCGTACGGTTCACCTCTCCACACCCCAAAGACTTTCCTCCCGCGTTGATCGAGGCCATCGCCACCCATCCAAAGATTTGCAAACACATCCATCTCCCGATGCAGTCAGGAAGCAATCGGATCCTTGAACTGATGGGGCGGAACTATACCGGAGCCGAATACCTGGCACTGGCCGATCGAATCAGAACAACAATCCCCCAGATCGTCCTGACCACCGATATCATCTGTGGGTTCTGTTCGGAATCCGAGGAAGACTTTGAGGCGACTGCTCGTCTCGTGGAACAGGCCCAGCTCGATTCGGCCTATATCTTCAAGTACTCGGAACGGAAGAATACGATCGCCGCACGAAAATACGTCGACGATGTGCCGGATCACCTGAAGGGCCAGCGTGTCGCCAAGTTGGTTGAGATCCAACGCGCCATTACGGCGGAGCGCAACCGGCGCTATATCGGGAAAGCCGTAGAGATTTTGGTTGAAGGCGATGCAACCCGTTCGGCGACCCAGGGCATGGGGAAAACCGACGGCAACATCACCGTCGTCTGGGAGAAACACACCGGCCACGCTGAGCCCGGCACCCTCATGACGAAACAGATCGTTGACGCCTCGGCCGCAACGTTATATGGAAAATGATGGCCAGCCGCAGGCACGATCATCGACGAGCAAATTACCTAACTCACGACGCGGACAATTGTGTACACTTACTGATCACGATGAACATTTTCTGACGGCGGTCCTGTCGATTTTCTGACCGGCCGTCTTCTCTGTTTTCATGTCCCCGGTGGCAGGGACGCCCCTCAGAACAGTTTCCTTGGTCACCATCCTTCCTCCTCCTCCCTTCAGACTTGATTATTATCCACTGCTAAGCCCGTGACTTTCCTTGGAGACTGAGGGCACCCCCCCGGGAAGCTTCTGCGAACATTCCCTGCTCGGTTACGCCCGTCCATCAACACAGCTCCCCTCTGATCAACGACCAACCCCGGTTGTCTCCGTAAAAGCCAAGAGGGCATGGACCTTGCTGTACTCTCGGCGTCCAACCGTCTGTGCATCTAAGTGAGTTAGCAACGGCCATGAAGCCTCAAGATTCTGATTCCAAGCGTGGTCCCATCCAACCCGACTCTCGTATCACACTCGAAGCCATCATTTCTGTCGGAGTCGTCGGGTGGTTGGCCATCGGCATGGTGCTCATGGGGCTTGGGATCTGGTAGCTCAATCGTCGAAAACACGAAACTCATGGGCCTCATTCCAGAGTCATGATAATTCTTGAGACTCATACACGCAGAAGGAGACCTCCTATGTATGCATGGTTTGGAGTCCGTAGTGCTCAGTATGCCGGTGCCTTCCTGGCCTGCAGCTTGTTTATGACCGGATGCTCCGCGCTCTCCGGAGAATCTAAAGTTTTCAAAACCACGAAGGGCGCCGTCCATCTGAAGGACATCGCCGATTGGTCGTTTGAAGCGAGCCATCCGGTGACGATAGATCCGACGATCATCCGCAGGGTCGTCGCGGGGATCGTGACCGAGGACGCCATAAAACCGTCAGCCAACATGCCCGCCAGTGGCAGCAAGCCGATGAGAGTATTCAGCGATGAAGACGCCGAGTTTCTTGCTCCCCTGCTAGCCCAAGGTTTATCGGAAGCGAAACCGGAGCAGATCGTCGGTTTCAAGGTGTTTTCATCGGCAGGGTCAGGCGCTGAACCCACAGCGGGCACCCTCTATGCGCACAAAGGGTCTCTGTATCTCACCATCGCTCCTTCTCAATCCACCAAGGGACTACGATTCGCTCTTCCGTCCGCTGTCCGTATCGAAAAGTCTCCCTCCTTCGTGGCGATGGGAAAGGGAGCCATGACCATGGTGATCGATTACCAGGCCGTTGCGAAGACTTCGACCTCGGGGTCGGTTGTCGCAACCGACGTATCCAAAGGATCTGCTTCGTCGGCAACAACTCTCGTATCGCACACCTCGCCGGCATCACAGGGCCATGAGACGGAAACCGCCCCCTCGCGAACAGATGAGGCCCTTCTTGATCCCCAAGATCTTTCAACCCAGGCCAGGACCGAATCCGACACCCTGCAGTTGAGCACCGATGAATTGCTCAATAGAAAAATGGACGAGCTCCGCGCGGCGCGTGAAGCGAACAAGCTGAAAGATTCCGAGATCGCGACGCTGAAGAAGGAAGCCTCCCTGGCCAAGAAGGAACTCCGGCAGCGGGCGGATGAAGTCAAAGCGTTGAAAGCCAGCAAGGCCTCAGCCCCATTGGCTCCGAAGAAGAAAACAGCGGAAGCGCACCGGACGCGCTGAGCACCGATCAGCTCACGCGATGTCGCGCAACTCCGGTTGCAGCAGAACGACTTCTTTGGAGAGCGGTTGGCGAAAGTTCATGCGGCAGTAACAGGCATAGGTCACGTAGGTATCTTGCAAGCAGTACTGCGCCAGTTCACGCCCCTGCCGCTTCTCCCACATCTCGGCAACCTGCGCTCCACTGCCTGACTTCGTGTCGACCTGCAGCGCTCGGGCCAACACATCCAGCTTGACCCACCCTCTCGTATCCCAATTACTCCAAATGGCCATTGTGTCATAGACCGGCTCGGTTCGGAATTTTGCCAGATTGATGTCGATGCTGGGTTTCACCTGATTGATGATTGATCGCTTCTTGATGAAGGGAAGATCAAAGCCCAGCCCGTTGTGCGTGATATATAAGGTCGGCCGGTCCTGAGCCAATCTGGCCCAAAACTGTCGCAGCAACTCGCGTTCATTCTCCCCATACCATGCGATGGCGCTGCGCGCCTCCATCTGATCGGAAAATTCCAGCAGGCCGATGCAGACGATACGGCTGAATGTCCCATCGAACGCTGACTTTGCGTACGATTCGTCGTCCGCACGACGCGCCTCCTCTGCTGCACCCGCCGTGAAGAGATCGTAGCCTACTTCCCCTGGATCCGGACCGGTGCCTTCCGATGGTTTCCCCACAAGACGAGCCCATTCCTCTCGAGAGGCTTGGACCGTTTCAATATCGAGAACAACTTTCATGGTGACACTCCGATTGCATCGCGCCGTAAGGATTCAATGACGGCATCGTCCGCAGGAGGGAAGGCGAATTGCTGAAATTCTTCGGGGAGCACCCATCGGATTTCTTCGCAGCCGACCGGCACCGCATCGCCCTGTTCGATTTCGCAGCGGAAGAAATGTAACTCGACAATCGTGTCCGGATATTCGTGCCGGACGATCTGATACGGAATGGGGCAACCGATTCGGATACGCAGCTCTTCGAACAATTCCCGCCGTAAACATTCCGTGAACGATTCTCCCGCTTCTTTTTTCCCTCCGGGAAATTCCCAGAAGCCCGCCAAATGAGCGCCGGGCTTCCGGCGTCCGATCAAATATCGACCGTCTCGATAAATGAGCCCTGCCGCCACTTCAACGACCGTCTTCTGCACGCTAGCCCCTTTCACGCGGCGGTGGACTAAATGGATAGGTTTTGCAGAACGATTTCATTGGACAGAGGAGACAATAGGGATCGCGCGCGGTACAGACCATTGCCCCAAAATCCATGATCGCCTGGTTGAAGTCGTATCCCTTCTTCGGGGGAATGAGCGCCTCCGATAGTTCCCAGAGCACCGCCTTCTGCGCTTTCGGATCCCCTTCGGCAACAAACACTCGGTGCAGGACCCGTATCACGTTGGTGTCGAGAATGGGTGCATCTTCATTGAATGCAAAGGAGCGAATCGCCCCGGCGGTATATCGCCCAATTCCTTTGAAAGACAGCAACTCCTCCGCATCGCTGGGAAGCTTTCCCCCATACCGTTCCACCGTTTCGCAGGCGATCCCGTGCAACCGTTCCGGACGAACGTTGTATCCCAACGGATACCACGTCTTCTTCACCTCAGCCACCGGCGCCTCGGCCAAATCCTCGAAGCTCGGATATCGCTTGAGAAACTCATGATACTTGGGGATGACTCGATCAACCTGCGTCTGTTGCAACATCACCTCAGACACAAGAATGTGATAGGGATCCGACGTTTTTCGCCAGGGCAAATCGCGGCCATGCTCTCCATACCATTTCAAGAGTCGTTGCTGGAACCGACGCTTATCGGAAAGATCAGGAAGATTGGTCTTTCGAGATTGTTTCTTCTTATTGGATGTGCGTCGCCCGGGCATGTACCGAACCTATGTCCCACATTCGCATGACCGATGGCATTGTAGAAGTCTCGTTCTGAAAAAATCAAACAAGCGGTTCGATTACTGCCGTCAGATCAGCACCCCGCAAGCACCCGAAGCCGTCTGTTCAACGTGAACCTCGCATGGTATTCTCTGACCAGCTGCACAGGAGGAAGGCTATGGAACGGAAATCCTTCCGAAATCGGTGGGTGCGACCCTTGGTTTTCGCTGGAATTTTGGTTTACATCTTCACTCCCTTCCCATCCACGGCCGAAATCCTACAAGTACCTTGGGAGTGTTCGAGCTATACGCCGGAGGCACAGACCCGATGCGTAAACGCCTTCATGGAAGCACAACAAAAGAAAATCGCCGAGCTGGAAGGGAAACTTCAGGCACAGCAACATACTGTCGGTCAACTCAAGGAACAGCTCGACCGGCAGTCTGCAGCCACAAGCACCTTGCAACGGCAACTTGCCGAGCGGCCCGCGACCGGCGTCGTTCCCTTCTCGTACGGCTATCCTTATAGTTACGCCTTGGCACCGGCCCTTGGCCTCGGGCTCGGACTAGGCCTGCATTTCGGAAACACGGCCTTCTCTGCCTCGCCTTACTACCACCCGTACTGGGGGCACCGGCATTTCGATTATTGGGGCTACCGCTGGTGATGGCAGGAAACAACCGCACCGGAGAAAAGTCCGCGAATCCCGCCTGTTTCACGACTGTTTAGATCGGGCTTTTGATTGACAAGATGGCCTTCACCACATAGCCTGCTCACTAGAGCACGATCGAGAGAGATTTCTATCCGCTCACTAAGTGGCCCCACAATCCTTCGATCCGCTCATCGGCAGACAGCGAGACCTATTAAAAGGGATCCTAGATGGTTGTTCGCAAGTTTCCGCGATTCCCTGTGTCGGCTCCCAGCACCTTGGTCCAACAAGACAAATTGCGATACAACGCCCTGGTGAAAGACCTTTCGCTCAAAGGATGCCGGCTGGAAAGCACGCTTCGCCCCTTCACCGGCATGCAAGTCGAACTGTTCCTCCAAGTTGAAGCAGACGCCACCCCAATCCATATCAGCAAGGCCACGGTCCGATGGTCCGGATCGCGAGGTATCGGCGTGGAATTTCGAACAATCGAGGCCCCGGAACAAGAACGCCTCAAACAAATCGTGGAGCGGCTTTCCATCACAGCGGGACAGGCGTTGGTCGTGCCGAAAGGCGGGCTGCAGAAAATCTGACTGCCTCTCTCTGGCACAGTCCTCCGGAACGCCCGCAGTCTACAACTCATTCTCGGCCGGGATCTTCATGAACCAAGACCGCCGTTTTGAGGGCCTGAGTGCAGGTTTTGATATGACGGAGCATGCTCGTTGGCCGCTTATCCCTGTCTTGAAGATGCAATATGAGTCGCCCTTTCATCGGATCACTCAAGTTGCGTGACGAGACTGCCGATCCATGACTGAACTTCGGATGGAGAGAGCCCTGTGAAGTGGTGGAAATCCTCCGCGAAAGCCAAACAGGAGGCGGTTCGTCTCGACTCTGAACGACGACGGGAGCCTCGCATTGGAGGAACGTTCAAAGTCCGGTACTCCGGTTCAGAAGGAAGCAACATTATCATCGGCCACGGCACCATCATCGACCTGAGCCGCTATGGATTCCGAATCCAAGGGAATCAACAGGTGAAGGTCGGCACGGAGCTTGGCCTGTTTCTCGAACTGCCGGATCGGGACAGTCCCCTCTGCATTCCTCAAGCCACCGTCTCTTGGGTGAACGGACGACGGTTCGGTGTGGAGTTACAAGCCGACAGAAAAAAAGAGCCGGAATGGTTGGAATACTTGCTTGAATAATGGTTCCAACCGCAGTGGGTTGTCTCAGCCCCCTCCGGACCCCCCCTCGCATCCTGATTCATCTTTGATGATGACGCACCGTGGAGCTACTCTATCCCCAGGGGCAGCATCTGAAAGGGGGACGTCGTAACCTAATAAACCGCAGGCCGATCCGGCAGACTGGCAAGGTGGACTGGGAACTCCCCGCTCTTCGCATCGGCAACGTAGCGCCTCAGCGCTTCGCTGACCACTGGGAAAGCCATCGTCTCCCAAGGGATGGCGGAGAGTGCAAAGAGCCTGACGTCCAAACTTTCCGGCCCGGCCATGAAAGTCGGCGCCGTCATGCGTCCCCGAAACACGAGGTAGACCTGTCCGATATGAGGTAGACTGAGCACAGCATAGAGTCCGGCAATCGTGACGTCAGCCTGCGCCTCCTCCATCGTCTCACGCACAGCCGCCTGCTCGGTACTTTCGCCCAACTCCATAAATCCTGCCGGGAACGTCCAGAGTCCAAGACGTGGCTCGATCGCACGTCGGCAGAGAAGGACTTGGCCTTCCCATTCCGGGATACAGCCCGCGACAATCTTGGGGTTATGATAATGAATGCGCTCACACTGATCACACACATGCCTCGGAAGATTGTCACCCGCCGGAACTTTGTGCGTGACGGTCGCGCCACAGTGACTACAATAGTTCATAGCCGATAGGTTCCCAATCTCTAACTAACAAGGACAAATCGCCGGCGCCACGACTGCACTGGCAGGCATGGATACCACAATCGTCCGGGCTTTGCACGTCTGGCCCATACCTCCGTCAGGGCGACGACCGCCTGCTGCTGCAGAAGGCACAGCCCCGGTCGGACTGAGGTCCGGACCGATGCCATTCAGATCCTACTTAAGAAGTACGGCAAAGATGTTATTTCTCAACCGGTTCTTGCCTGCCGGCGCCTCCATCCTCTTGACTTCTAGGCAGCGCAACCTATTAGGTTGTTATAATGCCCTGAACGTTCAGCCAGGATGGTTACCCATGGAAGAGACTGTCTTATCGATACTGCCCATACTCCCCGTCAAGCGCACGGTTCTGTTTCCAGGAATCATGATGCCGCTGACGATTGGACGCGAGCGATCCGTCGCCGCCGTCAATGCCGCGATGAAGACGGAAGAAAAAACGATCGTCGTGGTGGCTCAACGAGATCCTCAGACCGAAGAGCCGGGCTTGGGTGATCTGTACTCCATCGGGACAAAAGCCACCATCAAGCAAATCGGCCAAGCTTCCGAAGGAACCATCCATGCCCTTGTTCAAGGCCTGGATCGCGTCGTCCTCTTAAAAGAGGAACAGTCGGCTCCCTACTCCACCGTGCGCGTCCGGACGCTGGCCCGTCCTTCGGACGAGGGAACGGAGGTGCAGGCACTGCACCGGGCCATTCAAGAGCTTGTGTCCGAATTGCCCAGACTGATCCAGGCTCCGGCCATTCAAGAAGTCGGCGCCGTCTTGAGTAATGAAGATGACTCTGTCGCGCTGGCCTATCGTATCGCCTCTCTGGTGAATCTCAATGTGGTGGAAGAACAACGTCTGCTCGAGTGTGCGTCGACCCTCGACCTCCTGCGCAGCCTCTACGCCGCCCTGTCGAAAGAAATCCAAATCCTGCAACTTCGTGAAAAGATCACCCGAGATGCCCAGACAAAAATCGGAAAAACCCAGCGTGAGTACGTCTTACGCGAACAATTGAAGGCCATCCAGGAGGAACTTGGTGAAGGCGAGAATGATGAGAACGAGGCGGCTCGCCTCAAGCGACAAATCGCCGAGGCGGACCTGCCCGATCATATCCGCAAGGAAGTTGAGCGAGAAGTCACCAGATTAGGCAAAGTCCCGCCCACCTCACCCGACCATCAGGTGCTTCGGACCTATCTTGAGCTGGTCCTCGAACTCCCCTGGAGAAAATCCTCCGAGGAGCACCTTGATCTCTCCACCGTCCGTTCGGTGCTGGAGGAGGATCATTACGGCATCAAGGAGGTCAAGGAACGGATCGTCGAACATTTGGCGGTTCTGAAGCTCAATCCGAAAGCCAAGGCTCCGATTCTTTGCCTGGTCGGACCTCCTGGTGTCGGCAAAACCAGCCTAGGCCAATCGATTGCAAGGGCCATGAGCCGAACCTTCGAGCGATTCAGTCTGGGCGGGGTCCATGACGAGGCTGAACTACGAGGCCACCGTCGCACCTATGTCGGCTCGCTGCCCGGCCGTATCATTCAGGCGATTCGCCGGGCGGGAGTCAACAACCCGGTCTTGATGCTCGATGAGGTCGACAAGATGGGACGAGATTTCCGGGGCGACCCTGCGGCGGCACTGCTGGAGATTTTGGATCCCGCGCAGAATCATACGTTCCGTGATCATTATTTGGATCTCCCCTTCGATCTGTCGAAGGTGTTTTTCATCACCACGGCCAACACGCTCGATACCATCAGTCAACCTCTGTTGGATCGGATGGAAGTGATTCGCCTCCAAGGGTACAGCGAGCGCGAGAAAGCCGAAATCGCTCGCCGCTACCTATGGCCCAGGCGGCTGAAGGAAGCCGGCATTCAGGAAAGCCAGGCGGTGCTCACGGACGAAGTGCTGAATCTTGTGATCTCGCGCTACACACGGGAAGCCGGGGTGCGACAACTCGAACAGATGCTGGGACGATTGACCAGAAAAGTCGCCTTGACATTCGCTGATCTCCCGGACGGCCAGGAACGCCGGCCTGTCGCGATACAAACCGACATGCTTGACGAGTGGTTGGGTTCAGAACGGTTTATGCCGGAAGAGGCGAGAAAGCATTTGCCTCCCGGTGTTGCAACAGGCCTTGCCTGGACGCCGACCGGCGGGGATGTGCTCTATATTGAAACCACCTTGCTCCCCGGGGGTCACGAGTTGACCCTGACGGGGCAGCTAGGCGACGTGATGCAGGAGTCGGCGCGTGCGGCAAGAAGTTATCTCTGGTCGCATGCCGAGAGCATGGGACTGGATATCTCCCGCTTTAAGCGGAACGGAGTCCACATCCACGTACCATCGGGAGCCATTCCGAAAGACGGCCCATCGGCCGGCATCACCATGGCTACCGCATTGGCTTCCGCTTACGAGAATAGAGCCGTGCGAAGCGACACAGCGATGACAGGAGAGATCAGTCTGAGCGGACTTGTCTTGCCCGTAGGCGGCATCAAAGAGAAGGTGCTGGCGGCGCATCGCGCCGGGATCAAGCGAATCATCCTCCCAAAGGCAAACGAGAAAGACCTGAAGGACGTTCCACAGGAAGTACGCGATGAGTTGACGTTCATCTTGGCCGAACGGATTGAAGAGGTACTGCCGGCGGCGTTCAATCCCGATTCTCACGATGCGCCCGCCGGCGGCGAACCGGTTGGGGCCACCAGCACCACGAAAGATCATTAAGATGTGTAGAAGGTGCGAACGATCTGTATCAGATTGAATAACAGCGCATGGCGGCGCGTATACACCGCGTGACCGAAGTAGTGGTCACGCGGATTCGTTGAGCCGGTACTGTCCTGATAATCAACGAGAAGGCAGCGCCCTTCGCTGGGGAACCGCACGGCCCGTCTCGCGCATTCCAGCCACCGCTCAAATCCATCATAAGGCTCTACCAGCTCCCAGATCATTTTGTTCGCCGCCTTGGCCGCCTCGGTCGCAGGGACGGCATCGCTGCCCGCTACGGCCAATTCCTGCACATAGTCTCCCCCCCAGGCGATCGGCATCTCCATGGTGATTTGAGGCAGTTCCATCTTGGCCAGCCAACTTTTCCCATCGGTTCGCAAATTCCGATGATTGACAACGTGCAGAAGTTTCCCGATCCCGGAAGTATCCCATCCGTAACGAACCGGCGTGCCGAAGGTGACGATGTCGAGCGCGACACCATTGAGAAGGGTAGCCGCCGTGAGCAGCGATTCGATACGTTTCACGGTGTCAGCGAGTTCAGACCGGTTGGTCTGGTCAGCATAGCCGTTCAAGACGTTGAGTAACTTTGGCCGCCCTGTGATGGGACTCGGGCAAAGCATATTTGAGGCAAGGGCCATGACCAATCCAGCTTGCCCATGCGCCTGGACGAGAACTCGTTGGCCTCTGCTCAGATTCTCCCGTGTGCAAAGCCTATGCAGTTCATCAAGCAACCGAACGGCGGCAAGTGCCCGGCCCAGATGGTGGTGTTCGGATGCCCAGAGCAGTCTATGGCAGGAGATAGGGCGAGCGAGATTCTGGTTCAAGGCCTTTTGAAACGATTCGACATAAGCCTCGGTGAAGTTGCCTGCGTCACCAATCTGTTCATCCAGGAGATGCTTCGTGGCGGGATCGCTCGATAGCGGCGGCTTGAGACCGCCTGCCAGCAGCGGAATACCGTTGCTTTCCTCACGCATCGCCGCGAGTAAGGCATCGACTCCCGACACACCGCGTGAATAGCCTCGTTTCAAGCCACCCGCGTCATCCAATCGCTGCATGCCGAAGAGATCGGTGCCATGGAGCGAACCATGGAGAAAGACCACGCCGGTGACACCGGCTTGAGACAGGCTCATCCCATACCGGGCCATGGTCACGCCCCATTCCGGCGAATCTGGAGGAACACCGTCCGTCAGATCGGCGACACGCAAACGTTCGCCCGGATTCTTGCGCGACAGCTCATCGTGTTGGAAGTTATTCTCGAGGGGCATAAGGGATTACATAGCCGATCTCGAATCTGGACTGCAACCGGATCTGTGCGGATCGAGTTCCGTTACTGACGGGTATCAGAAGGGCTTGGAGCGTGATTGGGAAGCTTCGGCAATATCTGACGTTTCGGCATCACGACAGTGGCAATGCAAACTTTCTGCTCTTCATCGATTCGGCGATCGACGATCTTCACGTCTTGTAAATATTCCTGCACGATTTCCTCGCGAGTCAGTTCAATATCCTGCTCGGTCTCTCGCCCTGACCGTTCACGGACCCGGTCGATCATATGTTCCTTGACCAACACGCGGATCTGCTTGGCCAGGTCGGTTCGAGCCGCCAGCTCCGACACCCGCTGACAAATCACTCTCCCTTTGGTGAGATCTCCCTGGCCCCTCCCGATCCAGTACTGCTCTGCAGAGTAGCCACTGTCCGCGGCTGACGGCACATTCAAAACAAGTCCAAACCCTAGCCAGAAACTCCCCGCTGCGACAAGGCCTCTCACGCTGTTCCTCGGAAATCGCATATCAACGGCCTCCACCCGGTCCTCCGAAAGACGGGGCACCCCGGTAAGGCGGATCCGATTGCTGCACTCCCGGCAGCCTCTGGGGTACTCGCCTCGCTCCGCTACCCCATTGGCCCGGTTGACTCATTGATTGACGATCCGCGGGAGGCACCCCACGAGGGGTCCGATGAATGGTCTCATTGAACGGGCGGGACCCTACGGAACCGCCGGGAGGCGGGACGAGCTCATGGCTCGGCATCCGGCCCGGGAACAGCCCTGGACGTGGGGGAGAGGGTGGCACATGGGGATGCCGATAGGCGATGATCTGTTGGGCAATGGCAATGTGCGGATTGGCCGGGGAAAGCCCGCTTGCGCTATTTAGGAGACCTTGGGGGATACCCATCGGTGAGACCAGCACCCAATTGGTCCAAGCCTGCGAGACCATCGCGTTCGACTGCACACGGTTCAGAATTTCTTTCCGCTTAAGCGCGGCCTGCTGCACTTGCTCCGGTGTGACGGCGCCGCCCAGCGCCTGATTCACCGACTTGAGCTCTTCTTGCAGCTGTTCATTTTCTTGCTTCAGCTCAGCCAGCTGCACACGGGCATCTTCGTTTTCGCGGAGCGCCGCGATCGCCCGCGCAACTTCCTCCGTATCCATCTGCGCCAGAAGGTCTGCTTTGATGACCACCACATCACCGTCCAAACTCGTGGTGATCTGCTGATTGAGCACCAGCACCAGACCGGCGGTATAGGTTCGGATTTCGTCTTTGGTCACGTCCATGCCATCGACGATCGTCACGCTCTCCAAATACGTAGCAACCTGTTCAAGCGCGTTCCGTTTGGCCGCCTCCGTCGCAAGACGGATCGCGTCCTCACGCGTATCGCGGTCGCCCATGCGATGTTCGCCTTGGGCATTGACGACTCGAGGCTCTGCACATGCAGGAGGTGTGACGGCAAAATCGGCAACGATGATGAGAAGGCACAAAATCAGAAGACAAACTCTGCAGAAAGCCATATGGAGGGACAACGACGGTGGCTCGAATCGACCGGACATCGCGTACCCTTCTCGCCTGTAAGCGGCGGATGATCAGCCTTGCGGATTCAGCTTAACATCGGAACGATGGTTCTGCCAGCATTCGGCGGGTGCCGTCTCCCACCTTGCCTTCCGGAAAATTTGCATGTTAGGGTACCTCTTTCCTCTATGAAGCAAACGGATCATTGTCACGTTATGATGCATCGTACGTCCCGCAAACGCACAATCCTGGGAGGCCTTCTAGCCTGCAGTCTTGCCTTCGGAGGGTATACTCCCGCTGATGCGACTCCTCCCTTGAAAGCAGCCGCTCCACTCAATCCCATAACAGAGCATGTCATCCTGTTCGTCCTCGAAGGGTTTAGCCAGGACTCGCTCAAGAGCGGTGCCATGCCGGTCCTCAACAAGCTCGTCAAGGAAGGATCCGTGACTTGGTCGGCCAACGCCGTTCAACCGTCCCTGCGGCTTCCGATGATGGCATCCCTCGTCACCGGCCTGCCGGTGGAGAAACATGGGATCACGTGGAATTCGTTTGAGTTCAGCAGAGGCTATCCACGCGCCCCGAGCCTCTTCGACTACTTGGATGTCGGCGGAGGACGAGACAGCGCCGTCTTTTTCATGGACGAATCCCTCTATCAACTCGCGAAACCGGCTCCCTACACCGACTATCAACTCTGCGGCGCCTTGCGGCCAGAGTGCGGCCCTCAGAAGCTCGTCGCCTACATCCAACAGTATTTCCAGAAGGCCGCAAGCGGTCACGGGTACGGCCACGCTGTCCATGCCCTCCCGCACTTGTTGGTGGTACATCTTCCAGAGGCAGGGCGAGCGGGTGTCAGCCAGGGTTGGAATTCGAAGGAATACCAGCAAGCCCTCAGGACGGTCGATGCTGCGATGAAGTCCGTCCTGGACCTCTTCAAACACTACAATCTCTTGGACCGCACGACCATCCTCGTAACGGCTCTGAGTACAAAGGGGAATGACGCCGGCGGGGAAGTGACGCAGGCCGAGACACCGGCCGTTCCTTGGATCGCTTCCGGAGCAGGTATCGCGCGCGGCCAGGTCATCCGTCAGCCGGTATCCATCATCGATACCGGGGCGACCGTCATGCGAATGCTCCAGCTCGAGACCCACACCGAATGGGACAGCAAGGTAGTCGAGGAGATCTTTCAACCCGAGACAGCCACCCAGCCTCTGCTCCCTACCAAGAAACGTTAACCATCTATGAGCTTCCACCCAGTCACAAAACACCGCCTTTTTCACCTCTGCATCACCGTCATCGGCCTAATGACGATGGTATTTGTTCAAGGGGGCGTTGCCGGAGACCGGCCGACAGCACATCTTCAGGAACACCAGATCACCATCGATGCCACCAAGTTGGTGCCGATGTCATGGTGGCAGGTACCCGGCGTCACGCCCTCGATATGGAATTCCGATCCGGAGTCGCTCGATGCCCCGAAGACATCCGAGCGTCGAGACCTGTCCCTCCGGCCCGGCAAGTACAAATTCATCAGTTTCACGTTCGATTTTTCCTTTACCGTCGGCATGAACGGCGCCATCGATTACTCACCGGCCTTGGACCAGTGTGTGCAAGGCCGTGGGACAAAAACCTTGGTCGTGCTGTGCAAACGCACCTACCCCCACGGCGGGCAACCTGACCCCTATTACGACCAGAAATCAAACAATGGCTAACGTACTCGACGATTTGTTGGATGCGCTTGAGGACGTGGACGACGCCACCCGTGAGGAGGCGGCAAAAACGCTTGCCGACCTGGGCGATCCCTCAACCTTGGAAGCACTACTCGTCGCCTGCAGCGATGACTATTGGTCTGTTCGAGCCTATGCCGGTTGTGGCGTCTCGAAAATCGGCGGCCCCAAAGCGATGGAAGCCCTGATCGGTCTCTTCAATGACCCGATCATGGAAGTTCGAGACCAGGCGGTCGAGGCCATGGCCAGGATAGGATCTCCTGCCATCGATCGTGTGGTGGCGGCTTTGAAAGACGAGCGCTGGCGCGTCCGAGAACACGCCGCCAAGGCCGCCGGCAAAATGAAGGATCCTCAATCGGTCGATGCACTGATCGCCTCGTGCCGGGACCGGGACGGGGCCGTCAAGAGCGCCGTGGCGGAGGCCCTTGGCCGCATCGCAGACCCCAAGGCTGTTCCCGCTTTGATCAAACTGTTCAGGGACTCTTCGAAAATCGTGAGGGAAACCGCAGGAACCGCACTGGTGTACATCGGACAACCCTCGGTTGACCCGCTGATCGAGAGTCTGAGCGATAAGGACTTCGTCGTTCGCTGTCATGCAGCCCGGGCGTTGGGGGGAATGACGACGGACTACCAAATTGGCCGGTCGTGGGTCCGCGATGCCAAGGTGGTCGAGGCCCTCATCGCCGCGTTGAAAGACCCGGATCGAGCCGTTCGTGAGGATGCCACGATTGCGCTTGGCATGATCGGCGACCCTCACGCGATCGATGCCCTGATCGAAGCCATGAAAGATGGAGCCGTGAAGCGCCATGCCATCGCGTCACTCGGCATGATCGGCGATCCGCGTGCGCTCCCGGCCGTACTGGACGCCTTGAAGGGCAAAGGGATCAAGCAGGAAGGCTCGCCGACACCGGGATGCATCGTCAGCGAGGATGCGTTCATCAAAGAAGCCGCCGCGACTGCTCTTGGACAGTTTCGTGACCCACGCGTGATTCCCGACTTGATCATGTTATTGAAAGACGGAGTCTTGCGCGAAAAGGCCGCAGCAGCCCTGACCGTCATCGGTGATGCGGCAATCGAACCTCTCATTGCCTTTCTCTACGACCCCAAGGCGTCGGAAGTTGAGGCGGAGAAGGAACGTGTGCTGTCCTACGCATCGGTTCGCCTGACGGCCAAAGATGCTCTTAAGCAAATTGCGCTCGAAACCTTGGAAACGCTTGGATGGATCCCTTCTGATGAAGAGGTCGAAATCAGTTCCAGCCAAGCGGATAACATGCGCATCGATCGGCCACTGGGACAGACGGGACGGTTCGGGCCGTCCGGCGACACCGTCTGACTCAATCCGACGAACGCCATACTCCTTCGCGCAAGGCCGCAGCGAGTGAAACCAAAGAGGCTGAGTGGAGAGTATTGGTTCGCTTAACCTGAGCCTGAACCGTGACCCTCCTGAAGCCGGCGGACGTTTCAATATCCCGGCAGAACGCAATATGGCCGACAAGGTGGCAGAACAGATTGCCGCGCTCAAAGATGAGGATTGGGCGATCCGTGAAGAGGCGGCGCGTCTGCTTGGCCAGTTCAACGATCCGCGCGCAGTGGGTCCTCTCGTGGCTCTGCTTCGGGATCAGGACCGTTCCGTGCGAGAGGCGGCAGGAGAAGCACTGCGCGCGATCGGAGCGCCGGCAGTGGAACCGCTCGGCATCTGTCTGACTGAGGGCGAATTGGCAGTTCAAGAAGCAGCTTCGGCCGTTCTGGCGACCATTGCGGATGAGCGTGTACTCGCTCCGCTCTTATCGGCACTGAAAAGTCCCGACTGGATCGTCCGGATGCACGCGGCTCGGGCGCTGGGCCGCGTGAAGAGCGCAGAGACCATGCACGCCCTGATCCCCCTACTGCAGGACAAGGTCAAGGCGGTTCGTGAAGAAGCAGCTACCGCCCTGGCGGCCATCGGTGATGCGGCGATTTCATGTTTAGTGCGTGCCTTGGAACATGAAGACTGGTTGGTTCGCCTGCACGCGGTGGAATCGCTGGGGAAGACACGTTCCCCCCGTGCTGTCGAGCCGCTGCTCTCGGCCCTGTTCAACGACCATGATTCAGCCGTTCGCGAAGACGCCGTGCGGGCATTGGGCGACATCGGTGATGCCCAGGCTGTGGATCATTTATACGTGGCTATGCGTGAACCAGGTTTACGGACTGTGGCGGTCGAGGCACTCGGGCGCATCGGCAATCCCAGAGCCGTACCCGTTCTGATCGATATTGTTACGGGCGCCGCTCCTCCGGAAACGACGAGAACGGCGGCCGGTTGTGGGGATCAGTGGAATGAGGAGCTCATCACGCAAGGGGCGGCCGTACGGGCGTTGGGACTGATCGGTGACGACAGGGCGATTCCTTCGCTCGTCGCCGCCTTGAGCCCGACCCATACGCGTGCGGAAGCAGCCGCAGCGTTGACAAAATTCGGATCGAAGGTCGTTCCGGCTCTGATTTCGCTGTTGAACGAGTCACCGGATGAGAATATCCGGTTCCATGTTCGGGAGACGTTGACGCTCATCGGATGGCGGCCACGTCAGATCTCCGTTAGCCGCCTCTGAACGCCATGTCGAAAGAAACCATCGAGACACTGGTCTCTGAACTCATCCATGAAGAAGACTGGCGCCGCATGCGGGCGACGGCAGCCTGTGTGGCCGGTGGTCCGCGATCGGTCCTGGCGCTTATGGACGCCTTGCGGACCGGTCCCACGGAGTTGAAGAAGGAAGCGGCGGCGATGTTGGCCCGCATCAAAGATCCACAGGCTGGAGTCGCCCTGGTCGACCTGCTCGAATGCGATGAGGACGGCGTCCGCAACGCCGCGGCGGCGGCGCTTGAGCAGATGGCGGGTGTGCTCGATGTGGAGACCGCACGAGCGCTGGTCTCTTTGTTACCGCACACACCGGAGGGCCCCACAAGACAAGTCTTGACGCACCTGGTCGGTGCTATTCCGACTGCCGTGCTGCCCCTGTGCGACCTGCTCAAACACCCCAATGTGGAGGCACAAATTGCAGCCGCACTGATGCTCGATCAACTATTGGATCCTCGCTCCATTGACGCCTTCATCGATGCAATGGGACAACCGGCAGTCCAAGAAATCGCCGTGGGCACCTTAAAGAAACTGAGTGCCATCCGGGAACGTATCGATGCGACATTCAATGCGCTGCGCGACATCGAAGGGGCCAGTGAACGGGAAGAAGCACGGATGGCGACCGTCATCGATCTCCTGGGAATCGGACGGCCCAGCGTGGAAATCCTGATCGAATATCTTGAGGATGAGGACTGGCTCGTGCGCGAAGCGGCCGCAGACCTCCTGGGGAAGATCGGAGATGTCCGGGCCGTGATCCCACTGATGAAACGGCTCGAACATGACAAGGACACCGGTGTGAAGGAGCTGGCGATCAAGGCGTTGGGGTTGATCGGGGATTCCCGCCCGACCCAGCTCTATCTCGATGCCATTCCCATCCGACCGCTTCGGGTCTATGCGATGGAAGCCTTGGCCAAGATCAAGGACGTGGGAGTCTTGACACCGTACAAAGACATCTTTGACCGACTCCGGACGGATCGTGATGGCCTGGTGGCCTATAATGCCGGCCTGATCGCCGATAAACTTGAGGCCATCCTGACCATGGAAAACCAGACACAAGAAGAGGACAGCAAGCATGACTGAGCACCCGGCATCCGATCGCATCGAGCGGATGATAACCATTGAAAACCAGACCCGCGAAGAGGGCGGTGGGCATGTCTGAGCAATCTCAGTCCGATCGCATTGAACAACTGATCCACGCGCTCTACGACGAAAACGAAGCCCTCCGCGACCACGCGATCGCCAGCCTCGGCCAAACCGGCCAGGATGCGCTGCCCCGGCTGATCGAGTTGATGGCCGATGAGGACGTAGTCATTCGGGAAGCCGCGACCAGCGCGGTCGTGCGAATGGGCCCGTCTGTTGTTGAACCGATGATCGAGGCGCTTCAGGATGACTCATGGGCGATCCGTGAACAGGCGGCATCGGCACTCGGAAAGTTACGGGACCGGCGCGCGGTGGAACCGCTGGTCAAGGCAATCAAGGACCGCGACGGGGCAGTGCGGACGGCGGCAGTCTGGGCGCTCGAGCGGATCGGCGATTCCCAGGCGGTACCGGGATTGATCGACGCCCTCATGGACAGTACCCTCCGTGAGGATGCAGCCCGCGTGCTGAAGAAAGTCGGCGACGTGCGGGCAGTGGAAGCCCTAATCGACGGGCTGCTCGGGTCCAATTGGATGGTGCGCCGCCACGCGGCGGAAGCGCTTGGCAAGATCGGCGATCGCCGGGGCATCGGCCCCTTGATCGACTCGCTGCGCGATGAAGATTGGCTCGTCCGGCGCAATGCCGCCGAATCACTTGCCCGACTCGGCGCCACAGAAGCCATTCAGCCACTACTCCCACTGCGTGAAGACGAAAATACCATGGTCCAAGAAACCGTCGAGGCGGTGTTGTCCAGCCTTGGTTGGAAACCGGAACAGTAAACATCTTTACTCCATACCATAGAGGTACATTCCCATGGCAGATGAAGCCCCCAAGTTGATTCAGATTGCGCCGAAAGGCGGAGAGAAAAAGGACGGGTTTAACTTAGTGACTGAGCGAGTCGTCGCGGTCAATCCGGAAAGCCGACAGCTGGAGGTCGAGCTCCTGGCCTACGACGGTAAGACGGTCCTGCTGGATGTGGCGGAAGAAGCGCTGGAGGACCTCAAAAAAATCAAGGCCGGTGACGGCGCCACCATTCGGGTCGTGGAAGAGGGCGGCAAGCGGGTGGCGAAGAGCTTTAGGATTCGCCCGAAAGACCCCAATACGGCCCGAGCCGATGCCATGTTGCTCGACCTGAAAGATTCGCACTGGCTGAACCGGAAATACGCCGCGGAGGTATTGGGAGAGCTGAAAGATCCGCGCGCCGTGGAGCCACTCGTGGCAGCACTGAGCGATGAGGTCGGTGATGTCCGCCAGCGAGCCTATGATTCACTCATCAAGCTCGGCGGCCCATCGGTCCCCTCCCTCATTCCCTTTCTTGTGTCGGAGGAAGATGAAATTCGCCAGTCGGCGACAGAAATTCTGCGGAAGATCGGTAAGCCGGCGGTAGAACCACTGGCCACCGCGTTAGCCGACGCCGACGACCGGCTGAAGACGCGGATTATGAAAGTACTGGACCGAATGGGGTATAAACCAAAAACGAAGGAAGCAGCTCCCAAGGCTGAACTGCCCCGCCTGACCTAGCCAGATGTAAGAAACCTTGTCAGCAACAGACCGCCTGGGTCGTTCTGAAAGGAGAGCGGAGCCGCGTTTCACCGATAAGCAAACGGTATGCCTCAAGGGTTTGCAATATCCGTTCACTCTGAACCCTTCGGCAAACTCAGGGCAGACGTGTCAAAGCGCCTGCTCCAAGTTGCTTGCGGAGCGCGCCGCTCGAATCTGTTAGCCTCTACGCCTTGCCCTTGGGGTTGTGGGCCGCTCGGCCCACCGACACGTGCTTAAAGCCCGCTGCAGTCACTCGTTCATGATCATAGACGTTCCGGAGATCGATCAACAGCGGCGAACGCATGGCGGACTTCAGCTTCGCAAAATCGAGATTTCTGAACACGTTCCACTCGGTCATGATCACCAAGGCATCGGCCCCTTCCGCCGCATGGTAGGCATCATGGCAGGGCTTGAGTTCCGGCATCATCTGACAGGCCTCAGCCAGCGCTTCTGGATCATAGGCGCGAATCGTGGCCCCTTCGGCCACAAGTTCTTTGCCGATCGCCAAGGCCGGGGCTTCCCGGAGATCGTTCGTATTGGGTTTGAACGACAGGCCGAGGAACGCCAACGTTTTCCCTTTCAATCCGCCGACGGCGTCCCGGATCTTTTCGACCATCCGCCCCCGTTGGACATCGTTGACATGTGACGCAGCGGAGGCAATCTGCATGGGGTAGCCGTTGCGTTCGCCGGTTTGGATGAGTGCTGCCAAGTCTTTCGGGAAACACGATCCGCCGAACCCTGGGCCCGCATGGAGAAACTTGGACCCGATGCGATGATCCAAGCCCATCCCCTTTGCGACCAATTGAACGTTGGCTCCGACTTTCTCGCACAAATTGGCGATCTCGTTGATGAACGAAATCTTCGTCGCGAGGAATGCGTTGGACGCATACTTGATCAATTCTGCCGTCGGCACGTCGGTCACGACGATCGGAGTCTCAATCAAATAGAGCGGCCGATAGAGATCTTTCATGATGGCGACCGCTTGATCACTGTCTGCACCGATGACCACACGATTCGGCCGCATGAAATCCTCAATGGCCGATCCCTCTCGAAGAAATTCGGGATTCGAGACCATATCGAACCGGATCGGCGTTTTCTGTGTTGTTTTGACGACTTCACGAATCGCTTCGCCGGTCCCGACCGGTACCGTTGACTTCGTGACGATCACTTTATAACTGTTCATATGGAGAGCAATGCCTCTCCCCACTTCCTTGACGAACGACAAGTCGGCGCTGCCGTCCGGGCTTGGTGGGGTACCCACGGCGATGAAAATCACCAGCGCCTTGTCCACAGCCTGAGCGATATCCGTCGTAAAATTCAACCGGCCTTCCTTGCTCCCCTTCGCAACAAGTTCCGCCACCCCTGGCTCAAAAAACGGGATTTCTCCCTTGTTGAGCTTGTCAATTCTTCGGCTGTCGTTATCCATACAGGTCACGTTCACGCCGAACTCGGCAAAACAAGCTCCTGTCACCAATCCAACGTAACCGGTTCCGATCACACTGATATGCATGCCCACCCCCCCTTCGCCTTAGAAATTCGTTCAAAAAGTATAACAACCTGAACTGCCTCGGGCAATGAATTCCCTATTCGGTCCGCAGGGGAATGCCCGCCGGGTACTGGTAAAGTTTGAATCTGAGAGGGGCTAGCGAACGGCTCTCAGCTCTGGCATGATGAGCCCATGCCAAAGCCAAAAACAAAGAAGAAAAAAAACAAGAAAAATCCCACTGATGTAAACCTACTGGCCCGCTCTGTGGTCGAAGCGGCAATTGGGGAATCTTTATCTACTCAGAAGAAACTGCCATCAAGAAAACGGTAGGTTTTCCTGAGGAGTAATATTCCCACTCATAAATGGGTCAAGATGTTCATCTTCCCTGGATTCTTTCGCCCTCTCTCGTAGCATCGCTAGGGCCTTGGACGCCATATAGAAACGCCCTCGGCGTTCTCCCGATGCGACCAATAACCCAACCTCTACAAGCTCTTTGAAATCTCTACTGGCCAAGTTCTCCGATATTTCGGCTGCAATACGATAGGAAGAGTTTCTGACTCTATAGCCAAAGGCAGCATCAAACAATACCGCTAGCACTCGGTCAGGAAATCCATGTTTTTTTATCTCGATGTCCAGTTGCTCCCCAACGCGATTCGCTTCTTTAATGCGCCTCCGTAAAATCATGGCCTGGCGGAAATGTGCGGTAAGGCAAAATCTGATCCACGGGCGGGAGTCATTGTGTGGGTTCCAAGAACCTTGCCCAACTGTGGCTAGAACATCATAGTACGGCTGTGTATTTCTTCCTAAATACTCCTCAATACTACAGAACTGAGGCGCAAGTATCCCATCTCTAGCCAACACGAGTGTCTGTAAACATCTAGCCATTCGTCCATTTCCATCTGAAAATGGATGGATCATAGCCAGGTTAAGGTGGGCCATGGCTCCTCTTATAATCGGATGTTCCCTAGTAGACATATTCAGGGAATCTATCAGTTCGCTCATCAATTTAGGAACTTTCTCAAACTCAGGACCTTCATATACTGTCTCATTTTTCTGCTCATCACGAACGAAAATATTGCCCGGCCTCCAACGACCGGGATTCTTTGGCATGTCATATTGCAGCATCATGTAATGAAGACTTCGGATTAGCCCATCGCTGTATGAGAAATGCGGATCATTTGCTAGCTGAAGAACATAAGTCATCGCATTTCGATAGCCAACATTGGCTAACCATTCTTGGGTCTTAGCATCAAAAGGTTCGTCACCTTCTGCAACTGCCATCGCATCATCTCGCGTGATGTTGTAGCCTTCGATGCTGTTTGATCCTCTAATAGCCTTTGCGAGCATGCTTCTTCTTAAATAGCCGTACCATTTTTGTGGCGAAGCTCCCAAGGCATACCCCAAAGACTTCCTTATAGAGTCAATATCTTGTATGACTCTACTCTCATCACCGTCCATATGTGTTGCTGTGAATAACATGTGCGTATTCTACGCATGATTACATCTTGCAATCTGATTATAAGTCAGTTATTATCTGATGTCAAGCTAGCTGTTGATAACTAATGGGCGGCACATGAACCGACTAAATCTGAAGTTGAAGACGCAGGTTGTATCTGCGTTAGTCGAAGGAGCAAGTATTAACAGCACCGTCCGCATGACTGGAGTATCAAAGCCTACCATCCTCAAGTTGCTCGCCGATCTTGGCGCATGCTGCGCCAACTATCAGGACGAGAAGCTCCGCAATCTTCCATGCCGCCGCGTTCAAGCCGACGAAATATGGTCGTTCTGTTTTGCGAAGGATAAGAATCTGTCAGATGAAATGAAGGGTAAGTTTGGATTCGGCAGTGTGTGGACCTGGACAGCTATTTGCGCCGATACCAAGCTGATGATCTCATGGCTAGTAGGAGAGCGGAGCGTCCCGTATGCAGAAAAATTCATCTCTGATGTGGCTTCACGGTTAGCTAATCGCGTTCAACTTACAACCGATGGACATAGAGCCTACTTGCAGGCTGTCGAAAAGGCCTTTGGATCAGAGATTGACTACGCCATGCTTGAAAAGATCTACGCGGCCCCGCCTCAGGAAGGTGTCACCACTCGGTATAGCCCTGCTCAATGCTGTGGAGCCAAGAAGAACAAGATTACAGGCAACCCTGACGCAACCCATGTATCAACCAGCTACGCAGAAAGGATGAACCTACAAATACGGATGGGAATGAGACGGTTTACCAGACTGACCAATGCGCACAGCAAGAAGATTGAGAATCACCGGCATGCACTGGCTCTCTACTTCATGTATTACAACTTTGCGCGGATTCATTCCACACTGAGAGTTACGCCAGCCATGCAAGCCGGAGTATCAGCTCATGTGTGGAGCTTGGAAGAGATTGTGCGGTTAATGCCCTAATCTGAAAAACTTGGCAACCCGTGAAAACCACGATGAGGAGATGGGAATGGAGGCTATTAACTCACCAGTGTATTCGGCATAGACGGCACGGTTGAGACGCGCCTGTGCCTCTTCGGGCGTCTTGGCTTTGATGGGCAATTCCCATTGTGCTCCATCAAAGCTGTAGGTAAAGAGGTAGGTTTTATAGTCCATAACGAAAGGAGGTGAATACCTATGCACTTTCAACTATACAAAGACAGCATCGGTCAGTGGCGATGGCGGCTAGTCGCAAGCAACTGGAAAACCATCGCAGATTCCGCTGAGTCTTACTGGAACAAGCAGGACTGCTTAGCCGGAATCCAGTTAGTTAAGGGATCATACAACGCACCGGTCTACGAGTAAGTGCGGTGGGTTGTAGTTCAGGGAGTAGCGCTCACTACTCCCTGAACACCTTATAGTCTACTCTATCTAAAAAATTCAAGAAGGCAAGGGATCAAACTTTACCAGTACCGCCCGCCGACCTTCGTTGACTCCTGCGAAATACGGTGAGTACAATCCGACGCCGCTTCCAGTTCAACTCAGGAGAAGGGTTCGCAAACTCCCCTCCAATCGATGACGCTTCATCCCCCTCGTATTCCTCGATGGTACTTGCTCGGCACTGCCCTTGTGACCGGAGCAGTCGTGATGGCTTTGGAGATTTTAGGAAGCCGGCTGTTGGCCCCTGTATTCGGCAGTTCGTTGTTCGTGTGGGGAGCCTTGATCGGTGTGATTCTGGCCGCGATGAGCAGCGGATATGCCTTCGGCGGATGGATCTCCGATCGGTATGCCAGCGGACGGGTCCTGGCGGCATTATTGCTGCTTTCCGGTGGATGGACGTTTCTCGTGGCCTGGATGAACCAGCCCGTTCTATTCGAGATCGAGAAACTGGTGCAGGACCCTCGTTGGGGCCCCTGCCTCGCCGCGACCGTGCTTCTTGCTCCACCCGCATTCGGCCTCAGCGGGGTGTTACCGGCCATGTTGCGGTTGGCCGTAGCCGATATGGATCACCTCGGCCGGCAGACCGGCCGCATGATCGCCCTCTCGACCGTGGGCAGTCTGGCCGGAACCTGGGGAACCGCCTTTTTCCTGTTGTCCTGGCTCGGAAGCCAGTCTCTCCTTGCCTGGTTGGGCGGCATCCAGGTGGGACTTGGGCTCCTATGGCTGATGCACGGTACACCCACCCGCCCCTTCGTCCCATTGATTGCAGTCGGATGCATCGCGCTGTTGGGGATGCTGGCTCTCCACCCCGTCCAACGACTTAGGGCTCCCATCCATCAGGAGGAAAGTCCCTACCAGCAGGTCCGCATCCGTGAGGATGATCTGTTCCGCTATCTCGTCCTGGACCGGACGTTCCATGCCACCATGTGGAAAGTCGAACCGGTTTCTCTGTTTCTTCCGTACAGCCAAATGATGGTCGCGTCGCTGGCATTGGTGTCCGAACCAAAACGCGGCCTGATCATCGGTCATGGTGGTGGTTCAATAGCGAAGTGGTTGGCACAACGATGGCCCGCATTGGAGTTGGATGTCGTGGAGTTCGACCCGGTGGTGGTCCGCATGGCGGAAGAGTATTTCGCGTATCACCCCCCGGCCAATCACCACGTCTTCGTCAAAGATGGTCGAGCCTTTCTGAACGCGACGGATCAAACGTACGATCTCATGTGGATTGACGCCTTCGCGCGAGACATGATCCCGTTCCATCTGACCACGGCGGAGTTCTATGCCCTGGTCAGGGCACACCTGAATCCGGATGGCATTGTTGCCGTCAACCTGGCCTCGTCCGGGAAAGAGGGGGATCTCGCCCGCGCGTCGGCGGTCGTGCAGACGATGAGACAATCCTTTCCAGTGCTGGAGAGTTTTGCGGTGGAAGGACCGTGGAAACCAGGCATGTCCCCGGCAAAGAACTTGGTGTTCTTTGGAGGCCGTTTCATTGAACAGGCTTCAGCAGAGCAGACCCTATCGAAGATAACCGAGGCGGCCACAAAACAGCGCTTGCCGATGGAAACACTCGCGTTATTAGCTACGCGCCGAACCGATCCCTGGCCTCCGGGTGTGGTGCTGAGCGACGACTTCGCCCCGTATGATCTGCTGCTCGGACGGGAACGATCACAATTGGCGGAGTAACCAGGATGTTACCAGCCTCGTTGATCCGCATTGCGTGTCTCGCGGACGGACGACGGAACATCATCCCGCAAGGGACGCGAGAACGAAGTTGAAGGACTTTTCAATACCCCGCCCGATCCGTTCATGAGGATGGGGGGATAGGTCTGGAAACCCCCTGGTCATGACACCCGCTCCAGGTATGAAGACTGTGGTTGCCGCCCTCGACCAGGAAGCGAAGTACCGCGGTGATTTCCGCCTGTCTTTTCAGAAAATACCGGGCCGCCGAACCCTTCTTCCGACCAACCCTCACGGTGAGAATGCGGGAGTCTCGTAGCGCAAAGACATCTTCATCGGTTTCGTCATCTCCCACATAGAGCGCCAGAGAACAATCAAGCCGGCGCATATACTCCAACAACGCCGTCCCCTTGTGCGAAGCCGTCGGCGGCATCACGTTGACGACAGATTTCCCAAGGACAATGCGCGGAGGGGGAGACAACTCACCAATCACTTTGGTAATCAGCACCCGCGCCTCCTCCCGGTGTTCGACGGTCCGATAGTGAAAGGAGAGCGAATAGGACTTATTCTCAATAGACACCCCGCAGCGCGCCAGTTCATCGTGAAACCGGTCGGTAACCGACTGCAACCAGGCCCGACAGGTCTCTCGCACATGGAGCCGATCCTCTTCACGCGTATGAGGACCTTCTGAACCGTGGTTGCCGATCAAGTGAGGCACGACCGTCCCTACCCGCGATTGCAAATCTTCGACGGAGCGTCCGGAGATAATCGCGGCTGGAGATCCCTGAGCAAGCTTTTCAAGCCAGAAGCGGATGGGGCGTGACAGCCTGGCCGCATGATGCTCTCGAACGATCTTCGCCAAGGTTCCATCAAAATCAAATGCGTAGAGTGCTCTCCCTTGTACGAGTTTCTCCAACTCCAGCTTGCCTGTTTCCGTCAAGAGATAATCCATGATGCCCGTGATACCTTTCCATCAGCCCAGTAAACTCGGTCGTCGTACCTGTTTCATCACTCGTTCCTTCTGCCTCATGCGAGCAGCATCGATGAGCATCCGTCCCGCCCACCGATAGACATTGAACTCCTGAATCAGCCCGCGCATGCTCTGCATTCTGGCCCGTTGTTCCACCTTCGGCATCGTCAGGCCAAGATGGAGGGCCGCGGCAAACTGATCGATGTCGTAGGGATTGATCACCAGCGCCTCCGTCAGCTCCCGAGCGGCCCCCGTGAATTGACTGAGAATCAGCACCCCCTGCTCATCGTCCCGGGCGCCGACAAACTCCTTCGCGACGAGATTCATCCCATCATGGAGACTGCTCACGACACACAGATCCACACCACGATAGCACTCACAGACCTCGGCCGGCTCGTGATGTTGGATACGGAGACAGATCGGTTCATAGCCGGTATGCCCAAATCGCTTATTGATCTGTTCGGCCAGGGCGGAGACCTGACTGGTAAAATGGTGGTACTGCTCGATGACGGAGCGACTCGGAGCAGCAATCTGGATAAAGGTAAACTTTCCGATCCATTCCGGTTGGAGTTCCAACAGACGTTCCACAGCCATGAACCGCTCGAGGATACCCTTCGTGTAATCCAACCGTTCAACCCCCAGACCGATGAGGCGATCCTCCGGCATCCCGTACGCTTCCCGCAGCCTGGCCCGGCATTCTTGGATCGGTGGCTGATTGCGCAGCCATTGCAACGGCCACTCAATGGAGATCGGATAGGGATTGACGGCGGTCATTTTTCCCCCATACGACACCGTGGAGCTGTTCCGATCGATCCGTGCCTCGAGGGTACGATCGACGCTATCAATGAAATTGTTGCAATGCACCCTGGTGTGGAACCCGAGAATGCTGCTCCCCAGAAGTCCCTCCAGAATTTCCTCCCGCCAGGGGCAAATCCCGAAGCTTTCCGCGTTCGGCCAGGGGATGTGCCAAAACATGATGATCGTGGCAGTCGGCAAGCGGTCTCGGATGAGCTTTGGAAGAAGCGCGAAATGGTAGTCCTGAACGAGTATGACCGGATTGTCGGTCGTGGCTTCCTCATACACGGCCTGGGCAAACCGTTCATTGACGGCCACATAATGCTTCCAATCTGATGACCGGAAAGTCGGCCGCACATGGGCGATGTGGCAAAGCGGCCACAATCCCTCATTGGAAAATCCATAGTAATACCCGGCCTCTTCTTCGGCGGTAAGCCACACACGACGAATCTGATAGGTAGGATTCGAGGGCGGCACGCTGACATGGTGTCGGTCATCCACGACATCCCGGTCCGCAGATCCATTTCCATGTGCAACCCAGATGCCGGAACAGGCGCGCATTACCGGCTCGAGAGCCGACACCAGCCCACTCGCCGGCACCTGCACCGCAATGCTTTGCCCTTGCCAGAAATGGGCATAGGGCTGCCGGTTGGAGACGATCAGCACCTGGTCGCCTGAAAATTGCTCATGAAGAATCGACTTGAGGCTGGAGGGCGTCCATGAGACTTGGCTCTCATCCCGCATGCGACGATCGGTCTCAAGCGCCTCCACCAACGAACGCAAGTCCTTCGCCAGCGGCTGAAGTTCCGGGGCATGCTGCTCCTGCGTCAACGGGGTCAAGAGCCGCTCGCCCTTCACCATTGCCCGCACACCGGCCACCCATTCTTTCCAGCTGAAATGCGCGATGAGCAACGTCACCAGCGAGATGATCGCCGTCAGCGCCGCAAAGACATAAAAGACATAGCGCTTCGTATCACTGCTCCGCTGTTGAATAAACCGCATATCGTGAAGCAACAGAAGCCGTCCAAGGCGGCGCCCATTGGAGTCGATGGAAGCCGACATGATATGCATCGGCCCGCTGCCGAACGACCGCACGTCCGAAGAGTTTGGTGCCAGACTCAGCGTCTCTTGACAGGTGACATCCTGCGGAAAGGCCTGGGTCTCATAGAGCAGGCGATTCTCCAGATCGCAAAATCCCACGGCAAAGAGCCGCTCATCCTGAATAATGCGAGTAAAATAGGCGGAGATCTTGCCCGTCGAGTTGGAAACCAGCAGATCGGCCAGCGGCCCCCCCATGGTGCTGACCATCAGCTTGGACCGCATATCGAGGTCGCGGATAAACCATTTGAGCTCGAGCGAGTCCACGACCGGGACCACCCCATAGGCGATCACGGCCAACACGATCACCAAGGGAAGGACAAACCTTAGTGAAAGCGCGAGGAGCCTCATGGAAATAAGTTAGTTTACTTTCACCCAGAAATCAAATATGGTCATGCTGTGTACCAGTTCGGCCTCATCGGCAACTGCCAGATTTCGGCGTTGATCAGTGCCCACGGATCGATCGACTGGCTCTGTCTCCCAAGGCCGGATAGCCCCCCTGTTTTTGGGAGGATCCTGGATCAAGAAGGGGGGCATTTTTCGATCGACCCGGCCGTTCCTCTATCGGAAACGACCTCCAAGCAGCATTACCTTCCCAATACGAATATCTTGGTCACGACCGTCTCCCTCCCGAACGGGGACGCGTACCAGATCACCGACTTTTGTCCTCGTTTTCTACAGTACGGCCGTGTCTACCGGCCGGCCGCCCTCTTTCGAATCGTTGAGCCGCTCAGCGGCTCCCCTTCCGTTCGCGTCTCCTGTAAGCCGGTGTCCGGATGGGACAAGACGCCGGTACGATTTGTTCGCGGCAACAGCCATCTCCGGTACGAAATGCGCGGTGAATACCTGAGGGTCCTGACTAACATGCCCCTCACCTATCTCTGTGAGGAAACATCGGTCGTACTGACCTCAAGAATGTACTTCGCCCTGACATGGGGAAGCGGAATTGAAGATGATCTCGTCAAAGTTAGTCACGAGTTTCTCGACCAGACCACCAAATATTGGCGGATCTGGGTGAAACACTGTTCGATTCCAGTACTCTATCAGGAGGAAGTCATCCGCTCCGCCCTCGCGCTCAAACTCCACTGCTACGAAGACACGGGAGCGATCCTTGCCGCATTGACCACCAGCCTTCCCGAAGAACCAGGCGGCCCTCGGAACTGGGACTATCGGTACTGTTGGCTGCGCGACGCGCATTTTTCACTCTCTGCCTTCTATAACCTTGGGCATTTTGAGGAAATGGAAGGGTTCCTGAAATTCTTGCTGAACGTCGGGTATACCCGGGAGCAATCACAGGATCGACTGGCGCCGGTCTATACGCTCAGCCAAGACCTCCCCCTCCCGGAAACCGAACATGCCAATTGGCGGGGCTTTCTGGGAAGCGGACCGGTACGCAGCCATAATCAGGCGGCCGAGCATGTGCAAAACGACGTCTACGGTGAGATGCTTCTTACGCTGGCACCGATCTTTTTCGACAATCGCTTTTATGACCTTCGCACGAGGGATCACGAAGCGCTGGTCGCAAACTTGATCCGGCTGTGCGAACGGAGTATCTCCCAACCGGATGCCGGACTCTGGGAAATTCGGAACGGCTGGCAGGAGCATTCCTTCACCAACCTCATGTGCTGGGCAGGCCTCGATCGCGCCTACCGCATCCAGCGGGCGGGATTTCTCCGCGATTCGACGATCGATCTCGACGCGGCACGTACTCGAGCAGCCAACGCCCTGCTTCGAGCGACAAAGGACAAGGCGTTACGGAACGGCCCTCAAGACGACAGTTACGATGCCTCCTTAGCGCAACTGGCCATTCTCGGGTTTCCGGATCGAGAGGTCTGCGACATGACGGTCTCTCAGATCAAGCAGGCCCTCGCTCTCCGCCACGAAGGGAAGGAGACCGGATTTTTCTATCGATATCTGCGGCAAGATGACTTCGGCAAACCCCAGGCGAGTTTCGTGATTTGCTCGTTCTGGGTCGTTCAGGCATTGGCCAAACTCGGTCGTGTGCCGGAGGCCAAACAGATCATGAGCCAGTGCCTCGCCGGCGCCAACACCGTTGGCCTGTTTGCCGAGCACTTTGTACCGAACACTCGTATCCAACTCGGGAACTTCCCTCAGGCGTATTCTCACGTCGGCCTGATCAACGCCGCCTTTGCCCTCAGCCCTCCCTGGAGCGATGTGTTGTAGGGGTGAAACCATCGGTGAATTTCTCTACTCTCATTAGTCCCGATAGCGTTTACTCAGCCGTTTAAGCGTCTGAATATCACCGCTAATCAGGCTTCGCTTTTTCTCTGCACTCCATCGTTTCAACTGACGCTCTCGCTTGACCGCCTCGGCTTCCGTCTCGAAGTGCTCCATATACATCAATCGGACAGGCCGACGCTTCGATGTATATGCTGAACCGCGACCAGCATTGTGCGCTAGAACACGATCCTCTAGATTTGTGGTTGAACCGACGTAGAACGAAGTGTCAGAACATTGAAGAATGTAGACGTAGTATACGATGTGTGGTGGCCCTCGGCTCGCTTCGCTTGCTCGGGACACCATTCGACTCGCCAGTGGATGAATCTCAACACTGATTGCTGGCCTGCCATGAGCGAGCCTGCATGTGCTCACTTGAGCACATGCGCGAGTCGAATGGTGGAGGCGAGGGGAGTTGAACCCCTGTCCGAAGATCGTCAGTGCACTGTGTCTACATGTGTAGCCGACAATTTAAGTTTCGCAGCCATCCACGCCCGTCGGCAGGCTTAGAACAGCCGCTAGCCCAGAAAATTCTCGTCCTCAGCCGCTGAGCACCGGCCTGGGACCAGCCCGCTGCATCGCGCCGTTCCACCCCCGCGGGCCTCAGATGGAACGACGTCTCAGCCTAAATTAGGCTGCGAGTGCCAGTTCTTGATTGGCAGTTGCGTTTTCTCGGACTTTTACGAGTTCCCGAGAGCTCGACATGCGACAGTGACCTCAGTATCCCCGTCGAAACCGGTCGCCCCCTTTCGTTCATTACGTGAAAAGTTAGACGTGAAAGGTAAGAGGTAAAAGTGAAAGGCCTGATCTCCTTTGGCACTTCCTAACTCTAACCTTTTACTTTTCACCCTTCACTTTTTACCAATATAGCCATCATACCGCACCGGTCAAGAGGATACCAGGAGCTCTTCAAACAGCTACTGCTCAGAGGCGAGTCACAAAATCCGTAGCCTCCTCCCCTGGAAGAGGTTATGCTGGATCCTACGTGGATGTGCCTATACAAGGGTACGAGATCGAGACGACCCGCTATCAGATCGGGACGGTGTCCTATCAGATTCGGACCCTTCGCGATCGACGGCAGTTCTCCGACCCTGACGGGTGTGCCGAGCGGATCGGAATCTCCTCCGCCTCTTGGCCTCTCTTTGGTGTCGTGTGGCCAGCCGGGCTCGCACTCGCCGAAGAGATGAGCCGGTTTCCCATCACGGGCAAACAGATTCTCGAAGTCGGGTGTGGGATCGGCCTCCCCAGCCTCGTCCTGCAACAGCGCGGTGCCAATATCACTGCCTGCGACTACCACCCTCTGGCCGAAGAGTTCCTCCGCCAAAACACAGATCTCAACGGGCTCGCGCCCATTCCCTTCTTCAATGCCCCATGGCTGGAACCTACCCTTGAACTGGGCCGATTCGATCTCATTATCGGCAGCGACGTATTGTACGAACGCAATCATCCTACCCTGCTTGCAGGCTTTCTGGCCGGGCATGCCAAACCCACCTGCCAAATACTCATCGCCGATCCTGGCCGAAACCGATGCGGCGAGATAAGCGCCAAGCTCACCTCACAAGGCTATGGCTGTACGGAAATGCATCTTGAATGCGGCGAACCGCTCAAGCCATCCCAACGGGGGCATCTTTTGAATTTCGTACGCTGCCACGTGCCATCATAAGCAGGCTCTCCGACCTTCACCGGATCACACTCAAGCCGTCGTGCCAGCGCGGAGATCCAGATTCTGATTGCAACACCCTAGCCGAGGACCACCAATTTGCTTTCCCCTGCAGGCGCTACTCATCGAGGCTCGGGCGGACCAGGTATGGTCCATAGTGAACGGCAAAGAGGAGATAGGCTCCGCTCCAGCCAAGTGCGGATAGCCCAAGTATCGCATGGGTCAGAACCGTGGGGGTCTCGGCGTTCGGAGCGAAGATGCGTAACAATGCCCCCGCGTTGACCAGCAGATACATCGCCACAGTGAGCTGGTCGGCATGCCGCGGTCTGCCCGTGTGGCCGAGACTTGCACGGGTCATGACCGCCAACGTCATTGTCCCCATTGCCCCACTGGTGAGGACATGCACGGCATTCGCGGTAGACGGCCAAAATTCAAGTATCGATCCACCAAGAGCCAACAGAAACAGGCCGACCCATCCATATCCAACATGCAGAATCAGCACGAGCGGTTCCCGCCATGTCAGCCAGCCTTTCCAGCGCATGAGACGCACCAGACTCGCGACGCCGCTCACGATTAGCATCACGCCCGTCGACTGACTCTCCGGTTGAGCGATCCAGCCGATCGCAGCTAGCAGAACCAGGACGATTGCGACACGATCCACACGAGAAAAGACTTCCGGCGGCCGAGGGATCTTCTCATTGATGAAGAACTCACGAGTAAACGTAGGAGTGAGACGCCCGCCGATCACGGTCAGCATCAACGTCATGACGGAGAGCGCCAGACGCTCGGGAAAGTCCGTCGGCCTGCCCTGCAACGCGGACAGGTGAAAGAGAATGTTCGCGCCGGCAAAAAAACTGACCAACACACCGATCGGCGCACGATCCCAGCTGCGAGCGGCAATGACCTCCCGCCAAATATAGGCGGCCAAGATAACCAAGAAGGCTCCGTCAACACCTGCAGTCGTTAGACCGCCAGCCACCGGCACAGCGACGAGCAGCCGCCCGGCCAGCCACAGCAGAAACAGCAGCAGCAGCGGAACGCCTCTCAGAGGTATTCGGTCCGTCCAGTTGGGCATGGCCGTCAGCAGGAATCCGGCGATCAACGCCGGCAGATACCCGAACAGCATTTCATGCACATGCCACTCGCGAGCAGGATAGAGAAACTCCCCCCGTACCAGGCCTGCGAAGACGGCAACCCAGACAAGAATCAACAAACCGGCGAAGACCGCCGCGCCTAAAAAGAAGGGTCTGAACCCGTAAGACAAGAAAGCGGGCCCGTCGTACCGAGGGAACGTCGGCTCATCTTCCTCTTCCGCCGGCACGACGACCGATTGGGGAACGGTTGGGAGTCCTTTGTCTGTCATACCGGACAGGATTCTCGGCGGTGCATCGGATCTTTGTCAACGGAGAGCCATATCAACCGGCTGACTGTTTAGCTGCGAGACAGAACCACTATGCAACCGTTCGCATCCTGTCACATCACCGACCATCCCCGCCCTCCCCGTACGTTGTATCGTTTTGTCACCCCTGCTGTATCAAGAGAGATACGATGCAACACCATAAAGCCAGAGAGCAGCTCGAACGACACACGAAAATCATCGCGCTGATTCAGGGCCAGCGCGCCGTTGCGCCTCCACAGCAACACCCACTTCATCCTGGCATCGTCATTGCGTATACGGCTTACTACATAGTAAGCGCGATCAGCCGTACTCGGCCAATCACAGAAGGAGGGAATCCCATGACTTGCACGAAATGCAATGGCCTGATGATTGTGGACCATTTCCTGGATATGAAGGAAAGTTATCTGCCGATGTGGATGCAGGCTTTTCGATGCCTGGCCTGCGGGAACGTCGCGGACCCGTTGATCCACTTTCACCGTACGACCCAGCGGGCCCAGCGAGCCAATCGGCTCACGAGACATTTGGTGAAAAAGACGGCTCGACCGGCCGTGGCGGCATAGGAAGCCGTCGATGCCGAAAGACGAAACAGAGCACAAGACGGGGTCTGCTTTCCGCACATGTCGGTTTCTTGGATGAAACAGGAAAACACGACCCCGTAGACGCACCATCGAGCGTTGAGATAGCAACAGGACTCGCAACGCTGGTGGACTCCTAATAGATATGAAAGGCACCAACGATTCCTTCTGAAACAGCGAGTGTGAGCTGTATCCAATTGGATTCAGAATCTAATTAGATACAGTTCACTTTATCACCTAGAGGCGCGATGGAACGCACTGATTTTCAACAGACTCTATTCACACCAGGCAGCGCTCGCGTTGGCATACTGATTGCTGTACACCTGGATGTAATCTCCCAATCAGACAACAGGATGGATTCAGCGTCAGCGGTCAGTCGACACCATGGCTGCCAGTCTCGATGGTTCACATACCTAACGGTTGACATTGTTAAATTACAGGTATTACTCTCTCCATGTTTCATAGTGGTTTGACACTGCGGGTTCTTCTGCCATTGCAGTTTGTCCAGCCAAGTTTCTCGCATCAGCATTATCATTAATGGTTCACTCAAAAGGAGGCTTCGATGAAGAGGTATTTTAGTTTAGGAGCTGCTCTTTGCCTTGCGGCGGGAGTAGCTGGCTGTACAGGCGACGATCCCGCGCCGCCTGTAGCAGGGCCCGCACCCACCCCCGCTGCCGTCACCTTTGACGTGACGGACGAAGCGGGTCACTGGTTCGACACCGGCACTCCGGTGGCCGGCACGCAATCGTTGGCCATCATCAAGCCGGGTGAGAAGGTGGCATTTCTACAAACCAAGTCAATGCATGGCCCAGGCGGGGCAAATGGTCCGTCTCGTGTGGAGAGTTTCCACACCGTTACCAGCCTGATTTGGCCAGACGCAGCAACCGCTGCGGAGCGTATCGATCAAGACAAGGCCAACAAGGACGATCATGAGGTCACCTTGAAGGCTCCGGGCCTTTATGTATTCGTGTGCAAGCTGCATCCCTACATGTTGGCCGGTGTGGTCGTCGATGATTCGAACACCGAAGGGCTGGATATCGGGGAAAAACTCCATCTCTTTGGCGTGACCCATACCGCCGACGTAAGACAAGCGGCGGATGCCACGAAGGCATTTCCCAGCAACTCAAACCTTGGATTGAGATTATTGCGCGCATTTTTCGTGGTCACGAGCCCAACGAACTGGAAGGACTACACCAAGGTCGGCGAAAAGTATCAACCCGTCTATCCGGCCGTTCCGGTCCGCGTGACGGGCGGCGCCGTGGTTCCCGACCTCAATGCGGCACTTCAAGGCGCATTTGATGGCGAAACCATCCCGGCCGTTAAGAATCCCGCCGTCGACGGAATCGGCGAGGTATGGGTCGATACGCAGTATGAGGAGACCGCCGGCAAAACAGGAGCCTACCCGAGCACGGTGACCGTGGTCGATGTGGAAGGGTCCGACAAATGGACTGTGAAGCGCAAGATCGCGCTGCCGGACAAGAAAATGAACAACGCCCACAACCTCTGGGCCAGCGAAGACCAGAAGCAGATCTACAACACCGAGTGGCACGGCAAGAGTTTGTACGTCCATAATCGCGAGGACGGCGCTCTCTTGCAAGAGATCGAACTCGGCAATGATCCCGCCCACGTGATGACCAGGGTGGGGAATGCGACCAGGAAAGAACAGGTCCACGTCGGAATGAACGGGGAAGATGTGGTGGTTGAACTGAATAAGGCCGACGATGGCACCCTGTCCATCAACCGCAAGATCAAGGTGCAAGGCGCGGGAGAAAAGCAGGCACAGCCGCATGCCCATTGGATGGGTCATGACGGAGAAACGATGGTGACCCCGAACTCCAATACGAATGACTCCACGTTCTGGGACTTCATCACGGACAAGATCAAGTCCAAGCCTGCCACCGGCACCCTGCCGATCGCCTCGGGCATCAACCCGGACTCGACGAAGTACTATGTGTCCAACTATTTGGGCCACAGTATTTCCGTCATCGACATGGCAACCGGGAATAAGATCAATGACATCAGCTTGCTTCAAAACTATGACCCGGTTTCGGGCAGCGTTGGAGGAAACGGAGCGATCGGCGGGCTACCGATCCAGACACCGGTCAGCCCGGATGGGAAATTCGTGATCACCGGAAACACCTTGACCGCGACGATCACCATCATCGATACCGCTGCGGATGGCGGGAAAGGCGCGCTCGTCAAGAGCATCGCCTGCGATCCGGGTTGTCACGGGGTGAACTTTGGTGCCAAGAAGGGTGGCGGATACTATGCCTATGTCACCAGCAAGTTCTCCAACCGGTTGATCGTCTTGGATTACGATCCAAACAACGACGGCAACGTCGACGACGCCGTGGTTGCCGGCTGGGTGGTGTTGGCTGACGACGCCGCACCGAGCGATGACACAATCAACGGCAACAAAGGCATGGGTGGACAAGGACTCCTGCCTGTGCCCAATGTCTATAATGGATGGGTGCAGAAGTTACCCTCCGGTGAAGGAGCCAATAGCTTCTGTGGCCAGCTGACGGCCGCACAGCGGAGCCCGTTCGCAGGCACCGCCATCACCCCTTGCACACCGACTCTGTAAGAAAAATTAGGGCTGCCGGAATCATTCCGACAGCCTAACAGAGCTACCGCGACAAAGGCCCGGTGCAGTGGTGAGAACCACTGCACCGGGCCTCCTCATATTGCCGCTAGTGAGGAAAGAGGTAGCAGGCTAACGTAGATTGCTACGGCACGCCATTGATCACAGCCAAGACTCGTCGACCGTACCGTTCGGCTTTCATCTCACCGATGCCTGGAATTTCCAACAGCGCCGCTCGTGATTCCGGTTTCGATCCGGCAATAGCCTTCAGCGTCTTATCGTGGAAAATAAGGAATGGCGCGACGCCTTCCTCCTCGGCTAGTTCCGAGCGAAGTTGCCTCAACCGTTCAACAAGCTGCCGATCCGGCAGCAATGACGCCGGAATCCCCGTCGGTACAGCATCCAAGCGACGCGGTTTTTGTACCGGCCCGCGGGGTGAAGCGTCTTCTCCCTGTTCCAGCTCAATCGTACGAAGCCCTTGCAGAGCCTCCCGTCCCGTTGTCGTGAGTTCAAGCGTGGGATACTCCGTTCCTTCAACACGCAGGTATCCGGAACTCACCATCGCTTTCACATGGCCTGTGACGGACAGCTTCGTCTCCGTTTGACAGGCACCATAGGTCGGACAGTCCGCGACACCATACGCCGCAAGCACCTTTGCCCGGCTTCCACGAAGGATATCGACGATCCGCCCCAACCCGAACCGCCCACCACACCAGGCCACCGTATCCAGGATTGCCTGTGCGATCGCATGTCCTTGAGGAACCTTCCGGCTTGGTTGTCGCGCCGGCGTCACACAGCGGTCACAGAGGCCGCAACGGCCCAGGGCGATCTCAGCCTGATCACTGAAATATTCCAGAATCGCAAGCTGTCGGCAGTTCAAGGCTGACACATACCCCAGCAATTCTTGTAAGAGCGTCGTCATACGCCCAGCCCGTTCAGCGCCGTCGGAATCCTTGGAAGCCTGCGAAATGAAATATTCCTGCGTGGCCACATCCCGTTCATGAAACAGCAACACACAGGCCGCTGGTTGGCCGTCCCGTCCTGCGCGGCCGGCCTCCTGATAATAGGCCTCTACGCTTCCTGGAATGTCGAAATGGACGACCAGTCGGACATCCGGTTTATCAATCCCCATCCCGAAGGCATTCGTCGCCACGAGAATTCTTACGGCCCCCCGGCGAAAATCCTGATGCACCAGACGCCGGGCATCATCGGACAAACCCGCATGGTAGTAGCCGACCGACGGATGGGATTGCCCCAGCCACTCCGCCACCTCCTCCACCGTCCGCCTGGTTGCGCCATAGACAAGAATGGTTCCCGTCTCTGTCTCACGAACGAGTCCGGCCAGGCGATCAAATTTGTCCCGAGGCGTCTGGCAGTGATGCACGGCGAACGCCAGATTCGTCCGACGAAATCCGGCGACCAGTCTGAACGGATCCTGAAGCGACAGCCGCCGGCACACATCCGTTTGCACGCGAGCCGTCGCCGTCGCCGTCAAGGCCAAACAGGGAGGATTCGTGAGCTCCTGGCGCAGCCGGCCGATCTTCATATAGTCGGGCCTGAAATCATGGCCCCACTGGGAAATGCAGTGCGCTTCATCGACGACCAACAACGAGACCCAAAACGAACGCAACAGCCGGAGAAATCCTTCATGCTGCATCCGTTCCGGCGCAAGATAGAGCAATCGCACTCGCCGCTGCCGGAGATCCTCCAGCACGAGGCTCTTTTCCAGCCCAGTGAGTCCGGAGTGAAACGCCGCGGCCGAGATCTTGCGCTGCTTCATGGCCGTCACCTGATCCTGCATCAACGCAATGAGCGGTGAGATGACCAGTGTCAGCCCCGGGAGAATGGTCGCCGGCAACTGGTAGCACAGCGATTTGCCTTGCCCTGTCGGCATGACCGCCATGACATCGCGCCCGGCCAGCACGGCGCGAATGACTTCTTCCTGGCCGGGCCGGAACGCCGAAAATCCGAACCGTTGCGTGAGTTGCCGAGTCAGATCATCCACGGGATCAGAGGACGCAGGATAACGGTCGCGAGGTAAACCACAGCACCGGAGTATAGATGACGCACGGCGGCCAAGTCGAGGCGCCAGGGCGAACCGGATCGCCGACGACTCTCGATCCATCGGGAGTCTGCCGCTCACGGCCACATCTTGCCACAGGCGATCAATCACACTTCCTTGCCGTTGAAGGCCAAATAAAATCCCAATGTATGTTACGTATTACACCGATCGCATACATCCGACCGCTCCACAGATATCGTTCCCGCTCAACCCGCAGAGCCTTTACTGGAGATGAAAATATAACGTATGAATACTAATAGTTATCTTACATAACTTATTAGGCACGACTCCTCAATGTACTTGACACCCCCCTTGCAATCAAACACGGCATTTCTCTAGAATGCCTGCCGCACTTGGATTCTATATGCGTGTAAAACATGCCGCGCCAACGTGACGGAGCGCTCTTAGCGCTTCGTGTTCCTCTAGGGAGGATCGGTCATATGGATTACGATCCGCGACTCCTCATCTGCTCAGCCTCCTTCACAGAACCATTTCAAGAAAGTACCGCCATTGAAGATAGAGGGTTTATACATCTAATTAAGCGGGAGTTCCCTGTCTGTAAAGGCGGGGGTGAGAGCAAGGTCCTGCGAAGCAGGACGAGCCCCGCTCGTACTCAATTGGGAGCCACGCCTGTAAAGGCGCGGGAATCTATTTTGAAGGAGAAGCAATCATGCACATCACGAAGCATCACCTGACCAGAAAAATGCTGGAGGCACTGCGGCTACGCACGGAGCTGGCCAAATCCGGGGTCACGCGACGTCAGTTGCTCAAGTTCGGAGTAGCGGGAGGAGCGACTCTCTTGGCCTCCACCGTTCGCTTACCGGGGATGGCATTCGGAAGCGATCTGCCGCCTAGCCCTCCGACCACTCCTTGGCTCGCGCCGCTTCCTATCCCGCCGGTTCTCCAGACTTCAGCGTTGAATCCCGCACCTAATGGAAGCGCTCATCAATATTACACGCAGTTCCCTCCAACACAGCACTACCTGATGCAAGCCAAGGAGGGACTCCACACATTTCACCCACAATTACCCGCTTCGCGCATTTGGGGATTCAACGGAACGTTCCCTGGACCGACGGTGCATGCTCGTTACGGAGAGCCGGTTCTCCTCCGGATAGTCAACGATCTGCCTCCCCCTTCGGGGCCCCAACCCTTCGGGGTCCCGGAAGTCATCACCCACCTCCACAATGCCCATACCGCTCCGGGAAGCGACGGGGGACCATGGGACTGGACGCAGCGCGGGCAGTACACCGATCATCACTATTTGCAGGCACGGGCCGGCTTCACTATGCCGCCGGGTTCTATTCCGGACGAATTCCGGGATGCGTCAGGAGGGGACGTACGGGAAACGCTGACCACCCTGTTCTTCCATTACCATCGGCCGGAAGTCACCACCGATGGAGTATACAAAGGGCTCGTCGCGTTTTGGCTGAATTTCGACGAACGGGATACCGGAAACGAAGAGGACTCAAACCCTTCGGCATGGCGGTTGCCGAGCGGTCCATACGATATCCCGCTTCTGATCACCGACAAGCAGTTTGATCCCCGCACGGGCGAACTCTTTTTCGACATGGGAGACAGAGAGGGGGTACTCGGCGACAAGATCACAGTCAACGGCGGCATCCAGCCATTTTTAGAAGTGAAACGGCGAAAATATCGATTCCGGATGCTGAACGGAGGCCCTGCGAGATTCTATACCTTCGTGCTTCGCAAAGGAGGTCGCTCGTACCCCTTCACCCAACTCACACATAGCGGGAACTTCCTGGAACGGCCACGGACGAACCTGACCCGGCTTGAGACGCAAGTGGCGGAGCGGAACGATATCATCATCGACTTCAGCCAGTTCCGCTCAGGGGACAAGGTGTACTTGGCGAATATCCTGCCGATGAAAGACGGACGACAACCTGAACGCGATCCGAGCAAAGCATTGAATCCGGACGACGTCAAAAACCAACTCTTGGAATTCTGCGTGACCGGCGATGCAGCAGACCCCAGCAAGATACCCGATGAGTTCCGTCCGTTCCCCCCGATCACAATGAGCGAGGTGGTGCGAAGGAGGGTGTGGCGGTTCGAGCGAGGCAACGGGATCTGGCAAATCAACGCCGAGGGCTTTGACCATCATACCGACCACATGGCGGGCAATCTCGACAACCCCAAAGTTCAGATTCGACGCAATACGGCCGAGATCTGGACGCTGGAAAATCGATCCGGCGGATGGGAACATCCGGTCCACATTCACTTGGAGGAAGCTCGAGTGATTCGAGTCAACGGTCGGGATGTCACGAACAATCCGGCCTTCAGACAGCGGACGGATATGTATCGCCTCGGCCGGAACGGACGGGTTGAGCTATTTATGAGGTTCCGGGATTTCCCGGATCCGGCCTGGTATAACAAAGGGCGGCTCGGGGAACACACCCGCTACGTCATGCATTGCCATAATATGACGCACGAGGACCATTCCATGATGGTGACCTGGAACCTCGTCCCGTAGTCTGACGTTGGATACTCATGCGGCTGAGTGCCGGTGACGTTGCTCCCGGCCGTTTGTCCATCGGCGAGAAGCCGTGACCTGGGTGCAGGGGTACAAAACGAGGCCAGGAAAGACATCGGCCCCGATGGCAGCGTTATCGCGGTAGTGCTCGCTCCGGACGATCAGGCCCATTCACGAGCCTGGCCGTCCGGAGCGACAGCCCTTCATCACATCGGCATCAACCTGGTTTTCCGCAGCCTGTCGGAGGCACAGGGGAAGATTCGTGGTGGCAGTGGTCAAGCCGCGAGTGAATCGTCCTCCTCGGCCTGGCCTTCGTCCGGATTCATTCCACCCGGCCGCTGAATCCTCGGCTGAGAGGCGATCACCTTCCGGAGAATCATGGCTCTCAAATCTTCATCCTCTATGTGGGCTAGTGCGTCGTGAGCCCCGAGCATATCTCCGTCTTGCGCCAGATGAGCGGCGATGCCGATGAGCGGGAGGACCCCCGCATTGCCCATCGCTTTTGCAATCTCGATAGCCCCGGAGCGATCTCCTGCTTTGATAAAGAGCTGCGGGAGCTCGAGATAGAAATGGCTGGACAGGAGCGACGAGTCGGGGCAGGAGAGAATGGTGTTTTTCACGGCCTGTACATTCCCCCGTTCCGACTCAACAAAGAGCATCATCTGCCAGGCGTCTCGCAAATACCGTTTGTCCGTGATCTCGTTCGCTGTCTGTCGCGCCCCCGCCATATCGCCCGACAGGGCCTGTCTGATCACCTGATTCTTCAACTCTTCATCGGTGGGCGTATGCGTCGACATCATCGTTCAGCTCCTCTCGTGACGTGAACGGTTTCGTCAATCTGAAATTCAGAGTGCCTGTTTCGAAATGTAGCGACGAACACCGTTCTTGTCGACTGTTTCCTGCAAACCGGCATCCCTCGCAACGACATCATCCTCGCGACATCTTCCGATAGAACCCTTGCGCAAACCCGCCGGATATCCATCAGATATTCATGTGGCAACGCGCGGGGGACAAGCACTCAGCCTGGACATGGAGAACGATCAGGGCAGTTGAAACCAATTTCCGTACTTCACTTGCGCATATAAAATGTCCGGCTATACTTTCTGAATGCGCTCCTCCAAATACATCCTCTGGCAGGACAACCACGGCTGGCGCGGCTACCTGGAAGGCTACCCGGAATACGAAGTCCAGGGCGAATCGTTCGAAGACCTGCAAGTGAAGCTGTGGCAGCTGCACCAGGATCTCATGAACCAGAATCCGGAGCTGGAACTGATCCAGGATCAAGACCATTATCAGCAGTCCGATCCGAACGAGCCCCATCCGTCTCACAGTCATGCCCATCGTCATACACCGACCCTGCCCCGCCCCATGTCGCGCGCACAAAGTAAGCGCCGCGCACGAGTTGAAGAGCTGATGTTTGCGATGATCAGCAACCGCTGAGGACCACGAATTTCGATTTCCCATGATCTCGTCAGCCTGTCTCCTCCAGATCGTGACACAAGCTCGTGCGTCCTCTGTACGCGGCCATGAAGATGCCCGCAGAAAGGCTCGTCGGCCGCTACGGAATCACGGATCGGAATGAATCCGTACAGTGACGAACCGTCCGCTCAACGGAAGGATGGAACACCGATGCAAGCGATCAAATGCTACTACCTGGATGAAGAAAAGCAGTGGCTGGGGTATCTCCCGAACTTCCCCGACCATTGGGCGCACGGAGAGACACTTGAAGCCCTTCAAGCCAACCTCTATCGGTTGAACTTTGACCTGACCCTGGTGGAAGCCCTGCGAAAAGTGTCTGAGCTCAGCCTTCCATTATAATGGGCGACAAAACACGCCTCTGACGGCCGAGACCAACGGCTACGTCCGTCTGATCACCCCGTGAAATCGAAACAATCCTTCCTCAGCTCTACCTTTGCGATACCCCCCTGTAAGGTTTTCTTCTGGAAATCGACATAGCTGAGTGAACAGTCCGGCAGCAGTCGACTTCAGCACAGGCAACCGAACCACAGGTCCCGATTGACCTCGTCACAGAAGATTGGTACATAGAGCCAGCTCCATATCATCAAGAAACACCTGCGAGGCCGGCCATGCCCACTGATGAAATCACCCAAAAAGTCAGCGAACGCTACGCACAAGCCGCCAGCACCGGCGAGCAGATGTGTTGCCCCACCAGTTACGACATGGGACACCTCAAGACCTTCATTCCCGAAGCAGTCCTGAAGATCTCCTATGGCTGCGGCACACCGGCCGGACTCAAGACCGTACGCGCGGGTGAGACGGTCTTAGACATCGGTTCGGGAGGTGGCATCGACTGTTTTGAAGCCTCCCGGCTGGTCGGCCCCACCGGGCATGTGATCGGCATCGACATGACGGATACCATGCTGGCGATCGCCAAGACCAATGCCCCGGTCGTGGCTGTAAACCTTGGCTATTCCTCGTCGAACGTTGAGTTTCGCAAGGGCCTGGCCGATGCGATGCCGGTCGAGGACGGGACGATCGATCTGATCATCTCGAATTGCGTCATCAACCTGGCCCCCGACAAACCGAAGGTGTTTCGTGAAATGTTCCGGGTGGCCAAACCCGGCGGGCGGTTCACCATCTCCGACATCGTCTCGGATCAAACCGTGCCGCAGTACCTCGTCCACGACACTCAGAAATGGGGGGATTGTTTGTCCGGCGCCTTGACGTTGACTGGCTATATGAACGGCATGACGGCAGCCGGGTTCGTCGGTATCCACCTCGTCAAGTTTTCACCCTGGCGCATAATCGACGGCATCCACTTTTTCTCCGTCACTCTGACCGGCTACAAACTGCCTCCGGCGACAACCACTTCTTCAGTCCGGTATGCCACGCTTCGGGGCCCCTTCAGCCGACTTGTGGATGAACGAGGCATGACCTACCAGCGCGGCATTCCCCAATCGATCACTGCAGATGAGGCGCGGCTCTTGAGCCTTCTTCCTTTTGCTGAACACTTCCTTCTGACGACCGAACCGGTGGCACTGGACAACCACGATCCGCGCTGGAGCGCCGTCCTCCCTGCCGATGCTCCTTGCACCTGGCAAGGCCATTATGCGTTGCTGGCCGGTCCCTTCGTCGAAGCAACCGATGACGATCACCACGTCTATCGCCGCGGTGAACCCTTGGAGGTTTGCTCCAAGACGGTCGCCGTTCTAGGGACCAACGGATACCAATCCCATTTTGTCATCCTGAACCGAGCGGGTGAATTCGTGAGCGGCGAGGCCGTGACTTGCTCGCCTGATGGTGGCTGTTGCTGATGAAACCCACGCCGAAAGACGATGTCCTGAGCCCCCGTGAATGTGCGTCGGTACTCAAAGCCCTGGCAGATGAAACCAGACTTCGGATTCTGGAGTCGCTGCTGGCTGAAGAGAAATGCGTCTCGGATCTGGTACGCGAACTGGGTTGCCCGCAGCCGCACGTCTCACACCACCTCCGCATTCTTCGGGACTCCGGCGTCGTGGAAGGCCTGCGGGAAGGGAAGCAGGTCTGCTATCGAATCTCACCGATGGTACAGCGGGCGCTGGCTCATCAGGAAGGGAAGGCCCTCAATTTTGGCTGCTGTGAACTTCGATTCCCTGAATCCATATTGGCCGCAGCCAAGTCTCGCGCACGGCATATGGTCCATGTCTAGTCGCCCTCCTACGATGAAACGAGCCTCACCATGCCCCTGACCCTGCTGGGACAACAGCATGCGCTCGCCTCTCCCCTGGAACAGCTGAAGGTGCTGCAGGGGGCCGGTCTCCATCTCTCCTTTGAAGCTCAGCTTGATCGGGTCGGCTTGTCTCCTCTGTGCGCCACGGGAATCACGGTCTTTCAGATCAATGTCGGCAAACTCTGCAACCAGACCTGTCGCCATTGCCATGTCGATGCCGGCCCTGATCGTATCGAGGCCATGTCCTTGGAAACAGCAACTCTTTGCATGAATGCGCTGGCCAAGACCGATATTCCCACCGTGGACATCACCGGTGGCGCGCCGGAGCTCAATCCACATTTTCGCTGGCTCGTCGAACAGTCCCGCCAGCTTGGCCGACACGTCATGGATCGTTGCAATCTGTCCGTGTTACTGCTGCCATCACAAGCCGACCTGGCGGAATTCCTGGCCCATCACGAAGTTGAGATCATTGCGTCGCTGCCGTCGTACCAAGCCGGCCAAACCGATGCACAACGGGGCGAGGGGATCTTTGAAAAATCCCTGGACGGGCTTCGACTCTTAAACCGGCTTGGCTACGGCCGGCCGAACAGCGGCCTCGTCCTAAACCTGGTCTACAATCCCGTCGGCGCGTTCCTGCCTCCCAGACAGGAGGCCATCGAAGCGCAATTTAAAAAGGAGCTTCGGGCGAGGCACGGCATCGAATTCACCCGGATGTACACGATCACCAACATGCCCATCAGCCGGTTCCTCGAATTCCTGGTCGAAAGCGGCAACTACGATCAGTACATGACCCGCCTCGCAAACGCGTTTAATCCCGCTGCCGCCGCCGGCGTGATGTGCCGCTCGACCCTGTCCGTCGGCTGGGACGGCCGGCTGTACGATTGCGATTTCAACCAGATGCTGGAGCTCCCGGTCGATCATGGTGCGCCGTCGCATATTCGCGACTTTGATCCGGCTCAACTCCACCGTCGCCGGATCGTCACGCGCAACCATTGTTACGGTTGCACGGCAGGCTCCGGATCCTCGTGTGGTGGATCCGTTACCTGAGAGAACCGATCATGGAATACTCCGTTCTCACCTTCGTGCTGATCCTCATGCTCTCGCTTGCCAACGGCACGAACGACGTCTCCAAAGCCGTTGCCACCTTGGTCGGCAGCGGAGTCACGACCTATCGAACCGCCATTGCCTGGGGAACCGCGTGGACGATGGTCGGTGCGGGCATTGCGGCCGTGGTCGCTACGGCCATGGTGAAGACCTTCAGCAGCGGACTGTTTCAACCGAATCTTGCCGTCCCTTCCGCCCTGGCCCCCGCGATTCTCTGCGGGGCCTTCCTGTGGGTGCTCGTTGCGTCGAAGACCGGGCTGCCGGTTTCCACGACACACGCCCTGACCGGTTCCCTCGCCGGCGCGGGCCTGCTGGCCTTCGGTAGTGAGGGTTTGATTTGGTCAACGGTCTTGAAGAAAATCACTCTCCCCCTGTTGCTGAGTCCGTTTCTCGCGCTTGGCCTTTCGTTGTTCGTTCATCCTCTCATTAAATCGCTCGCCGGACGCTGGGAGGGTGTCTGTGTGTGCATCATGCCGAGCTACCGAGCCCTGGTGAGGGTCGATGCACAGGGCTGCACACGGACATTGTTCCAGCCAGGAGGCATCGGCATCCCGGTAACGGCTGTCCCATCGCAATGCGAACGTTCAGGTCTGTCGGGTCCTACCGTCGGACTGGATTCCCTCCATTGGTTGTCCAGCGGGCTCGCCTCGCTGGCACGGGGGACCAACGACGCACCGAAGATCGCCGCGATGCTCCTCCTCGGAAGTTCCACGGCCATGTGGCCCAACACGGCCTGGCAAGGGCTGACGTTCGCAGGAGTGGCGATGGCCATGGGTATCGGAAGCTATTGGGGTGGGCGCCGTGTCACGACAGTCCTCGCCGAACGCGTGACCACGATGAATCATGCGGAAGGGCTGTCCGCCAATCTCACCACCTCGTCTCTGGTCATGCTCTCGGGAGTACTCGGCTTGCCCGTCTCGACGACGCAGGTCAGCAGCTCCGCCATTGTTGGAATTGGTCTCCTGCGAGGGCATGCGTCCATCCGCTGGACGACGGTGCGAGAAATGGTGCTTGCCTGGATAGTGACGGTCCCCGTTTCTGGATTCCTTGCCTGCCTGGCCTATTTTCTCTTTTCCAGGACTCTGTAGAGCTTGTCACCGTGGCCACACTCTGCTAAGGTGCATCTCCATTTGCCACGTACGATCACCCGTCGGATAGGACACATACTGCTATGGTCTGGGACCCAAAAGATCCGTGGGGCAAGAAGCCCGATCCGCTTGAGGACGCGCTCAAGCAGGCGCAGTCTCAACTGAAAGATCTCTTTCCCCCCGGCGGATTCAAAAGTCTCCTCCCGTCCGGCGGGATCCTGAATCTTGTGATCGCGGCGGTGGTGATCCTGTTCGTCTGGCAGGCGGTGTTTATCGTCGCGCCGGACGAGGAAGGTGTCGTCAAGCGATTCGGAGTGCCGGTTCGAACCGTCGAGCCTGGTCCCCATTTCAAAATCCCGTTTGCTGAAACCGTCCTCCAACCCAAGGTCGCAAAACTCTACCGTGTCGAGGTCGGCTTCCGCACCAGTCAGCAGGGTCGCCAGCAGATGGTGCCCCAGGAAGCCTTGATGTTGACCGGTGATATGAACATTCTGGCCATTGAATTTATCGTTCAGTACAAGATCAAAGAAGCCGGCGAGTTCCTGTTCAACGTCGCGGATATCCATGAGACCATCGGCAAGGCGGCGGAAGCCTCCATGCGGGAAGTGGTCGGCAAGAGCAAGATCGACGAGGCCTTGACCACCGGGAAAGCCGTGATTCAACAGGACACCATGACGCTCCTGCAAACGATTCTGGATCAGTACCACTCCGGTGTGCAGATCGCCGCGGTGCAGCTGCAAGACGTGGATCCCCCGGAAGCGGTCGCGGCCGCGTTCAAAGACGTGACGAACGCCAAGGAAGATCGGGAAAAACTCATCAATCAGGCTCAAGGGTATCGCAACGACATTATCCCGAGGGCGAAGGGTGAAGCCGCGGAACTCGTCAACCGCGCCAAGGGGTTCGCACAGGCCCGCGTCAATCGCGCCCAGGGAGAAACCAACCGATTCCTGGCGACCTTAAAAGAGTACAACCAGGCGAAGGATGTGATCAGTAAGCGGATCTACATCGAAACCATGGAGGAAATCCTCCCGAATATGGAGAAGATCATCATCGACGGGAAAGGCGGCGAGCGGTTGCTGCCGTATCTGCCGTTGGATCGTCATGGCAAGCCGCCTTCCATGACCGGAGCCAGAACCGCCCCGCAACCGGAAACGGAGGAGACTCGTACCGATCCGTCTCCGACGATGAAACAAAGGGGGGCCCGATCATGACCAAACAGGGACTGGTGATGGTCCTCCTCGCCGTCATCGTGGGGTTGTTTGTCCTCGGAGCCTCGCCGCTCTTCGTCGTGGACGTCATCCAGACCGCGATCGTCGTCCAACTGGGGAAACCCGTTCGGAACATCACCGAACCGGGGCTCTACATGAAAGTCCCGTTCGTCCAGGAAGTCACGTACTTCGACAAACGGCTGTTGGATTATGACTCGAATGCCCAGGACGTCATTACGTCGGACAAGAAGACGCTGTTGCTGGATAACTTTGCGAAATGGCGCATTGTCGACCCGCTCAAAGTGTACCAGAACTTCCAGAGCCAACGAGGCGCACTCCAACGACTGCACGATATCATCTACTCCGAACTCCGCGTGGAATTGGGCCGGCACGAACTGCTCGAAATTGTGTCGAGCACGAGAGCGGATATCATGCGGGTCGTCACCGAGCGTGCGAAAGAAAAGGCCGCGGTGTACGGCATCGACATTCAGGATGTGCGGATCAAGCGAGCCGATTTGCCGGAACAGAACGAGAAAGCCGTCTTTGCGCGCATGCAGGCGGAACGGGAGCGCCAGGCCAAGCAATATCGGGCCGAAGGCGCGGAGGAAGCGCAGAAGATTCGCTCAGAAGCGGAAAAAGACCGGGAAATTATCCTCGCACAAGCCTACAAAGAGTCCGAGGAACTTCGCGGCGCCGGTGACGCCAAAGCGTTTCGAGTCTACGCCGATGCCTACCGGCAGGACCTGAAGTTTTTCGAGTTCACGCGTTCGATGGAAGCCTACAAAAGCGCGTTCAAGGACGGCTCGACGCTGGTGATGAGTCCGGATTCGGAATTTTTCCGATATCTGAAGCAGCGCTGACTTATAACGGACATACGCGCCTGCAGGATGTTCAAAAGACGGTCCGGCGATGCGAGAACAACGCCGGAAGCGTTCTTCAACATCCTGTTATGACAGCCCGACAATTTTCCCACTGCTCGTATCAAGGCTGATGCGTTCACCGGCCGGTTTCTTCGGTAACCCCGGCATCAACTGAATCCCTGAGCAGACGGCCGTCACAAATCCAGCCCCGGCAAGGATTCTGAGTTCTTTGATCGGAACGATAAATCCTGTCGGTCTCCCCTTGAGTGTCGAGTCGTGAGAGAGCGAGAGGGGGGTCTTCGCCATACAAACCGGCAGGTTGCCATAGCCGAGAGCCTCGGCCCGCTCTATCTGTCGTTCGGCCTCCGGCTCGAATTGAACTCCCGCCGCTCCATACATTCTCATCGCGATCGTTTCGATCTTTTTTTTGATCGGCCAAGACACGTCATAAAGATGCGTGAATCGGCCCGGTGTCCGGACCGCTTTCGCCACAGCGACTGCGAGCTGTTCCGCCCCTCTGCCTCCGTCCGTCCAATGGGTTGAGACGGCGGCATCCACGGCTCCCATCTTCATTGATTGCTCGCGCACCCAGTCCAGTTCATCCTGTGGATCGTCCTTGAAGGCATTCACCGCAACAACCACCGGTACCCCGTGTGCCCGCACATTGGCCACATGCTGTTCCAAATTGGCGATGCCCTTTGACAAGGCTTCCTGGTTCGGACCCGTGAGACTTGTAGGGAGTGGCACGCCCGCTTTTGCCGGACCTCCCCCGCCATGAAGCTTCAGCGCCCGCAACGTCGCGACGACCACCGCTGCGGCCGGTGTGTACCCTGAGATCCGGCACTTGATGTTAAAGAACTTCTCCGCCCCAAGATCACTCCCGAACCCTGCTTCCGTGACAACGAAATCGGCGCACCGCAACGCAATCGCGTCGGAAATGATCGAACAGTTCCCGTGGGCGATATTCCCGAACGGACCCGTATGCACAAACGCCGGAGTTCCTTCCAAGGTTTGAACCAAATTCGGCTTTAACGCGTCCTTCAGCAGGACCTCCATTGCGCCGACACAGCCGAGCTCGTCGGCCCTGACCGGCTGTCCGGATGTCGTCAGCCCGACGACGATGCGACGGAGACGCTCCCGGAGATCCCGATGGTCCTTTGCCAAGGCCAGAACCGCCATGATCTCCGATGCCTCGGTAATGACAAATTGACCGTGGCGTCCGCCCGTCCCCTCTCCCAATGCAATTTCCCGAAGCGCCCGATCATTGACGTTCAATGTGCGAGGCCAGGTGATGGTGTGTGGATCAATAGAAAGCCGGTTTCCATGAAACAGGTGATTGTCCACGAACGCAGAGAGCAGATTGTGACCGGCAGCCACCGCATGGGCGTCTCCGGTCAGGTGAAGATTGATGTCTTCCATGGGAACTACCTGGGCATGCCCGCCACCCGTGCCTCCGCCCTTCACGCCGAACACCGGACCCAGCGACGGTTGTCGCAAGGTGAGAGCCGCACGATGTCCGAGCCGGGCAAGCCCCATGGCAAGTCCGATCGACGTCGTCGTTTTTCCCTCGCCCAACGGCGTCGGATTGATCGCCGTGACGAGGACATAATGTCCCGTAGGTGCAGCGTTGAGACGGGTCAAAATCTCCGGAGAGAGCTTTGCCTTATCCCGTCCATAACAGGTCAGCTCTTCGGCACGGATGCCAAGTTGGGTCCCAATGTCGAGAATGGGACGAGGGGTGACTGACTGAGCGATTTCTAGGTCGGTCAAGAGGCACTCATTCTGGCTTGAGCTAAATCACACAGGGCCGGAGTATAACACTATTCGCGTAGGGATGGAGAGCAGAAGCAGGTCGAACGTCGTACGTTACAAAGAGAGCAAGGAACCAACGAGCGACGGGAAGGGGTTCGGGAGCCTTCCTCGGTTTACTACTCTAAGATGTACTTGGTGGGATCAAGCGCCTGGCCGTTCAGCTTCACCATGTAGTGCAGGTGCGGGCCTGTCGACAGGCCCGAACTGCCGACCAGCGCAATGACATCGCCACGATCGACTCTCTGACCTTCCTTGACCAAAGCCTTGGCCAAATGCCCGTAGAGCGTTTCAACTCCAAACCCATGGTCGACGCGGACCATATTCCCGAGTTTCGGATCATAGCCTACTGAGGTCACCCGGCCTTGAGCCGGTGCACGAACCGGAGTATTGGGAGCCGCACCGATGTCCAACCCGTCATGCCACGCCGGCTTCTCCGTGAAGGGAGAGACCCGAGGACCAAACCCTGATGTCACCCACCCCTTCACCGGCCAAATGGACGGCGTCGAAGCCCATCGGGAGGACCGTTGCTCCGCGGCCTCCGATAACTCCGACAAAATACGCTCCTGGGTCGTGGCTGCCTTTGAAAGCCACTCCAGGCCATCCTTCACCGCAGCAACGGCTTCAAGATGATCTTTGGACTGGTCAACGGTCGCAGCTGAAATCTGGCTGGCCCCCTCTCCGCTGTCTTTAGAACTTCCCGAACCAGCCGGCCCCGAACTCACACTTCCATTGAGGCCAGGCATGGCCCCTCCGTCAAGAAGAGGAACATCCTCACCACCTCGGCCATTCACCATATCGCCTGACTTGGGAACCTCGATCCCCAGCATGACCCGAAGTCGTTGATTGACCTCGTTCATGGCCCCGATTCGCTTCTTGAGATCATCAATGGCCGCCGTGAACGCCGCAGTCTGCTCACGCGCACTCATCGCTTCCGTTCGGAACGCAGACAGTTCCCACACTTCCCCCGTCCTCACGACATAGTGGGAAACGACGAGCAAATCAGCAACAACAATGAGGCCGACACAGGTCAGCAGTGTCCGGAGAAGCTTTTTCGAAAAACTGAAGCGCAGCGGCTTTGCCGTGGACCCTCGAAAGACGACAACCGTATAGGTCCCGCCGTCTTGATTCGTTGTCTGAGCCATATGAATCGCCCCCCTGCCAATTGATCCCGGTTGGTGAACCCGGTAGAGACGGCCACGTTACCGACTTCTCTTCCTCCCGGTCAACCCCCCTAAAAACCGGTATACCCCTAGAGTCATCTCAACCCTATGACCTAGGACACCTCGCTCCGAACCCAGTCAAGGTACGGCTGAAATCCATGTTCAACTGGAATAGCTATAATTTCCGGAACTTTATATGAGTGAACCTTTCGAATCGCCTCTTGAAGAGCCAAGACTTTATCGGACGTTGTTTTCATGAAGATAAGCGATTCCTGATCGTTCACAATCTTTCCCTCCCACCAGTAGGTAGATCGGACGGTGGGAATGGTTGATGCACAAGCCGCTAGCCGAGACTGTACCACCAGATCAGTGATTTTTCCTGCTTCCTCCTGGCTCGCCGTGCTCACCAGGACGACAACAACTGTACCAGCTGATTCTCCGCTCATAGGCTGGTCAGGATACCCAACCAGTCCCTCTACAATCAACCATGCCCATACTGACCACCATCATAGAACCAGCAACTTCCATGCCCGGCCAGATATATGATTTTTATTTATTCATTCATATTTTCAATGATTTATAAGACGAAATCCGTCAAGAGGCGAGAACTTTGTGCCCATCATTCCAGCAAAATCAACTCCATCATCCAATTTTTGTGAAACCCTGTTCAAAACTGACCCTTGTAGGTCCTTCCTCGGCGTACACAATTAGAGCTATATCATGTCCCTAGCCCTTGCCAAGCCGTGCTAACTCTTCGAAATAACGAGCGAATGCCTTCATGCCACCGGAAGCTTGCCCCCAATCGAAATACTCGTTGGGAGCGTGGTAGCCATGTTCCGGTAGGCTCAAGCCCAGAAATAGGATCGGCACCTTCCACAGATTCTGCATCGTGACGACCGCTCCGATCGACCCGCCTTCTCGCACAAAGGCTGGCTCTTTTCCGAATCCCGCCTTCACGGCCCGTTTCACACAATCCACGTAAGGGCCGGCGAAACTCCCCTTAAATGGGTGAAGCATCCCTTCCCGCTCTACCTTGATGGTCGGATTGATCTTGGCGACGTGTTTCTTGAAGAGGGCAAACACCCGCTCCGGTACCTGGTTGGGAACCAGCCGCATGCTGACCTTCAGCTCGGCATGGCCGGGTACGATGGTCTTCACACCCTCGCCATGGTAGCCACCGCTGAGACCGTGAATTTCGAACGTCGGCGAGGCCCAAATCCGCCTCAGGACATCGGCGGGGTCCTGAACCCGTAGCGAACGGAACCCGTAGGCCTCTTTGAAATCCTTGACCCGGAAACCGGACTTCAGGAAGCTCTGGATCTCAGCCTTCGTGGGTTCCACCACCTCATCATAGAAACCGGGAATCTTCACTCTCCCGGTTCGCGCATCGACACACGAGGTTGCCACCTCCATCAGCTCAGCCAGGGGGTTACGGGCCGCCCCTCCCGTGACACCGGAATGCGCGTCCTTCTCCCCGGTACGCAAGACCAGACGGGCGCCGAGCAGGCCACGTAACCCATAGGGAACGGCCGGCCGTCCCTTGGCGATCCAGATCGTATCCGACACGATGACCGAGTCCGGCCTCGGAATCGCCGTACGGTCCTTGAGGCCCGCGCGAAAATGCGGACTGCCGATCTCTTCTTCGAGTTCCCACAAGAACCGGATATTGATCGGCACCCCCTGCTCAACCGCATATTTCGCACCGAACAACGCCGTAAGAGCCGGCCCCTTGTCATCCGTCGCCCCCCGACCATGGTACATCCCGCGATCATTCCGAAACGCGAACGGAGCCTGTTTCCACTCAGGCTCCTGCGCCGGCTGCACATCCAGATGATTATAGATCGTCACAGTGGGATACTCCGCCCCCGCAGTCCAGCCTCCCGAAACGATAGGGGCTCCGCCGGTCTCGACGATGTGCGGATCAGCCCCCAAGTCGCCGAGATACTGTTTCGCAAGCTCAGCCATGCGTCGCATGTCGCCCGCGCGTGATGAATCCATACTGATCGACGGCACCTCCACCATCTGGCCCAAGAGATCCTCAAACTTGGGCCGCGTCTCCGCGATAAAGGCCTGGAGTCGTTGCTCATGTCCCATACGCGTGATCCTCCTTGTTTCAACGAGGTCGGATTATAACGAGGCGGGTGTGCAAGAGAAAGCCGCTGCAGGTTTCACACGAAGAACATGATAGAATGCCGCGAACATTCATGCAGTTTCCACTCATGATTTGGTCTGCCCCGTATTACCTCCGTCCCCTTACGCTCTTTGCCTCGGTCCTGTCCTCGACGTTGGTCTGGGCCGAGGAGCCCGTCAGTATCCACCAGATCCTCGAAGAACCGAGGGTCTACCATCTGCGGCATGTAATCGTGCGGGGCACCGTACGAGACGTGCAGTCGCTGGCCCCGTACACCGTGGCGAACGGGGATCCTTGTTATGGCGCCTACCTGTTCCGCCTGGAAGAGGACGAGGCAACTCTGTCAGTAGCCGTTTTGGGGATCTGCGGCAAACCGATCGTCCGAGACCCGGAAGTGGAAGACGGCGATCGGGTTGAGGTCGGCGCCACGATCCAGGCACCAAGTCACGGAGGAACGATTCTGAGCTTCAAGGGTCCGAAAGCGGTGACCGACGATGAGGCGGTCGTACAGGCGGTGGCAGATCGCATTCTGCCCATCGTGGAGTAATGCCGGTCCATTGAGTGTCGCGATTGCCGGGAATGGGCTGCTCCAGCTATAAATGCACGCGAGAACCCGCTGATGCCGATGGCCAACATCATCGTACCGCTCATCTTGCTTCTCTCGGCGGGATGCACAAGCAGCCAGGGCTTCGACCGAGCAGCGATGAGCGAGCGGCTTCAGGTCGCCCCTCCCTCAATCCCAGACAACCAACCGCGCTCGCCTCAGAGCCCTCGCCCCTCACCACCGTTTCGCCTCGGGGTCTTCTTTGCCACACACGATGTTCCCGATACCCCATCCATCAAAAAGATCCAATGGCTGAGTGCGGATCGGGACCACCTGCTCTTCGAGTTGGCTCCACTACGAGACGAACAGCTCCTCACTGATACATTCGTGCTGATGGATGTCACCTTGCGGAGTGATGATATCAAGGGGATCCGGCAAGCGGGGGGCCGGTTTGGAGCCGACCTCGTGGTCATCATTGACGGGATGGCCGCCGTCGACCGGTACAACAACTACTTGGCCTGGTTGTACCCGACCCTCATCGGAGCCTATCTCGTTCCCGGCACCGAAAGCGATGTCCTCGTGATGGCCACAGCACACCTCTTAGCCGTACGCTCTGACTGGCACATGCCCATCCAAACAACTGAAGGGCAATCGAAGGTCACAGGGGCTGCGGCCTTCCTTGAAGACAATACCCCATTGCACGAAGCGAAGAGGCTGGCAATCCAAACGCTCGGCAAACAGATTACGGAGCTGCTGCGGCTCCTCAAATAGTCATGGTGCCATACGGCAGGACATTACGGTGAATCGAAGCTCAAGAGAAATCCCAGCAGAAAAAGATGTTGCCCCGGTGTCAGACCGGCGATCCCTGGACGGATCTCACCGTTCTTGAAAAACCCGCCTCCCGCCCCCGTTGAGTCGTCATACCGATGTTCAACCCGCACAATCGTATTCGTCCATTTGAACGGCATCTGATACTCGACCGTGGACGTTATGGCCTTCACGAACTGCTCCGCCCCGGTCCACCGCCCGTTCCGGTCCCAATAGAATTCCGGTCGCACTGCCACAGCCCACGGCCCGGCGACCTGCCATCGCACTACCATGTTGCCGCCCAGGACAAAGGTTCGCGGGCTGCCGGGCCGACCGGCGATGTTTTCCGTGCCGATATCAAAGGACGCCGCGACCGTCACGGCATCGCCTTTCCATTCAAGAATGTGATTGCCGTACAATCGCCAGAACTCAATCGACGTATCCGCTTGGTCCGGTCCTGCATAGAAAGTTTGCATGAGGGTAAATCGTGGTACGACCTTCCAGATCCAGCGACCTCCATAACTGGGGTGGTCGTTAGGATAGGCGAGGTGATAGTAACTGTTCACGACAAAGGCCGTGACAGTAAAGGCATCGCTCACAGGATACTGGGCATTCACGCCGAACATCATGTAGGGCGTGTTGTCCGCGATCCATGATCGCGTGTAATTGGCATTGTCTTTTGCATAGAGCGACTCGTACCCCATCAAACTGTTGAATAAGCCGGCCGTGATCGTCAGCCCTCTGCCGACGGGAGCAAGATACGACACATTCGCACGGTGAATGTGTCGCAACACATCGGATCCCTCGACGCGGCGCTCGCCCGCCAAGAACGCAAACTCCTCCGAGTCACGCCCTCCCTGGAAACCCAGTTCCATTCCCCAGCGCGAGGAGACGATCGCATCCTTCCGCACATAGGCCAGTCCCATGTTGGGAGAGAGCTCGTTGTGGTGAGCCGCCGTGGCGCGATGCCGCCAAAGGTGATTATCAGGTAAGTTGAGATTACCGATGTATCCTACATCCACGTAGGCCCCATAGTGCCACGGAGAGTTGGCCGTCGCAGGTGTACGAGATGCGAGATCGATTGGATTTCCTGGCGCTTGACCGAACGCCGGCGAAGTGAGTAGCGCCGCAAGGAGACAGACACCTGACAAGGTAGTGGTCCGTGACACGGCCGGTGACTCCTCAAACAGTCGCTTCCTGCCAGGCCATCGTAAGAGAGTTGATATCGCTGCGCAAGGAGAGATGTTGTCAGAGAGAGAGTCGGCGAGAGTGCCGCAGCAAGAGAGTGCCTCCCCAGAGGAGGGACGCGAGCATCAGAAGTATTCCAAGATTATAGGTCAAGTGAGCCAAGCGATGATCCCACTCCAATAAGTCCATCATCGTCAGGATGTTGTTCCAGTCATGCCCCTCCGTTTCCTTTCCGGTGACTCCACCGAGTAGCATCAGATCCATCGCGCGCGCATCGTTGATGTAGGGCGCGATGTCCATAAGGCTCTCTGCCATCCACCAGAGAGAGACCGTCGCTCCGAAGGGATCACGGGTCTTCACCAGGAATGTCCCGAGACAGATCATCGGCATAAGAATCTGGCCAAGCGTGCCTCCGAGAATCGTCATGAATCGACCGAACGGCATGAAGATCACATGACCGGCTTCATGAAAAGGCAGATTGATCAGGTGAAGAAACGATTCGCCCGTGTAATTGGTCTCAAGCGGCGTAACGATGAACTTCCATCCCCACCAAACCATGGCCACGAACACCGCCGCTCGACCATAGAAGGTCATGGATTCGGTCGTCTGGTCCGATTCAATCAGCCACTGCTTGGCTGTCAGAAACCACCTAGACTCTATGACTGCTGACCGAGATGGTGAAAGACGCCCCTTCGCCGCTAGCGGTTTGTATTTGGCAAAGATAATCCCGCATCGTCCACACTCCTCTGCTCCCTCAACACGGTCAACCTGACATTTTGGACAGCGGAGCACCGATGTATCTGCCACAATCATCCCCATACTCTAGGGTTCTGGGAGGAGTCGGACAAGAAAATGTCGAGAATGGGATGTGAAGTGGAAGGAATAGCGTACTAACACCACACCCCCTGGGATGGCTTGCTTCACATGGAAATCAGAGCTATTCTCAGAGTCAAGAGTTAGGAGGATCTGTATGAGCTACTTGCAATAGACCATCAAGGCCGTCATCCGACCCGGTGACGAAGTTGGCTATGTGGCCGAGTGCCTAGAAATCGCTGTCGTTACGCAAGGACGGACTCTTGATGAAACCGTCAAGCATCTGCAAGAAGCCACCGCACTACATCTGGGAGGCGAGTCTCTGGAGGCCTTTGGCTTACGTGACAAGCCGACTCTGGTGCTCACCATGGAATTGGACCCCGTCCATGCCCAAGCTTCGTAGCCTCGCTGGTCGTAATCTCCTTACCATCCTCCAAGAGTTCGGTTTCCAGCAAGTCGCCAACGGGGGAGTCATCTCAAGCTGACTCGTACAGCAATCCCACAGGTTGGTTGATAATAATCACGCATTTCAGTAGACTCCCTCGTGTAGCAGACTCAGCTCACGTCCCTGACCATCATAATATGGAAGCCTTCCCCGTGGCTGAGCTCGTTGAACGTATCACGGTCAACCCTGAGCAATGTGGCGGACGCCCCTGCATTCGTGGGATGCGCATCCGCGTCGTCGATGTATTGGATTTGCTCGCTGCCGACCTCTCTCAACAACAAGTCCTTGAGGAATTGCCTGATCTCGAAGCCAAAGACATTTCGGCCTGCCTGAAGTTTGCCAGTAGTCGGCTCAATCATCCCATTCTTGCCGCGTGAAGATCTGAGTTGACGCGCAACTCTCTCCCCTCATCGCTCAGTGGCTTACTTCGACTTACAACATCGAAGCGGTGGCAGTGAGAGACCTGCGACTGCGTGACGCCCGTGATCGAGACATCTTTCTGTCAGCACGAGAGGCAAGAGCGATTCTGTTGACCAAAGACCACGACATGGTCAACCTCGTCACCCAACTCGGCTCACCCCCATAGATCTTGTGGCTGACGTGCGGGAACACGTCGAACGCCAGGCTAAAAACCATTCTGGCAAACGCATGGCCGGCAGCAGAACATCTCCTCAAGTCAGGAGAGACGATCATTGAAATCAACGATTCAACGTGCTGATGCACCCGGCTGCTCAGGGAGAACTGTCACTTCAAATCGGTGAGAGGGCGCCGGTTTCCGCAAGGGATGGTTAGTGGAATTCTTACGGTGCGCGTTATAGCCAGGCAATCAACTCGGTGAGCACTCCACCGGTGAACTTTTCAGAACCGGTCAGTGGACGGAAAACGGCACCGGCACGAAAGTGACGACAAATACGGCCAACGCGATCCAGCCGACGATCGTCCGGTTACGCCCCAACGGGATGTGTGGGTCTAGAACTGGTGGATGGCCGAGGCCCCACAAGCCCGCCATGAAGGCCCAAAGAAACCAGCCGGGCCAGCCGAAAAATCCTAAGGCTAAGAGGACCGGGAGAAACGCCAGCGCCATGGTTCGTTGTCGCCGTCCCCAGAGGGCATAGGCGACATGGCCACCGTCCAGCTGGCCGATGGGCAACAGATTGAGCGACGTCACAAACAGACCGAACCAGGCGGCAAACCCGATCGGATGAAGTACCACATCAGCCTCGGGCGGGAGCGGCCCGATGATGAGCCAGGACATGAATTGGAGGAGCAACGGTTCACCGAGCTGCAATCCCAACGTGGCGGTTCGATCCACGACCGTCGACAGATTCAATCCGACGATCAGCGCAGCGACAGCAACCACGAATCCGGCCAAAGGACCGGCGACGCCGATGTCGAACAGCGCACGGCGACTGAGAATCGGCCCTCGCATACGAATGATGGCGCCGAACGTTCCGATGAAATACGGCGGCCCCGGAATGAACAGCGGTAGGGAGGCAGGTACTCGATGGATCTTCGACAGCACATAATGTCCCAACTCATGCGTGGTGAGAATAAAGAGTAAGGCCCCGGCAAACGGAATGCCTCGCCAGAGCAGCTCAGGAGATGTCAGGAGAAAATTCAACGGGCCGCGCGCCGGACCATTGTACGTTTGGTAGGCTCCGGCCCACAGCGTCGTAAAGACCGTCAGGAGAAAGAGGACAATCGGAAGCGTCCATTTTGAAAAAAACGACGGCGCACCCTCGTCTTCGTCCTCCGTAACATCGACGATCTGGGGTGGAGGCTGTTCCCCCACATCAAGAACAGTCCCGTTCTCACGGTCTCGATATTCCTCTCGCCCCAAACCATCCATAGTCACTCTGCGTTATGGAAGCGCTGCAAACGGATTGTGCTCGAGTTCTTCCTCGACAGTCGTAGCAGGTCCATGGCCGGGCAGAAGACGATAGTCCGGCGAGAGTTTCAGCACGCGGTGGGTGACTGAATTGAGATGTGATGGATACAACTCTTTGGGATTGGACCGGCCGATCGATCCGGCAAAGAGCGTATCCCCGACGAAGCAGACCGGCCACTGGGCATCATCCGCGCAGTAACAGATCCCTCCCGGCGTATGCCCGGGCGTCGTCATACATCGGAGCGTGCGACGGCCGAACCGGATCATGAGATCATTGTCCGGGACCACCAGCAATTCCCGACGCGGTCGCCAACTGAGCAGTTCCACATCCTCTGGCCCGAGGTAGACGGGGACTTCATACCGGTCAAGAATTTCCTCAATCCCATCGGCATGATCCGCGTGGCCATGCGTCAAACAGATGCCGAGCAGTCTCAACCCGCGACGGCGAAGCTGATCCAGCATGGCCGGCGCGTTATATGCGGTATCCACCAGCAGCGCTTCCCCCTCATCGTGCAGGAGGTATCCCTGGACGCCATACCCGTTGATGGACCCCTGCACCACCTCCACCCATGGTGGCATGCCTTGGGCAACCGGCTCCCACTTATCGATCGCGATCTGCGCCAGTGGCTCCGGACGCAAACCCAACGCCGTGGCCAGCGCACGCACCTCCGTGCGGTCTCGCGGCTGATCGCCACGTTCCAGCGCCGTGATATCGCCGCCGGGCAATCCCGTCATACGAGCCACATCGCCGACCGACAGGCCCTGTCCGGTGCGGGACTTTTTCAGAATGTCACAAAAATCATCTTCAAGCGGCATGAATTAACCCTCGGCGGTGAGCTCTTCTTCCCCTTATCCCAACCCTACGCGTGGTGGCGAGTCCGTGCTTTGTGGCGTCGACGTCGCGAGTCGACCTTCATGAGCAAGATGCTTCAGCACGCGACGGCATTGCGGCCCAAGGCCGCAGCCTTAGAGGAGCGTGCTACTATGTCGGTAATGATGCCGACAGCCATACTGATACGAACGCATGGCGATACGCCAAAACGCACGGGCTAGCCGCCGCGTCCCTCTTCACCCTTCCGGGCTCAGCGTGATCTCCTTCACCTCTCCAAACGTCGCCAAGGCTTTCGGCAGGGCCTCACCCGATCCAACCGCAACTATCTTCAAACGATCCGGGCGCAAATGTCTCTTGGCCGCTGCCTGAACCTCCTCCTTGGTCAACGACACGACCTTGGCGCGCAGCTGCTGCAGAAAGTCCTTCGGCAACCCATCATACTCTAACTCGACCAACCGGCTGACAATCGCCGAAGGGCTGGCAAAAGAGAACACGAACGAATTCACGTAGGCCTCCTTGGCCTCGGCCAGTTCCGTATCGGTCACCGGCTCCGCACGCATGCGTTCGATATTCGCCACGAACCGCTCGATCACTTCTTGAGTGGAGGTCAGTTTGGTTTCCGCCCGCATCAGCCAGACCCCTTGATCATGCGTGCCCGTATTGAGACGGCTGCCGACGGAATAGGCCAGCCCTCGCTTGGTCCGTACGTCGTTGAAGAGACGACTGCGAAACGAACTGCCCCCCAGGATATCGTTGGCAATGGCCAACGCAACATAGTCGGGGTCATTCTCCTTGATCGAGAGATGTCCCACCCGCAGATGGGTCTGCGATGTCTCTTTACTGACGAATCTGACTGCCGGCCCGGACAGCTCCCCTTCCGGCACGTCGGCAATCCTCAACTCCGGCACCGTGCCTTTTTCCCAATCCCCGAATGCCTTGCGCAGCAGGGCCGCCATCTCATTTTTTTTGAAATCGCCGGTCACACCGAGAATCATCCCATTGGGGTGAATCGTGTTGCGGTGGAAGGTAACGAGATCCTCCCTCGTCATCCGTGTGATCGAATCCAGCGAGCTTTCTCTGGCACTGGGATGATCGGCCCCATAGAGCACCTTGGCGAATTCCCGGCCGACGATGGACCCCGGATGGTCCTGCCTCCGGCGAATCCCCTCGATCGCCTGCAGCTTGGCCAGCTCCACGCGGGCCGGATCGAACGCGGGTCTTCGCAGGAGACCGGCCAGAATCTCCACCCCACGCGACACATCTTTGCTCAACACATCCAACGAGGCCGACCCTGACTGCCGGCCGATTCCGATACTCACATCGCCGGCGAATTGCTCCAGCTCCGCATCGACCTGCTCGGCCGACAGTCCTCCGCCACCGCCCGTCCTCATGACCGCGCCGGTCATGGACGCCAATCCGATCTTGTCGCTCGGATCAAGCCAGCTCCCGGTTCGCATTGTGACCGTCACCGACACGAGCGGCAACTCATGGTCTTCCAGAAGATAGACGACCATCCCGTTTTCAAGGACCACCCGTTCCGGTTCGGGCGGTGAAAATTCCACGGGTGGAAACGTCATGGTCCTGGGATCACCGAGTCCCGCTTCCCCGGCATGGGCCGTGATAGCCCAAGCCAGCAGTACGGCCATGCTGGACAGGCCGGCGATGCTCCACCCCTTCACCCCTTGCCCTTCACCCCTCACCATCCTCATGGCTGCACCTCGTGGCCCGACATGGCCGTCACGCTTTTGTTGAGACTTTTCTTGACCAGCAGGGCGACGGTCCGATTCGATCGGGTAAAGTATTGCGCGGCCACTCGTTGGACATCGGCGGCCGTCACCTTGCTCACGTTGTCGCGTGACGTCAGGATATATCGCCAATCACCGGCGACGGCCTGGTACAGCGCCAGCTGAGACGCCAAGCCGCTGTTGGACCGCAGCCCCCGCACCAAATCCGCATCCAGGTTATTGAGCACTTTCTCCAGCTCCTGGGTCGAAACCGGTTCCTGCTTCAGCCGCTCAACCTCTTCATAAATCGCCGCTTCGACTTCCGCGGTCGTATGGGGAGCCAATGGCGTCGCCGTGATGACGAACAGATTCGGCGCCCGCACTCCTGGATGACTGGCATCGGACCCGACCGAGACGGCCAGGCGCTTCTCCCGGACCAGTTTCTGATGCAAGCGGGACGTGAGACCGTCGCTGAGCACCGCATCGATCACGTCGAACACATCGTCATCCGGATGCTTCAAGGTCGGCTTGTGATAGCCGATCACGAGAGCCGGCTCGGCATCAAACTCCACCTCGACCCGCCGCTCGCCTCGTTGCTCCGGCTCCACCGTCACCAAGGATGGCGCCGGCGGCGCGGCGGGAATCCTCCCGAACGTCCGCTCGATCAAGGCGATGGTGTCTTGTGGATTGATGTCCCCGACCAAGGCGATCGTCGCGCGATTCGGACCATAATGGGTCTTGAAGAACGCTTCCGTGGCGGCCGGTGTCAACGACAGGATATCGGATCCCCATCCGATGGTCGGAATCCCGTACCCATGGGCCCGGAATGCCGCCGAGGTGAAGGTTTCGAACAACAGCCCGTTCGGACTGTCATCGTTGCGCATCCGCCGCTCTTCCATCACGACACCGCGCTCCTTGTAAAACTCCCGCAGGACGGGATTGGCCATCCGGTCAGACTCGATCGCCGCCCACAAGGGCAGTCGATTGGAGGGCAAGCTGATCATGTACCGAGTCAGGTCCTTCCCTGTCGAGGCATTGAGTCCCACGCCGCCGTGGCGCTGATACATCAGCGCCATCTCGTTGCCGACCACGTACTGACCGGCCTGGGCTTGCAACGCCAGAAACCGCTTTTGAAGCGATTCAACCGCCGCCCGTTCATCCGCCGTCGCTCCTCCCCCTTTCGCCGCCGCCGCCCGTTCCCGCAGATCGAGCTCCGTTCCGACGAGGGCCAGCTCATCGAGGACCGGCTTTTCTTTCTCGTAGTCGGTCGTCCCCACGATCCGTGTCCCTTTGAAGGCCATGTGTTCGTAGAGATGGGCGATGCCCGTCTGCCCGACTTGCTCATTGATGCCCCCCACGGCAAAGGTGATGTTGACCGAGACGACCGGCGTCTGATGCCGCTCGACCATGAGCACCGTCAATCCGTTGGCCAGCCGATGCTCGATCACCCGGTCGGCAAAGGTCGCTGACGCTGCCGACAGCCGGTTGACGTTGAAGACGAGACTGGTGGCCATGATGACAATACAGAGCGTGAAGCGTGAAGCGTGAAGCGCAGTACGGACGGAGGATTCATTTGCCATGCAGAAAACGGATTTACCCACAACAACCCTCCCTGGGTTTAGTAACTGCACGAGTGACGCTATATGCGAGCCGAGCCGCAATCGAGTGGTCATATGAAAATCTCCGTGAGTTGTTCCGGTGTGTCGATGAACCAATCAGGCTGGCAGGCTTCCATCTTGGGGCGATTGCCCATGCCGTACCCCACGGCACAGACTCGGATGCCCGCGTTATGCCCTCCGTTGATATCGTTCGTGCTGTCTCCGACAAGGACCGCCCGGTCTTTCGGCACGCCCATCTTGTTGATGATGTGCAGCAGCATCCCGGGCTCCGGCTTCAGTCCGAAGCCGTTGTCTCCCCCCACCATATACAGGAAATGGTGCGGCCCCAACCCGTTCACGATCACGCGCGTGTATTCAATCGACTTGTTCGTCGCGATTACTTTCTGCTTGTGCGAAAAGTGCTCGAGCATGGGCTCGATTCCGGGATAGAAGGTCGTCCGGTCCAGACAGTGTTCGAGATAATAGCCTCGGAACACGCTCAAGGCCTCTTCGAACTTCTCCTGCTTGCCCTCCCCGACCGCCAGACGCAGCAACCGTTTCACGCCGTCCCCGACAAACCCGAAGATTTCTTCAAGAGGGCGCTCCGGCAATCCCAGCGCATTCAGTGTGAAATTGACCGCATGGGCGATATCCCATTTCGACTCGATCAACGTCCCGTCCAAGTCAAAGATCAGGAGGTCCACAGACGTCCGTGCCATTAGTGCGCCTTTCTCAAAGATTCGATGAGGGCTGCGAGTTCCATACGCTGCGTGTCGTCCGGTTCGTGGACGGCGGCATCCCGGGCAAAGCTCACCATCCGCTTCAGCCCGACATGGGGAGGGATGACCGGCGAGAGGATACGCCAGTAATTGCCCACCACTTTCACATGAAAGCGAACCTCCTCGATCCGGTCCTCGGGAACAAACTTGGCCGTGTCGAGATGCACCAACCCACGGACCTGAAAGGTCACCGGAATGATGACTTCCAAGTTATTCACGATCTCCCACTGCCGGTAATCCTCGGACACGGTCGTTGTTTGCACCACCACGATCTGCTCCCACGCCGGTTCCTCTTTCCAATTGATATAGGGCGTCACCGTGTCGAATGAGGCAGCCTCCAGGCGCGCCCCCTTCTGATCCAGCAGCACATAGCGTTTGACGACGTCTGCCGGAGATCGCCGCATTGAACCGCTCGGGCTGAACTGCGCGTTCGACGGCACCGCCGAAGCGAAAAGCACCAGGGCAAGCAACACGGAGAGGCAGGCCCCGGGCACAGGCACCGGGCCGCTCAGACCACTCCTCGGCACAGCCAGTACATTCTGCAAGACAATCAATGGACGATAGGGTGATGATTCGGTTTCGCTCACGGCACACGCCGGCCGGTTCATTCTAGCAAACAGGGAGGAAGACATCCAGGCAAGTACGTGAATCTCCGTGGAGGTGTTTGACCTTCGCAAAAGGAGAATGCTACGGTCTCTCCGTCCGGGCCACACATCCGCGCAGGAGAGGACCAGTGTCCACTCGTCAATGGCGGCAACTCCGGCTCTTCAGCGTGCTCGTCGCCCTGTGCGGCGCGATCGTCTTCATTCCGCCGGTCGGCCTCACCACTTCCGACCTCGGCCAGAACACCCTCACGGAGAGTGTCCCAACTCTGCTCCCCCAGGAAGCCGGCGATCCTTCGTGGGTTGCAACACCGCCTGAAAAAGCGTACGACCTCCTCACGCAACTGGAAAAGCGAGGAGGGCGCCCACTTCCCGGCTATGTCGGAGGTCGCGATTTTCAGAACCGGGAACGCCGTCTTCCTCCCGGTCGCTACCGGGAGTATGATGTCAACCCGAAGATCCGCGGCCGCGGGCGAGATGCCGAACGGATCGTCATCGAACAGCGGACCGGAAAAGCCTACTATACCGGGGATCACTACAGAACATTTATCCCTCTCAATTGAACGACATGTCAGCCAGCGAGGGCCCTATGCCGGTCAAGTTGCCTCTCCAGACTCATCTCCGCACCGCATCGCCTCCCTGGTCAGGCCTTCTCGTCGTCCCGCGCGGGAGCTCGGCCGCAGCCCTCGTCACGGCTCCCGCCGGGTTTCTGATACGCACGATCGACGGCAAGAAGTGTCGAACGTCGGCGAGTCTTTTCAACGAGTTTGCAAAGGTCCTGTCCTTCCCCGATTACTTCGGACACAACTGGGACGCCTTGGAGGAATGTCTGGCCGATTTGGAATGGCTGCCGGCGAGGGGGTACATCCTGCTCATGACGGATGCCCAGGCGATACTCCCTGACGATGAAGAGGACTATGAAACGCTGCTGGAAGTCCTGAGCGACGCCGGTGAAGCATGGAGCAAGGGACAAACGGCCGACGGCCGGTGCGCTCCCTTTCATGCGGTGTTTGCCGTGACCGAACAGGATACGTCGACGCGACATCGTTGGGAGTTGAAAGCATTCTCCCTAAGAGAACCCCGAAAGCCCCCCCTCAGAAAGCGCTCGGCGACTTCCAAACGGAAACCTACCGGGAAATAGCCTGGCAAATGACGCGCAACATACGCCGGCTCCGTGTTTCACGGTCCACGCTTTACATTGCGCAGAGATCAACAACCTGAAACATGAATCTTGAGACTTGAAACTGCATCAGGGAAATCGCCCCTTGACACTCCCCGTTCCTCACGGCAGGGTGGAGAGCATCACTGAGATCATACAGCAGATAAGACTCCGGATGAGCCCACGGCCGGAAGGGAAAAGACGCCTGTTCTCTGTCGACGGGCCTCCCAGCGGGCCCTGACTGCGGTTTCATGCGTAAGGCAAATACTATGCGTTTCCCTCGGATCGTCGAACGGCGCTTTTTCCCCGACCAATCCGTCCTGACCTTCCCCCCGGCACCAAGAACACACGACCTTCATGGTAATCTCACTTTCCTACTCGTTGGAATACAGCAAGAATCACGCCGCCGTGAATACCTGATGCCTCCACGGACAATGCAAGGGAATTTGACCGGGCGATCGACGGTCCAGTCCCTCCGCTGTATCCACATTGATAAGAAGTGGATCATGCCGACATTTTTTGGTCGTTGAGGAATCGCACTCGGGAGCCGACAAGCGGTTTCTTGACCCACTCTCGTCCTCCATGGTAGGGTGCGCCCCCGTTATGAAAATATCACGCTCGGCCAAACTGTTTACTGAAGCCCAGCAGCTGATCCCCGGCGGGGTCAACAGCCCCGTTCGCGCGTTCCGGTCAGTCGGAGGGCAGCCGCGCTTCATCGCGCGCGCGAAGGGATCGCGCCTCTATGATGTGGACAAAAACGTCTACATCGATTACGTGCTGTCCTGGGGACCGATGATCCTGGGACATGCCCCTTCCGCCGTTATTGCCTCGATCAAGAAGGCCGCCGGACAAGGCACCAGTTACGGCGCGCCGACGGAGCTGGAAGTGGCGCTGGCGAAAGAAATTCGCCACGCATTCCCCTCGATGGAAAAACTCAGGCTGGTCAGTTCCGGGACAGAAGCGGTCATGAGCGCCATTCGTGTCGCCCGCGGGTTCACGAAACGCACCGGGATCATCAAGTTTGAGGGATGCTACCACGGACACAGCGATTACCTCCTGGCCAAGGCCGGCTCGGGTTTGGCGACATTGGGAATTCCGGACTCGCCCGGCGTGCCCGATGATTTTGCGAAACACACCCTGACCGCGCCTTATAATGATCTTCGGACCGTTCAACAGCTCATTAAAGCGCATCACAAGCAGCTCGCCTGCATCATCCTCGAGCCGATCGCAGGTAACATGGGTGTCGTGCCGCCCGCACCGGACTTTCTGCCGGCACTTCGACAATTGACCGCCGAGCACGGCATCCTCTTGATTTTTGACGAAGTGATTTCCGGATTCCGCGTGAAGTATGGCGGGGCCCAATCGCTCTACGGCATCAAACCGGACTTGACGGTCCTGGGGAAAATCATCGGAGGAGGGCTGCCCGTCGGCGCTTACGGCGGACGGAAAGAGATCATGGATCTCATCGCACCGGTCGGACCGGTCTATCAGGCGGGAACCCTTTCGGGCAATCCCCTGGCCGTCTCCGCCGGATTGGCGACGCTGAAGCAGTTGCGCGGCAAGGGAGTCTACAAGCAGTTAGAGCAACGATCCGCCGCCCTGGCCAAGGGTATCGGTGACGCCGCGAAAAGGGCGGGAATTCCCGTGACGCAAACGCGCGTCGGATCGATGCTGACGACCTTCTTTACCCCCGGCCCGGTGGTGGACTGGAACACGGCGAAGCAGTCCGACACCAAACGGTACGGCCAGTTCTTTCACCATATGCTGGAGCAGGGCGTGTATCTTGCGCCGTCCCAGTTTGAAGCAGCCTTCCTGTCCACTGCCCATAGCAGTCAAGACATCGAGAAGACCATCCGCGCTGCACACTCTGCGTTCAAGAAACTCTAGCGGCCTGCTGAAAAGTCCTCATCCTCATTGCTCACATCGCTCATAGGCCACCGTACGGGCCGCAATAGGCTTGCCCCTTCGCTCGCTGCGGATTCGCTGGAAGGTCTGTGTGAACGGCCTGCGGGCTGCCTTGGTTCAATCAGGGTCGTCTCAATGCTTGAGAGGTTCCCGGAAGCATCGATGAGGGCAAGGCTATCTGTATCTTACGAGATACGGATGGAATCAGTTTAGATACAGGGAGCATCCAGTACATTCTCGCGTTTCACGAGATACGTTTCACGCTTCACCTCCGCCTATTCGTCATCCTCGTCTTCTGCTTCCAGGGCCTCCTGCCGCTTCTGCTCTTCCATCGCGTTATGGAGCAACATCCGGATAAACATCGAGTACAACGAGCCTTTTTCTAACGTCCCACCGGGAGGAACGGCAATTTTCCCTTCTTTGATCATGCGGTCCATCCACACTTTTTGATCCGGGGCGATTAATACGGGAATTTCAACCAGCCCCACCCGTCCCATCATATCCATGGCTTGAAACCTCCATTACATAAAACCAAGAGCTGATAGCTAACAGCCAAGAACATGCCCAACTGCTCGGAAACGTTACCTTCTTTGTTCATGCCATAAGCCACGTGCCATCAGCTATCCGCATTTTCACGAAGATCCATTGCAGCATGCCGTTTTGACCATTGTCAATGCGTCTGCATCTGGCACGACACCTGCTTCAACACACAGACCATGAAGCCGTGTTTGCTTGTGACAACCTGGGTGTTCATCGGCTGGTGGTTGCTCCAGACGCCAGTCCACACCTTCGCCGCACGGCTTGACCAGTCCGACCTTGGATCAACTCTGAATCAGCACTGCGATTTGTGCTGGTACCCATCGCCGAACGACGAGCGGTCTGATCGCCTCCCCACGTACAAACAGCCACGACATAAACGCCCGCCCGACAGCCGACCACAACGCTACCCGAAAGGGCGGTACAAACTGGGAGCCGGCCATAAACCTATTCGGCTCTCCGCGCTTCGATCCAGTTCGAGGCCTGAAGTGAAACTGCTGAGCACCCTCCTGGTCCGCGTGATCGACGGCGATACCATTCGCGTGGGGAACGAGCGCATCAGACTCCGTGGAATCGATACACCCGAGATGAGCGAGTTCAATGGTGTTGTCGCCAAACAGAGGCTGGAAGAGTTCCTGCGGGGCGGCTCGATCCGTATCGTTCCTTACGCCCGGGATGTCTATCATCGCCTCATCGCCGACGTCTTTGTGAACGGAGAGAATGTCGCCGATCTCCTTCGACGTGACGGTCTGTCAAAGCCATGGTAACCGATATCGGCAGGACTCAAGAGCTGGCGTGACCGAGCGTGATCGTGCCCTGTGATCCGGGAGCCGTGTGATGAAACCCGTTATCCGGAACAAAACCCTTTTGCGAGTCGATGTCACCCATATCTCGACATATGGGCTCTGGCTCTTGACCGACAATAGCGAGCTCTTTGTCCCGTTTATGGATTTTCCTCAACTTCGAACGGCCTCTTTGTCGATCCTCAAACACGTGGTGCAGCTCCGTTCTAACAGACTGTATTGGCCGGGACTCAATATTGAGATTCCCGTTAAGCTGGTCCGATGCTTCCCGCTCGTATCTGTGAAACCGCGCCCAACCAAGCGGTCCGGACAACAGGCCAAAACGTGATCCGCCATCGTCCGGAATACGGATAACGAGAGAAACGACGGCGACCACTGTTTCAACCGGCTGCCGCCGGGAGCTCAGCCGACCTGCCAGCACGCCCTCTCCCCAAGACTTACTCTCCTAATCCGACATACCCTGCGTGAATCCATTTGGATTCACTGGATCGAAAAAGATACTCGTGCAAGATATACTACGTAGATCAGCAGTCGGATAAGTATTGGAAATATAAATGGTCCTTAAGAATTCAGCGAGGCATGGTTTGTGCGACATCCCCTTCACCAGCAAATCGCGTTCGGAGCATCCTGTCCCAGAGGGTCGTCAGCACACCGTCTGCCAAGGTATCGGGATCCTGCGGACTCTACGGAAGCGCGGAAGGAACCACCGCTGAAGAAAGAGGAGAGCCGGTATGAATGTCAAAGGATTTATTCTCGAAGACGACCAGGGCAGAGAATTCGTGATGGGGTGCGAACGGCCCTCCGCCCGACTTGGACGAACGTTTCTGATCCGAGGGTGGCAACGACGGCGACTGATTCCGCTGCCATACTCGGAACAGGAAGCTCGTCATATTGTCGGAGAAGCCTTGATGGCCCTCGATGATCTGTTCAGCTCGCTTCTCAAGCGGTGCCAAGACCAGACCATGACTGCCCGGCTCGCAGAGGAAGTCCCGGAGATCCGCAGGCTTCCCCTGAAAACAGCTCATCGCTGCAAAGCATGAGCCGCAACCCATGTCGTGGACGGTCACCCCGGTTTCTCCGGATACATTGCCGACACAACCCTCACGAACTCCATACCCCTATTCAGAGCGTGGTTTGGTGATGTGAACAGGGAAACCACTCACCCGATACGCCGGGATCAGAATCGCAGCGCATCGCGTGGCCGGAGCAGCCATTGATTGGACGGCATCAAGGGACTACAATTCCAGCCGATGGGGCGTCCTGTATCCGTTGACCTCCTGTTCATGGGATGCGCAATATGAAACGGCGATTGTTCCTCGTCATATGCGGACTGCTGATCGCAACCCCGAGTCATGCCGAGAGCCCTATGGCGGCTCAAGTCTGCAACCTGCTCTCATCTCCAAAGTTGGCTTCGGTCCAGTCGAGAATGGGAAGCGGTGAAGGCTGTGCATGGCAGTGGCCCAATGGCCAGGCACTGTCGATCTATGTACACCGCGATCTGCAGAGTGAAACCACGGCTGGGATCAAGGAAATGATGGAGCCTTACTTGCAAAACCCCGCCTTCAAGCGAACGACCTTCCCGGTTTGTACGGGAGGGGACATGGTCGTCGGCGATTTCCGAAACGGCAAGGGCCCCGGCGGAACCGGCTATACCCAATGCTCCGGCTTTGTGCTGACGTTCAGCTTTCAAGGAGCGGAGGCTCAAAACCATTTACCCGGCATCGCCAAAAAACTCGCCGGCACGACGTTAGCGCCCTAATCTGCATGATTCATGAACACTTCTGCTGCGACGAGGCTGGTCTCAGAAAGTTGTGAATGTTGAATGGTGAGTTATCCGGATCAGATGATAGCCCCGCACCAGATAAACCAGATAGGCAAGACAGATCAACTTCTCGACGAACCGTCATGAATCATGCAGGCTAACGCAATGGTTCTGCAGCCCGAACACCCGGAAACTCCCTGTGCCCTGTCCAGGAATAGCGGAAACAAACAGTCGAAACCCCGCTATACGGGACCCACGAGAACAGGAACCAAACCTCACACTGAGCCGTGAAAGGATCAGATCATGAAGAATGTCGAAATGAGCGTCGACGGGGCGGTCTTGACCATCAAAGTGGATCTTTCGAAAGAGTTTGGCCCATCGTCAACAGGCAAGACGATCATTATTGCGTCAACCGAAGGCAACGTCACTATTCCAAACCGGCCGGAGAAGATCGGGCTCAATGTGTATCGAAAGAAGTAAGACCTGTTCAAACATCCAGTCCTACGCCCATCCGCCGGCGGAAGATCTTCTCTGTCCCGACCGGCCCTTGACAGATTGGACATAGGCGCTGGGTCTACACGGCAGATACAAAATCCCTACAAATCCTGTGATCCTGTGGATAGCCGACAGAATGGTTGCATTCAAAAACATCTCGCAACCATGGCCTTGTGCCGCCCGATCCTCATAGCTAGGAATGCGTGAAAGCTTTCACCGAACCCCCCAAGGCCACAATTAGTTGTGGTCTCCTTCACCCAGTGCGGATGCCTAAAAAATAGGCGCTTCGGCAAGTATCCATGCCGCAAAGGAAATCTATGCGAAAATCCCGGCGGTATCCACAGTTTTATCCACAGAATAGAGCGGCTCTGCCTCGTGCCATTTCTGCTGTCTCCCGGACCTGCCGGATGTCGGGTACGGCCCACCCCGCACCCCGCAAGGACCTTTCTTGGCTTGACTCCCTGCCGATCTTTCTCTGAGAATCCGGCTGGGAGCTCTCAAGATGTTCGATCCACCCCACTGGAGAGAACCCTTTGCGGGACTAAGCTTGAGTGGTGATCTCGCAGAGTTCTCGCAGATCGTTGGTCACCGTGAACTTGGCTACTCCGTTGAGGTCGCTATGAGTCCATGGGTCAGAGTACTGAGCCTTCTTGCTTCCTTATTGGCATCGTCCTGTGCTTCACAGGCAGATCAGGCGCCGGGAGGGGCGAGTCCCGTCGGAAGAATCACCGCACACGGGTACACGAGGGAAGGCTGTTTTTTGAATCTGAAGCTGGCGGCACGGGAGCAGAACGTTCGCTTGAAGCCGGACGATGTCACGGTACATTCCAACACCTTCCTCCTGATTTTCCCGTTCCTCAATCAAGAAGCCTACCAATGTACCGGAGTGGTGGTCGAGCGGCAGAAACGGACCACTCCGCGGGACGGCCTGTACCCGATCGATTGATTCTGGTCGTGGAGTGACAGGACGCACGAATATCCGCGCGAATGACCGGCGGCGTTCCGGCCCCTCACGCCTCACGAACAATGCCGGGTGTTCGGGCTCGACCTGAAGCCCTCCGGGCATTCCACAGATGACTCCCTGAAGCCATGATCTCATGCCTCCAGGGTTGCAAAGCAAATCAGGAAGACGATAGGATCGCGAAGAGCCTTTCAGTTTGCATTCGCAACACGTAGTCCGACACCGCTTCCCATTCTCGTCAGACACGATGACCTGAAATGCTCTCCGGTCTCATATGCGCCACACGTCTTCCGGTGGCGCCCGACATCATTTGCAGTCACCGCACCGTTGGGGGTGAGACATGATCGGCATGTTATTCGGCTTCATTCTTGGATCCTTAGTCCTGCTCGGTGGAAATCCTTTGTGTGCGGTTGCAGCCGTTCCATCGCCGGCGACTCATCGCTCGCCCGAGCCTCAACCTATTTACCCGAGCAACACCCTGACAACGCATCTCGTGCCACACTCAACTCTCGCCACTGTTCCGCCTCCCGTCCAGGCTGCCACGGTTGGCGCAGCCCACCAGCCATCAGCTGATCCACGGCAGCAGCTCGTCGCTCAACTGCCGAGAAGGGAACAGGATTCCACGCCACGAGGGTCTTCGGATAAAGAGCTGTCGCATGAGTTGAACCTCACGCAGAATAGCCTCCAGCAGGCGAGACAGCGCATCGACGAGCTGGAGCGACAACTTGCTGAAGGCAACCTTGAAAATGCCAAACGACGGATCGGTGAATTGGTCATCCAGCTCCATGCCAAGGAAAATGAACTCGCAACCCTGCGAACCACCGTTCACGAGAACTCCAAAAAGTTTCGGGAAGACCTTGCGGCGCAAGCCGAGGACCTCGCCCAAGCCAAGCGCCGGATCACCGAATTCGAACAGCAGATGGCCGCCGCTGGGAAAGGACAGGATTCGGCCCAGACCAAGCGCCGTGTCGCCGACCTTGAACAACAGCTGACCAAGAAGGAACAGGACCTCACGCAAGCCAAGCGCCGGGCTTCGGAAGTCGAACAGCAGATAGCCGGGAAGGAGCAGGACTTGGCCCAGGTCAAACGCCGTGTCGTTGAACTCGAACAACAGCTCGTGGGGAAGGAATACGATACCGCGCAGGCCAAACGCCGGGCGACCGAATTCGAACAACAACTGGTCGGCAAGGAGCAGGACCTGACCCAGGCGAGACGCCGTACCACGGAAGCGGAACAGCAGGCTGCGGGGAGGGACCAGGAACTGACGCAAACGAAACGGCGCCTTGCCGATCTTGAGCAACAAACGGCCGCGAAGGAACAGGAGTCCGCGCAGGCCAAACGCCGGGCCGCCGAGGCCGACCAGCAGACCGCGGGAAAGACGCAGGATCCGGCTCAAGCCAAGCGTCGCGTTGCGGACCTCGAACAACTGCTGGCCGGGAAAGAATATGAGTCCGCGCAAGCCAAACGCCGGGCGACCGAACTGGAGCAGCAGACGGCCGCGAAGGAACAAGAGCTGGCCCTGACCAAACGCCGCCTCGCGGAGCTTGAACAACAGGCAGCGGGGAAGGAGCAGGATCCGGCACAGATCAAACGCCGTGTGGCCGAGCTGGAACAGCAGATGGTCGGGAAGGAACAAGAGTTGGTCCAGATCAAGGACAATCTCAAGCAAGTCACACAAAAGTACGCGGATCTCGGTCCGATGTTGATGGATCGAGATGCCGAGATTACTCGCACAAGACGATTGCTGGAAGACCTCGAACGAAGCTTGCCGAAACCGGAAGAAGCCCTCCCCTCTCTGGAGGTGACTCCTACCGCCAAGAATCAGCCAGGTGAGCTCCCCCCCGACAGCAATCTATCGGTGACCGATCTCCCCATTCCCAACACCTCCGGAGATGCCACAGATGTTGGGAGCATCGATCTGACCAAGATCGGGGAAGCCCTTTCCGGCTCACTGGGAGAGGAATTGAAGCGAGGCACAGTGGCCCTGCGACAGGAGCGAACCGCCCTGACGCTCGCGTTGGTCAGCAGCGAGTTATTCCCGCCAGGGGAAGCCACCGTCACACCGGGCGGCAACTCATTGATCGGACAGATCGGAGCGGTCCTCCAGAAATTTCGCTATCGGCACATCGAAGTGACCGTCCATACCGATACCAAACCGATCCGCAACGACTCACGAAAGCTGTTTCGGGACAACCTTGAGCTCTCGCGGGCCCGCGTCGAGCAGGCCAGCCAAGCCCTGATCAATAGTGGGGTTGATGCCGATCGCGTCAAAGCCGTCGTATATACGACCGCGAAGTCACTGGACAACGACGAAAGCCGAAACAGGAACCGGCGAATCGAAATCGTGGTGAGTTCATCCCTGGCGGGGCATTCACCTCAGGGGAAACTTCAACCGGGCAAGAAGCCGCCCCAATCCATTTCACTGAGCTCGCCTCGCCGGCCATGAATCGTGTAGGCTGCATTGGCCATAACGGTTCGTCGGGGAGTTGATCTGTCTTGTCTATCTGGTTTATCTGGTGCGGGGCTATCATCTGATCCGGATAACTCACCCCGCTTCGCCGACTTTGCGAGACGATCATTCAACATTCACAACACACAACTTTCCGAGACCAGCCTCGTCGCAGCGGCATATCGCCGGTTACGGTAGAAACGCCCATAGATGGTGCGGGCCAGGAGAATGACAATTCTACGAAGGGGGAAGTCCAGAAGAGGGCATCACTGGCTGAAGCGTGGCAACCAAACCTTTGTCCAGACGTGTGACTTTGCCGTTCTTGTCCGTCGCCGCCAACCGAGCCAAACCCTTTACCACGACACGCCCCGTCACCTTCTCACGTATGACATGTGAAAAGGTCAACGCGGCTCGAGTCACATCGCCTATTTCCGTTTCGATAACCAGCGTCTCTCCGTACCGGCCCGGTGAGCAATAGTCCACTTCTGCCCGTACGACAACAAAGATGACGCCCTGCTCCATCAAGGCAGCGACCGAATATCCCCGCGTCTCAAGATATTCAGTCCGAGCCCGCTCAAAATATTTCAAATAATTAGCGTAGTAGACGACCCCGCCGCAGTCGGTGTCTTCGTAATAGATTTTTATTTCCAATTAGTTACCTTGCTCTTATTGCAATTTGCAGTAAGTTTATAGTGATTTTCCTATGCTCCTTCTTGTCCGACACCTCGCCAACACTTCAAAAGCGAGACGGAATTGTAGCAGAGTCTACTTGGGGATGATATTCCCGCTTGCGCCAAACTGGGGAACTTCGGTAAAAGCCATCTCTCAGCATTATGGAAAGCATCTGACGCCAAGAATGAAATCGGACGAATTGGTGAAATTGACTGTTGGGGCAAGACAGTTGTCGCCACATGAGATATAGGGCAAGGACAATCAACATACTCTGGTTAGCCGCCATATGAAAATCGTCACATGGAATTGTAATGGGGCGTTCCGCAACAAATTTCATCAAATAGTAAAGCTTGAGGCAGATATCTATGTGATCCAAGAGTGCGAGAACCCTGAGTACTCAAAAGGGGAATATGGGAAATGGGCAGAAAATTATTTATGGGTTGGGGAAAGTAAGCATAAAGGGTTGGGCATATTCGCATCTAGCTCTGTGAAAATTCGGCACCTCAATTGGGAAAGTAATGGGTTGCAGTTGTTTTTGCCCGTCAGAGTGAATAGCCAGTTCAATCTCGTCGGAGTCTGGACCAAGTACGCTAATTCGCCAACTTTTCGCTATATCGGGCAGCTTTGGAAGTATCTAGAGCTTCACAAAGGCAAAATGGCAGCATCTCACACGTTACTTTGCGGAGATCTCAACAGCAATAAAATTTGGGACCTCAACCATGACCTGCGGTGGAATCATAGTGCCGTTGTAAGAGGGCTAAACGCCATAAATATGGTGAGCCTATATCACGCACTAACAGGTGAAGAACAGGGCGCTGAATCAGTCCCAACCTATTACCAGCAAAGAAACCTGCGGAAGCCATATCACATAGATTATGCCTTCCCATCTAAAGACATATGTAATATTCAAAGTGCTACATTGTCAGTTGGTCGCCACACTGAATGGCTAGAGTTCAGTGACCATATGCCACTCACATTCACAATTACCTGAACAGGCTCCATCAAAGTTTCATCTCCCCCCCGCAATAGACTTGCCACGATTTTCGTAATCATCCATAGGGACCATCCCATGTCCTCCTCCATAAGATGCCGCGAACCTGCTCCAAGCTTTATTTGACCTTTTCCGTAAGCAAGGGCACACTCCTTCAGTTCCTACAAATGCGTTCGGTCTGAAAACTTTTCGCGCTCTTAGGAAAGGAATCACCCAATGGCAGTTCCAGATTTCCAGAGTTTCTTCAGACCATTGCTTGATCTTGCCGCAGACGGGAAAGAGCATTCCATCCAGGAAGCGCGGGAGATAATTGCCAAGGTTATGGCATTGCCCGAAGCGGATTTGAAAGAACCACTTCCAAGCGGGATTCAGACAAAGTTTGAAAATCGAGTGGCGTGGGCGAAGAGTTATTTCATTCAAGCCAAGGTCTTAGAAGCGCCACGCCGGAGTTATTTCCGAATTACTCCGCGAGGCATAGAGCTTCACAAGGCAGGACACAAGCGAATCGATATTAGAATCCTCAACCAGTACCCAGAGTTCCTTGAATTTCATAAGGCGAAATCCCCCAAGGAAGAAGAACAGGATCCTCCGAAAGAGACGCCAGAGGAAATGCTTCAGAAATCCTATGAGAGCATCAGGGGCGATCTTGCTAGTCAGATTGTTCAGCGTATCGCAAATAATTCACCTCAGTTCTTTGAAAGACTGGTCGTTGATTTGATGGTTGCCATGGGGTATGGGGGGTCACGCGCTGACGCGGGGAAATCGATTGGTGGCTCTGGAGATGAAGGAATCGACGGCATTATCAAGGAGGATCGTCTTGGACTTGATTTGGTTTACCTGCAAGCAAAACGATGGGAGTGCACGGTTGGCAGACCTGAAATTCAAAAGTTCGTTGGCGCATTACACGGTAAACGGGCGAAGAAAGGAGTCTTCATTACCACAGGAAAGTTTTCTGAGGATGCCAAGAATTATGTTGAGACAATCGATCCGAAGGTCATTTTGATTGATGGGCGAATGCTCGCTGACTTGATGATCGATTACGAATTGGGGACAACCACGACAGCAACCTACCAAGTAAAGCGGATCGACTCGGATTATTTCACTGAAGAATAAATGAGCGTCATTTACAAGATTACATATCCCAACGGTAAGATTTATGTTGGACAGGACAGAACGGACAGCATTGCTTACTTCGGAAGTCCCAATAGTGGATTGATCCAGAAGGATTTTACCCGTGAACAGAGTCGGGTTTTTACCGTGACTAAAGAAATATTATGGGAATCTGCAAGCGCGACGCTGGAAGAAATAAATCAAAAGGAAATTGAGTTCATCATATCCCTGAAGTCAAACGACCCCACCGTTGGATACAACAGATTCCCAAAGTATAAAAAGTCATAAGAACCTGAACCCTCTCGCTCACTTCCTACTCCTTTCCTAAGTCACCGATTATCCGGCGCACGGCTGTACTGATGGTTGCCAACTTTCTGAACCGACTTTGCTATCCGCCTCCAACTGGTCCTGAAGCATTATTGGAGCACTGGGGTGCATCTATCTAACCAACCTAGAAGCCATAAATTGAAGCAAAGTCAGAATTGGAGATGTCTCTCTTCCCCACTTGGTAATGTGAAAATAAAATTCACTCCCCCCTCAACAAGCCACGATTTGAGCCTTCCCGACACCTATCAACACCTAATAAGTAGGTGTATGGAGCGCCACCGTAACTATGAGTAGCACCACCTGCATCGTGCTGCGCCCCGAACGCGCCCGCTTGGGCCCCATTGGTCCGATAGATGCTTAAGATGAGACGACGAAGGATGAACGAGGAATGTTTCCGCGACCCGCTAGAGATTCAACACCGGAAACTTCGGCAATGACGACTCCGCAATGCTCGTCAGTCGAAGCACGACCTCATACAGCTGCTGGACTCGCTCGGACTTGATCGGCTCAAACCCATGTCCCAGCACTGCGTGATTCACCGCGTCCCGCAACGGCTTCATCTTGGGCCATTCCCGCAAGAACCCCTGGCCCAACTGATCGCCCAACCCGGCTAAGACACGAACTGCGCTTGTCGCATGGATTTGGGGTCTGGTCTTTCAATCACGCACTTCCCTGGTTCAATTGGCTCAATATAACACTGCCACGATGGACTCTGCCGGTTTCGCAGAAGGAGTCCACAACCTTTCATATTGAGAGGCCAGCCAGTGCCAGCCTCCGACTACAACACGCCGAATTTTCAAACTGAGCCTCGTATTGGCATAGGCTCCATGTATGGATGCAAGTCCACACTATTACCTCTACATATGAGTGAAAGACTTGACCAATTTCTCCCAGCATTGCTCGCTCTGGACGAGCATCGGCCCCTACATTGAGTGGGTAGTCCCACGGCCGAACAGGCATCCCGGTGCCCTATTTGGCCCCATTAGTTGGGACGTCGAAGCCTGAATGGATTGCTATTTCGAGTCCTGCGCGGTACGCTGGCCATCAAGAATGATAGGAGTTTATGACGAGAGTACGCGAGCAAGCACTGCTTGAAAAACTCCGCCACCTTCCACCGGAGCAGGTGGTGGAAGTAGAACATTTCGTCGATTTTCTGACCCAGCGCCAGGCGGAAGAACATCGGTTGACCGAAGCAGCCACCCAAGCAGCGGAACCTGCCTTCGCCAAAATCTGGGACAATCCCGATGACGCCGCCTATGACCGGCTATGAATTCGGGGACATTGTCCTCGTGCCGTTTCCCTTCACCAACCAATCCGCCACAAAGCGCCGGCCTGCGGTGGTCATTAGCAGTTCCGCCTACCATCGAGTCCGCCCCGATCTGATCATCATGGCCATCACGAGCCAACCGCCAACCACTGGCGTGCTCGGAGAAGTTGTGATCGGTGAGTGGCGAGACGCCGGACTCCTCAAACCCTCCGTACTCAAACCGGTCCTCACAACCATTGACTCGGCATTGCTCGTAAAGAAACTGGGACGGCTGAACGGCCCGGATCAGGTTCTCCTGCGGCAAGCCATCGCGCAAATTATCGGCTGATCTGTACGGCAACGAGTTGGGTAATACGAACGCTCTATCGTTGGCTGAGGCACTGATACAGAAGGATGGGACAAGTGGTGTAGGCTGGATGAAGCGGCTACTGACCTCTTCCACACGTAGATATCGTTGGCGCTCCCATAATCATCGTCCAACGACCTTTCATCGGGTTTTTGCTCAGCCCAAGCTGAAATGGGTACGGTAGGAAGCGGTGAACCTCAAGGCTCATACCATAGGCCGACTGCCGAATACTTGCGCATACTTTCAACCGGCGGTGGCACATGACCGTAACCCCGACGATCTGCGATCAGCTAGAGGTTCAGCACCGGAAATTTCGGCAGCGACGACTCGGCAACACCAGTCAGCCGAAGCACAACCTCATACAGCTGCTGGACTCGCTCGGATTTGATGGGTTCGAACCCGTGCCCCAACACCGCATGGTTCGCCGCGTCCAGCAACGGCTTCATCTTGGGCCATTCCCGCAAGAACCCTTGGCCTAGCTGATCGCCCAAGCCGGCTAGGGCACGGAACTGGGCCTGAAGTGGCAGTTTGTACTTGCCGTCGATATCTTCGAGATAACAGGTTTGACAAACTTCCTGAAGAGCAGCTGGCAGTTGTGCGGGCTGCGCATCCCAACTCTTGATCTTGTGCGATTTGTACAGACGAACTTGAGCAACTGCCTCCAGCGCCCGGACGAGCGCCGTCATGGCTGCTTCGGGATCGTGGCGTGCATGGAGTCGTCTCCCAGCACACGCCAACAAGTCCAGGACCAGCGACTCCTTGACTTCTGCCGGGTCGAGCACGAGTTTTTCCAGAAAACCGGCATTGGCTTTAATGGGAGAGATGATGGCCTTGAGTCCGGGCGGCCCACCCCAGAGTGACGCCATCTCCAGAGCCTTTGTGGCAGTCTTCAACTTCTCCCACGCTTGACGATAATGAAACCGCTCCCACAGGTCGTACCCTTCTGCTAAATCCGCAAACGCCCGATACAGTGGTTTCTGCCCACCGCTGACCCGTAACTCCACGTCGTGGAAGAGCTTCGCCGCTGCGTGAAACAGTCCCCGGTTGAATAGCTCACATCCTTCACGACGCACCACAGCCGCTTGTTCATCCCACGGATTACTTTGCATCCAGATAAAGGACTTCCCGCCCACTTCAACACGGTCATCTTCTTGCCCCTCTTGGGCTGGGCTCAATGCCACCACCCGAGAGGTCCAGGGCACGGCCACCAAGGTGAGCGCACCCGCCATCGCGGGCGTCGCTCCGCTCAGATCCACAACCAGTTCCCCTGGTTGGATGCCCCAGGTCCGAAACAGTTCTGGAAGTGAGGAAGCGAGCGTCTTGAAGGTCGACGAAAAATCCGTCACATCGTCCAGTACGATCCAATCCCACCGCTTCGGCATTTGGTCGATGTTCGGCTGGACGGCCGACTCGACCAACGCTTTGCTGCCTTCCTGCAGGACAAAACACAAGGCTTCAGGTTTGAGCCGGTTGATCGAATAGACAGCCGCCGCCGCATCATCGACTAAGGCAACCACGAGTGCCTTGATGGGTTGATCTTGCGCCATGGCGCGACGACTATACCACTGGCTCTATGCCCATTCAATTCGATTGACAGGTGCATAACGGTGATCAACGCAAGTGTCTGTCACGATGGGCATGCCCTGTCCTCCAAAGATTGGAACAGGAAGCCGTCAATTGGGCCAAGGCGCAACAGCTCCGAGGGTATCTGGCCGCTCTCAAAGAAGTGCTGATTGCCAAGCACGGGGAGATCCGACCGGGAAGCCCAGCAGACCAATGGCTTTCGTGGGCCCATCAACATGCCGATCGTCTTGATCCACTGATCTGCGAACCGTCCCAATAATGACGCCTATTTTGAGTCTCCCGGCCGTTGAGCTGTGGTGATTTCCTGCTTGGAAAGGGGTATTCTTCGCAAAACAAATTTCTTCATTCAGAAGCGTGCCCATCCAGATCAGCGTGTATGAAGATAAGCTCGTGCTCTGGAACTCCGGCGATCTGCCGGAGCACTGGACGTTGGAAAAACTGCTGGGCAAACATCCGTCCCAACCTTTCAATCCATTGATCGCCAATGCGTTCTTCCGAGCAGGCTATATCGAGTCCTGGGGGCGCGGTAGCGAGAAGATCAACCGCGAATGCCGGGAGCACGGGATTGATCCGCCGGCCTATGACTTCGGGATGGCAGGGCTGATGCTGACCTTCCGCGCGAATCCTGCGCACCTGCGGGCTTCCGCCTCTGGGACTGTCCAAGACCGGTTGGGTGAAAAGTTGGGTAAAACCCGTACGGCCATTGTGCAGTCTATGAAAGACAATCCCAGGGTCACTGTATCGGAACTGGCAAAGCGCTTACGCTTGAGCACGACGGCCATAGAAAAGAACATTCATCATCTGAAAACGAAGGGATATGTGAAGCGTGTTGGTCCAGCCAAGGGTGGTCATTGGGAGATCGTGCAGTGAACGCGGTCGGCCAACCCGATTCTCGCACAACAACCATGTTGTGCTCACACGACGGATCCCCGCCTTCGTTTGACACACCGTGCCGCCTCGCCTAGAATCTCGCCCATGAAAGAATCGGTGCTAAGCGCATTTGCTGAAAGCGCTCAAGTCAAACAGCAATTCGCACGAGAGCATGCCGACAGCATCGTGCAGGTCGCACAGATCATCGCGAACGCGTTCAACAACGGCAACAAAGTTCTGCTCTTCGGAAACGGCGGAAGCTCCACGGATGCCGCCCACATCGCCGCTGAATTTGTGGGCCGCTATCGGCGCGACCGGGTGCCGCTCCCGGCGATCGCCTTGGCGACGGATATCGCCGCTATTACCTGCATTGCGAACGACTATGGGTATGACGAGCTCTTCGCCCGCCAGGTTCGAGCGCATGGCCGCAAGGGTGATATTGCCATCGGCATCAGTACGAGCGGAAACTCTCCCAATGTCCTGAAAGGCATCACGGCGGCGCGTGAATGCGGGCTCATCACCGTGGCCTGGACCGGCGGATCGGGAGGCAAACTGGCTGGACTGGTTGATCACCCGTTTATCGTGCCGTCCACCCTGACATCTCGGATCCAGGAAAGTCACATCACGCTGGGCCATGTGCTCTGTGAGCTGATAGAGGATCATCTCCTTGGCAACGCGTCCTGAACGGACATCTTCAACCGGCCGTCCTGCCTTGATTGCTCCGATCAACGCATCGGATCTCAAGACCTATCCCTTGAAGAAACGGTACAGCAAGGTTCGAGTCTCCGATTTTGCGACGCCATGGAAACGCGGAGCTTCGTTCAAGACCTTCTGCGATGGCTTGCCTGATATCCTCGCGGTCAAGTCATTGCGGGCCGTCGCCCGCGCGATCGTCAAGGCCCATCGGAAGCGCCGTCCCGTCATCGTCGGAATCGGTGCCCATGTCATCAAGGTGGGACTCGCGCCGATCATCACGGATTTGATGGAACGGGGAATCGTGACGGCCGTGGCCATGAATGGAGCGGGAATTATCCATGACTTCGAATTGGCCCTCATGGGGCACACCTCGGAGGAAGTCGATGCCGAGATCGATGAAGGCCGGTTCGGCATGGCGGAGGAGACGGGACGGATCCTGAATGACGCAATCATCCGCGGCGCAGCGGCAGGCCAGGGATTGGGGGAGGCGATTGGGAGCTACATGGATCGGGCAGCGAACCAATTCCCGAATCGCAAGACCAGCATTCTGGCCACTGGTGTTCGACTCGGCATACCGGTCACGGTCCATGTCGCGGTCGGCACCGACATTATCCACATGCATCCCTCGGCGGATGGAGCCGCCATCGGAGCGACTTCGCTGCTCGACTTTCGTCGACTGACTGCCGTGGTTGCCAAGATGGAAGGCGGGGTGTACGTCAACATCGGATCCGCCGTCATTCTTCCGGAAGTCTTTCTCAAAACGCTGTCGCTGGGGCGCAACCTCGGCCATCCGATCTCGAACATTACCACCGCCAACATGGATTTCTTGGTCCATTACCGCCCTCAGACTAACGTCGTGCGGCGTCCGACACAAAAAGGCGGCCAGGGCTATTCACTGACCGGCCACCATGAAATCATGCTGCCTCTGCTCGCCGCGGCCGTGCTGGAGGAGCTGGGATGAAGCCGGCTACAACCCTCCCGGCGAGCCTTTCGGCTCAGGCGCTGGAGACGCGCTGGCAACAGCTCAATGCACGGTATTTTTCAAACCTGCTCCCCCCGATTCCGATCCGCTGGAGTGAACGCCTGACCTCCTCCGTCGGCATGTTCACCTGCCGTGGCGGGCCACGAACGTCGTATCCCAATCTCCCGAGTACAGGTCGTCGAGAGATTCGCCTGTCGCGTCCCCTCTTTGAACAACTGGCCGCGCGAATGTCCCACGTGGAGCAGGAACTGATCAACACCCTTGCGCATGAAATGATTCACCAATGGCAGTTCGATGTCCTGAAACGGCGCCCTGATCATGGCCTGGCATTTCTGAGAAAAATGAGACAGATCAATTCTTCGGGAGAGGTGGCTGTAACGACGTACCACTCGCTGGAGAAAGAGGTCATCGCCTTGTCGAGATTCGCCTGGCAATGCATCAAGTGCGGACGTCTCTACCGGCGACAACGGAAAACGATCCAGCCTCAACGACATCACTGCGGAGCCTGCCGAGGAACCTTGCAAGAGCTCACAACAGAACCAGTGCAACACAAAGACGATCCCCGCCTATTCACCGATCAGGCTTCTCCGGCTCGTCCTCAACCGCGACCGCCACACCCCCGCACAAAGTCGCCGGAGCAGTTGCCGCTCGAGCTGGCGTAACACCAGCGAAACTTGCGGAAGGCAACTCCCGCTTAAGCCGCTTCTTGGTTCTCCCCTGACCGATATCCCTCGCGTACGTGTTTCATGCGTTCGAGAAGGGTTGCCAGGGCCTCGAGTGAGATAGGTTTGGAAAGATAGTCGTCCATCCCCGCGGCCAGACATTGCTCACGGTCTCCCTGCATGGCGTTCGCGGTCAAGGCCACGATCGGCACGCGATAGAACGTTTCAGATTTCGGGTTTTGAGTTTCAGGTTGGAAGCCGGAAAGCTCCGGTTCTACTTTTGAAACCTGAAACGTGGAACCTAAAACTGTTTTGGATTTCTCACGTTCCCGAATCACGCGTGTCGCTTCAAATCCATCCATCTCCGGCATTTGGCAGTCCATGAAGATGGCATCATACCGGATCCTGGCTACCGCCTCGATCACCTCCCGCCCGTTGGCCACCACGTCAATGCGATACCCCAATCGCTGGAAGAGGCGGACCGCCACTTTTTGATTGATGATGTTATCCTCCGCCAGGAGGATGCGAAGGTCCACCTTGGCCTTCGTCTCGGCAAGGGTATGGCGAGTAATGAGAGGAACCGGCTCATTCCCCGTTGCCGCAGCATGTTGCGTCATGACGGCAACGAGACACTCGTGCAATTGCCGCTCGCGAACGGGTTTCGTCAGATACGCGGAGATCCCCGCCGCCTTGGCGGTCTTGGCATCTCCCCGCCGGCCGAACGAAGTCAGCAGCACCAGTTCAATGCCGGCCCCTCCGGTTCCGGCCCGTATCGTGCGCGCCAATTCGATGCCATTCGTCGGCCCCATATCCACATCCAACAGCACCAGGTCAAATGGCGGTTGCCTTTGTGCCTGACTCAGAGCCCTGAGCGCTTCGGGGCCGTTCGTGACGAGCGTCGGCCGCATCCCCCACTTTTTCGTCATCAGCTCCAGAATCGTCCGGTTGATGGCCTTGCCGTCCACGATGAGAATATGGAGGCCGGTCAAGAGGGCAGAAGCCGTATCAACCGCCCGGGAACCACCGACCTGCTTCTGCAACGGCACCGTAAACCAGAAGCAGCTCCCGACCCCCACATGACTCGTCACGCCGATCGTACCGCCCATCAACTCGATCAGACGTTTGCAAATGGCGAGGCCGAGCCCGGTCCCGCCGTATTTTCTCGTCGTCGATCCATCGGCCTGACTGAACGACTGAAACAGCCGGTCGCGGGCTTCCTCGGAAATACCGATGCCCGTATCCGTAACCGCCACACGAACCGTGGTCTCCTCCGTCGACTCGGCCTCGACGGTCACCTCCACGACCACGTCGCCCTGATCGGTAAACTTAATGGCATTCGCGGTCAAATTCATGACGATCTGGCGGAGGCGGCCCGGGTCGCCCAGCAAGTGCCTCGGCACATCGGCGTGGAACAAACAAGCCAGATTGATCCCCTTGGACGAGGCTCGTTCCGCCACGAGATCCAGCGATTCGTCGATCGCGAGGCGAAGGTCGAACGCGATCGTCTCCAATTCCAGCTTTCCGGCCTCGATCTTTGAGAAGTCGAGAATGTCGTTGATGATCGTCAGCAGGTGGTCGCCGCAGGTCCGAACCGTTTCGGCGTATTCACGTTGCTCCTCCGTCAGTACAGTGTCCAACAGGAGTCCGGTCATGCCGATCACCCCGTTCATCGGCGTCCGGATTTCGTGACTCATGCTGGCAAGAAACAACGACTTGGCCTCGGTTGCGGCCTTCGCTTCTCTCAGCGCCCCGTCCAGTTGATGGTTGATCTGCTCCAATTGCTGAGCATAGTTTTTCAACGCCTGCTCCGCTTCCTTCCGTCCGGTGATATCCCGAATGAACGCGCTGAAAAGAGTGGTCCCCTCAATGGTCAGCGGCGTCATGGCGATTTCCATGGGGAATTCTCGACCGTCTCGCCGAAGCCCGGTCATCTCCACCAACCGCTGGGAAGCCGGCACATCCCGAGGCTCGAGAAGGCGCCGCACATACTCCCGATAGCCCGGACGATGGGACGACGGGCAGATCGTGTCGGCCGCATCCCGCCCGATGGCCTCAAGCCCGGACCATCCGAAGACCTGTTCCGCCTGGGCGTTCCACTCCGTGATACGGCCGTTGTCATCCATGGTCACGACCGCATCAAGAGCCGTGTCGATGATCAAGCTGGTGCGGGCCTCGTTCTGATGCAACGCCGCTTCCACTTCAGCCCTCTCGACGAAGAGACCGATCTGGCTTCCGGTCGTGCCCAATGCCCGTAACAGGTCCCAGTCTTCCGCCTGCGCCTCTCGGCTGAGGAATTCCATCACGCCATAGACATTGGCCCTGAGCCAAATCGGAAAGGCACAAGCCCCACGCAGTACCCCCGGTGTCCCCGCGGATTCACGCGTAAAGATCGGCGCTCCCACGATATCCTCGATCCACAGGGGCTCGCCGCGCGCCCAGCAACAACCCGGCAGATCGGAGCCAGGACCGCGGTCCTGATACCGGCTGTTGCGCAAGAACTCCTGGACCACCGTCGCATCAACGGCCCACTCATGCTCGCAGGTGAGCGATCGCCGGTCGTCCTGCACTTTCCAGAACAACCCGACCTGCCAATCCAGACTGGCCACGATCGCCTGCAGAAGATCCGGGATGGCTTGCTCGACGGTGGAAGACGCCGCAAGCACCTTCGCCACCGCATGTTGGAGGGCTTGACGGCGATCGGCGCGCTTTTGCTCCGTCACATCTTGGAGGACGCTCAGGATCGATCGTCCCGATCCGTTGTCCACCGGAAGGGGAACAGCCGTCATCTCGACCCACCGAACTTGGCCGGACAAACCCACCAGTCTGCACCCTCCACGGGTTTCATGTCCCTCTCGAGCAACCCTGCGCAGATCATCGAACTGCTGATGATCGCCCCGATGGACAAAGTCTCGGAGATCTCGACCAAGGAGTTCCTCCGCAAAGCCGGCATCGAGGAGCAGACAACCGGCCGGATTAATCTGGAGGATCCGATGGTCGAATCCCGACACCAGAATCCCCTGCGGCTCAGCCTCCAGAATGCGCCTGAGCCGCTGTTCATTTTCTTGCAGCCGGCCCCTCTCCTCCTCTGCCTGATGCCGACGAGCCCGGTCCCGTCGCGACGCCAATACAAGGAAAAGAATCAGGGGGGCGATCAGCAGGAGATTGACGAGGCCGATAACCCAGACCAGATGTATGTCACCATCATGCATCGGTGTGACTCCGGACACACCCCTCCCTCGAACCAGACAGGGTGCCAGTCTCTCGAATCCGTTATGTGCCGTATCGGTTCGTTATGTGAGAACTTGAGCCAATGCTCACCGCCTGATCGGGACCTCCGCCAGCCAGCATACCCCGGCCCGACGCTGTCCGAGCACGACAGGAATCGCTCTTTCACTCGCACCACCAGCCAGGTATGATGGGGCGATGGACTCCAAGGTCTTCTCACGAGAGCACCTCCTCCGCGTTCTGGCCATGGATCGGACGAAGGGAAAGCGGATCGTGTTCACCAACGGGTGCTTCGACCTGATGCACATCGGACATACTCGATACCTCCAAGCGGCGAAGGCCCTGGGCGACGTCCTTGTCGTGGGGGTGAACAGTGATGCATCCGTCCGTCATTTAGAAAAAGGTCCGAACCGGCCGATTGTTCCGGAAGCCCAGCGGGCCGAGGTCTTGGCGGCCTTGGCCTGCGTCGATTATGTAGGGATCTTCGACGAGCCTGACCCCCTTGCACTCATTACGGCCGTCCAACCGGACATCCTGGTAAAAGGCGGAGATTGGACCATCGACCGGATCGTCGGTCGACAAGTGGTCGAAGCCCGTGGGGGCATCGTCAAGACCATCCCGCTGGTTCCCGGCCTGTCGACCACGGCACTCCTTCAACGTATCCGCTCAACCGCGACGTAATTCGTGTCTGATACCACCGCTCACATGCCTTCCTGGCTTGTCCCGCTTCGATCGGCTCTCGATCACGGGCAGGCACGCGTGTGCCTGCTAGGGGCACATGGCTCGACGTCGGCTTGCGCCGTCACACTACTGGACCGCCTCCACCGCCGTACCCATGACCGCCCGGCCCCGTGGGTCGTCATCACCGCAAGTGACGAGTCGGCTGAACGAATCTTCAATGACCTGCATTTCTTCCATGCGCTCATGGGTCAACCCGCCGACGGTCTTGCCTGGTTCCCGGAATGGGAGACCCTCCCCTACGAGGCGACAGCACCGCATGTCGGGTTGATTGCACACCGAATGACGACGCTTCATCGCTTGCTGGTCAAGCCCCCCGCGATTCTCGTCACCTCCGTCGCCGCAGCCATGCATCGCGTGATCCCCCGTTCGATTTTTGAGGAGGCCGTGATTGGTTTCAAGCCAGGCGCAAGCGTTGAACGGGAATCCTTGATCACAAACCTGCTCCGGATCGGGTACCGGCGGGTCTCCGTGGTGGAAATTCCCGGAGAATTCAGCATCCGCGGCGGGATCGTCGATATCTACTCGACCGCCTATTCCAACCCGGTCCGTGTGGAATTTCTGGGCGATCAAGTCGAGTCGATGCGGCTGTTTGATCCGGCAACCCAAACCTCCATTGAAAAATTGAAGGAGGGGTGGGTCTTACCGGCACGGGAATTCATTCGGCCTTCACAAGCCCAGGACGCGACCGCACCGGTGCCTCCCGACGCGGAGTGGCGAAGCCCAGACCTCTATGAGGCCATGGATACGTTGTTCGACTATCTCGGCGCTGATCCTTCCCTGGCCCTCGATCAGCCGGAAAGCCTCAAAAAAGCCTGTGAGGCCGCGTGGAGCAAAATCGATGACGGCTACCTCCGCCACGTCGACCGCGACACCGCCTGCCCCTACCCCTCTCCTGAACGGCTTTTTCTCACATGGGACGGCATCCAACAGCGCCTTGCTCCCTGCCCGATGATGGCGCTGGAGCCGCTGGCGGCCCAGGACTCGTCCTGGGAACCGATCTTTTCATTTTCCACTCAGCCTCCCGGCGGCATCGGTCTCGGAATCAGAGGCACTGCGTTCAGCCAAACGCTGAGCCTGCTGGACGGCCTCCGCAGTGAGCATCGGGTGGTCCTGGTTGCCCGAAGCCGGGGTCAAGTCGATCGTTTGCTCGCCCTGCTGCGGGAACATGATTTACCGGCCGAATCCTGGAACCCTTCGGCCTGGTCGAGCCAGCGGACCGGCAAATTGCCGTTTTATGTGCTGCACGGCGATCTCTCGGTCGGATTTCTGTCCGGAGAGCTCCGGCTCGCGCTCCTGACCGAAGAGGAACTCTTCGCCAAAGGCGCGCGCCACAAGCCGCAGCCCAAGAGCCGAACCGCCACGTTCCTGTCCTCGCTGGAAGACCTGAACGTCGGCGATTACGTCGTGCACGTGCAGCACGGCATCGCGAAGTATCGGGGTCTGAAGCGCCTGTCGGTTCAAGACTTCGAGAGTGACTATTTGATTCTGGAGTTCGCCGGCGGCGATACCCTGTACGTTCCGCTCGACCGGTTGAATCAAGTGCAGCGATACAGCGGGGCCGAAAGTCATGTCCCTCGCCTCGATCGATTGGGCGGCACCAGTTGGGCCAAAACGACCGCGCGGGTCAAGAAAGATATCGAGGAAATGGCCCAGGAGTTAATCGACCTCTATGCCAACCGCGAACTGGTGAAGCGGAACGCCTACGGCGTGAGCACCACCCTCTACCACGAATTCGAGGCGGCGTTTGAATACGAGGAAACCGCGGACCAGCTCAAAGCCATCGCGGACATCAGCCGAGACCTGGAATCAACCAAACCCATGGACCGGCTGGTGTGCGGTGACGTGGGCTACGGGAAAACCGAAGTCGCCATGCGCGCCGCCTTCAAGGCGGTCGAGCACGATCGTCAGGTCGCGGTCCTGGTTCCCACGACCCTGTTGGCCCACCAGCACTATGAAAACTTTGCCGAGCGCTTCGCGCCCTTTCCCATGCGGGTCGCGCTGCTCTCACGATTCCAATCGTCCAGAGAGACGAAGGCCATTCTCAAGGATGTCGAGGCGGGAACCGTCGATGTCGTGATCGGCACGCACCGGCTGCTGCAGAAAGACGTGACGTTCCGCCATCTCGGCCTGGTCATCATCGACGAAGAACAGTGGTTCGGCGTCAAACACAAGGAGCGGCTGAAGCAACTTCGGACGCAGGTCGACGTCCTGACGTTGACCGCCACACCGATCCCACGCACGCTCCAAATGGCCATGTCGAGTGTGCGGGATCTCTCCATTATCGACACCCCTCCCGCCGGCCGGTTGGCCATCAAAACAGAGGTGGTCCGGTTCAGCGACAAGACCGTGCGGGACGCCGTCCTGCGCGAGCTTGGACGAGGCGGGCAGGTCTATTTTGTCCATAACCGTGTCGAAACGATGGAACGGATCGGAGCCTGGCTGCATCAGCTGATTCCTGAAGCCAGAATGGTCATGGCGCACGGCCAGATGGACGCCAAGCCGTTGGAAGCCGTGATGCTGAAATTCGTCAAGCGCGAGGCCGACATCCTGATCGCCTCGGCCATCATTCAGTCCGGACTCGACGTCCCGACCGCGAATACGATCATCGTCAATCGGGCGGATCTCTTCGGACTTGCGCAACTCTACCAGTTGCGCGGACGCGTCGGGCGAGGAGGCGACCAGGCCTACGCGTACTTCCTCATTCCCGATGAAGGCACACTGACCGGCGATGCGCAGAAACGATTGATCGCCATTCAACAATTTACCGAGCTTGGATCGGGCTTCCGCATCGCCGCGGCAGACATGGAGATCCGGGGCGCAGGCAATTTGCTAGGGAAGCAGCAGTCCGGACATATTGCGGCCATCGGATTGGATCTCTATATGCAAATGGTCGAGCAGGCGGTTCAACGGTTGAAAGGGCATGTGATCGAGGAAGAGCCGGACCCGACTCTGCAATTGCCCGTTTCAGCCTTTATCCCCGAACCGTACGTCACGGATGCTCACCACCGGCTCTCCCTGTACAAGCGGCTGACGGCCTGTAGCCAAGTCGGCGAGCTCGCGCTCCTGCACGGGGAGATCCAGGACCGGTACGGCCCCGCTCCGGAACCGGTCGAGCGGTTGCTCGAGGTGATGCAGCTCCGGACCCATGCGAAACGCCTCCGGTTGGTTTCGCTCGACGTACATGGTCAGTCGGTCACGATCGTGTTCAATCCGAAGGCGACGATCCCCGAACCGACGGTTCATCGGTTGATGGACCAGCTGAAAAAGCGGCTGAAGTTCCTCAGCCCCGTCTCCTTCGAAATCTCGATGCGTCAGAGCGACTGGCCGTCGCTGTTTTCGGAACTCAATGCAATCTTGCAAAGCCTCGATCTCTGTGATACCAAGACGATCAGGACGGACGCGACTGGTTCTTGATCGACACCCGCAGATACCACCACTTATGATACCCTTCCGGTTCCTGACCTTCTGTCGCACCTCTGTCATACCCGGGCTCCTTGCCGGCATAGTGGCCTGCTTCGGACCGGCGCTGTCCGGCTGTGGCGAGCGGCAGGAGGAACCGATCGTCGCATTGGTGAACGGCCGGGCGATTACCCAGACCGAGTTCGATCTTCGATGGGGGGAACTCTCCCAAGCCACGCGTTCCCGCTATGAGAAGGACGGCGGCAAACGCAAATTCCTGGAGGAACTGATTACCCGAGAGCTCCTGATGCAGGAGGGACGGCGGCGAGGCTTGGATCATAGTGATGTCATCCGGGACAAGACGCAACGGTATAAGGAACAACTCATCCTCGACGAACTGCTGAAAGACAAGCTCCAGTCCAAGGTCGAACTGACGCAAGCCGAACTTGATGCCTATTACGAGAAGCACGCCGCCGAGCTGCTGGACCCGCTGAAGGCCAATATTTCCGTGATGCTGTTGCCCAATGTCTATGCCGCGAAGGATCTTGAAACACAGGTGAATCGCGGCGGGCACTTTGCCAAGTTCGCCCAGCGGTACTCGATCGACGAGAAGACGAAATCCAAAGGCGGTGATCTGGGTCCTTACAAAAGAGGGATGCTTCTTCCGGAGCTGGATGCAGCGGTCCATACCCTCAAGCCCGGGATGGTCAGCGCCCCCATCAAGACCGAGCATGGGTACTATCTCGTCATGTTGTCCCCTCTGGATGAGGCCATTATCCAAACCGATTTAGCGACCAAGGAACGCCTTCGCCAGGAACTCCTGGCCGATAAGCGGCGGAAACGATTCGACGAGGTGATCGCCGACATTCGGACCAACGCAGCAGTGCGGTTTGCCGATGCCGCTCGATATATCAACGAGAACACCGGCAAGCGTTAGCGTCGCCTGATTTCCACGAACCCGCCGCTTCGTGTAGAATTACCGACCGACTGATGAGCGCTGTCCGCCCCTAAGTGCAGAAACCATGATCACCGCTTCTCATAGAGCCTGTTGGAAAACCAGCCTCCTCTCGTCGCTTCTCCTCTTCGCGTTCGTCGGCTGGTCCCCGTATCCGGCTTCGGCTCACCTGCAAGATCGTATCGTGGCGATCGTCAATTCCGAACTGATCATGCTGTCCGATGTCCGCCGGGAGTTTGCGGCGGAGCAAGAGCGTCTCTCCCGTGTGCACCGCGGGGCCGACCTCGCCCAACAGCTCAAGACGGCGGAATCCATGGCCTTGACGAAGCTGATCGAGCGGAAACTCCAGCTGCAGGAGGCCAAAGCCAAGAAAGTGGAGGTGGCCGACAGCGAAGTCAAGCAGGCCCTTGAGCAAATGAAACGGCAAGGAACCCCCCTCGATCCCGCGAACCCCAACGACCTCCAAACCGTGCGCGATCAACTCTTGCTCATGCGAGTGGCCGATCAGCAGATCCGCGGCAATATCATGGTCGGCGATTCTGAGCTGAAGCGGTACTACAACGACCATCGCGACCGCTTTGCCCTGTCGGAAGAGTACGAATTGAGTCACATCCTGATCCGCCCACGCGCCTCAGACGGGTTGGCGGATGCACTGATCAAAGCCCGCCGCGCCATGAGCGATCTGAAGCGAGGGGAAAAGTTTGAAGATGTCGCCAGGGAATACTCCGACGACGACAATGCCCTGCAAGGCGGGCGGCTCGGCCTGGTTCGGCAGGGTGAGCTTCTCCCCGCCATCGATCAGGCCATCGCCCGCTTGGTACCCGGCGGGATCTCCGACATCATCGAAAGCCCTGAAGGAATCCAGATCCTCCGGATGGACGATCGAAAACCCAAACGGTTTCGGACGTACGAGGAAGTCCGCCGGGAGCTCCAAGAACTCGTCTATCGGCAGAAAAGTGAAGACATGTATCAAGCCTGGCTCGTCGAACTGAAGAATAAATCCTACATCGAGATCAAGTTCTAGCTCGCATGACTCATGAACGCTTCTGCTTCGACTTGCTCAGGGTCCCGAGCCTGGTCTGTCTGGTGCAAGACTCTCATCTGATCCGAATAACTCAGCACTCAACACTCACAACTTTCTGAGCCCACACTTGCGGGCTAGACATCCTGCCGTCGGCTGGCCGCGTCACGCAACGATCCCCACAGTCGGTCTTTCCCCTCCCCCGTCACGGACGAATAGGGAATCACGGCGTCTCCTTCGGCAAGTCCTAAACTCTGATGGATCAGGCGGAGGGTTCGCACCCGCTCCTGGGACTTCAGCTTATCAACCTTGGTCATGACGACAAGCGGGTCATGTCCGATCGAACGGAGCCAGGCCATGGTCTGTCGATCCTGGTCGGTCACGACGCGGCTGTCGACCAACAACACAACCCGGAGCAGCGCCGCACGACCGAGGAGATAGCTTTCCAGCAAGGGACCCCACTGCCTGCGGACGGTTTTTGGCACGTTCGCAAATCCATAACCGGGCAGATCCATGAGATGGAATCGTGATATGGCTGGATCTGAGGTAGAGATGAGAAACACGTTCACGGCTTGTGTTTTCCCCGGTGTCCGGCTGACTTTGGCCAGGTCTCGACGATTCAGTAGCGAGTTGATCAAGGACGATTTGCCGACATTGGAACGTCCGACAAAGGCAACCTCTTGCAGATCACCGGAAGGAAACTGTTCAGGCGCAACACAACTTTTGATAAACTCGGCTGCAAAGATTTTCATGTTGTCAGGCTATCCAATGGATGAACAACAAAAGGCGAGTCAGAGTCCGATCTTTTTCCGACCTTACACATACGACCCTCCTCCGCTCAAGTCAACCGGCCGTAGCAAAATCCGGCGCGTCTTTCTCTGGGGCGCCCTCTTGATCGGACTTCCGCTGGGCATTCTGGCACTGAGCTGGGTCATGACCTTGCCGGATGTTGGACATCTCACCCGAACTAACCCGACATCCACCGCGCTGATGGAAATCCGGCAGATTCAGGCAAAGGAGCAGGGACGTTCCCCCAAACGCCAATGGATGTGGGTCCCGCTTTCTCGTATCTCCCCGCATCTTCGCCATGCGGTGGTGGCGGCGGAAGATGCGTTGTTCTTTACACACGAAGGGTTCGACTGGGAAGGAATCAAAGACGCCGCCATGCACAATCTTGAAGCCGGTGAATTCAAGCGTGGCGGGAGTACCATTACGCAGCAACTGGCCAAGAATCTCTACCTCTCATCCGAACGGTCCCTCTTTCGAAAAGCCAAGGAAGCCCTGATTACCTGGGAACTTGAACAACACCTGACAAAGAAGCGTATTCTTGAACTGTACCTGAACGTGGCCGAGTGGGGACATGGAATCTATGGTGCTGAAGCCGCGGCACAGCATCATTTCGGAAAACCCGCTCATGAACTGACGTCCGACGAAGCCGCCTGGCTCGCGGCGATGTTGCCGTCACCGCGCCGATATGATCCGTTACGAAAAACGACCTTCTTGACCCGCCGCCATGAGCGTATTTTGAAATGGATTGATAAGCAATCTGCGGCTCCGGTGCCGGTCACCGGAGAGTAAACCACCAAGCTGCGGCTATTCTGCATACTCGGAAGCGTCACCCACCTGACCGTGATCCTGCTCTCCGAAAATGGCTGACTCGAGGGTGTAGTGTTTGAATTCGAGCAAGTTGTGCGACGGATCTTCCAGAAAGAATGTCCGGTGCTCGATACGAGTCCCGGGAAAACGCACGCGCGGATGCTGGTAGAAAGTAAGCCCCTTGGCCTTCGCACGATCCGCCAGAACCTGCCATTCTTCCTGTGAGAGAAAAACCAGCCCGAAGTGGCGCGGATAAATACCTTTCTGTTGAGGAGGTTGCTCCGGCACGAGATGGGCGACAAGTTGATGGCCGGCCAATCCCAGCGTTACGGCATGTTTTGATTGCCGCCCGACCGTACAACCGAGCCCATCTACGTAGAAGTGAAGCGTGGCTTCGACGTCGTGAATCGGAAAGGCGAGATGGAAGAGAATAGACGGCACTGTCATCTTGCTGAACAGAATGTCAAATAGTTTATGTTCTACTTCTTTAAAGGCCCCCTGAATAGAGCCTTATCAGTATTGCATTGTGCATTTATTCACAACCGGATCAATAATTATCCGAAAACGAAGAAAAACATGCCTTCATCTCTGTTGTTTAGACCGTAATCGCTTCAGGCGAAGCCCATATCGCTTCAGGAGTTCCTTTCGCATTCTTAGATGCCTATATCTAAGAAAGGCACGTTCATCCTTCCAACGATCGCTGTTGAGTTCCGGAAGAAAGTCATAGTCACTCAAGTATTTTGCGCCTTCTGAACTTGAAAAAAACTCTTTGGGGTGACGAGCTCTCTTATAATTATTGACCCCGGCAGGCAAGGGCTGGAAATTCCAAAGGACGTCAACTCTTGATTTGTAGTTATCATCGGCACCTTCTAATGCAAGTGGGAAAATATGATCAACTTGAGGCGTTGCATCGAAAAAGATATACGAACGGTTCGGCGTCAGTACTTTCACCGCCAACCAAGGCTGAGAGAGAAACTGGTGATAGTACAATACATCAGATCGATTCTTCCGAATGGCAATGGCCTTAATCGCCGGGAGGGGAAAATCCATTCCCGCCTGTCCCGCCTTCCTAGCTTCTTGAGCAAATTTGTTAACCATTGTGGGAGTGTTCCAATCCCCAAATTGTGAAAGAATAAAGTACTGATGCATTTTCTCAAGATTGGCCGCTGTAAACTTCTTTATTTGAAAGGCATTTCCACACTCCTTTAGATGTGCCAAATAGATGATTGCGGGCAGCATTGCGAGTCGTTTCCTGACAATTGAGGCATGGTTTATTTTCAGTGTGCCCCAAAGATAGTTTTCGAAATACTCACGTAAAACAACACTAGTGCCCTCCAGCAATTTATGAAAGCATTCAACATCCTTCGTTTCGACTCGGTCACTCTCCACCTTAATTGTCTCAAACACCAAGAGGTAGAAAAACTGCAAGACGTCAGCAGTCGTAAACTCGAATCCGTTTCCAGTAGCGCGGTTGATGTCAGAGGAAATGGCCCATAGCTTCTCCTCATAATCAGAGTACCTGGCCTTGATCTTGCCCAGAACAAGTTCGATTTGCGTAAGTGCAACTCCTCCGGTATTAAGACGAAAAAATATTTCATTGACCTCCTTGTCACTGTTAGAAATAACTGGAAAGTAAGCGATGGATTTTATATTTCTTTCGACGAATACATCCCAAAGCGTACATATATTAGCTCTCACGATGTGCTGTTGATCTTCAGTTAAATCATTCCCGGCGAGGTACTTTGTTTCCAGTTTTACCTTTTCCTTGGAGTTGCATTGCAAGGTGCTCAACTCCGTCATCTTGATAGCTCTAGCAGGCGCCGGTTTACCTTTATCAACAAAGAAGAAGCCAGTGTCATCTGACTCTGCAGCATCTTTATCAAATAGCAAATCGAAGCACAGGGCTTTGCCGTTGAATGTGTAATATAGTACGGCCCGCAATGTTTGAATACGTTGCTGGCCATCGTATACTAGGCTCTTATGTGCGCCCCAGCGACCTTCATCAACTTGTTTTGCTAACTGGCCAGGATAGTAATCGTTAAAGAACTCTCTATAAGGGACCGGAAGATCAGTTTCCCAAAGTACAAGGCCGCCAATTGGGTAACGACGATAAAGGGAGTCCATAAGCAAGCAGATATAAGTCTCGGACTCATAGCGTGCACCCCACACATACTGTCGTTGTACTTGTGGAAGGTACCAACCATTGGCATGAATGTTAATCTTGTCCATTGCATCTCTGATCGAAATACCAACGTATGACATTTACTCCTCAGTCCTCCGCCTCACGATTTACTTAAACATAAGCAATCGAGAATCCTTCAGATCAACACCCTGCTTCCAGTCTAGCCTTACGAATACAAGACGCGGTGGTAGCGCCGCAGATGGCGGCCATCATGAACCGCGAGTTTGCGCATGAGTGGATTGGTAATCATGTTCTCCCAATCCCCTTGAAATCGTCATTAAGCTCATCACTGTCATGGGCGCGGCCCCCAATAAGACGCTCTGGCTTGGCCACCAACCCCTCTCAGGGACGTACAGCCTGACTTCCGAGAGGGGCATCGGTCTAGTCTAGTTCTCCGCCACCTACGAACCTAAGCCTTCCGGATGGCCGCCTTCTTAATCACAAACATTTTGCAGAACTAATAGGAAACATTTCCACAACTCTCTTTGCACTAATGTCTCATGCATTGGCCAACTCGAAAAATCCCACTACCTCTCGTTGCTCCAACGATTCCCCGGCTTTGATGCTGACTTCTGCTGTAGGCGAACCGTATCCAGGCTCTTGACAAGATGTGCATCCGCAGGATCGACTTCCTCGTGTGCACATTCGAGCAGGGCGTTGACTACGACTTCTTGTACATAGGCCATCAAAAACCCTTCGGACCGTTTGGCCACCATCTCCAACGCCGATTCGGAGAATTATGTTCCTCCTTCTTACGGAGCATTTCAAGACGCTGCTCATACTTCGGCAGCTCAAATCGCCAAACTCGGTCCAAGCGGCTGGGTCGATGAATGAGAGCCGGGTCGAGTTTATCCGGTTCGTTACAAATTGCGATCACCAACACCCCCTTCAGCGCCTTGAATCCATCCAAAAGATTCAGGAAATACGACAGCGAGACGCCTTTGGTCTTCGCCACCTGCGAACCCAGGCTTTCCGAACCGTCGCTTTCTTGCAGATATTCCCAGCACGCCATTTGGACTACTGTCTCATGGGTTACCTCATGCGCAGAACCCCACCGTCTCTCGTTCGTCCATCGATTCTGTCTGTTTCGAGACCGATTTCCGTTGCGTTCGAAGCGTATCCAGGCTCTTGAACAGATGGTCGTCGTTCGGCGGCTGATCGTCATGCGTGCATTCAAGCAATGCGCTGACGACGATCTCTTGGACATACGCCATCGAGAACCCCTCGGACCGCCTGGCCGCCGTTTCCAAGGCTGACTCCGAGAAGAAATCTCGCCCTCGCTTGCGCAGGAGGGCTAAGCGCTGGTCGTACTTGGGCAACTCAAACCTCCAGACCCGATCGAACCGGCTTGGCCGATGGAGCAAAGCCTGGTCCAACTTATCCGGCTCGTTGCAGGTTGCAATCACGAGTACCCCGTTCAATACTTTGAGTCCGTCCAGTAGGTTCAAGAAGTGGGACAGCGAAATCCCCTTGGCCTGCACCGTTCGATCAAGATCCTCAAGCAATACGACCGCCGGTGTATGCTTCTCAGCTAAATCCAGAGCGTACCGGAGCATGCCATCGTCCACATCCGCTGTCCCCAGCACGGAAATAAACTTCGCAGGCGTGTTGGAGGCCAATGTCTTGAGCGTCAGTGTCTTCCCGCAGCCCGGCGGCCCGGCAAAGAGAAATCCTCGACGGTGGGGGATGCCCAGATAGGCATATCGCTCTGGACTGGCAAAAAATCCCTCCACGTTTGTTCGAATATCCCGCGCCATCTGAGCCGGCAGCACCAGACCATCCCATGAGTGTGCGGGCACTGGAACGTTTTGGCCATTGACGACCAGGATCTCACGGTTACCATTCCGTTCCCGCATCAGTCCATACTGCTTCAATCCGCAAAGCAGGTTTTGAAGCGCGGCGTTGGATTTGGTGGCCATCAGAATGAGCGGCTCACGCGCGAGGCATTGTTCCATAAAGGGCGAGTAAAAATGGATCGCCGATCCTTGCCACTCGATTTCAACGGATCCGATCCAGGCTTCACTCTTCGGCTCGTTCTTGGGATTCCGGTCGATGTCGTGATTGGCTATCACAACGTGTTCTTCCACACCCAGTAACTCCTGGACTGATGATTCTTTCCCCACAGCATATGTTGTCACGATCTGAGGACAGGTATCCTCCAACCAATCCACGAGATACTGCAGATACAGATCGCGCACCAATGGCTTACAACAATGATAGGTGATCCAATCGTTTTCTCTTGGATGGGCCTTCAGAAACGACTGCACCTCATGATTGACCGACAGCAAACTTCGCATCGCCATGCCCTCCTCTGTTCGTTGGAGGCAAAACCTAGCACGGAGGTGTGACAGAATAGGTCGCTGGAGTTTGAGACGGTTACCGGGAGAACCGATAAGATTGAGCGGCGGCGGTGAGTTGACCGGACACTTGCTCGATCAACGCTGGTGGGCCGAGCACCTTGGCCCCTGGGCCAAACGATAGAACCCAGGCGGTGAGTTCGTCTATACCGCCGCAGCGCATGGTGAGAATCACGGAGCCATCCTTCTGAGCCTGAAGCTTCTGCGTCGGATGCCAGCGTCGCTCTTTGACGAAATAGGCCCAGTCAGCGGAAATCCAAATTTTCACGTCTTGAAGCTCCCCATCGATGAGACCGAACCCTCGATTGAACCGTTCTTCCAGAGAGAAGGTCTTGGGGATGGCGAACAGCTCCTCCGTGACCTCGATCGACTGAATGCGTTCCACGGCAAAGATTCTGATCTCGTTTGCCTGATGCGAATGCCCGACCACATACAAACCGTACTGATACATCACGAGACCGTACGGATCGACCAGGTAATCCATCGGTTGTTCCACTCCGGGCTTGTAGTACCCCCGAAGTACGATGGTCCGTTGACGAAGCAAGGATGTGCGCAAGGCACTGAGTATGTCCTTCCTTGCGGCATACGGACGAACAGGACGCTGGAGCGGCGCGAAGGTCGTCACGATTCGCTCCAGGTGATTTCTGACCTTGTCGGGCAACCCTGCTTCGACCTTTCGCACGACACCTTCCAGATCGTCAAAAAAGGGAGTTTCTCTCAGATACGCGACATGGCTTTTGGCCAAATACAGCGACATCAGCTCGTAAGGGGAAACCGTAATCTCCAGCCCTTTGAATCCTGGCGGGAGCCTCCACCGTCCATCTTCTTGTTCCAACGGATACCCGGACGCTTCGAGCTGTCGAAGATCACGATGCACCTGCCGCTTGGTGATCTGAAACTCCTCGGCCAACTCCGAGATCGTCGCGCCGCCGGTGAGTCGTCGAGCGATAAGATTGATGCGCGCGGCTTGGCTGTAGGCTTTAGGCTTTCGCCCCTTACGGGTGGGCATGGCTCAATACCCGAACTTGTCTTTCACGGTAGGCTCTCCTTTCCCATTCCACCACCCGGCCGCCATGTTGGCGGTCACGTGCGCAATGACAAATCGCCCCTTCGGCGTCAGTACCAGTGCACCGGCTGATCCCTGTACCCTTGCCACGAGCCGTCTGAAGACCTCCCGGACTGCCGACGCCGGTGTCTTTCCGGATCTGAGTCGCTCACAGATCTCTTTCGCCACTGCCAGGCGGATGATACTCTCCCCCCAACCTGTCATGGATACGGCTCCGGTCTCGTTGTCTGCATAGACCCCGCAGCCGATGATCGGCGTGTCCCCGACTCGTCCGGGCAACATCCGATCAATCCCTCCAGTTGAAGCACCGGCAGCCACTGAGCCGGCCTGATCCACAGCAACGGCGCCGACCGTTCCATGGCGATCTCCTGTCTCGTTGCTTCTTTGAAACTTGCGAAGCATCGCGTCATAAGAAAGCCGGCTCGATGAAACCGGTTGCCGATACCGTTCTATCTTAAAATGTCTGGCAAACTTCGTCGCCATCGGTCCTACGAGCAACACATGCTCCGTGGCCTCCATGACGTGGCGGGCGGCCGTGATCGGATGGACGATACCCTCCATGGATGCCACGGCCCCGGCACGCAGGCCATCGCCTTCCATGACGGAGGCATCCATCCTTCGGATTTTGTCCAACTGACGATATGCGCCCTTGCCGGCATTAAAGAGCCCGCTGCGCTCGAGAACCCGAATCGTCTGTTCAACAGCGATGAGAGCGGATGTGCCTCGATCCAGGAGATGATAGCCGACTTGCAGAGCGGCTCGAAGACAGGCCGCTTGTGGCGACGTCATGGCCCGGGAGCCGGCACCCCCGTGCGCGAGAATCATAGGGCGGTTGGTCTTCAATTCAAGAGCACGTCCCTGGTTCTCCGGTAGGCAGGATTCTGCATCCGATCGAGATCGGATCGTACGAAGCCCAGGCCGGTCACGCAGAGTTCAAAGTTCTCCGATAATTTTCTGAACAACGGCAGGCTGGTGTCCGCATCCTCACGACCGATCTGCGCGACGATTCCATAGGAGCGCTTGCCGGTCTTCACATAATCGACGAGGAAATCCTTGTGGTAAATCCGCCCCGCCGTTTTCAGGCGACGAAGATATTCGGGAAACAGCCCGGCCATAAACAACGTGAAATCCCCGATATGACGGTGAACGTCCCGCTCGCGATCCAACGACTGCGCTTCCAGCATCACTTCCGACTCGAACAGCAGATCGACGACTGAATCGACGGGCTGATCCTCCCGGTTTTTAATCTTATAGAGCTGATCGGTACGGGTGAAATCCACAAGCAGGTTGGAGACGTAGGACGTGACCTTGGTATCGGGCCAACCGAGATGTTCCGTGAAGCTCTTCTCGGTCAAAGCCCCGAACAGCTGCCGGAGCGGATGCTGAAGAGGAACTTGAGCTCCCATCTCCACCTCCTGTGTCGTCGGTGAGGCTTACGGTCAGTATACCAAATCCTGACCTGGAACGGGTTTTCACTCTTGTCGATCTATCGGAACTCGTGCCTCAGATCTTGAGTCGAGAGGATCCTCCTTCCCTGCTATCCAATACAAAGGTCACGGGCCCATCGTTCACCAAGGCCACCTGCATATGGGCGGCAAAGATCCCCGTCTCAACCACCGTCCCGCTCTCCCGCAGGCCGGTCGCGACCTGTTCATAGAGTCTCTTGGCCAGCTCAGGAGGAGCCGCATCATCAAAACTCGGACGACGGCCGCTGTTTGTCCGGCCCAATAGGGTGAATTGGGAAACCAGCAGCACGGCGCCGCCGACGTCTATCAGTGAGCGATTCATCTTCCCTTGTTCATCCGAGAAGATGCGGAGGCTTCGAATCTTGTCGATCAGATAGCGCACGTCGGACTCGTCATCACCTTTCGCGACGCCCAACAGGACCATTAATCCCTGTCGGATTCGGCCGGTGATTTTCCCCTCAACCTCGACTGAGGCGCTGGTGACCCGTTGAATGACTGCTTTCATGGTGAGAGTCACTGGTCAACGGTCATTCGTCGGTAGTCATGGGCGAACTGGATCGAGGCATCTTCGTCCTTGACCATTGACCAATGACTAATGACCGGCATTCACGTAACGAAGCGTGCCTTCCAGCGACAGCAACTTGCGCTTCACCGATAGCCCTCCCGAGAACCCCCCAAGCGTGGCATCCTGAGCAACAATCCGATGACAAGGAATCACGATCGGGATCGGGTTCGCACCGACCGCGTTGCCCACCGCACGGGCATACTGTGGCCCGCCCACACGCGCGGCGATCCACTGATACGAACGGAGCTTGCCGTACGGCACACGGAGGAGCGCCCGCCAGACCTGCCGCTGGAAGATCGTTCCCTGAGAAAGATCGAGCGGCACGTCAAAGGTGTGCCGTGTGCCTGCCAGATACTCGAGCAGCTGGCGCTGCGCGACTTCGAGCCGTCCGGACGCTCCTCCCTGCAATAGTTCGCGTGATTGTGCGCTGAGTTCCGATTCGACTGCTCGTTTCGAGCGCTTCGGCAAAACAATCGTGTGGATCCCCTTTGGAGATTCGGCAATACCCATCCATCCCCATGATGACTGAAAAATGATGGCGTGACGCATCCTCAGCTCGCTGCTACCCCAACACCCGGCCAAGTTTTCTCCTGACCATCGGCCACAGGACTCCGAGTTCCTCGGAACGAAACATGGCATGCACTCCGACATACCCCCCGATACTCCCTCCGACCGCACCCGCCAGCATCGCGGTCTTTTCAATCCACGCACCCGGATGGGTCCAGATCTCTGCGCCGGCCACCCACCAGCAGGCCAGTATGATGGGAACACACGCAACCACGACTCGACTGCCCGATCGGAGCACGGACATCCAGTCGACACCGCCAAGTCTCCGGTTGAGCACCGCTACCAGGATTCCGCCGTTCACCATTGCCGCGAGGGCCGTGGCCAGGGCAAGCCCGGCCGCCCCCAAGTGCGACATCAGGATCAACGAGAACAGAATGTTTGCCGCCACCGCAATGGTCGCCGAAATAACCGGCGTCGTGGTGTCCTTCAGCGAATAGAAGGCCGAGACGATAATGCGGACTCCACCGAAAGCCCATAAGCCCACGGAATAACAAAGCACCGCAAAGGCGGTTTCAGCGGTATCGTGCGCCGTAAACGTGCCATGTTCAAACACCAGGTGCACGATCGGAGTCCGCAGCACGATCAGCCCCACCATGGCCGGGAGCATGATAAAGATGATCATGCGCAGTCCGAACCCGAGCGTCGTACGCAGTTCGTCAATCGCGCCCCGTGCCGCTTGCGCGGACAACGTGGGCAAGATCGCCGTCACCAACGCCACGCCAAAGATACCCAGAGGGAATTGGATCAGTCTCATGCCGTAAAAAAGATACGTGGGGCCGCCGGCAAAGAACGAGCCCAGAATCGTGCTGACGGTGATATTGATCTGTGTCACCGATAACCCGAGCAACGACGGAATCATCAACCGGCCGATCTGCCTCACGCCCGGATGGCCCGGATTGAATGTGAGCCCGAACAACATGTCTCGTCGCCTGAGCCCCGGCAATTGCATCGCAAACTGCGCGGCGCCACCGGCCACCACACCGACCGCCACTCCGATGATGGGCTCCGGCATGGCCGGGGCCAGGAACAGCGCACATCCGATGATGAACAGATTAAAAAAGACCGGTGAAAATGCCGGCGCCGCAAAGGCCCGCAATGAATTGAGCACTCCCATCGCCAGGGCAGCCAGACTGATAAAAATGAGATAGGGAAACATGATGCGCGTGAGCATCGTCGTCATTTCCAACCGGGTCGGGTCGTCATGAAATCCCGGCGCCAAGAGCCACACAATGCCGGCGGATCCTACAATCCCGATGAGCGTAATGCCCGTCACGATGGTCAGCAATGTCGTGAAAGCGGCGCTCGCCAATTCCCACGCATCTTTTTTCGATTTCAGCGTGTGGTATTCAGTGAAGACAGGAATAAACGCGGCGGACATCGAGCCTTCGGCAAAGAGCTCGCGAAGCAGATTCGGGATCCGATAGGCCACAAAAAATGCGTCGGCGGCCGGAGTCGCCCCAAAGAGCCGCGCGATGATCATGTCGCGGATAAACCCGAGGATACGGCTTGAGAAGGTGGCAACGCCAATGATGCCGGCCGACTTGATGACTGATTGATTTTCGTCCTGCGGTTTTGGCGGTGGAGCGGAGGAGACGGTCGGCTCTGACATGGACGGGATTCTAGCGGAACAATCTCGGGGCGTCTATGGAAGGTGCCAGTGGTCTGGTGAGCCGGACGCTTGTGGCCCGGCAACTCGCCGCCATGGCCGGCCACACAAGCGGACGATGAACTCCTGACGCAGGCGGCACACAGCACGCCAGGAGTCTTCGGGCGGTCGTTTACGCAGCCAGTCGAATGGCCGGCCGGCCGGCCACATTCATGGGACTCGTGTCCGTATCCCGCAACACTTCGACCTTGGCCTGGGATTTCATCTCCAGCGTCCCATTGAAGACCACACCCTCCTCCATCGAGAGGACCGGGGTGGTCAGACTGCCTTCCACAACGGCCGGAGCACAGAGCACGATCTGGCTGGTCGCCTCAATATCTCCTGTGATATGCCCGTGACAGACGACCGCTCCAGCCGTAACTTTCGCATTAATCACAGCCTTAGGACCAACGAGCAATCCACCGTCGGTATGGATTTCTCCGTCCAATACTCCATCGATCCGGACAGTCCCTGAGTAGGTGATCACACCTTTGAAGTTGACGTCTTGCCCGACAAACGCGACCTCGTCCGGTAGAATCGGACCGCTGTGTCGCGGTGACGAACTACGCCGGTCCTCAACCCACCGCTCTTGCTCACGCTCTCGTTCCCGCTCCTGCCCTCGCTCCATTTCACCCCCAACCCCCTCCTCGTTCTTCCACATCGTATGCGCCCTCCTTGTCGAAATTCATCGAGCCGGACACATGATCCCGCCGAGTCTCTCCTCTATCGGTTGATAGCGAGCGTTTATTGAGTGCCAAGGGATAGAGATGGGCCGCTTACGACTCTATGACCAATTCATTCGATAATTCATCGGGATTGTCGCCCTGGCGACCTGGGCTTACCTCGGCAAGCAACGTGCCACATACCTGGATTCCCTGGCACAGCCCGCCGACGAGATCTCCCCTTTTCAGCCGGCTGACCGCAGCCTCGACGACCGAGGACCAGCGCTCCGACGAAACTCGTTGGGCAAGGGCTTGATCCGCCAATACATAAATCTGATGTTCCAAGAGCGACACCATGATCAGCACACCGGTACGCTCACGTGTCCGCGAGACCGCATGCGTCGTGAACGCGCGTTCAGCCCGAAATCGCACTTTCTGATGCATCCGATCTCTTGGAGTCAGCAGGCGAATACACCAGGGCACTGTCCCCAGCCAGGAGCCACCACCATAGGCCATAGTCGTCGCCAAGACGAGCCACGCCGCGTTGGAGCCATGCCGGCCCCAGGGGAACCAGAATGTTTCCATGGTGAGCATGAGCGTCAGGACAACTAAGGAGAGCAATAACCCGGCGCGATGCCGGGTATCGCGGTAGAGTCCTGACCGGCTAACGATCATGGGAACGATCTCAGCGTTGGTGTGCTGCTCCGCCGCATGCACAGCCAGGCTGATCCGCTCACGCTCTTGCGTCGTCAGCTCAAGGCGTTCACCAGTTTCCACTGGCACCCCCTCCCCCGAAATCGCCTCCGCCACCGCCGAATCCCCCTCCACCACCGAACGACCCTCCACCCCATCCGCCACCACGGCTGCTATACCACATCCAATCATCTACCCCACGGGACCGAGTGGTCCGTCCTCCCGCTCCCACTGCACCCATAAGCAGGAGCAAGATCATGGTCACTCCGCTCGCAATCAGTGCCGGTACCACCCAAGGGGCCAGGAGCGTGGAGATCCCTGCGCCGGCGACCAGGCCGATGAATCGATGCGCATTCGCAAACAGAAGTCCGACGAACAGTCCGACCATGACCGCTACCACCACCTGCTCGACAACGGCACTCTCTTGGTGCGGAGCAACGTTCTCGGTCGCCTGATAGGTTCCTTCAATGGTCTTCACAATTGCATTGGTTCCCTCTAGGATCCCTCCGGACATATCACCGGCCCGAAATCGAGGCACAATCTCATTTCTGATGATCTGGGCCGATCGAACGTCGGTCAAGACCCCTTCTAACCCGTACCCGACTTCGATTCGGACCTTGCGCTCTTTGATCGCAACCAGCAAAAGCACCCCGTTGTCCGTCCCTTTTCGACCGAGTTTCCAGGTGGTGGCCACGCGATGCGCGAATTCCTCAAGAGGGTCACCGTCGAGGGAAGGGATGGTCAGGACGGCGACTTGATTGCTGGACTGCCCTTCATGCGCATTCAGGCGAGCCGTGAGCGACTCCACGGTCGAATGCGGCAAGACATGAGCGAGATCGACGACGCGCCCGGTCAACGGAGGGACATCAAGCGCCAATGCGCGGGGAGCTACCGCCACGGTTGAGGCTACGATCACACACGAGGCAACCCATCCGAGAACTGGGACTGTTTGTTTCCGATCCACAGCCTCAACCTTGACCTGGCCCTCAACCTGTTTTTAGAATTTTACTTCCGGCGGTGTCGCCACGGCTTTTTCGTCGGTCACCGTAAAGTTGGGTCTCTCTTCCAAATGTAGGAGAAACTTCGCGGTCAGGTTCGTCGGAAAGTATCGAACCATCTTGTTGTAGTCCGCCACTCGATCGATATAACGTTTGCGGGCCACGGCGATTCGATTTTCCGTTCCTTCCAGTTGACTCTGCAGGTCTCTGAAGTTTTGATCGGCCTTGAGGTTGGGATAGTTTTCGGCGATCGCGATCAGCCGTCCCAACGCTGACGCCAATCCCGCTTGAGCCTTTTGAAACGCCTCAAACGCTGCCGGGTCCTTCAGCACCTCCGGCGTGACTTGCATTCCGGTTGCCTTGGCCCTGGCGTTGACCACACCCTCCAGCGTCTCTTTTTCGTGAGCGGCATACCCTTTGACCGTCGCCACGAGGTTGGGAATAAGATCCGCCCGGCGCTGGTATTGATTGATCACCTCGCTCCACGCTGCCTTCGTATCTTCATCCAAACCTTGCAGATCATTGTATCCGCAGCCGGACACGGACAATACCGTGACCGTCATCGTGATGATCGCCGTCCTTTCCCACCAACTACGTCCCATCGTGTCCTCCTTCGGCAATACCCTCAGGACGCTGTGCCTACGCTCAATCCTGTTTGCAGACTACCATGAGGGATAACCATGAAGATATGTCGGTCAAGGGACTCCATACCGGGAAGAACGTCATTTGATGGCACCGATGGGATCACACGAGAAATGCCGCCGGCTGCGCGGAGAGAATCTGATCGGCGAGAGTCGGCTAGGCGACTTTGGACGGGACCAATGAGTCGGATCCTGAACGTGTCTGGATAAACGCCGTGAGGCGTTTATCCTCCTGCGCTCTGCGCAGGAACTTGAACGCAATGCCACGGGCGCTGACGGAGCGCACGATGGCTGCGGCCTCGACCGGCGGCTCATTTTTCGCAAGAATGATCTCAAGGTAAAAAATATCGTCAACCCGTACATGGGCCTCGCTCTGGATAATACATCCTCCCAACGAGAGATCGGATACGATCCCCTCCCCCCGTACCCGTCCGCCCGAAAACGAGAGACAGAGCCTGACCGGAATACGCATATGCTCCCGGCGTTCAGGAAGCGGTGAGAGGCTCATGGGACTCAAACGGCGGTCGAGAAACCTGTGGTCACACCGTTGACACTGGAAGGGCACCATCCATAGCAGGGACGCAAGAAACTCACGCGGCGACCGGACCTCCACACGGACCGCACCCTCCAGCCGGCACTCCGGACACACACCCTGTCGCCCCATAATCCTCCCCGACATATCCTAACCTGATCACAACCCTTGATCGAACTATAGAGGCCTTTCCTCCACAGTCAAGCTCATTGCCATCCGGCGCAATCCGCGTCCATCAGAGTGGACCACCGGTAAGGGGGAAGAGAAAAGTCCTGAGCCCGGAGAGGTTCCTATGAGGATTCCGCGTATGGAGATTCCGGTTCATTGGGGAGCCCGGATTCCACGATGCCTGCGCGGAGGTATTCATGATTAAGCTTGGCAATGAAACCAACCGTGATGCGTTTGGGACAAACGGCTTCGCACTCATACTGATTGCCGCAGGAGCCGAACCCTTCCCGGTCCATCGCGTCAAGCATGGCGTTCACACGGCGTGCTCGCTCAGGTCTACCTTGTGGAAGAGTCGCCAAGTGGGACACCTTTGCAGCGACAAACAGCATGGCCGATGCATTCTTGCAGGCTGCGACACAGGCCCCGCACCCGATACACGACGCCGCATCCATTGCGGTTTCTGCTTGGTCCTTCCCGATCAAGAGAACATTCCCGTCCACGGCGCCACCGGTGTTGACGGAGATATACCCGCCCGCCTGCATGATGCGATCCAGCGCACTGCGATCCACCACCAAGTCTCTCAGGATCGGAAACGCTTTGGCTCGCCAAGGCTCGATCGTAATACTCGCTCCATCAGAAAACCGTCTCATGTACAACTGGCACGTCGTGATGCCCTGATCCGGACCATGCGGGATGCCATTGATGACTAATGCGCAACTCCCGCAAATTCCCTCGCGACAATCCTGGTCGAACGCCACAGGCTCCTCACCGCTCCTCAGCAGTCTCTGATTGACGCCGTCGAGCATTTCCAGAAACGACATGCCTGGGCTCACATCGTTCGCCTCATAGGTGACGAACCGGCCTTGTTCGGACGGGCTACTCTGACGCCAAATCTTCAAGGTGAATGTCATAACGTGTGCAACCATCCGACTCGTATTTCGTTCACCCCTGACTCACCTTTTCCCGGCTACTGATAGCTTCTCATAGTCGGAGGAACGAACTCGAACGCCAACGGCTCTTTATGCACGACCGGCACCGTTTCTTCCCGATACTCCCATGCCGCCACATAGGCGAACTGCGCATCGTCGCGCCGCGGCTCACCATCCTCCGTTTGATATTCCTCGCGAAAATGGGCCCCACAGGACTCCTGCCGATGGAGGGCGTCGTGACAGAGCAATTCGGCGAATTCGAGATAGTCCGCGACCCGTCCCGCGTACTCCAACTCCTGATTAAAAGAATTCCCCGACCCGGGTACCATCACATCCCGCCAAAACTCCTCGCGAAGCGTGGGAATCGCTCGTAACGCCGAGGTGAGCCCGCTTTCGTTGCGCGACATGCCGCAATGATTCCACAAGAGCGTCCCGAGCTCTCGATGAAACATGGCCGCGGTTCGACATCCCTTCACCGTGAGCAAGCGATGAATCCGGGTTTCAACACGCTGTATCGCCTCGCGAGCCTCCGCATGATCGTCCGGAATAGGCGGGAGTGTTGCCGTCGCCAGGTAATGGCCGATCGTATAGGGGAGAATAAAATAGCCGTCGGCCAGCCCTTGCATCAAGGAGCTGGCACCCAACCGGTTGGCACCATGGTCCGCGAAGTTGGCTTCGCCGATGACGAAGAGTCCCGGGACCGTGCTCATTAAATTGTAATCCACCCACAGTCCCCCCATCGTATAATGCGGCGCCGGGTAAATCCGCATCGGAACCTGATACGCATCCTCTCCCGTGATCCGATGGTACATCTCGAAGAGATTGCCGTATCGCTCGCGGACCACTTCCAACCCCTGTTGCTCCATAACGTCTGAAAAATCCAGATACACACCCCGACCGCCCGGCCCCACACCGCGCCCTTCGTCACACACGACTTTCACCGCACGCGAGGCGATATCCCGCGGGGCAAGATTCCCGAACCGCGGATATCGACGCTCCAGAAAGTAATCGCGATCGGGTAACGGTATATCGCCCGGCGATCGATGATCTGCTGACAGCTTCGGCACCCATAGCCGGCCGTCGTTCCTGAGCGATTCAGACATCAGGGTCAACTTGGCCTGATGGACATCACCCGGTGGGATTGCCGTCGGATGAATCTGGGTAAAACACGGATTGGCAAAGGCCGCCCCATGCTTCCAGGCCCGGTAGGTCGCCGTCACGTTACACCCGCTCGCATTGGTGGAGAGATAGTACACATTGCTGTAGCCGCCCGTGGCCAGTACCACGGCATGGGCCATATGAGCGCTGATACGTCCGGTGACCAAATCCCGCGCCACAATGCCTCGAGCTTGACCGTCGACCAGAATCAAGTCGAGCAGTTCCGTGCGCGGATGCATCGTGACCTGACCGCGTTCGATCTGCCAGCAGAGCGCTGAATAGGCGCCTAACAGGAGTTGTTGTCCCGTCTGTCCCCGGCAGTAGAATGTCCGTGAGACCTGAACACCCCCGAACGAGCGGTTCGCCAATTGACCTCCATACTCCCTGGCAAAGGGGATACCAAGCGCCACGCACTGGTCGACGATCTGCGTGCTGACCTGGGCGAGCCGGTATACATTGGCCTCTCGGGAGCGGAAATCACCGCCTTTGATCGTGTCATAAAACAATCGCCCCACACTATCGCCGTCGTCCTGGTAGTTCTTCGCCGCGTTGATGCCCCCCTGCGCCGCAATACTGTGAGCCCGACGGGGACTATCATGGAAACAAAAGCACGACACATGATATCCGAGTTGTCCCAACGTCGATGCCGCACTTGCGCCGGCAAGGCCGGCACCGACGACGATCACGGTGAGGTTCCGTTTATTATTGGGGCTGACCAACTTTTCGCTGAACCGGTGCCGATCCCATTTACTTTCCAGAGGTCCTGACGGAATTTTTGAATCCAGTCTCATCATCACCGCACGATCCCCAAAAAGACGGCAAGGATGATCGCAACGTTCCCGAGAACCACGATCAGCCCGATCACAGGGCCGAGCGCTTTCAGCAGACGATTCAACCCCGCATGCTCAAACCCCATCGTCTGTATGCTGCTGGCAATCGCATGGTTCAGGTGAAGACCAAGCCCCAGCTGGCCGGCAAGATACAGGAGGACCACGAAGGGATTTTGAAAGGCATGCACCACCTTGCTATAGACATCCCGATGGCCCTCGGCATCGAGGCGATCATTGAACCCGGGATCGATGACTCCGGCCGTGAGATGCAGGAGGTGGAATCCGACAAATACCAATAGGGCCATCCCGGAGATTGCCATGGTGCGGGAAGCGATCGACGCCTGCCGATATCGGTGAACGGTGTACTCAACCGGGCGAGCGCGGCGATTTCGCATGCCCAGCTGGAGTGCGAGCCCGATGTGAAACACCGCAATGCTCAGTAATCCGATGCGGACCGCCCAGAGCACGATCGGCATATCTCGGAGAAAGGCGGCATAGCTGTTCAGTGCGTGGGGCCCTTCGAACAGCTGAAGATTCCCCAGCATATGAGCCATGACGAACCCCGCAAGACCGAGCCCGGTCAGGGCCATGATCATCTTCTTGCCGACTGACGCCTGAAAATGAGCGAAGAGGCGGACCATCAGGGACCATTATACAATGAACGAAGAGTGAACGATCGTTTTGCCTGATCACCTCACATCCTGCAATCTTGACTCAAATGGCACTCTCCGTTCGCCTATCCTGCACCACTGTGCCCCAAACCGATGACGTTTCATCTCGCCTTACGGGACTAAACACGGCTCGGGGGGGAAAGGTTTCGGGCATGGCATCGATGCCGATGCCGTCGACGGCATCCCGTGCATTCGCAGCTTATCGGATGATGGCAGGAGTCGACTCGCGTGGGGTGACTCGACGCACCTGAAGTTCAAGCTGTTCGGACGGATTGAGCCCTGGGACCAGCACATCCATTGCCATGACACAGTTGCGGCCGCTCTCCTTGGCGGCATAGAGCGCCCTGTCCGCTTGATCGATCAACTCCAACGGAGCTCGCGCTCCAAACCCACTGGTCGACACACCGATACTGACCGTCAGAGTCATCCCGGACACCGTTCGCACACGGCTACCGGCTTCCGCTGCCACACGGGCTCGAAGGCGCTCCGCCAAGCCAGTCGCCTCGGCCAATGTCGTCCCCGGAAACATCAGACAGAACTCCTCCCCTCCATAGCGTCCCACCATATCCGTCAACCGTACCCCCGACTGAAGACAGTCCGCGACGGCTTGGATCGCTTGATCCCCGACGGAGTGCCCATAGTCATCATTCGCACGCTTGAAATGGTCGATGTCAACCATGAGACAGCACAGCTCATTCCCGTACCCACGCCCCGCGGCAAATGCCTCTTCAAACAGGGCGTAAAAGGCACGTCGATTGAGGCACCCTGTCAGCGAATCACGAGAAGCCAAACGCTCCAGCTCCCTGTTTTGACGCAAAATTTCGGCCTGTGCGGACTCAAGGCTCGCCACTGTCCGCATCAGTGCCTCATTGAATTCTGTAAGCTGTCGGTTCACATCCCGGAGTTCCCTGGTCCGTTCATCGACAAGATGACTCAACTCGTTCACTTGGCCCGCAACTTTTCTTGCAAGATCCCATTTACGACACAGCGCCGTCGCAATCTGCAGCACTTCGACGCTATTGAACGGCTTCTGGAGGATCAATAACTGATCGGTTCGCCCGATTCGATCCCTGATCTCACTCCAAGGTTGGTCGGAATAGGCGGTGCAGATCACGACTTGTAACGAAACATCTGCTTCCCAGAGACGCTCGATGGTCTCCAACCCATCCCATCCGGGAGGCATTCGCATATCCACAAATGCCACCGCATAAGGGTTCCCGTCCTTCCCTGCCGCTTCCACCAAAGCCAGGGCGGCGGCTCCTTGGTCGGCACAATGAATCGTGAACTGGTCGCTGATACGAGGCGGATGAGGCTCACCGAATAGGGCGGCCCGTGCCAGATCCATAACCTCCGATCTCGTTTCCGGCTGTAGAATCTTCAGGAAGTCATGATGGATCGACACATTGTCGTCCACGACCAGAATACGCCGATTGCTCTCCGCACTTGCCACCCGGCACCTCTTCGAGAAAGCCCAATAAGGACGCGCGAGCCCGCTATGATACGCAGCGACTGAGCCGTCAGACTCCCGGGCTACCGCAGGCGCTCCCGTGTCGCCCTTTTCCCATGGCTACCGTCTCCACCCGCACCACCAACCTCAGACGCCTCTCACGATGCCTGTGCATCGTGGATCCAGCGCCCTCCGTGGTAGATCAGCACATAGTCAGGACCGGCCAAGGACCGATGCGTTGCCGATCGATCCGCCATCATTGCGATCACGTGGGTCGATCAAACGGGAGGAACGACTCCGGTCATTAGGCAGCCAGCGATTCACCCGTTGGCAGCCACCGTCGTAACGCATTGCGAATCTCTTTCAGCCCCGCCGGCTTCGCAAGGAACCCGTCCATGCCGGCGGCAAGACAGGCAGCTTGATAGCTGCTGACGGCATAGCCGGACAGCGCGACAATCCGAACAGGCTTGCCGTCCGGCCTGGTCAATTTGCGCCGGCGAATCTCTTTGCTGGCCGTTAATCCATCCATTTCCGGCATTTCACAGTCCATGAGGACCAAGTCATATTGAGTTTGGTCCATCGCTTCAACCGCCTCTCTGCCCGTACCGACCACATCGGCTGATTCACCGCAGAGATCCAACATGCCCAAGAACACCTCTTGATTGATCGCATTATCCTCGGCCAAGAGGATACGCGCGCGCGATCGAGGTTTAGGTGGAACCTCACCGGGATGTGTCGTAAGATTCGAGCTGTATAGAACGGACGGGGTGGGCTGAGCCGTCGATTGGCTCTCGGCTCCATTCGTATCCTGGCTGCTCTGTTTCTGCAGGCGGATCGTAAACCAGAATGTCGACCCTTGCCCCGGGATACTGGTGAGGCCAATGTCACCTCCCATCAATCGGACAAGACGTTGCACGATGGCCAGTCCCAAACCAGTTCCTCCAAATCGTCTCGACATCGTCCCGTCGGCCTGAGCAAACGGATCAAAGATCTTCTCCTGGGCATCAAGTGGGATCCCGATTCCGGTATCGCACACCGTTATTTTGAACAAGGCATCGGTCAGTCGATCCTCAACCCGCTCAACATGAAGCAGAATGCCGCCTCGTTCCGTAAACTTCACGGCATTCCCTGTTAAATTGGTCAGAATCTGCCTGAGACGCACGGCATCCCCCCGCCACAGGACGGGCACATCAGGGGCAATGTGATATTCCAGGCTAAGCCCTTTTCGCCGGGAAGGCTCGAGAAACAGATCGACGACATCCTGTACCGTTGCGACCAAGTTGAGCCCTGCGATGTGGAGTTCCATCTTGTTTTCCTCGATCTTCGACAGATCGAGGATGTCGTTGATGATCTGCAGGAGCTGCTCGCCGCTGCTGTGAATGGTCTGCACAAAATGCCGCTGCCGGTCGTTCAAAGGGGTCGAGAGCAACAACTCATTCATGCCGAACATCCCGCTCATCGGGGTCCGGATCTCATGGCTCATGTGCGCCAAAAACCAGGACTTGGCCTGGTTGGCATTGTCGGCTTCCGCTTTGGCCTTTTTGAGCGCTTCCACCGATTTCTGCAGTTCGCTGTTGCGCTGTTGAAGCTCGACCGTCCGTTCGGCAACCTGTTGTTCAAGATGCTGGTTAGCGGCAAGCAGTTCCCTATTGCGGGCATTGACCTCCGCCACAAGATCTTCAATCTGTAACCGGACATCGCGTCCCAACTCCCACTTGCGTGTCAGTGACGCGGCAATCTGCTGAACCTCGATCGCGTCGAACGGTTTCCGCAGGATCAGCAACCGATCGCTCATTCCCAATCGTGCCGCAATTTCTGCCCAGGAGTGATCCGAATAAGCCGTGCAGATCACGACCTGAATCCGGCCATCGACCTCCCAAAGTCGCTCGATCGTTTCCAGGCCATCCCATCCGGTCGGCATGCGCATATCGACAAATGCCACGGCATAGGGCCGCCCCTCCTGCCGAGCCATCCGCACCAACGTCAGAGCAGCCTGGCCCTGAACCGCGTAGTCCAACTCAAAACGATCCAATGCCTCCGCAAGCGATGTCCCGCCAAACAAGTCCGTGCGGGCCCGATGCAGGTCTTCGTCTTCCGGTTGCGCTTGAAGGATTCGGCGAAAGTCTTCGTGAATCGCCTGATTGTCGTCGACGATCAAGACACGAAGATTCTTGCTGTGGTTACCCATATGAATTATTGCCAGCTCCCCATACGAGAACCTGCAGCCCCTTCACGATGGATCCGTCGCTCCGGTCTCGTGTCGTCCACCGGTTACGCACTCATGCCCAGCTTTGAGCAAGAAGAGCGGCTCCGGCACGCAGCGCACAAGGGTCGAGACATGCCGATGCCGGACGGGATTCAACGGGCTGTCAAGCAACAGGATCCCCTTCGCAAGAAGTTCACTCACCTGCGTCAGGATTGCATGACTCATGATCGCGAGAAAGTCTTCCTTCCGGCGACGCATCGCCCCGGCCGTTTCCTGTGAATCGTCAGAGTTCGATCCGGTCATTCGGCTTGCACGGTGCTCCTGAAGCCGTTGAGCGACTGTGCCTACGTTGGCCGTCCGGTGACCTCTGTTCCGTAGCTCCCAAAGAGAGCCGCCCGTGTATGGTCCAACCCTCCCGATTCTATCGGCGGGGACAAGATTTTCCTGAAGTCCTTGCGAAGATTGACATTGTCGTCAAGGAGTACAATCCGACGATTGTTGGCGCAGCACTCAGTGGTCATGCCGCAGCCTCGACAAGGACCAGAGGAAGATCCAGCGTGAATGTCGCACCCTGGCCCTCACCGAGACTCTTCGCTTGCAATGTTCCTCCAAGATTCTTGGCGACAATAGCCGAGCTATGCAGCCCCAATCCCTGACCAGCCTTTCTCGTCGTAAAGCCCTGTGCAAACAGTTTAGAGAGATGTTCGGACTTGATTCCCCCTCCGGTGTCGATCACTTCCAAGCGGGCCAGGCCGCTGCCGGCCGGCACGCCAATCCTCAGCGTCAGACAGCGCGTACGCCCCGAGTGCTCAACCATGGCGTTCTTGGCATTGGTAATGAGATTGACCAGCACCTGCAACACCTGGTGCCGATCCGTCATGATGACAGGGATGGGACCATATTCCCGTACCACCCGGATGTGATACTTCTCCGGCTCGGGCATCGCCATCCCCAATGCCTGCTCCATCATGTCTTCGACCGAAACAGGCTCCCGAATGCTCCCCGCGCGCGCGATATCTTGCTGCGACATGATTGCTTGCTTGATGTGGTCGACCTTTTTCACCAGCGAGTCGAGTTCCTGTTGGATCGTCTGATGGCTTCCACTGAGGGATTCGGCGACCAACCCCAGGTAGGAAGGAATCTGCTTTCCCTTTGGATCGACGGTCAGAAATGACTGCAGATTGTCCTGATGCTCAGTGAAGAGCGCCGCGATGCGGCAGACATCGCCCACCATCGGCCTCTTGAGCGTCTTCAGCAAGGTATCCGTCGAGACGTTGATGCTATTGAGCACGTTGCCGACATTGTGCAGTACGCTCGACGCCACATCCGCCATACCCGCCTGGCGTGAGGCGTTCATGAGCTGTTGATACAGCTTTTCCTTTTCCGCTTCGGCTTTTTTCCGGTGATCCATCTCGATATGCAAATTGGTGTTGGTCGTCTCGAGTTCCTGATTCTTTTGAAGAATCTGGACGCGAGATGCCTCCAATGCATCATTGGCTTCCTTGAGTTGCGAATTAGCCCGATCCAATTCCGTGACGTCGTGAAACGAAACCAACGCCCCTCTGACCGTTGCTCCCTCGTCTATGATCGGCACAGTATTCACGATAAACTTCCGCAACTCTCCGTTCGGCTGTGTCAGGAGTAATGGAATGTTGTCCTGAGGCTGTCGATCCATGACCGCCCTCGTCCATGGATATACCGACGGCAGCTCTCTTGAACCACCAGCTTTCCAGGAAAGCGACCCCAGATCCGATCCGAGCAATGCTTGCACGGATTTGCCGACCGCGTGACTGAATGCATTGTTGGTCAGCACGATGAGGTCCCGTGTATCGAGCATGACCACGCCCTGCGTCAGAGCATCCAGCGCGGCCTTCACCCGGGAGGGAACAATACCGGAGGGATCCAACTGACGCAGGGTGCGCTTCATGAAGGCAAGATAGCCGATAAATCCCATCACGCCGACGAAGGCAAGGAAACGCACCCATGGATCGTTCAGAACACGCTCGACTCCCGACAGATGGGTCGGGCGAAACGCGACTTGGAGCACACCCCACGACCGGTCTCCGGCAAAAATCGGAACTTGGAGAGATTCCAGTGATGAGGTGTCACCGGATGGCGGCACCCACGTGTGAGCGTGGTCCCCCACCTGCGCAAAAACCTCTCCGCCGCTAAGAATCAGGGCCAATGAACGGATTTCCGAATTCCGTTGAACGAAGCGCTCCATCGACAACTTGATGGTCGCAACCTGATTATGCTCCGCCAATGCAGCGTATTGAACCGCCAAGGCTTCAGCCACATCACGACGATACTCAAAATCTTGGCGATCATGATTAGGAACCAGACCGACCAAAGCATCTCCGGCCAGCATCAGACTGATCGTCAAACTCGTGAGGCCGAAACTGATCCAGATTAAGGGACTCACGTTCATAATGGTTTACCCTTCATGCGCTTTTCCTCTTCTTATTCGGTTTCTCCCGTGAGGAAGTTAAGATTCAGGTCCCTATCACATCACAGCTCCCTGCTCTCATGGCTTATCGATCCGCCAGGCAGGACGTTCATAGGGGTTTACTTGATGGAATCGCCTCGCTCAAACGAGTATCCTCAACCCAGTCCCTTTTATGTTGAAGCCGCACCCTGAACCGGCAAAGTTTGTAATGAACACCTGATAACCCTTTGCCTCCCATCACAAATCTAACTTTTGTCTACACATCAAATCTTGCGAAACACACAGATGTGCCTTTTTTGATACAGAGCGATATTTTATTGATTTAATACTTTACATTTAAAATCATGCTGTTACGTTAAGCCTTTCCTGGCACCTTAATTGCTTTTATCTTTTTGGACGAATGGTGCCTTCGGAATGAGATTCTAACGAGGGAGGGCCTGTGCGGAATCAACAAACCTTAGCATCGACGGTCACTTGCTCCGGCGTCGGGTTACATTCAGGTCAATCAGCAGCTATCACGCTGCGGCCTGCACCGCCAGACACGGGCATTGTTTTCGTTCACCGCAATTCCGATGTTGATGCGTACCTGCCCGTTTCCATCGAATATAAAATTCCGACCGAATTGTGCACCGCCATTAAAGGAAATGGGTTCCAAGTCCAAACCATTGAGCACTTGCTGGCGGCTCTCTCCGGCATGGATATCGATAACGCCTTTATCGAGGTGACGGCCGCTGAAGTACCCGTCATGGACGGAAGTGCTGCGCCGTTCGTCAGACTCATTCAGTCTGCTGGCGTGGTGGCACAGGACCGGAAACAGTCGTTTCTCAAGATCACGGCGCCGATTGAAATCGCTGACGGATCGAAGCGGGTGCGGATTGAACCATCTTCTACCCCCCGCATTACCTATTCGATTCATTACGAACACCCGATGATTAAGACGCAAACATACGACTATGATTGTTCGGTCAACACGTTTGAGAATGAAATTGCGGAGGCCCGGACATTTGGGTTTCTCCAAGAAGTTCAAGCCTTGTGGGCTCGCGGACTTGGGAAGGGTGGAACGCTCGACAATACGGTCGTGCTCTCCGCCGATGGCATTGTGAATCAATCCGGGCTTCGCTTCGACGACGAGTTTGTCCGTCACAAGATCCTGGACCTGATCGGCGATTTTTCCCTCCTGGGGATGCCCTTCATCGGGCATATCATCGCGGATCGGTCTGGACATGCACTCCACACTCGGCTTGTCCAGCAAATTCTGGCCCAGCCGGACAAGTGGCTGCTGCTGAATACCGATTCCTCAGACGTGGAAGTGCATTCAACTCCGTACGGCACTCCACTCCAACCAGTCGTGGCTCTTCAGGCTTCGTAGCTTTGAGTCGCTTGCGCTGTCTTGCGGGTTGAGCGTTTCTGGTAGGACTCACGACACAATCGAGATACTTGCAAGGATGGTACGCCGGGAGTGGGGAACCCCGCTCCCGGCGTATCACATCGCATTGGGGCTTACTTCTTCTTCTTCTTCGCTGCCTTCTTCGTTGCCAAGAGTCTCACCCCCCTTCGCATTGTCAAGTTTGGCCCGTGCACACCAACCCCTAGACGGCTTGAATCAACATATCGTCTAAAGCTTCGAACGTATTGGGACCGACTTTTCTAAAGCGTTTGTCACGCTTAAGCGATGTGGCAATCGACGTCAGCGGTGTTTTTCCTTTGATCTGCAACCCACCTTCGATCAACCGCTGGACAAGCTCCTTTGCATGCATGGACCGATTGGATTCTCGGAGTATTTCATAGGCGGCCTGGGGAACACTCTTCCCTACGTACTTACTCCGTCCAAGAAGAATTTCTCGAGACTGATCGGTCACGTCCATAAGCGGAACAGGCCGAATCCCCTTGGAATCATCCGTGGTAATGATTTGGTTGGAAAGACTGGCAAGCTTGGCCTTGTCGGCCTCAACCCGATAAAGCGTTTCAGCAAGTTCGAGATATTTCTTGATGGTGGCAATCTCGTCATCGAGCCGGCGGCGCTTCTTCTCAAGCTCCTGATACCGACTCTTATAGGCGTTGATCCGCTGTTCAAGACCAACGAGAATGTCTGTTAATTCTTCCACAAGCTCCTCATTGAAAGCATGCTTGCTTTATATCATTGCTTAGAAACTTTGTCAAGTTTGATTATTTGAATAATACATTGCCTATTCAGCTCTGTATCTTGCAAGCAAGTAATCCTTGAATGATAGTTGATCATAAGGCTTGCCCTGGCAAGAGTACCATGTTTTTTGTTCGACGCAAGTCCGGGCATGTTACAATCCAGCGTGCCAACTCCTCGCGAATCACTCTCACATGATGTCCTGCTCCAAGCTGCGGTCGAAGCCGGTCAAGCAGCCGGAACCCTGTTACTGCGCTATGCCGAAACGGGGTTTCAGATCGAATACAAGAACCCCATCAATCTGGTAACCGATGCCGACCGTGCCGCCGAACAGTGCGTGATCGATCTGCTGAAGACTCGTTTCCCCGATCATCATTTTCTAGCCGAAGAACGCGGTCGTGACGACGAAGGATCCTCCCCGTATCGGTGGATTATCGATCCACTCGACGGGACCACGAATTTTGCACATGGCTATCCCACATATTGCGTTTCCGTTGGTCTTGAATACGAGGGGCGGTGCATCATGGGCGTCGTTTTCGATCCTTCTCGAAATGAACTGTTCACGGCCTTTGAACATCGTGGAGCATACCTAAACGGTCGGCCCATCCATGCGTCCAATACAAAAGCCCTCGACAGTAGCCTCCTCGTCACCGGGTTTGCCTACGACATCCGAGAAACCAAGCGGAACAACCTCGATCATTTTGCGAAATTTGCCCTGAAGGCTCAGGGGCTGAGACGAACGGGGTCGGCGGCTTTGGACCTGTGCTATGTGGCGGCAGGACGGTTTGACGGATTCTGGGAAGTGCGACTCAGCCCATGGGATATGGCGGCTGGCTCCGTCATCGCTCGTGAAGCCGGCGGGCGCTTGACTGATTTCAGCGGGAACAATCTCTCAATCTATGGGCAAGAACTCGTGGCCAGCAACGGGCGGATCCATGAGGCGATGCTCGCCGTCTTGAACCAAGCACCGCATCAGACGTGACACCACAAGAGATCCACACCGCTTGTCCGTCACGCGGATATACAATCCGACCGAGGATACGGTATGCTGGTCCTACGATTTAGCGACAAAGGATCTCATGGCACGCGCCGTTCCTCCATCTGAACAACCGAATACCCCAGCGTCCAGTGACAATCCGGGTGATCCAACATGGGAAGTGGAATTACTCCGTATCCTCGTGAGCCGCAAGGGCACACAGGTTGAAGCCCAATGGGCCATCCATCCGCAGTTAAAGCAAGACCTGCTGCCCGCTGAGTGGCAAGAAGTGGTGGATCTCATGGCGAAAGCAACCGACATCGTCGGTGAGCGATTCTCCAAAGCCCTGGCTCAAGTCGACCCGATCCCTCCCGGCAATGCCTAACCGTTCCGGCGCTCGGTTTTTCGCTTCACATCCGAACGACAGAGGAGGTTCCCATGGACTCGTATTACCATTCGCACGATTTAGGGAAGTTTGCTGAGATCGGGAAAGGCAATATCGCTTTGTGGGAAAAGTTCAAGGGCTACTACGATGCTGTATTTGCTGGTGGCGCACTGACCGAACGGGAGAAGGCGCTCATTGCCCTGGCCGTCGCCCACACCGTGCAATGTCCTTACTGCATTGATGCCTACACCCAGGCATCGCTGGAGAAGGGATCCAATGTCGAGGAAATGACCGAGGCCGTCCACGTCGCCTGCGCCATTCGCGGCGGAGCCTCACTCGTCCACGGCGTGCAGATGCGGAAGGTAGCCGAGAAACTGTCGATGTAAGGGCGCGGCGTCGATCAGAGATATGGATTTTCAGGGACTGCCAGAGTGAAATACTTACCACGCTCTTCGTAGAGCATCCGTGAAGCCATCAGCTCGTCAAGGATTGGCTTGAGGGTCGCCTCACTACAATCGGTTTTGTCTGCCACAGCTGTTCGGATCTGCTCGATGCTTTTGCCTGACTCGTTGCAGATTTCAATGACGAGTGCCGCCACCCCTTCATATCGCCGGCGAGCCGGCCGGTTCGGATTACGCCCGTCGTAGATCGTGACGTAGTTCGGCGCTTTGGAGTAATACAGGAAGGGCTTCTCTCCAAACTTATGCATGCGCTGCCAGCTTTCAATTGCAGCAACCAGTTCCTGATACAGATGGGGATCCACTGGCCATTTATCCAGTTCATGCTCGAAGTCATAGGCAATCTTCTTCAGATCGACTTGCTTTGCGTCGTACACGTATTGATAGGCCAGACCCGGCCCGATGATACGAACGCCATACTCATGAGGTCTGGTAAAGTAGGGGCTGAACCGTTGCAGCCAGAACTTGCCGGTCGCTTCTGGTGGCTGGAGATGGAGCAGTGACGGAATTAGATCAAGCTGGCGTTGGTAGTCCTCGTTCGTCTCTCCCGGAAACCCCAGCAAGATATTCCACAGTACCGTCACATGGTAATAGAAGCTCCACTTGAGACAGACGATGTTCTGCATCGGTGTGGCGCCCTTGTCCATCGCACGGAGCTGATTGAGACTCAAACTTTCCAACCCCGGCTGCATGCACTTCACCCCACCGGCGGCCAAAGTTTTGATCTGGCGCTTCTGCAGATTGCTCTTGGTTTCAATAAAGACATCCAGATCACAATGGTTTTCTGCCAGTTTTCCGAACAGATTGTCGATGTACCCCATGTCGATGATGTTATCGACCAACCGAAAACGGACCGCATCGTAGCGCTGAGAGAGCTCAGCAATCTCTGCGAAGACCTGCTCCGGCTTCTTCGCTCGGAACTTCATGCTCTGCGCATTAAGCCCACAAAACGTGCAGTGATGCTTCTCGCCCCACCAACAGCCGCGTGAGCCTTCGTACAGCAAAATGCGGTCCAAACCCTGTGTTGTCTGACCGAGTTCCGCAAGCAGGTGATAGTAATCGTCGTAATCGGGTGGTCCGGTCTTCGTGAAATTGGAGAAGAGCGTCGGATTCGGTGTGAAGCGGATTTGTCCTCCCTGCCGATAGGCAACGCCATCAGGAATGTGGTCCATATGGCCGTCGAGGATCTCGCGGACAAACGGGAGAAAGGTCTGTTCGCCCTCCCCGATCACCACATAATCGATAAAGGGAAACGCCCGCAGATGTTCAAGCCCCATTTCTCCATCAAAGTTCGCGCCACCGAACACAATCGCGATCTCCGGATAGAGATCCTTGATCAACTTGGCCATTGTCAGGCTCGCGACGTTCTGGTCGAACGTCGAGGTAAAACCGACCAATTTGTATCGTCCCCAATCAATTGACCGCAGCGCCCAGGTTAAGAATTGAGGTGCGATGCGGGTGGCCATCTCCTCGAAATATCCGATCGGCTTCCCACTCTCTTGCGACGCCTGTTCGAACACCGGCTTGAAGATCTTCGGATACTCCGCCCGTTTCGAATTCTCCTTAAACAGCAAGGAGGAAAACAGCCACTCGCCAAAGAGCGCCCGTTTCTCACAGATCGACTCGTGCAACTCCGCGCCGATCAGATGGGCGAATCGCACGTTCAAGTGATGACAGTCGACGGGAATTCCATTGGATTTGAGCAGGGCAGAGAGCGTGCCGAGCTGAATGGAGGGATACTTGGCGTAACTGAACGGCATGTTGACGAGCGCCACTTGTGTTCCGTCGCTCATCTGCTGCCTCGTAGCCAGGGATTGCAATGCGTCGCCAGCTTCATGAAGGTCAAGGTTAAGGCTAAGGGTGAGGAGCCTACACTCCAGTCAGACTTAACCTCGGCCTCAGCCTGTTCGAATCAGTTCGTCGTTAAAAATCATGAGGGCTAGGCACCTGCCCGGAAGGGTTCGAATTCCCGATCAGCTTTGGCCGCCAGATAGAAGTCGCTCTCGGTCAGGCCATTGATCTTATGTGTCCAGATTTCGACCTTGCACTTCCCCCAGGCCAAATACAGATCGGGATGATGGCCTTCGACCTCCGCAATGGCACTCACCTTGTTCACAAACGCCAATGCTTGCGCAAAATCTGGGAACGTAAACAGTCGTTCGAGATGCCCTTGAGCATTCATCGACCACCCTCGCCCCAACTCCTTCAGCAAGGCCTGAGCACGATCATTTGGCACGGGGGGTACGCCCCCACGACAGGGCACACACTTTTGATCAGCGAGACTCATCATGTCCTCCTTACCGCACGCACGACGAATTATTCTAAAGGGGCCCTCAGCGCAGAAACAAGGTAGGACAGCGGCCCGAAAAAAGAAACGCTTACCGGAACTATCGTGTACGTCGATCAGATGTGGGGGCACTTGTGGGTTCAAAAAACACGGGCGACCTTGCACTGAGGTGGGAGGTCGCCCGTGACTTGGCGCTTAGGACGCCGACATTATTCTGTTTTGTCGCGGCCCACGAGACCCACACAATACCAGCGATCTATGGCTTCCAGTCGAGGGAGACCTCGTCAATCCCAGGTACTTGTGTCCTCCTGCAACCGAAAGACTCCTCCGCTCCATGGCCTTTGGGCTTCCTCGGAAGCGCACCATGTGCCTCCACGGCACAGCCGGCGAAGAACTCGGCTAGCAGGACCGACGAGAAACCCACCTCGGTATTGGTGGGCCTGATGGGCCAGGTGGCGTTGTGTCATTCATTTCCACCCTCCTCTCATGATGACGTCATCGAGAGACCTGGATGGCAGCCGCGCGGTCTACCCGATCTCTCGAACTTCGATTGATAGATGGGCCGCACTTTTTTCATTACGCCCATTAGGCAACCTTGTCAAGAGTCGTATCACTTGCCTGGGTACCGGCATACAATGCATAGCAGATGCCAACCAGCACGAGGTCTTCGAGTGGAGAATACCATCGCAACGGTTGCGGGAAGAATACGCCGTAGCATCCGCAGTTTGGAAGATCGAGGCCGCGAAGGAGCGTGACGATGAGCCCGATGGCGTAGAGACCGTTCAACATCATCGCCAGAAGTGCTCCCGTCGGCAATCGCCATCCGACAAGAATCCACGCTGCCAACCCCCACTCGATCCCCGTGATCCCAAGCCCCAGCAGCCAGAGTGACCGGTCTGGGAACAGACGATAGGTGGCTAACACGTCGACAAACCCCTGAAGGTCAAGTGACTTTCCCAAGGCAGAGGCCAGAAGCACACCACCGGTCAGAAGCCGAAAGCACCATGTCAGCATAATCCCGTTCATGAAACCGTCCCCGAAAACAGGAAGGAGGAGCGCGGCGATCCTGCCACATTCCTCCTTCCTGCACTCCTCACCCATGATCAGGCGTCCGTCACGGCACTTCACCCGCTGCCTTGGCCACGCACTAGACGATCCTGAGTTTGCTGAAATCCACACCGTCCGGCGCTGGAGGTGTCTTGAGCTTCATATCCTCCAAGACATTCACGATACGATCCGCCACGACGAGATTGCGGTACCACTTCCGGTTTGCCGGAACGATATACCAGGGCGCACTGGCGGTACTGGTCGCCGATATGACATCTTCGAACGCCTTGAGATACTCATTCCACAACTTCCGCTCCTCCAGATCGCCCGAATTCCACTTCCAGCGCTTTTCCTGATCGGCAATGCGGGCTTTAAGCCTCTCTCTCTGTTCGTCTTTTGAGATATGAAGAAAAAACTTCAGCACAGCCGTACCGCTTTCGGTCAACAGCTCCTCGAATTCCTTGATCTGATCAAAGCGGCGCTTGACTACTTTGTCGGATACCCATCCATGCACCCGGGTGATCAGGACGTCTTCGTAATGAGAACGGTTAAAGATTCCGATGTAGCCGTTGGGAGGGACTTCACGGTGCACGCGCCAGAGAAAGTCATGGGCCAATTCATCCTTGGACGGCGTCTTGAACGCGACCACCTTGCAGCCTTGCGGATTGACACCGGACATCACACTCTTGATGGTCCCATCCTTTCCGCTGGTATCCATCCCCTGCAAGACAATGAGGAGGGACCGGGTGGCATTGGCATACAACCGTTCTTGCAGTCCATCAAGCCTGGCAATGAGCTTGGCCGTTTCGGCTTTTGCCTTCGCTTTCCCTTGATCGTTCTTCTTATACTCACCGGTGTCATCCGGATCATAGTGTGCCAATGACAATCTGCGGTCTCCTTTTACGCAATATCGCTTCAAAGATCCCTCCTTGCAGGCGGTGATCACCGAACGTGACCCGGGAATTCTGTAAGATGCGATGGTTACCAACCAGGACCGTTGAGACTTGGGTTACTTGGGAACACCCTGTGCGCAACGGAAACCGACGTTCGGATCCTGTTCGGTCGGATCGCCCTTGGTTCGAAAGGATGAGCGCAGCCGATAGGGAGTATTGATGTACGATCCGCCCCGCTGGACCTTTGCCGTGCCTTCGCCGGGGCCACGGGGGTTGACGGCAGGACCATTGATAAAGCTTGAATAGAAGTCTTCAGCGTACCAGTCCATCACCCATTCATAGAGATTGCCGGCCAGATCTTGGACCCCGTACGGACTCTGTCCCATATGGTGACTGCCGATGACCGATACCGTCTCCGCCCCACCTTCCTTGAGCCCATAGACGGCATGCACCGGCGTCGGTGGATCATTCCCCCATGGATACACCCGCTCATCCGTTCCGCGCGCAGCCTTTTCCCACTCCGCTTCCGTGGGAAGCCGTTTCCCGACCCACAGACAGTACCCCATGGCATCCATCCAGCTCACCCAGCGCACGGGGCGATCGGCATGAACCACCGGAGTATCCTTATCAGAAAATCCCCAGGGCGGTTCACTCTGGATGGCCTCGACATACTTGGCAAATCGTGCATTCGTGACTTCAAACTTATCAATGTAAAAGGCGTTGAGATACACCCGGTGCACAGGGGATTCGTCTTCATCTCCCCTGTCGCTCCCCATGATAAACTCCCCAGCAGGTACCAGCATCATCGGGGCACCGTCTTTCCCCTGAAGTTCAGGAAAAGAGACGGCCGGTCTGTTTGCGGCAAACTTTCCCTTGTCACCGAGTTTGGTCTCGCCGTTCGCCCCATTGAGATCTTGTGGTTTCCCCTGGACGAGAAGTGTTTCTGGCTTTACAGCCCGGATTTCGGCCGCCGTAGCGACCCAATAGGGCAGCAATAGCCCCCCTCCACCAGCGAGGAGCACGGCAATAATTCGTAGTGCGCCCATTCTTCCCTCTCGTGGAGTAAGGTACCGAAAAGTCATCTATAAATCCAGTGACCCACCCGTCCGGCATCATCCTAATGATGCTGCCACGGAAGACTCCGAGAGAGTTGCACTTGCCGCTCGTCCAGTGTAGCGTATGCCTGAGTATGCCTGGTTCGATGTTTTCCATCCGCGACACCTGTTTCCATCTCCTCCTGTGGTCTTTGCTCATCACACTCGCACCGGGCATCTCCGGATGTGGCGGCCCCTGGCGCGATACCTATCTCAAGAAAGGCGTTGGCCGGCTGACGCAAGAGGACATCCGTGAACGGCTCGGCCCCCCACATACTGCGAAAACACCTGCCCTTGGCGGAGACAGTCTCTGGACCTACCGCTTCCCGCTCAGTGATCAGGATCTGACATCGTGGAGATCCTCCATGCTCGGTGATGCTTCTCATTCAATCACCAGTATGATGGGCAAAGGGTCGGAGACCGCCAAGCCGACACTCTATTGTTACCGGTATACCCTGACCTTCTCGGAGGAGAAGCTTCTCAAAACCTGGAACCGAGCAGAGTGTGTTCCTGGCACCCGCGAGACACTGACCGCCAAATAGAGGATGCCCGTGCCCCAGAGCCAATGGTTCCCCATCGACAGCGTGGTGGCGCTGGACAGCTTGAAATCGCTGATCCTGCTGCTGACCTTGATTGCCGCGCGAACCCTAATTGTACGGTGGATCGCTGGAAACCCGACACGTTCGATGGAATCGAAACGCCGATGGGTGGTCACGACGAGAAACTCCGTCGTTTTCGCCTTCCTCATTGGCCTGGTCATGATCTGGGCGCATGAACTGCAAGCGTTTGCCGTGTCATTGGTGGCATTGGCTGCCGCAATGGTTTTGGCGACCAAAGAACTGATCCTCTGTTGGAGTGGGGCGGCACTTCGGATGGGTGGCAAGGCCTATGCCGTGGGCGATCGAATTCAGATCGCAGGCCACCGAGGAGTCGTGTTGGACCATGATATGTTCGCCACGAAGCTATTGGAGATCGGCCCGGGACAGTCCGCGCACCTCTACACCGGGCGCGTCACCGTGTTCCCCAACAGTTTGCTCTTCACGAACCCTTTGATCAAAGAAAACCCCGAACAGGAATACGGGCTGTACACGGTGGTCGTGCCGATCAAAAATGATGACGATTGGCAGCGTTCGGAGCGAGTGCTCCTGGAAGCGGCAAAACTCGAATGTGCGCCGTTCATGGAAGAAGCTGTCCGGCACATGAAGCTCTTAGAACAAGCGAATCTGCTCGAGGCTCCTTCCCCGGAACCCCGTATCACCATTCAACTGCCGGAATCCGGCAAGATCCATCTGGTACTCCGATTTCCGGCTCCGGATCGTGGGCGCTCCCGCATCGAGCAGGCCATCATCCGTCGCTATCTTCTCCACGTGAACGATCCCGAGTCCTTGCCTCGGGATTAAAAGAAAAGGGCCATCTTGCGATGGCCCTCCCCTGTGCTTCACGCTCGTGAACGGTTCGAATTACTTGGGATACGACTTCGGCGGGGCAACATGCTGCCATCCCTCGCCATTGAGCGACTTGAGCATCGCCACCAAATCCTGTTGCTCGTCATCCGTCATTTCCAAAGGAATGATCGTATTGTCCTGGTGCGGATTCTTCACGCCACCCTGGTTGTAGAACTTCACGACTTCTTCCAAGGTCTTAAACCGCCCGTCGTGCATATAGGGAGCAGTCCGGGCAATTTCTCGCAAAGTTGGGGTCTTAAAGGCCCCGATATCCTCAGGATTCTTCGTCTCCATATATCGGCCCAGATCAACCTTATTGTCGTCCCAGCCAATTCCCAAATTGTGGAACTTCTCGTCCGTGAAGTTGAATCCGGAATGGCAGCGCGTACAACGGGCTTTCCCGCGGAACAGCTCAAGCCCACGCTTCGCGGAATCGCTCAAGGCATTTTGATCTCCGCCAATGTCGTACTTGTCCACCGCGCTGTTTCCGGACAACACCGTCCGCTGAAAGCTGGCAACGGCTCGCCCAACGTCCTGAATCGTGATCTCCCCGCCAAAGACTTCTTGAAAGAGTTTCCGATAGCCGGGCATCTTCTTCATCTTGGCGACCATTTCATCATGGTTGGCAAACCCATGCTCAATCGGGTTGGCGAACGGCCCAATGGACTGATCTTCAAGCGTCGCCGCCCGGCCATCCCAGAACTGGGCCTTGCTGTAGACTCGGTTGAATGACACCGGCGCACTCCGACCGCCCTTGAGCCCCTTGATTCCGGTCGACACCGGCATGCCGTCCGCGAAGCCCTTCTTCGCCATATGGCAACTGGCGCATGCGATCGTGTTGTCCTTTGACATGCGCTTATCGAAAAAGATCGCCCGTCCTAATTCTATCTTCTCCTTCGTCAGCGGATTGTCGGCCGGCACATAGGTATTCGGATCCTCCAATCCCGCGATCGTCGGCAAGGTCACCGGTTCTGCCGCAAACGCCTGCCGTCCCTGTCCTTCTGCGCCAATCGCAGGGAGAAACGGCATGGCCAGCACCAGCCCAAACGCCAAAGTCCCTGTTACCAATCCGTTCCCCGATATCTTCCTCTGTGTCATCACATCCTCCTCTCTGCACACATTGATGTGTGTATTAGTGCCCACCCCTGACCGTCTCACTCCATCGCACGAGTTCCGGCTCATCCTCATCTAAAGGTCATCCGAAACACTGCGAGCGCTTACCCGGATCATAACCGGAGCTTGTCATACCATGACTTGTCCTATCGACTCAATCGGGTGATCATGACCAACAACCTCACTCTCCGAGACGATCCCACGTCATACCTGCGTGAGGATCCTATGCGAACCTCGTAACCCAATGGGCCAGAAAATTGAAAATCCATCCGCATGCGTAGGTGGACGATACCCCGTCTGCTGTACTTAGTCTAATTGATAATGTATTGTCTTGGCATAAGGCGCATTTATGGGATGAGAGAAGGGGGAACGAGTGACGCTCGCTGAGCTGCAATATGTTGTGGCCGTCGCACAAGAACGGCACTTCGGCCGAGCGGCTGAACGAGTGTTCGTGACTCAACCAGCGCTGAGTCTGGCGATCAAGAAGTTGGAAACCGACTTAGGAGTGACGATCTTTGAACGGCGTCAGAACAAGGTGGAGCTCACCCCGCTCGGTGAGCAAATCATCCATCAGGCTCAGCGCGTGTTAGAGGAAGCCGAGCGAGTGAAAATCCTGGCGGCCCAGGGCAAGGACCAGCTGAATGGGCTGTTACGGCTGGGGGTCATTGCGACAGTCGGCCCTTATATTCTCCCCGATCTCGTCCCGCTGCTCACCGCGCGCGCTCCGAAGATGCCCTTGGAGCTGGAGGAGAACCTGACACAAAACTTGGCGGGCATGCTGAAGAATGGAAAACTCGATGTCGTCATGATCGCCCTTCCCTTCGAAGAACCGGGCATACTCACCACCACCTTGTATGACGAACCGTTTCAGGCCGTGGTTCCCGCCGGTCACCCATGGCAGAAAAAGAAGCTACTCGATTCTCGACAATTAGGCACGGAGAAAGTCCTGTTGCCCCATGCCGGCCACTGTTTCCGACAGCAAGTCCTGGAGGCATGTCCTGAACTCAGTCGCTCCGACACGGAAGGATGGCAAGGAAACTCTTTGGAAACCATTCGGCAGATGGTGGTCTCTGGATTCGGAATCACCGTGATGCCCTGCAGCGCTCTCACCTCCAAACATCAGAATAAGCGCCTGATCACCATCAAGCTGGCGGAACCTGTACCCGGCCGCCGTATCGGTCTCGCTTGGCGGCGTGGATACACCCGCCCACAGGTGATTGAGGTCCTACGGGAATCCGTCAGAGCCTTAAAGATCCCTGGACTCAGCATGGTGGACGAATAATCAGCTTTGACGGGCTCTTCCTGCCGCTTGTTGCCCCCGGAGCGCTTTTGTTAGGATGCGACAGGTCGACCGGAGCATCTCCCAATGAAAATCGCCACATTCAACGCCAACTCCGTGCGCAAACGGCTTCCGATCGTGCTCGCCTGGCTCGAGCAGCACAAGCCGGATGTCCTTTGTCTTCAAGAGACCAAAGTTCAGGATAGCGAGTTCCCCTTACTGGCACTGACACCCAGTGGATACCACATTACCTTTCGCGGCATGAAATCCTACAACGGCGTCGCGACTCTCAGCCGTCACAAGCCGGAGGCGGTCTTTTACGGATTCGATGACGGTGAAGAACCGGACGACTCTCGCTTGCTAAGAGTCATCATCGGCGGGATTCCCATCATCAATACGTACGTGCCGCAGGGATTTGAAATTGATTCTCCGAAGTACGCGTACAAGTTGGCCTGGTACAAGCGCCTCCGAACGTACTTCGAGAAGCATCTGTCACCCCAGACGCCGGCGATCTGGTGCGGCGACATGAATGTCGCGCCGCGTCCAATGGATGTCCATGGTCCGGAAAAACATCTGAACCATGTCTGTTATCACGAAGCCGCACGGAAAGCGTATGAACAGACCGCCGCGTGGGGATTCGAGGATGTCTTTGTGAAGCTCTACCCAACTCGTCAGCAATTCACGTTTTGGGACTATCGTGCGCCCAGTTCACTGGCAGCCAACAAAGGATGGCGCATCGATCATATGATGGCGACGGCACCGTTGGCTGAAAAGTGCGTGAAGGCGGATGTGGATGTCGAGCCGCGACGAGCGAAAGACCCTTCCGACCATACGTTCTTGTGGGCAGAGTTTTCGATCTGACCGCGCACGCGACACCCACTCCATCCGAACCGTCGATTCCACCGTTATCCGGCGGGCGGAATGGAGAGTCCCTGCTACGCAGCCTTCGCTCGCATATGGTTGCTGCGATTCAGCTCGATCAATGGGTCAATGATCAAGCCGCAGTTCAGACAACGAAGGATGACGGTACTGGAAGACACCGCTGGTTGACGCTCTTGAATCATCAAGCCTTTGCATTTTCGACAGGTCATGGAGTCCCTCCTCTTGATAATGGCGACCCGTCTCTCTTAACACTGAAACATTAACGTCTTGTTAACGGTCAGTTAAAACTATCTAATGTTCTTTCCGGTCCCTTTCGCTGAAACGGAAGTTCCTTCCCTGTTTTCACAATCTTGCACGCCATCATGAGCGGCTTATCCACACCTATCATCGGAAGGCTCGTCATGCCCCCTCATCCGGCTTCCCGAGAATGTTCTGGCAGAACACCGCGTGCGGCCTTCTTGCAGAGGCTGCCTGAAGGGCCTACACCCATGCCATCCTATGAAGAAGCAGTGATGAAATGACCGACCATCCGGCCACTATCGTCATCGTGGGTGCAGGCGCGGCTGGGTTGACCGGCGCGATCGCGGCAGCCCAAACGCTCACACAAGAACAAATCGACGGCCGCGTCCTCCTGCTGGATGGCGCGAAGCACATCGGAGCGAAAATCCTTGTCTCGGGCGGGGGACGATGTAACGTGACTCATGACGTGGTGACACCGAAAGATTATTTCGGGAATCGCAACATCATCCGAAATGTGCTGGCGGCTTTTCCAGTTGAGCGAACGATCGCCTGGTTCACTTCCCTCGGCCTTGAGCTGAAGCATGAACCGACAGGTAAGCTCTTCCCCGTCACTGACAAGGCACGCACCGTGCTTCAGGCATTGATCGAGAGCGCTCGACGCGCCGGTGTGACGATCTGCCCGAACCACCGTGTCGATGCAATTTCCCGCACCGACACCGAGTTTCTCGTACAACACAGCCATGGCATCACACAGGCCTCTCGCGTCATGCTTGCCACCGGCGGTCAATCGTTACCAAGAACCGGGAGTGACGGATTCGGGTTTCAGCTGGCACGCAGGTTCGGGCATCAGATCAATCCGACCGCTCCAGCCTTAGTTCCACTGATACTTGACCCCTCCATGTTCCACGCTGCCCTCTCAGGCCTCTCCCATGATGTGGAACTCACGACGCTGGCAGGGAAGCGAGAAGTGGACCGTCGAACGGGAAGCCTCCTCTGGACCCATCTCGGAATTAGCGGCCCCGTGGTCCTAGACGCCAGCCGCTTCTGGACCTTGGCACCGAAACACGGCACCGTCGTCGAAATGTACGGCAGTTTTGTTCCCGGACAGTCCGTTGATGAACTTCGGGCATGGTTCGTTGCCCAGGCGGCTCGGCATCCCAGACGTTCACTGGGTCGAACGCTGTCATCCCTGGTCCCGGATCGCTTTGCCGAATCCCTCTGTCGTCACCAGGCATGTGAATCGCTAGCAGCAGTGGCCCAGATCCCGCGCCACGATCGAGATCGGCTATTGAATGCACTCACTCGCTTTCACTTTCCGATTATAGGAGACCGCGGGTGGAACGTGGCTGAAGTTACCGCCGGCGGGGTTCCACTCGAGGAAATCAACTATCGAACAATGGAGTCGAAACTGGTCGCCGGGCTCTACCTTCTCGGGGAAATGCTCGATTGTGACGGCAGAATCGGTGGATTCAATTTTCAATGGGCTTGGGCAACAGGGTGGCTGGCTGGGAAATCGGCGGCCAGGAGCCTTCCCAAGGGGAAGACTCCCACTCACCAGGACTCATCGCTCAAATGAGATATCTACTTTTATAAGCCCGCATCGGTCAAGGCAACAATTACCACGTACCCGCCTCCGCTTCCGAACACACCTTGGCTCTCGGGAGAGGCCGATAAGGGATCTCTCCGCCCTCCCGCGTGGGCTCGTTGGAAGGTAACATCACGACTTGAAGCGTTTCGTCGGAGAAGCCCTCATTGCGGCTCCGTAAGACTCCTTCACGATTCAACATTTTGACCGCGTTCGTGCGTGACACAATCGGAGGATACTCTCTAAATTGCTCTGCCGAGACATATGGAACTTGGATGGTTACAGGACGACGTTTGGTATAAACAAAGTCCCGTAAATTATCGTCGAGGGGTGTCTTCAACGTAACCACCACCGAACTCTCTGCCGGCAAGGTCGCGATCGACATCACGTACAAGGGCTTCACATCGGGAGGTGCTTCCTTGTTCCCGGTAACCACCAAGGTGGGAGCGGCCGTCAACTGCGTCGTCTGGTTGATGGCAGGAGACCGTACGCCGACACGAAGGTTCGTCAGGTCACGATTGGACACATTTTCAAGCAGAAGCTTGATGAGCACCCAGCCCTGCGGATCGATCGTCTTCGCCCGTCCCTTGGGGAGGGACTGCTCCTCCCGTCGGATGCTGCAATCTGAAACAAGATTACGCCGCTCAAAAAAATACAGTGTGTTCATACCCTGTGGCTGAACCCCCCGCTCATAGGTGTAGAACGACACCCCAACGTGAATCATCGTCGGCCTAAACCAGGCCACGACCGTCGGCAGCACGAAGGGGACAAAGGCGGCGATAAGGCCAAGGATGGCAACCTTGCTGAGGACGCTTTGCCGCCAGAACCACGCCCAGCCTTTTTTTAGACTCTCCATGCAACACTCATCTGAGTCCTTCCATCCAACCGGTCGTAAACATACGCCCTTGGAGGAGTTCCAGACAAGGGCATGCCTTCGCCTTGACTCCCAGCGGCTGCATTCCGCATGCTGCTGATTGATCAGCCTGGGAGAGGAAATGTCAGAGGATCGACCGGAAGACACTGCCGAGAATCATCAGCGCATCAGACTGCGCTGGAAGGTAATGCTGACCTTGAGTGCCATCCTCATGGCGCTGGGCCTTTGTACCGACTGGTCACCGGCACAGGATACCGGTCTGCCGGACACGTCTTCATTCCTCATCATCATAGGTGCACTTCTCGGTTGTGCAGGACTTTTGACGGCGACCCGGCACTGAGAGCAGCATCTCTTGACGGGGGAAAACCGGCCCGATCCATCGCTGTTGTTCCCGCAAGCCCCGCTATCGGTTTCCTCCCTGGAGCTGGACCGCACTGACGCCATAGGGACTGAAGAAGGCTAACACCTTGTCGCCCACCTTGAACTGAGCCCCGAGTTGCGTCTGCTGGGTAAGATTCAGAATGTGAAGCTGCCCTTTGTCGTCCCGAATCACCATCGTTCCAGGAATCCCTGTGGTCAGAGAAATCACTTCTCCTTGGACCGGCGGAAGCGCACAAGCGGAACTGGGCACGCTACCCATCGTTACGGCTAAGAGCATCAACCCACCCGCGATTCGGCGTACAAGTCTCTTCATAACGACAGCTCCTCTCGACTCATGTACTCGCGATTCGTCACCACGCGAGGATCCTGACCATTGATCGGTTCTCTTACCGTTAGGAACCTGCCCGACATTGCCATTCGTGGCAAGGCGAAAGATGTGCGGCCGGATGAGCGGCACAAGGCCCGGAAAAACAGGGGGCGTATTCGCTGGAATACGTTGAGGATTGTTTCGGGCCGAGAACGACGCAGATGGTCCCAGATCGTTTGCCGCAATAGAAAGGTCCATGTCGGACAGGCTCCTAGATATCGTCTGTCATTCTACCAGGCTAGAAGGCCTGCAGCCCCACCGTGTCCATTCGCGGGACATAAACCGACGTCGCAACGCACTGCGTACAATATGGGGCGAATCCCACCACAGAGAGATATTTCATGTTCAATACGTCTCTCTTTCCCTCTCCGTCAATTCGGATAGCGAACAAGGCCGCTCGCATCAGATCGGCCTTGCCATTGACCATCCAAACAGTGCACTATCCAGTCTCTCATGCTTCAAACTCCGGTGAAGCAAAGAGGCTTGCATCGGAAAGCCGTTTCCTCAAAACCATATCCCCCTCTTTTGAGGTAAATATTTCGAGGAAGGCGTTCAGTTACTCTCCCGCTACCCTTGCATTGACAACCTGATGGACACAAATACAGGGAGCGTCCATGAGTCATCGAACAGACCCCATGCGGCGGCATAGTCGGTTTCCGGTGAGCTGGCCCGTATTGTATGGGAATGATGCATTTCTCGCAGAAGGAACGGTCCTCGATCTGACGGCTCGCGGTTGGCGGATCACCGGGTCAATCCACGTCGTACCGGGCATGCAACTGACCTTGAAGGTATCCGTCCCGGACAGATCTACCCCGCTGTGCATTCATCGTGCAATCGTGCTGTGGGTGAAAGAGCAGGAGTTTGCAATTGAAGCGAATGAGGTCGCTCCGGAGGATCAAGCCTGGGTTGCCGAGTTCCTCCGGAATAAACTTGGGCTCATGTGGATGCCGCAAACCACCGACCAAGATCCTTCGCATCAAACCAGAGCGACACAACTCCACTGCGAACTCCTTCCACCAGAACCTGCTCTTCCATCCCTGGAAGACATCCTACGCCGGGTCACTGCAGCGGATCTCGCTTCGACTGTTCTGCCCGCAAAAGCATCTCGACATAACAGGTCCGACTTTCCCCAGTCCGAGACCAACATACCCGTCGACGACGTGCCTGAGAAAATCTGGTGTGAGGCGCGCTACATTGTACATCGCATGCTCGCAATCAAGGCCGTCCGTGGCCGAACCGGCCGAAATCCGGTTCCGGAGAATTAGCCCTTCCCGCCCTACAACCTAGGTCTCATGACAACGGCCTCCCATGGGAAAACAGGAACACGCTTAAGCGCGGGCCGATTCTCCAAGAAAAATCATCGGATGCCTGTTCATTCAAATGCGGCCCTACCTAGCCAAGGGTGCAAGCGTGCGACAAGTCCGGTTCCATGACCTCCGTCATTCCTTCGCCTCCCTCCTGCTGCAAAACGGGGAACTCCCGGTCTATGTGAAAGATCAGATGGGCCACAGCTCCATTCAGGTGACCGTGGACCTCTACGGACACCTCATCCCAGGTGGGAACAAGCAAGCCGTCGATCGGCTGGATACACCCGTGGGACTGCCCAATTCTGCAACCACGGCGCAACCGGTGCCTGCCGTTATGGGGCCGGTTTCTTCAGATCAGCTTGGGTATTCAGTAGTTCCGAGAAGGGCGTGTGGGGTGGATGACGGGTTTCGAACCCGCGACCTCCGGATCCACAATCCGGCGCTCTAACCAACTGAGCTACACCCACCAGACAGGCTTGAGGAACGGAGATCATAACAAAGGGCCGACTATTACCGCAACCAGACTTCTCCTAACCACGTGCATCAAATGCCGCTTGCATCTCCGCCAGTATCGAGGCGACCGTCGCGGCAGGATCTGCGGCATCACGAATCGGTCGCCCGATCACCAGATAATCCGCCCCAGCAGCAATGGTTTGGGTCGGCGTCGTCGCGCGAGCATGGTCATCAACCCCTTTGCCGGCCGGCCGGACACCCGGCGTCACAATCGTGAACTGCGGCCCGACGTTCTGGCGGAGTGCCTTGGCTTCTTCACCGGACGCAACCACACCGTCACAACCGGCTTCTGCCGCCAGCACCGCGCGAGCAGTGACGAGATCTTGGACCGTCCGCTGGATTCCCATCTCTCGCAAGTCATTGCCGTCGAAGTTCGTCAACACGGTCACGGCGAGCAACTTGAGCGATGAGCCTTCACGTCCCTGCACGGCAGCTAGCAGTGCCTTGCGATTGGCATGAACGGTCAAGAACTCGACCCCCATGGCGGCGACCCGGTTCGTCGCGCGACGAACCGTTTCTTCGATGTCGAGGAATTTCAGGTCAAGAAACACCCGCATGCCTCGCTCCACGATCCGCTTCCCCATCTCCGGTCCCGCCGCCGTATAGAGCTCAAGCCCTACCTTGACGAACGTCAGATGCCCTTGGAGTTGATCCAAGAGGCGATCAGCCTCCGCTGATGAGGGGACATCCAATGCAAACATCAGCCGATCGCGTGCCACAATCTTCGCCATCTCGCTTTGCTCCTTCTTGAAAACTGATCCTTGACGGTTACCGATACCCCATGATACAAATTTTCTTCTTTACCTACTGTCCTTACAGGAGTACCCGATGCCACGAGTTCACAAATCGACGATTCGACGCGCACGCCAAGCCGATCGACGCCACGAGCGAAATCGAGCCACCATCAACACCGTACGAACGCTCATCAAGAAGGTCCAGTCCGCGGTGACCGGGAAAAAGGCTGATGAGGCCAAGACCAGCTTGCTGGAGGCAACCTCGGCGATCGGGAAAGCTGTTTCCAAAGGCATTCTTCATCGCAATACCGCCTCCCGTCGCATTTCACGGTTAGCCCATCGCGTCAACGCATTGGCCGGTTCCGGCTCTTAATCGTTCGCACGTTTGAGACGGTCCGCGTCGCACCCCGCTTGAGCGGGGCCTGTGAGGGTGGCGTGGTCTCGCTTTGTGTGCCGTCGGACTTCTCACAGAGCGTTAAGAGCACTCGCTCCAAGATCATCTTAGGACGACTACTGCTTCCTCCCTTGAGTCGTCCGTCGGCATCCAAAAAAAGTCGGATCGCCCGTTCAAGGTGAGACTCGGAAAAGTGATCCAGAAATGTCCGGACCTTCCCCGGGTCCATTCGTAAACTTCTTGCAGCCTCCCCTTCACGCCCTCCTCGGGCCAGCGATTCTTTGACCTTCCAGATGCGGCGATACTGCCACGCGAGTGACCCGAGAATCCGAAGCGGTGCTTCTCCCGCGTCAAGATTCCGCGCCAGGATCGACAGCGCCCGTCCCCGACGACCTTCGGCAATGGCCAGCGCCAGGTCAAACACCGACGCACCTGGCTCCATACCGCGTAGCTGATAGACATCCGCGGCGGTAACTGCACGATCAGGCGGTACATACGACGCAAGTTTTTCCAGCTCTCTTCGCACGCTATACAATGACGTACTGCAAACCTCCTGCAGCAATTGAGCGGCAGCTTCTTCTAGGCGAAGGCCGATGCGTTCGGCCTCCCGGCTGATCCAGGCCGGCAACTGAACATCCCGCAAAGGTGAGCAATCGACCACCACAGCCGATCGGGCAAGGGCTTGAGAGAATTTCAGTCGGCCATCCATCTTTGAGCTGACGAAGACCACGGTTGTGGATTCTACGGGATTGTTCACACAGTCGAGCAAAGGCTCGCTTTCACGCGCGGTCAGCTTCTCCGCTGCTTTCACCACGACCAAGCGGCGCACGGCAAAGACCGGGACGGCGGCAATGCTGTTCTGAATATCGGCTCCGCTCGCTTCATCTCCATAGAACTGCTCATAATTGAATGCATCCCCTTCAGCACCGAGCACCGCTTGGGTAAGGGCGTTCAGAGCGGAGTCCCGCAGCAAATCCTCTTCTCCCACCACGAGGTAGAGACATCCGGGTCCCTGCTGTTTCAGGGCCGACTCAAGCTGTACATGATTCATGGTTAAAGCCATCGGTGACAATGTCCTCGGACTACCGCGGCGAAGATTCCGTCGTTGAGGCCCGCTTCGTCAATGCACCGGTCTCTACCTCTAGCAGAAACCGCGATGCCAAATCCGCTGCGAGAATACGCCCGGCCTGCTCCACCGCCCGGCTCTGAAGGGTACGGTTGAATTGGAGGTCCGGCGTAATGAAGAACTCTGACCCTCCCTTGGCGAGTTGCGTCCAGACGACCTTGCCCGAACGGGCCTCTTCCACGCGAACCAGCACGACAACTTCTGCCCGGCTTTCCAAGGTCGTCGTCTGCGAAAAACTGAGCGTCGGCACGGAGACAGACAGAATTTGTCCGCTCAACACAAGGTCCGCCGCGTCAGACTCGGAGACAACGTGCGCCCCACTGCCGGTGGAAAATTCGTCACGAAAGTAGTTGGTATAGCGCGCCTCTAAATTCGGCTCAAAACTGTTGTTAATCAACGTCTTGATCGCAAGTCGAGGAGGTGGCTCCGTGGATACGGGAGCGGGAGCACCACCGATGGTCGGACCAGCCCCCCCAACCCGGAACTGATACCCGCAGTCGGCGAGCGCAAGGCTCGCCGCCGCGAGACAGGCGAGACTCGCGCGACGCCACCCCCGGCGATCGCGCAAGATACGCCTTTTTTGGACGTCCCGATTTTCCCGCACGTCGCGCTCCTCGCACTGCATCAGATCACAAAATTAAGCAGCTTCTTCTCGACGTAGATCACCTTCTTCGGCTCTTTTCCTTGGAGCCATTCTGCTGCTTCCGCACGGGCCAGTCGCTCAACTTCTTCTCGCGAGACATCAAGCGCCACATCGAGCTTTGCCCTGAGCTTCCCGTTAACCTGAATGGGAATGGTGACGCGCTCGCTGACGATCATGGCCGGATCAAACGTCGGCCAAGGTTGTTGCGAAACACTGGGCCGGTAACCGAGCACGCCCCAGAGCTCCTCCGCCACATGCGGGGCGAACGGCGCAAGTAGCAACACAAACGGCTCGATGACGGATCGAGGCCGCTGCGAAGCTTTCGTCATCTCATTGGTCAAGATCATCATCTGCGAGATCGCCGTATTGAACCGGAGCGCCTCAATGTCCTCCGTCACCTTCTTGATCGTCTGGTGGAGGAGTCGCTGATGATCAAGGCTCGCAGCGGTCGAAACCACGGTGCCGGACAAGCAGCCTTGGTCATCGACGATGAGACGCCAGACCCGTTCCAAGAAACGGGTTACGCCTTCGACGCCTCTGGTACTCCATGGTTTCATCGCCTCCAGCGGTCCCATGAACATTTCATAGAGCCGTACCGCATCCGCGCCGAACTGGTCGATCATCTCATCGGGATTGACCACGTTGCCCCGCGATTTGGACATCTTCTGATTATCTTCTCCCAGGACGATGCCCTGATGCACGAGTTTCAAGAATGGCTCAGGCGTGCTCACCACACCGATATCGAACAACACTTTGTGCCAAAACCGAGCGTAGAGGAGATGCAGCACCGCGTGCTCGCTACCGCCGATGTACAGATCCACCGGCATCCAATAGCGTTCCTTGGTCTGGTCGACAAGCTGGGTTGAGTTCTTCGGATCGATGAATCGCAGGTAATACCAGCAGGAACCGGCCCACTGCGGCATGGTATTCGTCTCGCGCCGAGCGGGCTTACCGGTAGAAGAGTCGGTTGTTGCCAACCAAGTCTCTAAGTTTGCGAGTGGGCTTTCACCGGTGCCTGATGGCTTGAAGTTGCTCGTCTCCGGCAATATCAGAGGAAGCTGTTGTTCAGGAATCGGACACGCTTCGCCATCAACCCAAACAATCGGAAAGGGTTCTCCCCAATAACGTTGTCGCGCAAAGAGCCAATCCCGCAGTTTGTAGTTGACCGCCTTGGTTCCCTTCCCTTGCTTCGCAAGCCACTCAGTAACTGTTGGAATCGCCTCGGAGGGAATAAGCCCGTTGATTGAAAAACTGCCGTCACTGGTCGCTGAATTGACGACGGTCCCACGGCTCGTGTCGGTGAAGGCCGCTTCCTGCACATTCCCCCCGGCAATGACTTCGCGAATCGGAAGCTGATATTGATGCGCGAACGCCCAGTCACGCTCATCATGCGCCGGGACCGCCATGATGGCACCGGTCCCATAACCCATCAGCACATAGTCGGCGATCCAGATCGGCAATCGCTCCTGGTTCACAGGATTCACAGCATAGCCCCCGGTGAAGACTCCCGTCTTCTCCTTGTCAAGCTCTTGCCGTTGAAGATCGCTCTTCCGCGCCGCATTCTCGCGGTAAGCCTGGACAGTGGATTTTTGCGCCTCGCTCGTAATGACATCGACAAGAGGGTGTTCCGGCGCAAGCACCATGTAGGTCGCCCCGAACAGCGTATCAGGCCTGGTCGTGAACACTCGGATGGCGCCCACCCGATCAGCGAGGGCGAAGTCCACCTCCGCACCGATTGAACGTCCGATCCAATTCTTCTGCATCTCCAACGTGCTGGCAGGCCACTCCACAAGCTTCAGGTCCTCCAGCAAGCGATCGGCATAGGCGGTAATCTTCAGCACCCACTGCCGCATCGGCTTGCGAATCACATCGAACCCGCCGACCTCGCTCTTGCCGTCGATGATTTCTTCGTTCGCCAACACCGTTCCCAGCTGTGGGCACCAATTCACCGGCACTTCCGCCACGTAGGCCAATCCCCGCTCGAAGAGTTTGAGGAAAATCCACTGTGTCCAGCGATAGTATCCGGGATCCGTTGTACTGAGCTCGCGCTCCCAGTCATACGAAAGGCCCACGCGCTTCATCTGGCGTTTGAATGTGGCAATGTTGTCCGCCGTCGTCTTGGCCGGGTGGATGCCGGTTTTCACCGCATACTGTTCTGCGGGAAGCCCAAAGGCGTCCCAGCCCATCGGATGGAGGACATTAAACCCCTTCATCCGTTTATACCGGGAGACAATGTCCGTCGCGGTATACCCTTCCAGGTGACCGACATGGAGCCCGGACCCTGAAGGATAGGGGAACATATCGAGGCAGTAGAATTTGGGCTTGCTGGAATCGTCCGTCACACGAAACGTGGCATACTGATCCCAATACTGCTGCCACTTCGTCTCGATCGTGCGGTGATCGTATCCTTTACTCATGATTGCCTACTCATAGCGTCAAACCTCAAAAAAGTCGCAGGACTCTAACATAGCCCCCCAGGGGTCACAAGTTCCGAAACGACCTGACCATTGCCTTTATGATACTCTCCCAACCATGGGATTTTACTGCAAACATGTCTTCCCTCGCCTGATGGACCACGTCATGCATGGGGAGGAGTTCCAACGATTACGCACGGAGGTCCTCCAATCAGTGGCCGATGAGGTGCTGGAAATCGGGATTGGGACCGGGCTTAATCTTCGTCACTACGGACCCAATGTGTCGCGGGTACGGGCCGTCGATCCCAACCCCATGCTCCCTGCGCGTGTGGCAGAACGGCGTAGGGGTGTATCCTTTCCGGTTGAGATTGCCCATCAAAATGCCGAGCGGCTTCCCTATGATGATCACACATTCGATTGCGTGGTCAGCACCTGGACCCTCTGTACGATCTTCGACCCGGTGCGCGCGCTACAAGAAGTGGGGCGTGTCCTGAAACCCGAAGGCAAGTTTCTCTTTTTGGAACATGGTCGGAGCGACGACCGGAAGATTGCCCGCTGGCAGGACAGACTCAACCCTGTTCAGAACATCATCGGCTGCGGCTGTAATCTGAATCGCCGGATCGATGATCTGATCGCTCAAGCCGGATTGACCATCACGCAGCTCGATCGATTTGCCATGCAAGGCGTACCACGAGTGGGCGGTGAAATGTACCGAGGCACAGCAGTCGGACAGGGCTAGCCCGTCGACCTGCCGTTCAAGAGCGGTGCGAACCCCGTGACCGAGAAAAACTGTGGAAGCGGAGCCGGCGGTAACCGCGAGCTCGACTTGGCACTGTGGATCAGATGGGCCACCCCGAATGCTTTCGCAGCCGTCAGACAGCCTTCATCGTCATCCATAAACAGGGAGCGCGACGGCTCGAAGCCCAGTAACCGTTGACAATTCGGCCAATACTCCGGCCGCATCTTGAGATAGCCCACCTCAAACGCATCGACAATCCGGTCCACGTAGCCATCGAGTCCCGTCTTGGCCACTTTGACGGAAACTCCCGTCGAATGGGCATTCGTCACGATCGTTACCCGCTTCTCAAGTTGCCGCAGATGGCGCAAGAACGCCTCCGCGCCAGGCAAAAAGCCGATCATGTGAGCCAGTTCCTTGTGCATCGCCACCACATCGATCCCAACCCGCCTTGTCCAATAGTCCAGGTCAGTCCACTCGAGCTCTCCTTCGACTGATCGGTACATCGCCATGAGACGAGCACGCGACTCTCCGAACGGGATGGCATGAAGTGCCGCATACCGACGCGGAAGCTCCTCTTCAAAAAAGAAGTTGTCAAAGTGACGGTCCAGCAACGTGCCGTCCATATCGAGGAGCACGTCGTCGATCTCATTCCAATCGATCGCGTGAGGCGTCAAGGGTGAAGAGTCAGGGGTCATGAAGGAAGTATAAAGGACGGGCACATCAAAGACGAGACATTGTGTTTCCGAAAATCCCTGTGATACGGTCAGGTCTTTCACAAAACGACCATGACCTCCTACCCCTTACCCATTACGCCTGACCCCTCACCTGTTCCGCTCGTTGCGATCATCGGTCGCCCCAATGTGGGGAAATCGACGTTGTTCAACAAGATTCTCGGCCAAAAGATTGCCATTGTGGATGACGTGCCCGGCGTGACCCGAGACCGCAACTATGCCGATGCCACGTACCGCACCAGAAAGTTCAGGCTGGTCGACACTGGGGGACTAGATCTCTCTTCGTCGGACAGCATGCTGACCTTAATCCGCCGTCAATCGGAACTGGCGATCGCCGAAGCGGATATCCTCATCATGCTGCTGGACGGCCGGTCAGGATTGACCCCGCCGGACCACGAGGTCGTGAAACTCTTGCGCGGCGTGACGAAGCCTCTGTTCTACGCCATCAACAAGATCGACACGCCGAAATCTGAGCCTTTGCTCGCCGACTTCTACAAAGTGGGCGCCGCCGAGCTCTATCCCATCTCCGCCGAACATGGCCTCGGGGTGGCTGAACTCTTGGATGCCCTCTATCCACTGCTTCCCGCGACCGAGGAATCAGACGAGCTGCAACTACTCCCCCGTGTGGCCATCGTAGGCCGTCCGAACGTCGGCAAATCCACGCTCGTGAACGCGCTGCTCGGAGAGGAGCGCGTCGTCGTCAGCAACGTGCCGGGAACCACGCGCGATCCGGTCGATTCACTGGTGACCCACCAGGATCAATCCTACGTCTTCACCGACACCGCGGGGATCAGACGACGTGGCAAGATTGACCGCGGCATCGAAGGCTACAGTGTCCTCCGATCGCTCCGTGCCATCGGACGATCCGATATCGCCGTTCTGCTCCTGGACGGAGTAGAAGGCGTCACGGAACAAGATACAAAGATCGCCGGGGCGATTCTCAAACAGGGCCGTGCCTGTATTCTCTTGATCAATAAGTGGGATCTACGGGCCGGGGACCAGAGCGCGCGACAAGCCTACGAACTCGAGTTCCGCCGCCGCTTTCCCTTTCTGGCCTGGGCCCCTGTCCTCTATGGTTCAGCCCTCAAACCGGAGTCCGTTCAACGCCTGTTTCCTCTGCTCAAGGACGTGCACGGCATGTTTACCAAGCGTGTCTCCACCGGCGCGTTGAATACCTGGCTGCAGAAAATTCTGGAGACCCATCCGTTGCCGGCCCGGAAGCACAAACCCACAGCTGGAACGAAGTCGGCCTTTATGACTCAAGTGGCCACCAAACCTCCGGTCTTCGTATTGTTCGTCGGCCATCCGGAAGACATTACCCCCGCATATCTGAAATATCTGGAGAACCAACTCCGCGAGACCTACCTCTTCACCGGCACACCGCTCCGCATTATGGTGAGAAAGAAGTAAAGGATAGTCCCTGCGTATCTTTCGTCGACTCGAGGCTATCCTCACCCGCCCGAGATACCACGGAATGGCGCGATGAATCCCGCATTAGCACGAGCGAATTGCTTGGCATCATAGTTTTGAGATCCTGGCCCATGAACCAGTCTCAACCACTGTGGCAACATGGCACAAGTGCCCACTCTGAGTCATGAACTTGCTGGCAAATGACAAACCGTTTGGCTGTCTGAATGTCTCATCGCAGCCATTCCGCTGTTGTATCTCGGTTCATATTGAAGCCGATTCGTCCTTAGCTTCTCCCATCCAAGATCAAATCTGATTTCAAGTTGACTCCCATTCTGACCTCATGATATTCGCATAGAATAACCCTCGGATATTGGGGCTGATCACCTCATTCCCCCTTTCGCACAAGAGGGAGTCTCTATTTAGACAGATCCCAACGTTCACCTCTAGCCGGACTTAGCCTTTTCATGATGGATCAATTTGGACAGGCTCGACAGTCATTGCTTGTGGTATTTCTGATGGGAGTCGTCAGCGCCGGCTGTGCCACGGCCAGCCTTGCGAACGGCGACAGGCTCCCGGCGCAACCCTCCGACCCGCCTCCCTTTGAAACTCAACTCGTTACCGAGACGATTCTCCAGGCCCAGAACGACGGGATTTCCCCCAGACAACCAGAGGCCGATGAGATCACTCCCGCACAACCTCAGAACGATCTGCCACCGGCCGTTCAGCCGCAAGAGATCGAGATACCCCCTGCTCAGATCACGGACACCGCTCCAGCGGTTCAGCCGCCAGCGGACAATCCTCCACCGGTCGCTCAACCAGAAATAGTGGAACCGGCACCCGTTCGCGTTGACGTCAACCCATCCATTGAGCTCACCGGCCGGGTCTGGCGAGCCAAGCCTGGAATCGTCTTTCTGAAGACGCCGATCGGGCTCATGTCGCTCAGCTCAAAGACTACGCTCAAAACCCTCCCCGCTTCGCATGAAGTCTCCTTCATCGTCCACGATGACTATATCGTCATTGATATTGTGCGGCGGACCGATGGGACCTTCGTCCACCGCTACCTCACCGGACCGTTCAAGCGGGACAGCGCAGACAACACCAAGTTGTTGCTATGGACACCCAGCAGCGGCATGAAGGCATTCCACATGGGAGCCTATGAATCCGCACTCACCGCCCCCAAGAACGGGGAGTTTGTGACGGTGGAAGTGGACGGCACGGGAAACATTATCGGCGTGCATGACCTCCAGTTCGATCTGCAAATCGGCCAGATCGCTCCCCCGGGTAGCAGGGTCCATCTATTACTTACCGGCACGATCTCCAAAATGAAGTCGAATTTCATCTTCTTCAAGACGCCCATCGGCATCGTGAACGTCAACACCAAGATCGGTATCAAGAGCGCCAAGATCGGACAGACCATGACGTTGCACATGCATAACGACTCCGTCGTCGCGGATCTGGCAACCTCCAGCGATTCGGCTCTGATCCGCCGTTTCGTCACAGGACCATTGGACTTCACCGCCCAGGATCATGCCATGGTCAGACTCTGGACCCCTGAGGGAGAACAGACCTACCCCGTCGGAGCCGGAAAAGCCGCGCTGAACGGAGCACGAGAAGGAACCCCCGTCACCGTGGAACTCAACGGCCTCGGCGAGGTGGTTGAACTGCACCGTGTGAAGTAGTCCAGCCTCTGCCTCTTCGTTCTTCATCTTGACTCTCTTTTCCGCCACCCCGTAGACTGCGCGGCGTATGCATGCGTCACCCGCGACAGGCCCCCGGCCTGATGAATCCTCGGCCAGGACCGGATCGGCGAAGGATTTTGATGCGCTGTACAGAGATCATGTGGATCTCATGTATCGTTTCGCCCACCGTTTGTGCGGGGAAGCGGAGGCGGCGAAGGATTTGGTCCAGGAGACATTTTTGAATGCCTATCGGGGCCTGGATCGGTTTCGTGGCGATGCCCAGATTTCCACGTGGTTGTACACGATCGCCTCGCGCGCCTGTCTCCGCATGCGGCGAAAACGGAAGGGCGCGCCTGAGCGAGAGTTATCACTCGAGGAATTCATCCCCACATCCGACGGTGAGTTTCGGTTGCAGATTCCAATCGATGGCCTGAGCCCGGAAGCCGCACTCCACAATAAGCAGTTGCGGGAGGCACTCGACACCGCGATCAATCAACTGCCGAAGAAGTATAAGATGGTCTTGGTGCTCCGCGATATGGAGGGAGTCAGCGCCAAGGAGGTTGGAACGATCATGGGGTTGAATGAACGGGCGGTAAAATCACGATTACATAGAGCTCGCTTGTTCGTGCGCCGTCAATTGAGCGCACGGGGACTCGGCGAGCCACTCACCGGCCATGACCATACCCCGGTGAGAACGCGGAGGAGTGCTTCACATGGCACAAGGGAACACCTCTAAACGACAACGACCTTCGGCATCGACCCGGCGGAAACAGGCGCATGGGAAAGCCCACTGCCTGCGTATCCTGCGCCAGTTGTCCGCCTATATCGACGACGAACTCTCCGGAGATATTTGCGATGAAATTCGTCGACACCTGGGCACCTGCCCGAATTGTGAGACCTTCGTGACGTCACTGCGTCAAACCGTGTCGCTCTGTCGCCATAGCCCCTCACCGACATTGTCGGCGGCAAGCCGAGCGTTGATGCGGAAAAAGATCTTGGAAACCACCGGCACTCGCTAACCTCCAATCGCTTGACCAATACTCATGATCACCATGACATCTTTTCGTGGGTTGCTCCTCCTTGTTGGATTCTTGACCATCGTTCAGACGAGTCTGCCGGTCGTGGCGAGCGCCACGCCGAAAGCGCCGCTCAGCCAGACGAAGCACAAAGCCGTTCATCCCTCTGCCATCGACACCGCCCTTCGCTATGCGACGGCCCTTGCCAACGGCGACAAGATCGTGGCCGGGCAATTCGACTTTGCCTGCCAGTACAACTCGGTAACAGCTCCCTCTGCAAGAGCAAAATCTTCCGTTGCGAAGGAACCTTCTTACGACGAGTGCTGGAAGGCGCTCACTGTGGGGCATGCTCCATTCCTGAATCGGTCGGATATTGGGATGGATATCCTCTGGCCCAGCACAGGTCCTCTCGTGTTTTATGGAGATACGCTGCCCAGTGCAGAGGCCTCGGCCTTCGTGATGGATGTGCTCGGCACCTCCCCTCCAGGAACAGGCCTTGACCTTGTCGTCACTGGGACCCGCACTATCCCGAACGGATCTTTCCGGTTGAAACTGAACGGGACCGTGATTGGGGTGCCTGCAACGTTGGTCGAGCTGACCGTTCACTACCATGACCCACTCACATCCCCGATTGGCTACGGGCCGGGCATGGTTCAATGGACCAGTACGGTCAAGCGTGAACGCCGCGCCATCAAATCCATTGCCACGCAATGGGTCGTGCTCAGCGGACTCCGTCCACACGGGTTTCCGCGCGACACAGCCGTCGCTCATCTCCCGGTGGACACCAAGCCTGAGGCTCCAGGCATGGTCCAGGAACGCATCCCGTTCACCACTGAAAGAAGCCGCGCCCTTCCAGACTCCATCGTCTGGTGGAGTCCCGCCGACCAACCTGGCACACTCACCGCGGCTGCGGCTCGGGCTGCCTCATTTCCTGAGCTCCGCGATCGTGTGGCGCTCCTCAATCGCATTCTCCTCATTGATCCACAACAGACCGAGGCGCTCACCGTCTTAACCAAGAATCTCTATACCGTGCTGCTGCAGGACGCGGCCAGGAACCACAAGCTCGTCATCAAGGATCCCATACTTGCCCAGACGGTCAACGAGTTTTATTGGACGATCGCCGCCGCCTCGGACCGCCTCGATCTCTCGTTGGGGATGGAGGTCGGTGGGTTTTCGCAGCCGACTTCTGCGGATCTGCTGTACCGGCTCTTGCCGGCGCTGCAAATCCTCGCGCGAACCCATCCTGAGCAGTTGGAGAACCGATTCCGACTTGGGATGGCCTATCGCTGGAACAATGACCAGGTGCCGATGATTGAAACCTTTGAAGCGTTGGTCAACGATATTCTGGCTGACCGAAAAGGTCCCAAGGCTGAAGCCCTGTTACAACTGGCCTGGTCCCGCATCAACAAAGTCGCGTGGAATCGAATCTTGCATGACCAGGATAGTGTCCGAGCCTATGACAATGCCAAGGCGTCATTAGAGATCGCGGAACGCCCACTCGACAAGTTTCTCGCCGAATACACCATGGCCTACAGCATGATCTTCATGCCGAACTATGGCGACAAAGGGAAGATGCTACAGCATCTCACCGAAGCCAAACGCTGGTTCGATGACATGTCCGGAAAAGATGACGAGGTCTGGCGGTACTTCCTTCACACTGAACGACTGAAAGCGGTGCTCGATGCGGATCCGATGTTTCAGCCGATTCTGGCTTCAGCGGAGAAACCCAAAGAGTAGTCGTCTCATAGCCAAGAACTGCCATCGGCCAAGCGCAGAAGTTCGGTAGTGAGATCACACCGTCAAAAATCCGTCCTCAGCCCTGCGCATCCGATGCCTAACGGCGCCGCACTCTTGCGGCGTCCCTTTTGAGCGATAGGTTAGGGCTAGAGCACCGCACGCTCTATCTCTTGCAGGTACATAAAGTCGGGCACTTTGACGCCAGCCCTTCTTCGGATTTCTGCCAGTTCAGGAGACTCGAAGAAACGTCGAGCCTTGTCCAGCGAAGCCCACTCCGAAAAGTGGACGATCTTATTCGCATCGTCGTCATAGCGGAGCAACTGGTAGCTGATCTCCCCGGCCTGCTTTCTTATGTCCGCTGCTTGGTCAAAAATTGCTTTCCAGGCCGGATACGCATTGACCTCATGAATGATTAAGACGTGTTGCATGTAAGCACCTTTTAAATAGCCAGAATGACCTGGCTGCTCAGTCGCCAGCCAGCTGCAGCGGCGGGTTGGGTGGTGCGCTTGGTCGGCTAGCATAGTGTGCCAGGGGTTCATCGAAGAGATCGCCAAATGGCGTATCTATGGCGAATTGAAATACATCCTCCCAAAGCATCACCCGAACTTCGTCGTGTTCGATGAGCGGCCAGTCGTCCACACATTCGTGACCATGAGAAAGTAGGTAATAGACGTCAGCGGACCACCCCAGATGGCGAAGATGGTCGCGTGTTTGAAGGTATCGGGTGTGATTTCTCGCGATGCTCGCACCGATGGTCTTCACTTCGATGAAGACTACCCGGCAGCAATCACTACGGAGAATGCATACATCTGGCTTCAACTGAAGGAACTCAACCGGCCAACAAGCGATGCCAAAAGTATTCTTCGACAATGGCGCTTCCACGATCAAATTTTCCGGGCTGAGTCGCCCTGGCGAAAACGGTACAGGTTCGACCGGGTACCCACTACGACAAGTGTATGTCGGAAGCGTCCATTGAGGATCGTTACGGCTGCGATACAGTAGCAGCAGCGAAAAGAAGGATGTCCACCAAGATTCCGAGCTGTGGTAACGACGCGTCGGTCTTTCGAATAAGTGCGTCGCATTCTTCGGGACCTCGCTCATTGCCAACATCCGATCCCACACCACCCAACTATGTTTAGGCGGATCCGCATAAAAACCGGATCCACCAATTCCTGTCCTTATAACACGCCGTTACCGTTCGCGAACAATACGCCAGAACTGTTTTCATTTCAATGAATTGCGCCTACGGGACTATTTCTCGATAGATCTGGTACGGATCCGCATAAGCTCCCTCTATTGAGAAGACTTACATTCCCTAGCCCACTACACAAGCAGAGGCTGACCGGCTGTTTTTCAATTTGGTGATCGATTAGTTTGGGTCGCAGGTAGGCACTTCTGCATACCTCAAAGCCCATTGATCCGTCCTCTGCATACCTGCCCCCTCACCCATTCGGTGTAGCTGCGAATTCATTCTTCCGGGCGATGGCGAAGGAACGTTCCGCTTATTAGCATGTAGCCAACAGAGAGGACGGTCCAACCACTCTTCTAGGGAACATAGGAAGTTTCAAACAAGGAGGTGCTCTATGAGTGATCTACACCTAAAGGACATAAAGGATGATCTTACTCACGAGCCAGGATGGGTGTATTTGTATGGCGTGCTTCTTGTCGGAATCGTTGGATTTGCACTTTATTTCGGCGGTTTCATGAGATGAGTCGTGTGTAGCTGATTGCCGCCACTGGAGTGTGAAGAAGTGCGTGCCTACTGCCGGAACGGGAGTACGGGCCGGAGCCGTGTGCAAGCGGCTCCGGCACCGAGGAGGCACCTGTCGACTCACCGAGTGCTACGTGTTTCCAGCCCTTCCTGAATCGTACCCCTTCAATTTAGCGCGTTCTTAAGCATGTAAGAAACTGTTGCGCTCGACCAACATGGTCTTTTCCCCCCGCTTCACGTATCGTACAGTGATGTTTCGCCTGAGGCCGCACGATCTTCGTTTCCCACCCGTTGAACAAGCCACTCCTGAAGGCCTGCTTGCCGTCGGTGGAGACCTTCGTCCTGAGCGATTACTCGAAGCGTACCGGCACGGCATTTTCCCCTGGTACAACGAGAACGATCCCATTCTCTGGTGGTCACCGGACCCCCGGGCGGTGTTGTTTCCCAATAAGCTCCATGTACCGCGTAGTCTGAAGAAAAGATTGCGCTCAAATGCATTCGCTGTCACGCTCGACACCTGTTTTCGGCAGATCATGGAGCAATGTGCAGGACCGCGTCCCCAATATCCCGAAGGAGGAACATGGATCACAGAGGACATGTTGGACGCCTACACGCACCTGCATGAACTCGGTTACGCCCATTCCGTCGAATCCTGGCAGGAGGGTCGTTTGGTCGGGGGAGTCTATGGTGTGGCTATCGGCGGCGCCTTCTTTGCCGAATCCATGTTCACCAGAGTCGACAATGCATCCAAAGTGGCCCTCGTGAAGCTCGTCACACAGCTCCAGGCCTGGAACTTCCGCCTCATCGATTGCCAACAGTCCTCTCCCCATGTCATGCGGTTCGGCGCGGAAGAGATTGCCCGGTCGGATTTCGTGGATCAGCTTATCGCAGCACTAAAACTTCCAGACCGGCGGGGTCGATGGGAGTTCGACAAGGCATCGGATACGGGACGATCAGAGGAGTCTGGTTAACCAGGCCAGCCGACCGCATTTGACAGTCTTTTCTTCACTCGCTTATGATTTGCTTCAATAAAAAGGAGGCGGTCACATGAGCTTTACGATTACACCGAAAGAGCTGAAGGCTCGGATCGATAAAGGGGATCAGCTGGTACTCTTGGACGTCCGTGAGCCCTGGGAGAATCAGTTGGCCAGGCTGGATAACTCCGTGCTGATTCCACTCGGCACATTGCCTCAGTCACTGTCCAAATTGGATAGGGATACCGAGATCATCGCCTACTGCCATCATGGCATGCGCAGCGGGGATGCGACGGGGTTTCTGCTTCAGCAGGGATTTTCGAACGTCAAGAACTTGATCGGTGGGATCGATGCCTGGTCGATCCAAGTGGACGGAAGCGTTCCCCGCTACTGATCCGACTCGGCACACCGGCGACTTCGCATCCGCTGCTGCAGGCGAAGTCGTACGCGCGTAAGGGGACGTTGCGTGCTCAAGTCTGATCGTGGTTATCGAGTCTTTCCTTGAAAGAACTCCACCGTCTGCTTGAGCCCCTCTGCGAGGTCCATCTTGGCCTCCCACCCAAGCTCTTGCTTGATCCTCGCCGCGTCAACGACGCTCCGGATCTGCTCCCCGGATTTGGCCGGCCCATGAACCTCCTTGGCACTGGACCCGGTCAATCCGGCCAGCATGCGGAATAGCTCGTTCACAGACGTTTCGGCACCGGTGCCGACGTTATAGACTCCACGCGCATCTTGACCCATGGCGGCCAGATTGGCCTCGGCCACATCTTCGACGAACACAAAATCCCTGGTTTGACGGCCATTGCCGTTGATGATGGGCTGCTCGCCGTTCAACATCTTTTGAATGAAGATTGCCACCACACCCGCCTCGCCTTCCGGATCCTGTCTCGGTCCGTAGACATTGGCGTAGCGGAGGCTGACCACGGGAATCCCGCCGACGCGCTGAAAGTACGAGAGGTAATGTTCGCCGCATAGCTTGCTGATGCCATAAGGCGATAAGGGATTGGTGGCATGCGATTCCGGGGCCGGAAAGGCCTCCTGTTCACCGTAGATCGCCCCACCGGACGACGAGAACACCACCTTTCTGCAGCCGTACCTCACCGCTTGTTGCAGCACGTTCATAGTCCCCAGCACATTGACCTGGGCATCAAACCCCGGATCCTCTACGGATTTTCGCACACTGACCTGCGCCGCGAGATGCAGCACGATGTTCGGCCGTTCATTGCGAAAGATCCGCTCGAGGCGCCAGCTGGTAATGTCGGTCTTATAGAGGCTGGCCGCGCGATTGACATTCTTGCGCTTCCCGGTCGCCAGATTGTCGACGATGACGACTTGATGCCCCTCCTCAATCAGCCGATCCACCACATGCGACCCGATAAACCCCGCGCCACCCGTGACGAGTACTTTCATTGGCCCTCCTGAATGAACACTCCTTTGTTATCGATGCTCTCTACATATCATGAATCGGCGCATTGTACTCAAAGATTGCGAATATCTCCTGATTCCCCTTCTTTCCCTTGACGGCGGAGAGAACGGTTTTCAGAGTCTGTAACCCGAGTTCCCCGGCAAATCGTACCACTCGCTGGACGACCTCCGCCCGCTGTCCCTCATCCCGTACGATTCCCCCCCGACCAACCTGACCTTTGCCGACTTCAAACTGCGGTTTGATCAAGGCCACGACCAGACCCTGCGGCCGGAGAAGCTGCGTGACGGCCGGAAGGACTTTCGTCAACGAGATGAACGAGACATCGATGACGACCAGGTGAATCGGGTCCGGAACAGCGGATCGCTCCATGTGGCGGATATTGGTTCGCTCAAGCAGCACGACGCGCGGGTCATGACGGAGCCGCCAATCGAATTGTCCATAGCCCACATCAACGGCGTAGACCTTCGTCGCACCCCGTTGGAGCAAACAGTCGGTGAACCCGCCCGTCGAACAGCCGACGTCGAGACAGATCCATCCCCGCGGATCAATCGCGCCTGCGTTCAGCGCCGCATCGAGCTTCTCCCCACCTCGGCCGACAAACGGTTGGTCCCCTCCGGCAATCTCGATGGAAGCATCGATCGGGATCAGCCTGGACGGTTTGTCGACGAGCACGCCGTCGCTCTTGACCTTTCCCGCCAGAATGATCCGTACGGCGGCATCACGACTCTGAACGAGGCCCTGAGCCGTCAACACCTGGTCACATCGATGCTTCTCGGGTCGCACTCGTATCGCCATGCGCGTCGGAAAGGGGAGAAAAAAGAACTGCGGATCAGCGGAACAACTGACTAGCCCGCATTATTCATGACAGTTCGTGGCGAAATCGCTCAGCCGCGTCGTGAGACCGGCGCGCGGAGCCCAGAGAACCCGAAGCGTACTCGTGCAGTACGTTGAGGGTTCGAGGGGCGAGCCCGCTGGCCGCAGGCTCGTCGGAACAGCGGATCGGCGATTGCAGCAGAAGTGTTCATGAATAATGTGGGCTAGGCATCTTCGGCGGTACCGACGACATCAATATCATCCGAGGTGAACGCTCGAAGCTGCTTCTTCCCATTGTTATCCTGAACGAGCACTTCGACCTTGCGTTCGGCCTCTTCCAAGACTTTGAGGCAATTCTTGGACAGTCGAATGCCCTCCTCGAAAATCTTCAATGATTCATCGAGAGGCAGATCCCCTTTTTCTAACTCCCCCACGATGACTTCCAAGCGAGCCATCGCCTGTTCGAATTTCACTCCAGCCACAACCTTCTCCCTTCAAGAACGGTCATTATAGCGAAGCTCCGGCACGATTTGAAACCGATGGATTCGCCGTCACGTCATTCACCGTACAACGAACCTGCCCGTTGGCCAGACGGGCAACCACCGTGTCTCCAACCGCCACCTGCCCGACATCTCGAATGATCTGACGCCCCGGCACCGCTTCGAGAATCGCATATCCGCGTTCCAGAATCGCAAGCGGGCTCAGCCCGTTCAATCGCCAGAGGGTACCGCGTGTCAGTTGCATCTTCTGCGTCAGGACATGACCCATCGCTGCGGTCAACCGCGACTGCAGCTGCGGCACAATCCCCAGATCCCGACGCACGAGGAAGACCGGATTATGCGACATCAGGGCTTGTGTCCAAACTCGGGCATCGCCCATCGCACCCCTCAGCTTGGCCTGTGTCGCTTCTCGCATGCCCGCCACAGCCTCATCCACCCGCTGGGCCTCTTTAAGAATCCGTAGCCGAACATGACCCATCTGGGCCAACACGAGATCGAGTCGCTGATGCTGATCCAAACACTGTGCGGTAATGGCTTGCCGAGCGCGCGCGACGAGCATCTCGAGTCGTTCGACCAGCTCCGCTAAGACCGGAACTGCCAGTTCAGCAGCGGCAGAGGGTGTCGGAGCTCGGACATCGGCGGCAAAGTCGGTCAGCGTCACATCCGTCTCATGTCCGACGGCTGATACGACGGGCACCGTTGAGGAAGCGACTGCCCGTACGACCATTTCCTCGTTGAAGCTCCATAAATCCTCCAATGACCCGCCGCCTCGCCCGACGATTATGACATCGACGGCTCCCAGCTGATTCAACGCGTCAATGGCAGCCACGATCTGCTCCGCCGCCCCATCCCCCTGCACCAAGACTGGCACGAGAATAATGCGCACGATGGGGCATCGACGGTGCAGGACTGCCACCATGTCTCGAACCGCCGCCCCTGTCGCCGAGGTGACGAGGCCGACTGTCCGTGGAAAGGCCGGAAGTGATCGTTTGCGAGTGGCCTCAAAGAGTCCCTCGTCTTCCAGGCGGCCCTTCAGTTGCTCAAAAGCCAACTGAAGGGCACCCAGTCCCCGCGGTTCGACATGGTCCAGAATGAGCTGATATTCCCCCCGCGGTTCATAGACCGAAACTCGCCCACGCACGATGACATGGAGACCATCCTCCAGGCCGAACCGCAATCGCAGAGCAGTTGATCGAAAGATCACCGCGCGAATCTGACTCGACGGATCCTTGAGGGTGCAGTACAAATGCCCCGACCCCGGCGCGCGTAAGTTGGAGATCTCTCCCTCGAGCCACACCTCAGAAAAGGACGTCTCAAGGGAGGCCCGAACCCTGCCCGTCAGTTCCGAGACAGTGAGCACCTGTCTCGAGGGCGAATCGAGAGGGAAAAGAGATGAAGACGATGTGGTATGGGTGAGTCCTCTTCTCATGACGCCCGTGAGGCACTCAGCATCGGCACGAAGCAGCGAGAGGCACGTGATACATCGGATGACGCTTCGTTTAGTCGATCTGGCGAATCCGTTCGAACGCCACGGCCTTGCCCAGGCGTGCATCCAGCTCGAGCAAGACGGCGCAAAACACCGAAGGCCCTGAGGCAACCTCAAACCGCTTGGGCATGCCGGTCAAGAACTTCTCGATCGCGAGTTCCTTTTTGACCCCGATGACCGAATGGAGCGGTCCCGTCATTCCGATATCCGTGATATAGGCGGTGCCTTTCGGAAGGATTTGCTCGTCCGCCGTCTGCACATGGGTATGTGTTCCGACGACGGCCGTTACCTCTCCATCCAAAAAATGTCCCATCGCCATTTTTTCAGACGTGGTCTCCGCATGCATGTCGACAACAATGGCCGACGTCTCTCGTTTCAACCGCGATAACTCGCGCTTGGCGACTTGAAACGGACAGTCGAGCGTCGGCATATAGACCCGTCCCATCAGTTGCAGGACGGCGAGCCGTTCTCCGCTCGCTGTCTCGAAGACCACACTGCCGTTTCCCGGAACCCCCGGCGGATAGTTTCCCGGTCGTAAGAGGCGCGGTTCACGAGAAAAATATTCAACCGCTTCTTTTTTATCCCACGCATGGTTGCCGGTCGTAATGACCGACACACCCGTTTCAAAGAGTTCCTCCGCCAACTCCCGGGTAATGCCGAACCCTCCCGCGACGTTTTCGCCGTTGGCGATCACCGCATCGATCTGGCGTTGGGCCACCAGCCGAGGCACCATGCGGGCAAGCGTTCGACGGCCCGGCTCTCCCATGACGTCGCCGATACATAACACCTTCATTTGGCGTATTCCACGTACCGGCTTTCCCGAATCACCGTCACCTTGATTTGGCCCGGGTAGGTCAACTCCTGTTCGATCTTCTTGGCCAGCTCTCGCGAAAGCTGGAACGACTCGGCATCCGTGATGTCTTCCTGCCGAACGATGACCCGAATTTCACGCCCCGCTTGTATGGCGTACGCCTTCTGGACGCCTTTGTGCCCGGTCGCGAGCGATTCCAGTTTTTCCAATCGCTTCACATAGGACTCGAGGGCCTCGCGCCTCGCGCCGGGACGTGCGGCCGATAACGCCTCAGCCGCCGCCACCAACACGCTCTCCGGACAAATCGGCTCCACCTGCTCATGATGCGCCGCGATGGCATTGACGATCTTGGCCGATTCCCCATACTTCTTGGCGATCTCAGCACCCAGCATGGCATGAGGCCCCTCCTCTTCATGGCTGACGGCTTTGCCGATATCATGAAGAAGGGCTCCCCGCCGAGCCAGCTTGACATCGAGGCCCAACTCCGACGCCATGATCCCGCAGATATAGGAGGCTTCGCGGGCGTGATAGAGATTGTTCTGGCCGTAACTCGTTCGATATTTCAGGCGACCCAAGACTTTGATCAACTCTGGGTTAAAATCGGAGAGGCCCAATTCAAAAATGATCTTCTCGGCCTCTTCGTACATCAACTTGTCGATGTCGACCTTGACCTTTTCAACGATCTCCTCGATACGCGTGGGATGGATGCGCCCATCGTGCATCAGCCGCTCCAAAGATACCTTCGCAATCTCGCGCCGCAGGGGATCGAACCCGGAAATAATCACGGCCTCAGGTGTTTCATCAATGATAAGATCGATGCCGGTCGCCGCTTCCAAGGCTCGGATATTGCGTCCTTCACGGCCGATGATCCGTCCCTTCATGGCATCATTCGGAATGGGGACGACGGAAATCGTCGATTCCGACACATAGTCGCGAACCACGCGCTGGATCGAGGACGTAATGATTTCCCGCGCCTCCCGTTCGGCATTCTCACGCGCCTCTTCAATGGTTCGCTTGGCGATCCCCACGGCATCCAGTCTGGCCTGCGATTCCATCTCGACGATCAATTGTTTCTTGGCTTCTTCCGCCGTCATGCCCGCCACACGCTCCAAGGCCTCACGGTGCTCACGCTCCGCTTTGGCGCAGGCGGCTTCTTTCACGGCCAGCCCTTCCTCACGTTTAGCGAAATCCTGCTCCCGTTTCCTGGCCTCGTTCTCGCGTTTTTCGACGGCCGTCAACTTTCCATCCAATACCCCTTCTCGTTGGATCAGCCGTTTTTCCATCCCGGACAGTTCACCCAACTTCGCTTTCTGTTCTTGCTCGAATTCGGATTTCGCCTTAAACGCAAGATCTTTGGCCTCAAACCTGGCTTCCTTGAGCACATTTTCGGCTTCTCGCTGTGCATTCTGGACAACCTGCTTCGCGAGTTCTTCCGCCTCGGCCTGCTTGGCACCCGTCACACGGCGTCGCAGCAGCTCAAATACCCCCGCCCCAACCACGGCACCGATGATCAAAGACAGTATAATGGACACGATCGTTGCAGTAGAAATGGGAGTCACCCCCTTCTTAATTTTCGCCCGGCCAAATCCGGTTGGAACAAGCCAGGCACACCATGACACCTTACGGACAACTGTATGATCAGGACATGTGCGGTGACGAGGAAGGAAGGGTCTTAGGAGACTGGAAATCGCTTCACTTGGGAGCACAGGCGTTCATCAGGATACGGCTTCCTCACTTGCCGGGTGTCGCCGTTTTGCTCACACTCCTCAGTCATCAACCCAAGGCGCGTGAACAACACAGCTGCGGACACTGGATCACCACTCTGTCCGTCCGGAATCTGCCGCGATCGTACGCCTTGAGACGCTACCCGCCTCAAGACGGGCCGACATTGTCGGCCACGCACGATCTGCAAATTGCGCACCCCTTGAACAAACACTTCGTATCCCTTCAGAGCAAGGCTACCTGTGGCTTTTATAACGCGTATTTCCAAGTCGTTCAACGATTCAACGATGTACCCTTACCTCATCCACCGACACTTACTTATCTACACGATAACAAAGGGACTCTTTGAAAGCAAGGCGAATCACCCCGCCTATCGGAAGAGCGACGAGGGCATCTGCTCCTCGATCGATTCCATTAAGGTCACCATCCGGCGTTCAACATCGGCCTCCCCTTGGACCCGTTTCTTCTCGGACTCAAAGAGCTGATGGGCAAGATTGATCGCGGTAAGCACGGCCAGTTTCGAGGGCGTCGTCGTCTTCATTCCCTCCGCGAGGTGTTTCATATGGTCGTCGACAAAATGAGCCAGCCGCCGGACATAGGCGTCATCGCTGTCTCCGGTGATGGCATACCGCTGACCATAAATCTCCACATCGATGGTCTTAGTCAATGGCCACCTCCTTTGGATCTTCGATACACTCAAGCAGCTCGATCTCGCTCATGACTTTTTCGATTCGCGTCTTGATATCCACCCGCTCCATTTCCCATCGGCGATTCATATCATCCTGCTGGGCCAACTGCTGACGAGCCGTCTTGAGTTCCTCCTCCAAGAGCCCGTTCTTGCGTTTGAGCTCTTGAACGAGCTTGACCAGGTCACGAATTCGCGTTTCAAGCGCATCCAGTCGATCCAACGACATAATTATCCCCTCTTGGTTAGTCGCCACAACAGATTGTGGCGCACTATAAAAACTTCACAAGATCCTGTCAAGAAACGGTTTTGGGAGCACCGAACAATCGCAGATACTCCTTGTAACTGCGGAGCACACGCTTGACGTATTGCCGGGTCTCTTGGTACTGAATCAGCTCGACGAACTCATCCTCACTACGACCTCGATAGGTTGCCGCCCAGGTCCCCACGACGACCGGACCGGCGTTGTACGCTGCGATCGCCTGAGCCATGTTGCCGGAAAACTGCGACAGGAGTTGTTCCACATACCGCACGCCGATCCGAATATTGACTTCTTGATCGAACAGATCCTCCCGGGACACGCTCGGCAGATGATGCTGCTGAGCAACGGCACTGGCTGTGGTCGGCATCACCTGCATCAAGCCGATCGCGCCGACGCGCGAAACCGCTTTCCAATCATACTGGCTTTCCTCTCGGATGATCGCGGCAACCAGAAATGGGTCGACACCGTTGGTCGCCGACATCTTAATCGTTGGAATCAACCCGGTCGGATACGCGACGTTCCACAATCCGTCGGCAATCGGTCCACCCGTCCGCTCCAACTTCTCACGGAATCGTGCCCGCACGAGGCGTAACGCATGGTGGTACGCGCCGACTTCATTCAACATGATGGATAACGCTGCCAGCACCTCGGGATCTCGGCTATACCGATCCGTCAAGGCACTCAACTCCCTCGCAGCGTCTTGCTCCCGTCCAAGCAGCCTCAGTTCAACCGCCCTCCGGAAGGCCGACTGTTGTTCAATCTGTGTCCGGGTCACAGGCTGGCCGTCCTGCGCCGGCTCGTGAGTGGCCTCAGAAATGGATTGCACTGACGACACAGGCGCAGCAGCGGTCTCCTGCTCCGGTCGCGCGGGAGCCGGTATGCCCCCCTGCTCGCGTGCCATCTGGCAATAGTAGGTGTACGGGAACCGTCGGCAGAGTTGGGCATACAGATTTTTCGCCTTCGTATCCCCAAGCTGCCCCTGGGCGCGAGCGATCCAGTAGAGCGCTTGTGGCTCAACGTCGCTGTCCTTTTGGTCTACAATCTGCTGCCACACTCGAATCGCCTCCCGCTGGCGATCCGTTCGATAGAGCAGCCACCCTTCCCGCCACTGCGCCTCAGTTCGTTGAGAGGCAGGCTCACCCATCTTGGCAACATGCCGATATCGTTCAGCGGCTTCGTCGAAGCGGGATTGATCCTCCAGCCAGATTCCAGCGAACAGGTTGATCTGTCCCTTCTGCTCCGGGGTCAAGGTGCGCCGGGACAACAGACGACACAAATCCAACAGCTTCTCCCCCAACCCCTGACGAAGATAGACTCTCGCCAACCAGACCGTCGCTTCCTCCCCCCGGGCCCCTTGTTCCTCAGTCAATGCAGCGAATGTGTCCCGCGCCTGATCGTATGTCTTGAGCCGAACCTGCGCAATTCCCATTTTCAGCTTGGCGTCCGAACGTTGAGGGGAAGAAGGATCGAGAGTCATGAATTTCTTGAGCTCATCGATCGCTTCAGCATGGAGAGACTGCGCCAGAAACGCCTGGGCACGCTCATAATGCAGATCAGGAGATGCACTCCACGCTGGACTTCCGCTGTCGCTCGCCAGCAGCGCCTCCGCCTCCTTCGCCTCTTTCGTTTGAGGAAACTTGACCCAGAGCTGCTTCAACGTCTCTCGGGCCTCGGACAGCTGATTTTCGCGGAGATAACACGAAGCCAATCGTAACCAGGCCTGCGCGACCTGAGGGTCTTTATCATTTCCATTCACCGCCTTCAGCAGCCAAGAGATGGCCTCGGGACAACTGGCGGCTCGATACCAGGCTTCACCGGCACGAAATGCGGTCAGGTTGAGCAGGTTGGAGTCAGGAACCGCTTGCGACACTCCCTCAAACATTGCGGCAGCTTCCTTGACCTCTCCCAGTCGCAGATGGACCTCCCCGATCCAGAATCGGATGTAGTCGTCGAGGACCGGAAAGTCTTGTTGCGCAGCTCGGAGATACGGCAATGCCGCCGCAGGGTTTCGATCCATCAAAATCACGCCGGAGAGCAAGCCGGCCCGCTTAGCCCAAAGCGATGTCGGCGACACTTCCATCACCTTACGGAGACGCTCAAGTTTCAGCGCGACGACTTGGTCCTTCGTCAAGGCATGCCCGAGTCGTTCCCTCGGCCAGACCGCGGCAACAAAACAGTCTTCGGCGGGCGTACAGCTCTCGGCGTTCATTTGTTCCGGCGCGGCAACTTGTGCGGCGTGCGCGTCATGCAATAGCAGGCCAAGGCCAAGCACCGTCAAACAGATCCCGAGGGCACGCGACATGTTATGGTTCCTCATGGTCACCCATCAATTGCCACTCGACCCCATTATATACAGAGCCACCCACAATGGAAAAAGAATTGAGGGTCGGTGAGGGACCCACATCGTATGCGGGGTGACATGCGGTATGGTAGGCTGCTCCTCCAACGAGGGAACCCTATGGCCGACCCATCGGTCTCGCATCAAAACACGACGGTTCATCTCTTAGCTCTCACCGAACTTCAGATGGCCCGGTTCGTCCGCACACAATGCTGGCCCGAATATCGGGCCACACAAATTCTGCGCTGGTTATACCAACGGCGTCTCCGCCGGGTCATGGATATGACCGATCTCCCGATGCAGGATCGCATCTCCCTCTCTCGAACGGCCTCCATCGGCCGGTCTGAACGGGTGAGCGTGCTCCGCTCCCAGGATGGAACGCGCAAAGTACTCTTGACGCTCGAAGACGGCATGACGGTCGAATCCGTCTTGATCCCGGACGACACCAGGCTGACCCTCTGTGTGTCGACACAGGTGGGATGCATACTGGACTGTGGGTTTTGTCTGACCGGACAGATGGGGCTGAAGCGCAACCTCAAGCTCCATGAGATCATCGATCAGGTGCTCACCGCTCAAGATCTCCTGACGTCCGCCGAACACATCACGAATCTCGTCTTCATGGGAATGGGAGAACCGCTCGCCAATGTGGAGACTCTCAAAGCCGCCGTGGCCGCGTTACAGAACAAACCCTGGGGCCTTGGATGGTCGCGGAGACGCATTACGGTCTCGACGGCCGGTCTGGCCTCCCGTCTCGCTGAAGTCGCGGCAATGGGCGTAAATCTCGCCGTCTCCCTCAATGCCACGACGGAAGAACAGCGCCGGGATCTGATGCCCGCGGCCAGCGACATCGCATCCCTGAAGTCGCTCCTGGCCGCGTGTCGACGGTATCCGCTCGCGCCACATCAACGGTTGACGTTTGAATACGTCTTGTTATCCGGCGTGAACGATCTTCCGGCCGATGCGCGGCGCCTGATACAGTTGCTGAAATCCTTGCGCTGCAAAATCAATCTGATCCCTTTCAATGAATTCCCTGGAAGTCGCTTCCGTCGTCCGCCCGACGAAGACGTGCTTCGTTTTCAATCCGACCTCCGCAAGGCGGGGCTCGATGCCTATATCCGCAGGAGTCGCGGGCGAGACGTATACGGCGCCTGCGGACAACTCGGTGATGTCTCCGGCAACCAACCTCCCGTTACCTTGACAGCTATTGAATCTCGTTGTTAGCATGCCTCATTCAACGTCCATTATGATCAGGCCGATAATCACACGCACTTGGTTTGCCTGCCTGGCGGGGATGCTCCTGATCCTCGGCGACCGCTCCCTCTCTATGGGAGCCGACCCCAACGAATACATCCTCTCCAACGGAATGAAGGTACTGCTGATCGAGGTGCCGAAAGCCCCGGTGGCCACGGTCCAAGTCTGGTACAAGGTAGGCTCCCGGAATGAAGTCATGGGCCGTGCGGGACTCTCGCACATGCTCGAGCACATGATGTTCAAAGGTACGGCCAGGTATCCCAAAGGATCTTTTTCCCGCACCATTAGAAAGAACGGCGGAATCGACAACGCCTTTACCGGACAGGATTTCACCGCCTATTTCGAAAACGTGGCGGCCGACCGGGTCGGACTCGCGTTGGAACTGGAAGCCGACCGGATGCAGGGGTTGCTCCTCGATCACAGTGAGTTCCAGACCGAGCGCGACGTCGTGAAGGAGGAACGCCGCCTGAGGTCCGAGGATGATCCACAAGGCGCCTTAGTGGAAGCCTTGTTCGCCCAGGTCTTCATGAGCCATCCCTATCATTGGCCGGTGATCGGCTGGTTCGCAGATCTGGATGCAATGACGATCGAAGACTTACAGCGTCACTACGACACCTTTTACTCGCCTAACAATGCCACGTTGATCGTCGTGGGCGACATCAAAGCCGACTCGCTGCTCCCCATGATCAAACGATTGTTTGAGCCGATTCCCCGAGGTCCCTCGCCGAAGCAGATTCTGCCGCCCGAGCCCGAGCAGCGCGGCGAACGGCGTTTTCTGCTCAAGCGGGAAGCGCAAGTTCCGTTTGTGATGACGGGCTTCCGCATTCCCAACTATTCAAGCGAAGACAGCTATGCCCTTGACCTTCTTGAGTCCATCCTCTCGCATGGAAAGAGTTCTCGTCTCTACCAGAGTCTGGTCTATGAGCAGAAGATGGCCCTGGCTGTCGGTGCAGAATACAGCTTGCTGCAAACCGATCCCGGCCTATTCTATTTTTACGCACTGGTCAATCCCGGAGCAAAGATAGAGGCCGTGGAAGACGCGGTCCAGCGTGAGGTGATGCGCCTTCAGAATGAACCGCCATCGGAGTTGGAACTGCAACGGGCTAAAAACCAGATTGAAGCGTCGCGCGTGTTCGAGCAAGATTCGAATTTTCGCCATGCCATGCTGATGGGACAGGCAGAGACCGTCGGCGCAGGATGGCGACGAGTCAATCAGTTCGTTGAGCGGATCCGTGCGGTCACCGCCCACGACATTCAACGGGTCGCGAAGCTGTACCTAACCCCGGACAATCGGACCACCGGGATTCTCATCCCCGTACCACCGAAACTCCCCGAACCGTCTCCCTCAGCGCCGCACGATGGAAAGCCTTAGGACGCCATGAATCACGAACCCCATGCCACGGAGTACTCCGACTCCTGTCCCCGACTCATCCGAGTTGGTCTGCTTGCCCAGCGAGTGTGCTGGGCTCTCGGTGTAGCCTTGTCGCTGAATGTTCCCATAGGGGCAGCCGCAGCCGATATTGTCCCTGTTAAGTTCACGACGCCCAATGGGATGACCGTCGTCGTGTTGGAACAGCACTTTCTTCCCATTGTGGAACTTCATGCGCTCATCAAGGCTGGTTCCTCTCAGGACCCTCCGGAAAAGGCCGGTGTTGCCAATCTTGTCGCCAGCCTCCTGGATGAAGGCACCATATCACGATCGTCCAAGCAACTCGCTGAACAGATCGACTTCGTCGGTGGATCCCTGGGGGCCCAGGCCAGTGAGGATTTTACGACCGCGTCCGCCCGCATCCTGAGAAAGGACATCGACCTGGGATTTACACTTCTCGCGGATATCCTTCAACGCCCGGCATTCCCCAAACAGGAATTCGAACGGGTTCGATCACAGATTCTTGGTGAAATCGCGAGCGACAACGATGATCCCGGGCATGTGGCCATGAAAGCCTTCAACCAGTTGGTCTATCAGAATCACCCCTATCGCTGGCCTGTCCATGGAACCGAGGAGACGCTCAACAAGATCACTTTGGCCGACATCCAAAGCTTCTACGCCAAGGAATATCTCCCAAACCAAGTCATCCTGACCATCGTCGGCGACGTGACGGTCGAACAAGCGACATCGCTCGTTCAGATTCATTTTGGCCCCTGGAAGAAAGGCCCTACCCCATTCCGGCCGCTCAGGAAGCCGCCCAGCATCGAGAAAAAGACGGTCCAATTCATCGAGAAAGATTTAACCCAGTCCACTATTGTATTGGGTCACTCCGGAATCAGCCGAACCAACCCTGATTTCTATGCCGTCACCGTCATGAACCACGTCCTCGGAGCCGGTGGATTTTCGTCGCGACTGATGGACTCCATCCGCGATAAACAGGGGCTTGCCTACGGAATTACCAGTCACTATGACGCGAAAGCCATGACTGGAACATTTTGGATCAATCTCCAGACTCGAACCGAGACCACCAACCAGGCCATCACCAGTGTCCTAACTGAAATGAAAGCAATCCGTGAGGCACCGGTGAGCGACCAGGAACTCGCCGAGGCGAAGTCGTTTTTGATGGGAAGCTTCCCCTTACGACTGGATTCAACGACCAAGCTGGCACAGGTTTTGGGTCAGGTAGAATTTTTCGGACTCGGATTCGATTACTTCAGCCAATATCCCAAATGGGTTGACCGGGTGACGAAAGACGATGTGCAGCGTGTGGCCAAGCAATATTTGAACCCTCAGTTCTACGCGTTGGTGGTGGTGGGAAATATTACCAAGGCAAAAGTTCGTCATTAGCCAGCGTGTGAACATCATCTATGCAATCCTCGGCGCTCCAAAACAAACTCCATCGACTCCGAGCCCTGCTTACGGAGTTGGGCTCCGTCGTTGTCGCCTATTCCGGCGGAATCGACAGTACCTTCGTGCTGAAAGTTGCACATGACCAATTGGGGGAAAAGGCTGTCGGCATCACGGCCGTCTCACCGACATTCCCACTACTGGAACTGGAAGCAGCCAAGAAGGTTGCTCAAGAAATCGGTGCCCGCCATGAAACAGTACATACGGATCAATTGGCCATAGACGATTTTGTCAAAAATGACGCCGACCGTTGTTTCCATTGCAAAACCGACCTGTATCAGTTGCTTGGGACAGTCAGACAAAGAAAAACGGCTGCATACATCCTGGATGGAACGAATCTGGACGACCTCGGCGACGACCGTCCCGGGATGAAGGCCGCCCGGGAACTGGGTGTGCGCAGCCCGCTGGTTGAGGTTGAGCTGTCAAAAACAGACATCCGCATCCTGGCGAAGGAACTCGGGCTCTCGAATTGGGATAAGCCTGCCGCGGCCTGTCTGTCGTCACGAATCCCACGTGGCATGCCGATTACGCTTGAAAAGCTGAACCGGGTCGAGCAGGCGGAAGCCGTGCTTCAACGCGAGGGGCTGCGTCATTTTCGAGTCAGAAACCATGGCGACATTGCCAGAATTGAGGTGGCCCCCAACGACCTCCCCTGGCTCATTGAACCAACCCGGTGCACACGAATCACCGCGCGACTCAAAGAACTCGGGTTTCAGTTTGTGACGGTGGATTTGGACGGGTATCGACCAGGGGGAGTCAGCCTGGGCTGACTCCCCCTGACAATCACGATGGGAATAGATCAGCGCTGTTGAGATCGGGAGAGGGCCTCAAGCGCTTCGTCGGCGAACTTCCGTTGATCAGCTTCGGTCAAGCTCCGCTGCACAACCTTTTCCGCGACCATCAGTGCCAATTCCGTTGTCTGTGTACGGATGTCCTGAAGGGCCTTGCGCCGTTCTTGCTCGATTTCCCTTGTGGCATCACCCTTGATGCGCTCTGCGTCGGCAGTCAATCGTTGCTCGTTTTCATCAAGCAGACGCTGTGCTCGTTCTTTAGCCGCTGCAAGGATGGCCTCCGCTTCCTTCCCGGCTGCACTGAGCTTTGCCTCATAGTCCTTCAGCCGCCCCTCAGCCTCCGACCGATGACGCTCCGCCTGATCGAGGCTGTCCTTAATTTTCTTTTCTCGCTCCTCAAGGACACTGAGAACGCCCGGGAATGCATACTTATACAGGATGAACAACAAAATACCGAAAGACACGACTTCCCAGAAAATCAGGGAAGAAAAAAAGTGCGATTCAAACTGTGGCATAGTTTTCCTCAGGAAGGCTGAGGTTCAGGCTGAGGCGACACGGTGTCCCCTCGGCCTTGACCTAAACCTGAGCCTGCCTCTACTTGCGGAATCCCATGATGATGAAGGCAATGACCAGGCCGTAGAGCGCAATGGCCTCCACCAATGCGAAACCGATCCACATGTATTTCGTCACGCGTGCTTCCGCCTCAGGCTGACGTGCCACCACTTCGATCATCTTTCCAAAGATAAACCCGATGCCGACACCCGCTCCGGCAAACCCTGCCGCGGCACATCCCATACCGATCAACCCTGCTGCTGCTGAATCCATTATGTCTTACTCCTCTCTTGTCTAAACTGGCATGCGCTAATGCGCGTGCTCATCATGGCCATGTAAATGAAACGCGTCACCCAGGTAGACGCAGGTCAAGATACTGAAAATGTAGGCTTGAATAAACGCGATACCGAATTCCAACCCATAGATGGCGACCGTAAACGCAAAGGGCAACCATCCGATCAGCAACCCGCCGCCGATCGTGAGACTGAACAAGACCGCGAGCATCACATGGCCCGCCGTCATGTTCGCAAATAATCGGACCGCGAGTGAAACTGGTCGCGCCACCTGGCTGATGATCTCAATCGGTATCATCAGGGGCACCAGCCACCCTGGTGTCCCGGGGGGAACCAGGATGCCGAGGAACTTTGCGCCGTGTAGCATGAACCCCATGATCAGACTCAACCCATAGACCAGGAACGAGAAGACGGCCGTCACGATAATCTGGCTCGTCACCGTGTAGCTGCCTGGAATCAAGCCAATCAGATTACTGAAGAGAATGAACACGAAGAGGGTGGCGATCAAGGGGAAAAACCGCATCCCCTCCTTCCCCATCGTGTCCAAGATCATGCTGCGAATAAAATCCACCATCATCTCCGCCAGGCTTTGCAACTTGCCCGGAACCAACTTCCTTGCAGACCCTGCCATCACCATGAGCACCGCCGAGACCAGCACGACGATCCACATGAAGACAACGGCCTTATTGATGGAAATATCCAATCCGCCCAGCGAAATGGAGATCCAATTCTGAAGCTCGAATTGATGAAGGGGGCTTTCTTCCACGATGTTCTCGTCCGTCCTTATTAAGGTTCTAGTTTATGGTGTCTTCGGCCACCGTTGGATCGACCGGTATGCATTTCTCATCCCTGCCACGACTCCCATCAGAAGCCCGATGATCATGCTCCATGGGGTCGAGTCGAAAACATACGTATCACAGACCCACCCCAAGGCTCCTCCCACGATCAAGGCCGCAAGCAGATCAGTTGCGATCCTGATCGCTTGGCCGAGCCCCGCATATAAGGGATCTTGTGGAGGGGCCATCCTGAAACCCATGGGAGGCGGAGCACGCAGTCACAACTCTGCCGTTGATGGGCGTGCAATTTAAGCAAAGGTCTGCTTGTAATGTCAAGCCGTTAGGCATCTATCTCCTCAGAAATCTCTGCGGTATAGTGAGCCGACCTTATTTTGCAACATTGATGACGATATCCCAAACCATGCGACAAGATACCTCATCGAGTTTTTTGCATGGCCCCCCTTCACCGCTCATCGTCACTTTGCCCTGCCCATCAACAAACCCCGTAGAGCTGTATGCGAACATTGCTTCGACCGAGCACCCGTCCTTTCTCTTGGAAAACGGTAGCGGGCGAACAATGGGACGATATTCGTACTTTTCCGCAAACCCTTATTACGGACTGTCGGGAATGGGTCCTCGCCTGGCAGAACGACCGACTGGGAACCAAGGAACGTCAAGATTGGCCCCCTTCGAGAGATTGGCTCAACTATTTGCCGACCAGCACATCCCTCGCCCTCCCGAAGCTCCCCCGTTTTTTGGGGGGGCCGTGGGTTACCTCAGCTACGATCTCGTGCGCCAATTTGAGATATTACCGTCGATCGCCCCATCCCATCCTCTGGTGCCTGATTTGGAATTCGCATTTTTTGATCTTGTCGCGGCCGTCGACCATGAGCGCAACCATCTGATACTGATGTTCTGTCCCCCGCTGACACGGTTTTTAGGTGAGTCACGGGAACGATTGTTCCACGAAGGAAGAGACCGGCTTGCCGCATTCGAAGCCCTATTGACGCGTCCCAGTACGGTCGATGCCCATCCGGACAGCCTGGGCCTCCTGACCTTTACGCCGGAACAAGAGCAAGCCACGTACATGGAGAGTGTCCGCCGTTGTCAGGACTACATCGCAGCCGGTGACATCTATCAAGCAAACCTCTCTCACCGCTTCACCGTCAATTGCTCGTCCCTCCGTCAAGGACACTTCCAGGCCGATCTCTCCGCCTATCGCCGCCTCCGGAACCTGAACCCGTCGCCCTTTTCCGGACTTCTCCGGTTCGATACGGTCCGCCTCATCAGCTCATCTCCCGAACGCCTTGTCCGCCTCGATGATCGTCGGGCCGACACCAGGCCGATCGCAGGAACCAGGCCTCGAGGAAAAACGCCGCTCGAGGATCAACGACTCGTCGGTGAACTCCGGGCCAATGAGAAGGAGCGGGCGGAACACATCATGCTGGTCGATCTCGAGCGTAACGATCTCGGTCGTGTCTGCCGATTCGGAAGCGTCCGGGTAGACGAAGTCATGACGTTGGAGCAGTACTCGCATGTCAGCCACCTGGTATCGAATATCACAGGTATGCTCTCGGACCAGGCAACCGGATTCGACCTCTTGAGAGCCATGTTTCCCGGAGGCACGATCACCGGTGTCCCAAAAGTCCGCTGCATGGAGATCATCGAGGAATTGGAACCGGTCCGTCGCGGCCTCTATACCGGCTCCATGGGATACCTCAGCTGGAGCGGTGATCTCGACTTCAACATCCTGATCCGCACGCTCACGATGATACAGGGCACAGGATATCTCCAAGTCGGAGCCGGGATCGTGGCCGATTCCGACCCGGAACGCGAGTACGAGGAAACCATTCATAAGGCCCAGGCTTTTTTCAGCGCCTTCGGATAGCAGAATGTGGATATACCTGAACGATCGATTTGTGCAAGACCGCGAAGCCGTGGTCTCGGTTTTCGACCACGGGTTTCTGTACGGCGACGGGATCTTTGAAACGATGCGTTCGTATGGTCCGCGCCTCTTCATGCGAGACCACCACCTCACTCGGTTGTTTCAATCCGCCGACGCCATCGGGTTGAGCGTTCCGATTCCGCTCACGCAGTGGCCTGAGATTCTGCGGGAAGCCATGGTCCGCAACGAGGTGGGAACCGATCAACGAGACGCCTATGTGCGAATCACCGTTTCGCGGGGAGTCGGAGACATCGGGCTGGATCCGGCCCTATGCTCCTCGCCGACCGTTGTCGTGATGACCAAGCGGCTGGTGCCTCCGGCAGCCCAACTCTATGACCAAGGCGTCGCCGTAATGGTCGCGTCGACCAAGCGGAACTTGCCGAGCGCCCTCCCCCCGCGAATCAAGACCACCAATTTCCTCAACAACATCTTGGCCAAGCGGGAGGCCATCGCAGGAAATACGTTCGACAGCCTGCTGCTCAATTGGGAAGGACACCTGACCGAAGGCACGATCAGCAATCTCTTCTTCGTCCGGAAGAGCCGGCTGCAGACGCCTGCCTTGGACTGCGGCCTCCTCAACGGCATCACCAGACAAATCGTGATTCAATTGGCCAAAGAGCTCCACCTGCCCATCGAGGAAGGACATTTTACCGTTGACCAACTCTATCAGGCCGATGAGTGCTTTTTGACCAACACCAGCATGGAAATCATGCCGGTAGTCGTGGTCGACCACACGCGAATCGGGAATGGAGCACCGGGCCCACTGACCCGCAGGCTACACGCACGGTTCGTCGAGTCTCGAAACCGACTCTCAGCACAGCCCGCAGCAGGCTAAGCCTCCGATTCCACGGTGTTTCACCAGGTCTCCACAAAAGATCCGCAATTTCTTGACAGTCCGCGGGAGACTGCTATCGTGTGACGATGCTGAATCACAGACTCCCGTCCGCCTCCTCATGCACAGGCTCCGGCCTGGCGGCTGCACTCTTGCTTGGTGGATGTCTACTGAGCCCGGTTCCGTCCCTACACGCCGAGATCTACCAGTATATCGACTCCAAGGGGACTATTTCTCTGACCAATGTCCCTTCTGATGTCCGATACCGTCGAGTCGACATCCGTCCGAATCGGCTGCATCCGGCCATCTCGGAGCAGGAATTGGAACCCATGATCAAGCGGTTCTCAAGGCAGCATCAACTCCACCCGGCCCTCATCCGCGCCGTGATCAAGGCCGAGTCGAATTTCGATCCTCGTGCCGTTTCACGATCCGGTGCGGTCGGGTTGATGCAGCTCATGCCGCAGACCGCGCTGCAGTTGGATGTGCGAGATCTCTACGATCCGGAAGACAATATCGGTGGGGGGACCAAATACCTCCGGCACCTGCTGGATCGATTCCGAGGAAATCTCCCTCTCGCGCTTGCGGCCTACAATGCCGGCGAACACGTGGTCGACCGGTATCGCACCCTTCCGCCGATCGACGAAACACGACAATATGTCAGAAAAGTTCTCCGGTACTACCGAACGTTTCTCGCTCGCGACCTGGCTTCGACCGGTCATGTTATCCCGTCTTCCGAGTACGCAATGTCACCGGCTTCCCCCGAGGCCGCGCCCCCACCCGCCCCGTAGTCCGATCAGTGAGGCTCAGTCGGCTATGCGCCTTCCATCCCGAACGTCGCGTCTCCGGAAAATCAGATCGATAGTGGGCACCGACGCTGTTCTCTCTCCACAAAGCCGCTTCCGCCACACAGCGCGCCACTTGCACCATGTTCTTCACCTCAAGGTCTGCTCTGCTGGCAAAGGGTCGGGAGACCATCCGTTCCCATCGGGCCAGTTGGGCCGTGGCCCGAACTAATGACTCGCGGGATCGGATCAACCCAACCTGTCCCCACATGATTCGACGCAGGGAATTTCGCACCTTCTCTACATCTTCCAATCGATCGCCATGGCCGCGTGGCACCCGCATATGGAACGCATTCCCGCTCGGCCTGGGGCCGCCGGCGGCCGACGCGATGGCCGCCACGCCGGCCCGCCTTCCGAATACCAATCCTTCCAATAGTGAGTTGCTCGCGAGCCGGTTGGCTCCATGCACACCACTGCACGCGACCTCTCCGGCCGCAAACAAGCCCGGCAACGTGGTGGCCCCGGTGAGGTCGGTCGTGACGCCTCCCATCATGTAATGGGCGCTTGGCGAGACCGGAATCCACTCTTCCGTAATATCGATATCGTGGCGCAGGCACGTCGCATAGATCGTCGGGAAACGACGTTTCACGAAATCCGACCCCAGATGCGTGACATCGAGATAGACATGCCGGGCGCGCGTCGCCGCCATTTCGGCCCAGATAGCCCGTGCCACGATATCTCTCGGTGCCAGCACGCCGAGAGGGTGGTAGCGCGTCATAAATGACTCACCCTTGTTATTGCGGAGCTGCCCCCCTTCCCCGCGCATGGCCTCCGACAACAAGAATGGCGGACTGGACGGCAAATACAGCGACGTCGGATGAAACTGGACGAACTCCATGTCTTGAAGTTCCGCCCCCGCACGAAAGGCCATGGCCATTCCATCGCCCGTCGCGTTGGGCGGATTCGTCGTCCGGGCAAAAATTTGGCCGGCGCCACCGGTCGACAGCACGACCGCTTGTGCGGGAATGGCGAATTGTTCGCCGGAGTTTTCGTCGAGGACCACCGCTCCGCAACAGCGCCCCCCCTCGACGACCAGATCGACCGTAAAGTGATAGTCCAAGCAGGCGATTCGCTGTTGTCGAACCGCCCGCGCCATGAGCGCTCGCACCATCTCATTTCCCGTCGCGTCACCTCGTGCGCGAAGAATGCGGCTACGGCTATGCGCGGCTTCCCGTGCAAACGCGAATTTCCCCCCGGTCTTGTCGAACTGTGCCCCCCATTGGATGAGCTCCTGAATGCGATCCGGTCCTTCTTCCACAAGAACGCGCACCGCTTCTCGGCGACACAGCCCATGGCCCGCCTTCACCGTATCCGTCAAGTGGATGGAGACGTCATCTTCTTCGCTCAGCGCGACCGCAACACCGCCTTGTGCAAAAATTGAATTGCTTTGGAGAGGATGCCCTTTGGTGAGCATGATCACTCGCCCGACCCGACAAAGCTCCAACGCGGCACGAAGCCCGGCCACTCCGCTCCCGATGACGAGGAAATCTGCTTCCGGCACGGATCGCGGCATGGTTTATCGTGGTGAAGAGGAAGGCTCTGCCAGCATCAGTTTGCTTTTCATGCCGAAGGGCAGATCGCCCTGCGCGCTGCGCAGGAGCATCGGGCGTGTCCCGACCCATTGCAATCGGGCATGGCCGCGCTGACGTGTGCCCGTATCATTGGCGTCTTTTTTCCAGATCCCCTGCCAATTGACCAGCACATCAAGGTCATCCTTTGCCAACATGACCCGTTCGATCCTGAATTCGAGTGTAATCGCATGGAAGGCGTCAAAATCTATCTCCGCGTAACGTTGCAGCTCTTCCATCTGATCAGGCGGGGACAGCATCGACCGAAATCCCGCCCGATCCTTTCGCTCATACGCGCTTCGGAGAGATTCCAAGGCCTGGTCAAGGCGAAGCAACCGCTCATGCTCGGCGGGGTACTGAATGGTTTTCGATGGACAGCCTGCGACAAGAAACGCCAGCAAGAGAAGCCACGCCGTGCACAGGGTCGGTGAAAGACAGGCTCGCCGTGCAAACATAGGATGGCAGTATACCACAGGGGAAAAGCGTGCTGTGAGCTTGCATTTTCCCTGAAAAGCTTTTAGACTCCCCCTTCTTTGGAGATACGAAGCATGTCAAGCGTCTTGAAGAAACGCCGAAAGAAAATGCGCAAGCACAAATACAAGAAGCTGCGCCAACGTCAAAAGTTCCTTCGCCGGAAAAGCTAGGCTCAGCCTGCGCAGCGGGAGGAGAAGGCCGTGTCCGAGGGCAAGGGCAAGAAAGTTCGCATCCGCGTACGGACAATCAGTTGTACCTACGTGGGAGACTTCCTGGTACCCCCGATGCGGCATCGTGTGTCCGACGCGATCAACGAAGAAGCACGGCTGTTCATTAGCCTCACCGACGTGGTCATCAACGAGAAGGACCAGGCGGATTACGTCGCGGTCAACAAGAACCTGATCGAGTCCATCGTTCAGATCTAACCTCGTCCATCCACCCGTCTCCCGTCGCCCTAATATCGCGTGAGAGAGGCGTGGACCAACCGCCTCCTGTCACCATCGACCGAACTATCTGACTCACCATGGTGATCTTCAAGCGATTTCTGCCCTTCGTTCGGCCCCACTTACCACGCCTGTTGCTGGCCGGGCTCTTAGTGGCCGGAGTTGCACTGATCAACCTCACCTTGGTGAGGCTGGCCGGTACGCTCTGGGATATCATCACCGTTCAGCATGATGCCGACAGGATGACGCGCTCCATCGGGCTGTTCCTCGGTCTGGTGATTCTCCAGGGACTCTGCTCGATGGGCCACAGTTATCTTACTGCCTGTGTCTCCCAGACCGTCGTGGCTGATTTTCGCAAACATCTCTTCAGTCACATGCAAATGCTCAGCGTCAGCTTTTTCGCTCGACGACGCACGGGAGAGTTACTTTCCCGGTTGATGTCCGATGTCACCGTCATTCAATCCCTCGTCACGGAGACCCCCATCGACGGAATCAAGCAACTCGTGACTTTCATCGGCGGCATTACGTTCCTTCTCCTGATGAACTGGCGGCTTTGCCTGCTGATTCTCATCCTGCTCCCGCTGCTGGTGATCGTTTCAAAAATATTCGGCCGACGGCTGAAATCCCTGTCAACTTCGATTCAAGACCACACCGCCGCGCTCAGCACCCTGACCGAAGAAGTTATTTCCGGCATTCGCATCGTCAAATCCTTCGTCCAGACACGGCGGGAACAGACCCGTTTTGCAGATCAGGTCGAGCAGACGCTGCGTTTGACGCTCCGTCGGGCCGGCATCATGGCTGTCTTCATTCCCGTCATCAGTCTCCTGACCTTCTCATCGGCCACCGCCGTCCTGTGGTACGGAGGCCGCCAGGTCATCGACGGCGTGGTCACGCCGGGTGATCTCTTCGCCTTCGTGTTGTTTGCCGGCATCCTGATCGGTCCCTTCAGCTCGGCGGCCAAGATCTTTACCCAGATCAAGGAAGCGCAGGGGGCAACCCAGCGGGTCTTCGAGATCCTGGACGCCAAGCCCGATATTGACAATCGACCAACCGCGCAAGCGCTCGGAACAATCGCAGGCCATATCCGGATGGAAAACGTCACCTTCAGCTATGACAGCCGCCACCCCGTGCTGACTCGCCTGTCATTCGAAGCCAAGCCAGGCGAATTGGTGGCTTTCGTCGGACCGACCGGGGCCGGAAAGACCACCGTGATCAATCTGCTGCATCGGTTCTATGATCCCATAGAAGGATATCTGACCATCGACGGCCGTGATCTGCGGGACGTGACGCTGGACAGTTGGTACCGACAGATCGCACTGGTCCCGCAAGAAACTATCTTGTTCGGAGGTACCATCCTCGACAACATTCGCTATGGAAATAGAGAAGCCAACGAAGCCACTGTGATAGAGGCAAGCCAAGCGGCCCACGCACATGCTTTCATCACCGGCTTGCCGGACGGGTACCAAACCGTGGTGGGCGAGAAAGGAGTCAACCTGTCGGGTGGTCAACGCCAGCGAATCGCGATCGCTCGGGCCATTCTGAAGAATCCTCGCATTCTCTTGCTCGATGAGGCCACGTCATCGCTCGATACTGAATCGGAACGGCTGGTACAGGAAGCCCTCCAACGCCTCATGGAGGGCCGCACGACCTTCGTCGTCGCCCACCGTTTGTCGACCATCCAACGCGCCGACCGAATTCTGGTCTTGGATAAGGGACAGTTGGTGGAAGAAGGCACGCATGCGCAATTGATGGAACGCAAGGGACTGTACCACTACCTCTACACCATCCGGCTCAACGAGCCGACCGCCTGAAGAATCGCCCCAGCCTTCTCCCGGACGACAGCCTTGTGGCACTTGTGACACACTCAACTTGAACGGCTGACCCTCCCCCAACACAACTTCGACGCACGGTATAATCACCGTGCCATGTCCAGCTTTCACCGCTATGGGATCTTCCTCCTGCTGGCTTGTTCACCTTGGACGGCCATGGCACAGGCCACGGAGATGGGCACCGAGGTGACCGTGTGGGTTGAATCAGGCTTCGCTGTCGCGAACAGCCAGTTCAGTGGCCGGAGGGAAATGCCGTTGGGTACACATGAAGTGGTGCTCAGCTCGGGTGCAAGCGGACTCAACGGCATCGTGGTGACGTCTCGTCGCCTCCTAGGGTTTTCCAGCCGTGCTCTGACATGGACCAAGATAGAATTGGGCGTGAACGAGAAAGTCCTCGAACGGAAGATCCTGCCCACCTTCACCCTAATCAGAACGGACCACGATCTGTACGGATTTCGTGGCGTCAACGGCCTGTGGCTTAAAGAATCCCTGGGCGTACGGGAAAAAGTGCGTCAATCGTACTGCAACGATTATGGAGCAGTCTTCATCACCAATGAGCGCGCGGTCGGATTCACCCCACTCCTCGGCGGCTTCGCTTCGAAGCCGTTGGATGTGCATGAACAGATTCTGGGAGTGGACAACGACAATGGGCTCATTGTGGTTTCCACTACCAGGCGCACGCTCGTCTTAGGCAGCCGGCTGAGCGGATGGGAAGAGTTCGATTGAGTCGCCCTCTTCCAACGATCACACGAAACAACTCTCTCTTCCGCGATTGAAACTTTACCTCCCTGTAACGTCCCCCTAACCTCGACGCAATCGTGCGCTGATAGCATCAGTCCACGACCAAACAATAAAAAGGAGGGGCAGATGGTAACAGTCGGCAACTTGATGCAGACAGAACCGGTGACAGTGGAAGCTGGCACCTCGGTCATCGAGGCGGCGAAACTCATGAGAGCCTGCAACGTAGAAAGCGTATTGGTGACGCACAAAGCGAAAGTCATCGGCATCGTCACCGAATCGGACATCGTCAAGAAATTCGTGGGAGCCGAGAAGGCATCGTACTTTGTGCCGGTTGATGCCATCATGAGCAGTCCGGTTCCCGGCATCGAAGAGCGGCGGCCATTAACAGAAGCAGCCGACCTCATGGATAAACACCGCACCCTCCACCTTGGAGTGACCAAAGGGGGTGCACTCATCGGTCTGGTGTCGGTTCGAGACTTTCTTCGACCGGTGTCCATCGACGAGTTCTAAGCCCCTACCCGACTCGCCTCATCGGCCATGCGGCGGGCATGGCCTCCTCGATCATTGTCCGTTTGGTGACAGCTCCACGATCACCTTGCCGACGTTGGTATGCTGTTCCAGCATGGTGTGGCCGGCTCGAAGATTCTCGGCGGTCAGGCCGTTCAATATCCGATTCGCCGTCGTGCGCATCCTGCCGGACTCGATCAAATCCTTCACCTCATACAAAATCTTTCCCTGCGACTCCATGAGATAGCCGAACATCGACTTGGTGAACATCAGTTCCCAATGGATACTTACGGCTTTTCGTTTCAAGAGGGATATGTCAAGCCCATCGGCATCGTCAATGAGCCCGATTTCCCCGAACGGGGCAATGATCTCGGCCATGTTGGTCCAATGCTGGCCGGAGTGGGTCGTACTAAAAATGAAATCGACAAACTGCATGCCGAGGGCTCGAATCTCCTGGACGAAATTCTGATGCGACACCACATGGTCGGCGCCGAGCCTGGCCACCCACTGTTTACTATCCGGTCGAGAGGCCGTGGCAATGACGGTCATTGAAGTTTTCACCTTGAGCAATTGAATCGCCTGTGACCCGACGCCTCCGGCGCCGCCTATGATGAGCACCGTCTGCCGATCAGGCCCGATGAGGCGCATCTTTTCAAAGAGCATCTCGTAGGCGGTGAGGCTTGTTAATGGAAGAGCGGCAGCCTCGGCAAACGACAGATTCTCCGGCTTCAGGGCCACAAGCCGTTCATCCACCAGTTGTCTGCTTGCATAGCACCCCGCCCGATTGAGATCTCCGCTGTAGAACACTTCGTCCCCAACCTTGAAATGCGTCACGCCATTGCCACAAGCCCGCACAACCCCCGCGGCATCCCAACCAAGAATCACCGGTTGACCGTCCGTCCCGGATCGGCGTGAGCGAATCTTGTAATCAATGGGATTTAACCCGATCGCTTTGACCTCAACCAGGACCTCGCAACCGGTCGGAATCGGATCCGGCAACTCCATCAGCCGAAGACTAAATGCATCCAGCGCATGGGCCTGTGTATAGCCAAGTACTTTCATGTGGGCCTCCCGGTTCAGGCGTCTACCATAAAGACCCGCAGACTCGGAAGACAAGTCCAGCCATGGTGCGAGAAAAAGGATCCCCTAAGGCGACAGGGACTCTGTCGGGTTGAACGGTGACAGAGAGGCGGAGGAGATAGATTGAACTTATTTTACTTTGGAAAACTCGGCAGGGATTCTGATTTCTTTTCCGTCTTGGAGGTTCACGACGAACACGGACGCGGCGTTCGGATCGAATTGCTCATAGGCGAAAAGTGCGGTAAAGCGGGACCGGAACGCGGGACCATTCGTTTCATTTTTCCTCCCGCGCTCGGCCTTGCCGATGTCGATGGCCTTGATCCGCTTCGCTCCTTGCTGGAGCTCGATCAGCGCGCCCTCGGCAAAGTACTCGTCATCGCCGCAGAGTTGCACCTCAATCTCCATGTTGGGCATGTCCATCACTTTCTTGATGAACTCTTCCGGCATACGGATGTCCGTTTTGCGTTTCTTCGACTCCGCTGCTTCCTGACGGCCGAAGGCTTCAAGCCGATACCGCTTCGTCCGGAGGACGGCGCTTGCCCCGCAGGAGTCCGTCTCTGGATCGGCGCCGACGCGTGTGGCAAGCGACGCCTGCTGAAGGACCTTCTTCACCTCGTCCTGGGAATTGGCTTTTTCCATCGGGATCCGCCCGGTTTCAAGCGCCTTGTGGGCCTCTTCTGAAGACACATTCACATCGATGGCCCATGCGCAATGGCCCCCTGTTGCCAGAGTTGCGATCAATCCAAGTACCAGTCTGACCCGGAAGCGAAACGGCATCGGCCCTCTCTCTAGTCCCGACGAACCTGGCTGAACAGCCTCAATCTGATGACTGGAGCGCATTGTAGGGGAACCGCCCTGCCTTTGCAATCACACCGCGAAGCCACTCCAATTCGGATAAGGCTTGCGGCGATACAGCTCCTCAATGTCAACCGGAATGGGATACCCGACTGACCGTAGGAGATCGGCGACAAGTTTTAGCGGCAGGCCTACGACGGTGGTGTAGTCGCCCTCGATCCGTTCCACGAACTCTCCGCCGAGTCCTTGGATCGCATAAGCCCCGGCTTTTCCCAACGGCTCCCGCGAGGCGACATACAGGTCATAGGCATCGTCGATATCCGTTTTCATGGTCACATGCGTTGTGGCCGCCTCCACCCTGTCGATTCCCAGCTCATGACAGCAGACTGCGACTCCCGTATGGACCTGATGACCCCGACCGGCAAGCCGACCCAGCATGGTTCGGGCGTCCGCAAGATCGAGGGGTTTTCCCAACAGCTGTCCGTCAAGTTCGATAACCGTATCACTGCCGAGAATGAGGTCTCCCGGACGCACCCGGGCAACGGCGCGCGCTTTTTCACGAGCAAAGTGTTTGGCCTGTTCAAGAGGCGACCATCCCATGACCGGATGCTCAGGGAACTCGGATGTGCAGATATCAAACGAAAGACCGAGCAGGGCAAGAAGCTCTTTGCGCCGAGGGGAGCCGGAGGCCAGTACTAGCTGCATCGTGATGCGAGCATACCTGTCTCATCAATTGATTCATCGTGAGGCAGCTCCGCCATGGTCTGTGGTTGGTTGCGAAACATGTTGAGTACGGACTGCAGCTCTTCAACGGAAGACACTCTCACCATCTGGGCGCGAAGGGAGGCGGCATGGGGAAAGCCTTTGCAATACCATCCTAAATGCTTGCGCATGCGATAGAACTGCCTGTCCCCGAAGATCTCCACAAACTGTCGGGCATGTTCCAGCAGAACGGCAAAACGACTATCCCGCGGAACATCCTCGGGATGCACGCCTGCTCCAGGCTCCATCACGTCACAAGTTTGTCCCCGGACCAACTCCTTGGGGCGAAAGAACCAGGGAGCGCCAAGGACTCCCCGTCCCACGAGCACCCCATCAACGCCGGTTTCACGGACCCGTCGCGGGACGTCATCGAGACTCTGAATATCGCCGTTCCCTAAGAGCAAGGTTCCGGTTCCCTGTACCAACGAAACGGCTCGTGCGATCGCCGACCAATCTGCCGCCCCCCGATACATCTGCTTCAGCGTCCGCCCATGGAGGGAAATGACCGTGGGCTGCTCCATCAGGAGCTGTTCCATCCAGGCCTCCACCGTCACTGATTCGTACCCCAGTCTGGTTTTGACGGAAACCGGCAAAGGCTCTCGGCTGCTTACCGGCTGCGCTCCACGCCGTCGATTCATTCGTTCAAAGATCTCGACGCGGGCAGACTTGAAGCCGCCTTGTTCAAGCGTCTGTCCACCTGCCCAATCGTCGATGCCACGCTTGGCCGCCTGGATCAGTGAGCGCGCCAACTCGGGTGTACGGATGAGGCCGGCACCTGATCCCGACGCCGCGACACTCTTCGAGGGACACCCCATATTGATATCCAACCCGTCGAATCCCAATTCGCAGACGGCTTGTGCCGCCATATAGAAAAGCTCCGGATCGTTCCCGTAGAGCTGTGCGACGATCGGACGTTCAATCTCGCTGTATCGAAGCGTTTCCAAATGGATCTCCGGACCGCGGCATACGTCATGGACATGCGTAAACTCCGTAAACGTCACATCCGGTCTTCCGTGACGAGCGACGACGGACCGGAAGCAGGCGTCGGTCACCCCATCCATCGGAGACAGGCCAAGAATCGGTCGAGGAAGATGTGCCCAGAAATTCATATCAGCTCAGTTGCAACGTCTCCTGCGGCTCGTTCGCAAGCCGATAGGCCTGACGCAATCCTTCAGCTTCTGCTACGGCCAGCTCCCCAACGTCGGGAGCCACCTCACGGATAAATGCGACAAATCGATCCACCTTTAACAAAAAGAAATCATAGAGATCAGCCGGCGGCTGAGGGTCGCGGAACCAGAATGTCACAAATCCCTCCAATGCAATCCCCCGTTCACGAAGCAGGCGGCACGAATCCACAAACATGTCCTCAACCTCACCGCTCCAGTGCAGGATTTCATACGGAAGATACAGGGAACGATAGAGGTCCAACTCATGGGTGCACCCAGGATCCTGACTCCATTCCGGTCCGCTTGGCTCGGCCTTGCCCAACAGGACGTGAACATAGCGCTCATAGGCTTCTTCCATCGTCTCCCTGGTCGATGCTGAATGCAGAGGCTCCGGCGCCGGTTGAGTTTCACGAATAGGGACGGCCATCTTGCCGGCACCTCCCTCCGGGAATACCGGCGCATAGCGTCGGGAGAACGCGGCAAATTCGTCCACGATCATGTCTGCCGGTTTCGTGTCCACTTCCAATGCCAACCCCTTGAGGTTGACAAGCTGCGGGTGACACAGCACCTGATCAAGCATCTCGAACAAAACCGGCGGGATCGGAGCTTCATGGGCATCCGTCCAAGCCGGCAATGCAGAATCTTCGGCTCCCGCTGCCCGTTGAGACCGATGCGCTCGGATTGATTCGTGGATATCAAGCCCTGCCACATGGATTTCGACGACCCGATCCAATGGGAACGTATCAAGAAATGTCTCGACGAATCGATGGAGCGACATTGTCCGGTGCGCTCCGGTATAGCGATACACCGTCCAGAGGTGCCCGATATCAAGAACAAGCCCGCAGGGCGCCCGGTTACAAATCACATGAAAAAACCCCGGGATGGGCAATGTTCCCGCGACAAAGTACGTGAGCGGCGGCATTTCGAGCAGGACCAATGGCCTGCTCCCATTCGACAAGCAACCTTGTTGATCGAGCTGGTGTTGGACGGCGATGGCATTTTCAGCCACCACCTCCGCACTCCCTCGCGTATACAGCGGCGGCAAATAGGTTCCGTAACAATGGCCCGCGAAGAACTTCGCCGCACACTCGTGATTAAGCCACGCACTCTGCAGAACGTGGAGATGTTCACCCGCTTCATCCACGGCTTGTCGAAAGAGTTCGGACTCCGTGACGCCAGGTTGCGTCATCCATAGGCCCTCGCCATGATACGTCAGTCGTGCATCGCCGATGTCGCGCCTGGTCGACGCCAAGGCCCGCGTCGTATTCCGAAATATTTCGAAGTACGCCGGTGGCACTTGACGTTCGAGTAGACTTCGCCGCAAGCTAGGCAAATTCGGGGAATAGATATCGACGGATAACCCCAATCCATGCAACGGAATCGCCTCAACCCGACGCAAGAATTCTCGATGAGCAGACTCTCCGCAATCCATCTTCGGTCCTTCCGACGGCGCCGCAATCCGCGCCTAGTGTATGCCGGGAAACCATTGAATGACAAGGCGTTCTGCCCTTCATGGGCTCGGAAAACCTTCTGCTATACTTGGCATACATTGCGGCGGCCAGACGAGCGGATTCGTCGGAAGAGAGGACCTGGCTGAGCGATGCTGGAAAAGGATATTCAACAACTCCGGGGGGAGGATCCGCAGACTATCCTGGTTGGACATATGATGACACCCGGTGTAGTCCAGATTCCCGGAGATGTATCGGTCACTGAAGCGGCCTCACTGCTGGAACGCGAGCGGATGCCCTGCCTTCTGGTCAAAGATACCGAGTGGCGTTTCGGACTCATGACTCCGACGGACATCGTCAAGAAGGTCGTGGCTCAAGGACTCGAACCGGACGAGGTCGAAGTACGGACGATCATGACCCGTCCGGTTCAATTCATTGAATACGATCGAGCAATCGACGAGGCGTCCACGCTCATGATGTCCTCGGGAACCCCGATCCTGATCGTCACCAAGGAAAATCAGCCGGTCGGTGTGTTGACCGCGCGAGACCTCGTGCTTTCACCCAAGCGCTGTGCGGCCAATATCTCGGCAACCGTCAGCGTGATCGAAGGCGAGGGTGCGGGAGCCGCCCATCAGATCACGATCACCCAACTGAGTCATGTCAGTGCGTCGCTGGTCTCTCGTGCGCTATTGCTGCCTGGGACCAGAGTGATCGTGGGCTTCTCCCTCTCCGAAACGATGAGTCCCTTCACCATCAAGGGGACGGTGTTGAATAACGCCGGCCTTGAGGCCGTGTCAGGTGTGACCAGGCCCGGCGTGTCCGCGTCCCCCGCCGTCGAAGTCCAGTTTGTCGAACTTTCACCGGCAGATCAATCTCGAATCAAAGCCTGGGTGCTCGGCCGCTTGCCTCCTTCGTTCGGTTCAGCATAAATAAGACTGCTCCCAATTTCCTCCAGCCTTTGACCAGAACCCGATCCGTTGATAAGCTTACTTGTCATTCACCCTACAAGGACTACCATGACGATGACCGGCAAATCCGCAGCGCTTCGATCCCGCCCAGCCTTATCGCGGGAAGACATGCTCCACCAGATCAGCCTACTGCTCGACAGCCCTGACGACGACCTCCATGCAGCACTGATGCGCGAGCTCTTGGCGGGACTGTTGAAGCTGCACGAGGCACAGTTGGATCTGTTGGATGTCAAGATCGTCAACCGCGCGGTCAAGGAACTCCGTCATGCCTTCGGTGTGTTCCATGGGTATCGCGATCGTAAAAAAGTCAGCATTTTCGGCTCGGCACGGACCCCTTCGGACGATCCCAACTATCAGCTGGCCCACCGATTCTCTCAGGCCATCGTGCGTGAGGGATTCATGGTCATTACGGGTGGCGCCGACGGCATCATGCGCGCGGCGCAAGAAGGTGCGGGACGTGAGCACAGCTTCGGCGTCAACATCATGTTGCCGTTCGAACAAGGGCCGAACTCCACCATCGCCGACGACCCGAAGCTGATCACCTTTAAGTATTTTTTCACCCGCAAGTTGATGTTCCAAAAGGAAGCCAATGCGATCGCGCTGTTCCCCGGAGGATTCGGCACGCATGACGAGGGATTTGAAATCCTGACCCTCGCTCAGACCGGAAAAAGCGATCCGCAGCCGATCGTCTGCCTGCAGGCCCCCGGTTGTGACTATTGGGACGACTGGTCGGCGTTCATCACCAGGCAACTCTTGCGCAGAAAACTGATCAACGACGAAGACTTGTCTCTCTTTACCATCGTGACCTCCGCCGAGGCGGCCGTCAGCCACATTCTCCGCTTCTACCGGCGCTATCATTCCATGCGGTTCGTGGGCAGGCAGCTGGCAATCCGCCTCAAACAGCCCGTCTCCGCGGAACAACTCGAACAGATCCGCGAGCGCTTTTCCGATTTACTGCACGACGGCACGTTTGAGCAAGGCGGCCCACTGCAAGAAGAACTCGATGAACCGGCCATCCAAGCCCTCTCACGGCTCATCTTCAGCTTCAATCGGCGCAGCGCGGGGCGGCTCCGCCAACTGATCCACCACCTTAACGACTTGTAAGACACTCCGATTCCATGTAGAGTTGGCCGGTCCTTCTACGCCAGATTATAGGTCCTCTCCCAAATCTATGGCCGTATCGACCGCGCCGCCATTCCATGGTCCCCCGGACATCGTCCTCTACCATGCGGACTGCTTCGACGGGTTTGGAGCAGCCTGGGCGGTCTGGAAGAAGTTTCCAAACGCCAGATTCTTACCAGTGAAACACGGCCAGCCTCCTCCTCCCGATCTCAACGATTGCCGGGTTCTGATCGTTGACTTCAGCTACGCGCGACCGATTCTGGAGACGATGGCCGACGAGACCAAAGAACTCCTGGTCTTGGACCACCATATCACCGCCGAACGGACCCTGGCCGGGTTTTCCCATGCCTACTTTGACCAGACCAAATCCGGCGCCGTCCTGAGCTGGGAATGGGCTCATCGGACGACAGCGCCTTGGCTGCTTCAGTACGTCCAAGACAAGGATTTGTGGACGTGGGCGTTGCCCGGCAGTCGTGAAATCAGCGCGGCACTGGCCTCCTACCCATTCGACTTCGCCCTATGGGATGGATTCTCCCAACCGGCACTTGAGCAGGAAGGCCGGGCGATCCTCCGCTACGAGCAAGAATTGGTTGGGAAACTCGCGGCACAGGCGGTCATGGTCGCCTTCCAGGGAGAAGTCGTTCCGTCCGTCCAGAGTGCCATCCTGACCAGCCAGATCGGCGAGCGGCTCTCTCCGGACCATCCCTTTTGTCTGATTTGGCATGATCGGGATGGCCGTCGTTATTTCAGCATGCGTTCTCGAGCCGACGGGACGGATGTAGGTGCGATCGCCGCCTCATTCGGCGGTGGAGGCCATACTCATGCCGCCGGGTTTTCGGTTCCGTTGGGCCACGATGGATCCCCCCCAAGCGACCCGCAATTGCCTCGCTTGGTCACCGGTCAACGCAAACCCCTATGAGATCTACGAGTCGTGATCCCGCTCCATGACGATAATCCGACCAGACTGACCCCTCTTGTGACGATGGCGTTCATCGCCATGTGTTTCGTCGTGTTTCTCCATCAGGTCAATCTGCTGGATGCAGCGGCTCAGCTCTTCGCCGTTCAGTACGGAGCCGTTCCATCCGTCATCTTCGGCCATGCCGCCCTCCCGGAGGAAGCGGCCGTCGGGTTTCCCGCCGTATTCACATTGGTGACGAGCATGTTCCTGCACGGAGGCTGGATGCATCTGCTGGGAAATATGCTTTACCTGTGGATTTTCGGAAACAACGTCGAAGACGCCATGGGCCATGCCAAATTCGTCGTCTTTTATGTCCTGTCCGGAATCCTCGCGGCACTCAGTCACGCGCTCACCGACCCCTCCTCCGACATTCCGATGGTCGGCGCCAGCGGAGCCATTTCAGCGGTACTGGGCGCCTACCTGTTGCTCTATCCGCGCGCGCGCGTGCTGGTGATGCTCCCGGCAATAGGAATGACCCGGGTGCCGGCCGGCATCGTCCTCGGAATGTGGTTCGTGACTCAACTCGTCAGCGGAGGCATGAGCGTAGGATCCACGGGCGGTGGAGTCGCCTTCTTCGCCCACATCGGCGGTTTTCTGGCGGGGATGGCGTTAATCGGCCTGTTCAAGCGGAAGGACGTGCGGTTCTTTGCTCCGGGACGGTCGACCTGGGATCGATAGCGAAGCAATCCGGACAAGGCCAGCGCACGTCAGACGGCATCCAACATTTCTCTGACTTTCCCGATCAACCCGGTTTGGCGATACGGCTGCTGCAAAACAAACCGTTGATTGATTCGATGCTGTCGAATGGTTTCATCATCATAACTGGACAGAAACAACGCTTTCATCGTGGGCTGCAGATCCAGGAGCCGACGAGCCAATTCACGCCCACCGATTTCCGGCATGACCAATGGACTCACCGTCAGATGCACGATCCCCTGATACTGTTGCGTCAGCATCAGCGCCTCTACCGGCGAGGAAGCCTCCAGCACATGGTAGCGATGCCGCTGTAAGGCCGACTTTGCCAGCTTCCGTTCGATTTCATCTTCCTCCACCAGTAGGATGGTCTCTCCCCCCTTCGCCAACAGCGCCTTGGCAACCGATTCCTCCTGTCCGTCCTGGACGGACGCAGCGGGAAAGGACAGGCGGACGACGGTCCCCTGCCCCGGCCGGCTCTCCACACCCAGCCGACCTCCATGTTGTTTCACAATCCGAAAGACAGCGGTCAGTCCGAGCCCGATATTCATTTCCTTGGTCGAAAACAACGGCTCAAACATGTGGGCTTGGGTATCTAGGTTCATACCGGTTCCGGTATCACTGACGGTGATCTCAACCTGGGACGCCGCCGCACCGGCCTGAGTCGTCCGGGCGGATTTTACCGGCGCTTCGATCGTCTTGACGTCGATCGTGAGCCGACCTCCATTCGGCATGGCGTCCCGCGCATTGACCACCAACTGAAAGAGGATGGTTTCCAACCCCTCTCGATCAACTTCCACATGGGCCGCCTGGGGATCCAATTGAACCCGCAACTCAATGTGCTCGGGCAGTAGATCGGCGATCATGCCGCGCACGTCACTCAATACGGCATGGACCGACACCCTGTTTCGATCCGACTCTCTCTCCAGATTGAGTGCGATGAGTTGTGCCGTGAGCGTGGCGGCTTGCTCTCCGACCTTGAACAATTCGTCGACCGTACCTCGAAGCGGATCATGCTGTTGAAGGTGCGTCAGCATGATCCCGGTCTGTTTCCCGACGGCGGAAAACAGAGATCCGAATTCTCCCGCAATCCTCGCCGCGACTCGGCCGACCGCCTCCAGTTTCTGCGCCTCCTGCAGCTGCCGTTCGAGCCCCTGGCGGGTGAGTTGCCCTTCTCGCAAATCCGTTTTCGCCTTGCTCAGATCCGATTTTAATGCGGCAATCCTGGCCTCCAGTTCGGCCTTTGCGACGACCAATTCTTCTTCGGTCTTCTTCAACCCTTCGACATCTTTCTGCAGGGAGTCGTTCTCCTTCTGGACGACCGCCGTATTTTCCAGCGCCACTCCGTAGAAGACCGCCATCACGACCAGCACCGGGATGCCCAGCAACTGCCCCGTCACCGGTGCCCCCGTGTTCAGAATACCTTCATAGAGCACCACGGAGTATCCGGCGCTCAAGAGCAACGAGAGGCCGAAGAGATGACTGAGCCGCCGGACGGAAGCCGCCAGCAACATGAGCACAAAATAGGTGATATAGAGATCGGATCGGGCATTCCCTGAAAGATAAATGGCGGCGGTCACCAGAATCGTATCGAGCGCCACCAGCATGGACCCGAACCAGGCTGCTTCAAATACGGTTCGAGGCAACAGGGCCAGTGCAACAACCCCAAGCCAGAGTCCCAACACCAGACTATTGGTAGTCACTCGACTCAGGACGGGGTCCGCACCGAACAGAAGCTCATAGGACAAGATAATGGTGACCAACCCCTGAAGAACAAGGTAGCGCGATCCTGAATCCGTCAGCATCCGATACAGTCGGTCCGGGGCTGGATGGGGTCGAGATTGGGCGGGGCGATTTCCCATGCTATGGCTACCTCCAGAGGTGGAAACAGCCGGAAAACAGCAAATTGTGTGCCCTCCGGCCCATGGCGAATCCTTCGGTTTTCTGCCTGTGCCGAAGGAGATCGGACCGCTTCCGAACCATCAGGGGACAAAATCGAACGGACAGGGCCGGTCAGGAACGAACTGTTGGGAGGAAGCAGGTCTCGCCGTCGGCCTATGGAGGGGATGGAACAGCGGATGGAGGTTTCCGGACTCGCGACAGGAATTGCCGAGCCGATGCGACCACGGTTTCCCGCTCCGGAGCCGTAAAGGTCACATGACCCATCTTCCTTCCCGGACGAATCACCCGCTTGCCGTACAGATGCACCGAGGCGCCTGGAGTGGAAAAGGTGTCCCGGCTTCCCTCGCCGGACATCGCCACGGTCACCTCGTCACCAAGGAGGTTCACCATGACGGCAGGGGACAGCAGTCTCACGTCACCCAATGGAAGACCGCATGTCACGCGAACCTGCTGCTCAAATTGAGAGACGGTACAGGCATCCAAGGTGTAGTGCCCGGAATTATGCGGACGCGGCGCAATTTCATTGATGAGCAGACGACCGTCTTGGGCTTGAAAGAGCTCGACACAGAAAATTCCCACTCCTTGCAGCTCGGCCACCGCCCGGACGCTCAGCTGGCACGCAGCCTCGGCGTCACGGGGTGAGATGGAAGCAGGAACGACGCTCTCCCGCAAAATCCCTTGCTCGTGCCGATTTTCAACGACGGGATAGACCCGAGTGTCACCACTCTCACTTCTGACCACCAGGACCGAGAGCTCTCGCACAAAGGCGACGACCTGTTCGGCGATCCACCGGCCCCCGGAAGACGGTGTGCTGAGGATCTGCTCGAATTGCGCGATATCGGAAGGCTGCCTGAGCAGCCATTGACCTTTTCCGTCGTACCCGCTTCTCGCCGTTTTACAGATCAGCGGAAGGCCGAGACGTTCGATCACATGATGAAGCTGATGGACCGAGTGCACCTCAGCAAAGTCCGGAACGGGAATCGAACAGGACGACAAGAACTGCTTCTGCGTAAGACGGTCTTGAAGGATTCGCAGGACGGCACTCGATGGACGCAACGGTCGGCGTTGCTCAAGCCATTGACAGAGTTCGACCGGGATATTTTCCCATTCCAGCGTCATGGCTTGAACCGAATCGACGAACCGCTCCCGGGTAGCCGGATCCGCAAAGGAGGTAGAGAATGAGTGGTCCGCAATCCGATGAGCCGGCGCATCGGGATCAGGATCCCACACGGCGACCCGATAGCCCATGCGGCGAGCCGCTCCGGTGAACATCGCTCCAAGTTGCCCACCGCCAAGAACCCCCACCATAGACCCTGGCTCGAGTATGGACTCCATCACGATCGCCGTTGAGCCGAAGACAGCTTGGTCACGATTCCCTTCGCCTCCGGCGAGCGGAGAACCGTCTCTGTCTGAGTACGTCGGTAGGCAATTATACGCTCCGCTATTTCCGGACGGCTTGCGGAAAGGATCTGAGCGGCAAGGAGACCGGCATTTTCGGCACCACCGATCGCCACTGTTGCCACGGGAATGCCTCTTGGCATCTGAACGATGGAGAGCAAAGAATCCAGACCTCGAAGGTTTTCGGTCGGAATGGGAACCCCGATCACGGGAAGATGCGTCTTCGCAGCAAGCATGCCCGGAAGGTGAGCGGCACCCCCTGCCCCACCGATAAGAACTTGAATACCTCGTGCCGAAGCCGTGGCGGCATATTCAAAGAGCCGGTCCGGAGTACGATGCGCCGACACGACAAGAAGTTCATACGGAATACCCAATTCAGCCAAGATCGCCCCGGCTTTTTCAAGGATGGGGAAGTCGGACTTACTTCCTCCCAATACTCCAACGATCGGCCGGCCACTCAGCTTGGTAGCTGATGTGCCGCCCCGAGACCGTCGAACCGGGAACTTGCGCGTGCCCATACTTTCCGCCTCCCTCGATGTGATATGACCGACGCGATTTCCAGCAAGGTATGCGCACCATAGCGAGTCCATGGGGCTTGGTCAAGACAGTCACCCCGAGCCGACCATGACGGCCCCTTCACTCAAGAGAACGCCTGTGGATCTCCCGATGGTGAGGCAGAAACGGATCGCCGCTGGATGTACGCTCAATTGTCCAGTTTGATTCAAGTGTGCAAGGGGGGTGCGTGAAATAAAAGAGCCCGGGGATTCCTCCCCGGGCTCTTTTCAAGAGATGCCGGCGCCGCAGAAGTCCTGCGGCGCCACGCTCTTACTTCGCGCCTGGTGTCGCCACCTTGGGCGCAAACATCTCAAACAGACTCGGTTCACGCTGCATATAGTCCGGCGGGAAGAAGTTGAACCGCCGCCACAGCTCATACCAGAGCGGAACCCGATTCATGATGACCCAACCCATCACCTTCGTTCCCTGTCGCACCTGAGCTTGCTCAGGCCACGGCTGAGGATCCTCTGGATCAGGAACGACCCAGAACCGGTAGTTGCCTTTCCCATCGTCAATCTGGTCAACCACCTTGATGACACCCCCTCGGGTTCCGGCCATCAAACTCGGCCATGCCGGCAAGGGAATAGCCGGCACACCGAAGAACAGGATCCGAACCTTGCGCCCTGGCTTCAGGAGCGGGGAGTCCAACCCCTCAGCAGTCATCTCAATGGCCGGATCAGCGGCAAGGGGAGAAATGGTCACCAAATTCTCACCCTGCTTCACCGTCTCATTGATACCGACTTTCGCCATCTTGACGACCGTACCGTCCATAGGAGCAAAGAGTTTTGCAGCTTCAATACGTTGCTGGACCCCCTGTTGCCGGTAGGAAATATCCGCCAACGATTCGGTCGCCTTCGCGGCTTCGGCAACGGCGGAATCACGCGAGGCAATGGCATCCATCAGCTTCTGGTTCACATCCGCCGAGACTTGGTCACGACCGAAGCTCAACGATGACCGGGCCTGCTCCGCAGCCAGAAGACTGGCCTGTGCCGCCTGTAAGCCGGCCTTGGTCCCGATTTCGGTTTGGATGGTCAACTCAAGTTCACGCTGTGAAACCAACCCTTCACGAACCAGTTGCCGATGACGATCGACATTGAGTTGGGCTGTATGGACGTCAATTTTGTACTGTTCGACCTTCTGCTGTGCTTCCCGCACCTTGTTGTCGGCTTCAACCACTCTCGCTTCGGCGGAAGGCACCGCGGCCTGGACAAGCTTCCTCATCTCGCCGATCCGCCTGTTCAACTGGTCCGCCCTGGCTAACGCGGCCTGGCGCGTCTGTTCCAGCGCGACTTTTCTCTGTTCGAAGAGAGGAAGGATTTCCGGCGCCATAAAGGTCGGATCGTAATCCTCCAGCTCGCCGACGAGTTCACCCTTCTTGACCTTCACACCTTCGTAGATGTGCCAGGCCTTCACCCGGCCTGTGATCCGGGATTCGATCTGCTGCGGCCGGTCATACGGAGTATACGCAGAGACTTTGCCTGTGGCGCTGATCGTCTGCGTCCAAGGAACAAACTCCAGCACAATCAGAAACAAGAGGAGAAGCGTCAGAATGGCGCGAGAAGCCGTGAACATCCCTCTTGGTATTTGTACTGCCTGCCAGCAGGGCAACTTTGCCAATGCCGGACCTTGTTCAATCGTGATCGCTTCCAAGCCGACCCCTCGTTGAACCAGCGCACGCTCACCACCACTATCATGACCGCGACCTAGGCTAGCCATGGAGCCTCCATAATAAAAGTACTGCTATGAATGGGCCGTTTCAACGACTTACGCATGAGTATGATGCAACATAATACGACGATCGGCATGATCCGTCAGGTTCGGATCGGTGGACACAAAGATCACCGACCAAGCCTCGTCCTTGGAGCACAGTCGTCGCAGGACCCGTTCACGCAACGACGGCTCTAGGGAATGAATCAACCCGTCAAACACAAGCACCTGCGGACGGCCGAGAATCGCACGGGCCAAGAGAATCTGCACCACGTGCGTCGGCGAAACGGACTCCCCGAGCGAGGAGATATCGGACTTGACCCCCCGAGGAAGACCCTCGATATCCTCTTCCAGCTCGGTGAAGCGGAGCGCCCAATTCAAGTCGTCATAGGTGACATAGGAGCGTCCCATCACAATATTCTCTTCGATCGTGCCCTTGACCAGGGACAACTGCGAGTCAATCATCACGCTGCGGCACTGATTGATCGCACTGGGATCGATATAACGAAGATCGACTCCGTTGTACTGCACAACGCCACCGGTCGGCACTTCAAGCCCACCGAGCACTCGTGCCAATGCCGTCTTCGCAGCCGTTGTTTTGGCGTAAATTCCAAGCTTCTCTCCCGGTGCCACATCCAGGTTGAAGCCATCGAACACCGCGACACCACTGTGAACCAAACTCACCCCTTTGCAGGTAACCCGAACACCTTGCCCCAGGTGCTTCGGCAGAGCCACGGTAGAGTCCGTGGAGACCAAATCCTGCTCTTGACTAAACACCTCATCAAGATGGGTCAAAGAGGCAAAGAAGTAGTACACAAATCCCATATTCTTGATCAGAGAATCAAAATTGATGACCAGGGCGCTGACCACGGCCTGGACCGCCACCAACTGCCCTAGGGTCAACTGTCCTGACGCCAACAGGGATCCGGAGATGGAAAGGGCGCCGGCCTGTGCGACGGCTTGCCCTGCCACGGACCCGATGTACTGTCTCACCAGCACGGCGAACCGTGCCTTCCGCGTTTCAACATAGCGGCTGACCAGCGCATCGGTTTTCTGGATCAGAAACGGCTTGCTGTCGGTTGCCTTCAATTGCAAGGCATTCCGGGAAACCTCTTGGATGAAATTGAACACGTCGTACTTGGCGTGAGACATCGCCAAGGTCGCTTTCAACGCTCCGCGGGAGAGCACAAAGAACGTGATCGCGAACCCCGCCATGAGCACAAGGTTGTACATGAGAAAGTAGGGGTGATAGACGACCAGCATGATCATCCCGACTGATCCACCCACCACCACGTTCAGCAGATCAACGAGCAACGTTGAAAGCGCCCGCTGCATGAAGACCGTTTCGATAAAGTAGTTCGCGATTTCCGGCCGAGCCCCTTTGAATCGATTCCGAGGGAGCGCCTCGACCATCGCCACCGCGACCCGCGCAAACACCCGGCGCTGGACGACGTCCACCGCGTAGAAATGGAAGGTCTTGAACAGACCGACGAACAGCAGGACCGAAAACATGATGCCCGTCAAGGTCCAGATCATGACCGGTTGAATCGCATAGGAAAAGGTGCTGACCAATTCCTGCACGGTCAATGGAATAATAAGCGAGAAAAACCCGACGGCCAGGGCGTAAGAAATGAGCAAGCTCATGATCTTCTTCTCCGCCCGCATGGCCACTGACAACTGCCTCATCAATGCTTGGAACAATCCCTGGTTACCTACGCCCTGAGGTTCGTTCATGAGCACCCCCAGTAATATGTCAGAATGTGAATCATCGGCCCCTTACAACGTTGTATACAACGGAACTTAAGCTATTCGTGTCTCAATATCCAAGCCCACCGAATGTACTATGTAGTTTAACTTGGTTCATCACCCGTCATTAATCGCGTCCCGGAACTTTTCGTCCTGATGAACCAGCGGACAGGATGGGATCACCATATTTCGCCAAGACATTGTCGGCCAGCGGTTTCGATAAAGCGCCTCTCGCCCAGAGCATCCCTCCGCGGGATACGGCATAGTCGGCTTGGGCGCGATAGAGTTCGTAGGCCGCTTCGACGACCGCGCGCTCTCTTAAGTTCACGAAGAGCACGCTCGTAGCGCCCATGTGAAAGCGCGCTCGTTCACCTTCTTCCAAAGTCTTGGCCAGACGCAACGCTTCGGTGGCGGCCTTCACGCGGTCTCTGGCCCGCACGATGGCGGAGAGCCAGTTGTCCACGTCGATCGCCACCTGTTTCTCGGTGTAGATCTGCTTATAGGCCAACCGTTGTTGCTGCGCTTCTGCGTACAAAACTTTTCCTCGAGCAGCCCGATTGAACAGCGGCATGCTGAAGTGCGCGCCGAAATGGTACCCGAACCCTCCGATCCAATAGATACCGCCCACCGCCGGTCCCCCCTCAACACTGAGTTTGGGCAGCAGGTTATTCTTCGCCAGCTTCAATTCGATGTTGTTCATCTTGGCTTCAATGTAGAGGTCGCGTACTTCCGGACGATCCTCCGTGGCTTCCACCTTGAACGCCGCGACATCCTCTTCGCTCGGCAAGGGGGTTTCTCCCTGAAACTCCGGGGCCCATTCGGGACGCGGCGTCACAGGATCACCGTTCTCCCAGAGGAAGAGCGCGAGCTTGTATTGCTCATATTCAACTTTTCGCTGGGCGGCAATGGCAGCCTCTCGACGCCGCTGAACCTCTTCCCTGGCTTCGACCACGTCGATCGGAGCAACGGCCCCGGCTTTGGACTTTCCCTCGACCATGCGATACCGGTCTTCCGCAACCGCCAACGTCCGCTTCACCACATCGGCTTGCTTGACCGCGACCTGCCAATCCCAGTATTGCACGGCCCCGGCAAGATAGAGATCCTGTCGTTTCTGGGCCACCTTGACCTCGGCCTGGGGTCCCGCGAGTTCCGCCTGTTGATAGGTCGCATACTCGTCGTTGATCATGAACCCTCGCAAGAGATTCATTGACCCGCCGAAGATGATATTTTGCTGGGTGTAGAACAGTTCGTTATCCGTCGGGAACGCCACAGGGCCGGTAGCCGCGCACCCGGTGAAGGAGGGACCCTCGCCGCTAATTGCACTACAATCCCCGAAGCCGTGACGGATTCCGGTGAACGCCTCAAGCCCATAGGGGTGGCCGATCTTGAGCATCGTATCGCTATAGCCACCCGTCAGGGTGTTCGGCACGCCGGACACGTTCGTCAGGTTATAGGTTTGAAATCGGTCGACTTCGACCTCATTCCGCAGCTTCGGCTCCCACGCGCCCAACGACTTCAGCATTTTCGCCCGGGCGTGCGTCCGCTCCAGTCCGGTTGCCCGAAGCAAGGGGTGCGTCAACTCAATCCTGGCCAGCACTTCTTCAATCGTCAGGGGCGCGGTACGGACAGATTGGGCTTTCAACAGGCTCGAATCGTGTACCGGTTGCGCCACGCTCGTCACGGGAAGCAGGATCAGAATCGCGAGTAATAGAACGGCCATCGCAGAATGCTCCTTGTGCCGGATCAATCGCGGCCCGGTTGTTTAAAGCCGTATGCACCGGCTGCCGTCAGCGGATTGCCGTACTTGGCCAACTCGCTTTCGGCCCATGGCTTCGACAGGGCTCCCGTCGCATACAACATACCGCCACGCGACACGGCGTAGTCGGCTTGCGCCCGATAGAGCTTGTACGCCTGTTCCACGACGTTGCGTTCCCGGAGATTCACGAAGAGGACCGTGCTTGCGCCCATATTGAATCTGGTCCGTTCGCCTTCCTCCAACGTCTTGGCCAACCGCAGAGCTTCCGTCGCCGCTTTCACCCGATCTCTGGCCCGCACTTGGGCGGAGAGCCAGTTGTCCACGTCAATGCTGACCTGTTGCTCGGTGTACAGCTGCTTGAGGACCAATTGCTGCTGCTCCGCCTCCGCGTACAGGACCTTCCCGCGTCCTTCCCGCTGGAACAGCGGCATCTTAAATTGCGACCCCATCCGATACCCGACACCCACGCTCCAGTCCGCCGGAGCCTCCATACGGCCACCGCTAAAATCAAATGTCGGAAGCAGATAGTTCTTCGCGAGCTTGAGATCGATATTGTTCAGCTTGGCTTCAATGTAGATATCCCGCACTTCCGGGCGATCCTCTTTCGCCGCCACTTTATTCGCGGCGATTTCTTCCGCAGTGGGCAAGGGCGTCTCCCCCTGAAACTCCGGCGCCCACTCCGGCCTGGGGACCACCGGCTCGCCGCCCTCCCAGAGAAAAAGGGACAGCTTGTACTGCTCATATTCGACGTTACGTTGCGCGGCGATCGCCGCCTCCCGTCTGGCCTGAACTTCCTGGTTGACCTCAATGACATCGAGCGGCGCCACCTTTCCGCCCTTGGCCATCCCCTGAACCTGAACCAAGCGTTCTTCGGCAACCGCTAAGACCCGCTTGACCATCTCGGCCTGCCTCACCGCCACCTGCCAATCCCAATATTGGACGGCCCCCGCGAGATAGAGATCCTGCCGCTTTTGAGCAACATGGATCTCTGCCTGCGGCCCGGCCAGTTCGGCCTTTTGAAACTCGGCATACTCTTCGTTCATCATGAAGCCGCGCAGCAGATGGAACTCCCCACCGAAGATCATTTGCTGTTGGTTATAGAAACCCAGCGGGTCAGGGATAAATCCAACCGTCCCTGCTTCGAGGCCGCCCGATCCGGTCCCATCAGGAATAGGGTCGGTAATACCCCGATCTCCGAATCCGTTACGGATCCCGCCACGGACCGTGAAACCCCAGGGGTGCCCGAGCTCGAGCTTGGTGTCGTTAAAGCCTCCGGTGATCACTTCTTGTGGATACAGGAAGTTATAGACTTGAATACGATTGGCATTGACCGTGTTCTTGAACGTCGGTTCCCAGGCCCCGAGCGCCTTGAGAATCTTCGCACGGGCCTGCATGCGTTCGACGCCCTGAGCCCTGAGCAGCGGATGGGTCAACTCGATCCTGGCGAGCACTTCGCTGATGGTCAGGGGTTCGGTGCGGACGGACTGCGCCTTCAGCGCGCTCGAATCGTGCACCGGTTCCGCCAGTGCCCTTACCGGAAGCAAGATCAGTATGATGAGTAAGAGAGCGGCCATCACAGAATGCTCCTTCTGTCGAATTAATCTCGGCCCGGTTGCTTAAAGCCGTTCAGACCAGCCGCCGTCTTCGGATCGCCGTACTGCGCCAGCGACTCCGTCGGCCAGGGCTTCGACAAGAGACCCCTCGCCCACAGCATGCCTCCGCGCGCCACGGCATAGTCAGCCTGCGCCCGATAGAGCTTGTAGGCTGACTCCACAACATTACGCTCACGGAGATTCACAAAGAGCACGGTGGTGGCCCCCATGTTGAACCGGGTCCGTTCACCCTCTTCCAGTGTCTTGGCCAATCGCAGGGCCTCTGTCGCCGCCACCACCCGATCTCGGGCCCGCACTTGCGCCGAGAGCCAGTTATCCACGTCAAAGCTCACTTGCTGTTCGGTATATTGCTGCTTCAACATCAATTGCTGCTGCCCCACTTCCGCGGACATGATCTTCCCACGGGCTTCCCGCTGAAACAGCGGCATCTCAAAGTGCAGTCCAACCCGGTAGCCGATACCGACAATCCAGTCCGTGGCCCCCTCGGTCGGCCCCGATTCGGCCGTCATCTTCGGGAGCAGCTTGTTCTTGGCGAGCTTGAGATCGATATTGTTCTTCTTGGCTTCGATGTAGAGGTCCCGCACTTCCGGCCGATCTTCTTTTGCCTCCACTTTATAGGCGGCCACCTCGTCTTCGGTCGGCAGCGGCGTTTCACCCTGAAATTCCGGCGCCCATTCCGGTCGCGGCGTCACCGGCTCATTATTCTCCCAGAGATAGAGGGACAGTTTGTATTGCTCATACTCGACGTTCCGCTGGGCCGCGATCGCCGCCTCCCGCCGTCGCTGCACCTCTTGAGTCGCCTCGACGACATCGAGCGGCGCGACCTTCCCGCCTTTGGCCAGCCCTTCGACCTGAGCCACCCGTTCCTCGGCCACCGCCAAGGCGCGCTTCACCATCTCGGCCTGCCGGACGGCAACCTGCCAATCCCAATACTGCACGGCGCCGGCGAGATAGAGATCCTGGCGCTTCTGGGCCACCTTGATCTCCGCCTGCGGGCCTGCCAGTTCCGCCTGTTGAAACTCGGCGTACTCTTCGTTGATCAGGAACCCTCGTATCAGCTCAAACGATCCGGAGAGGATCAGCTGCTGCTGCGGATAGAATAGTAGCAGATCAGGGATAATCGCCGTGAAGTTCTGGTTCACGCGATCTCCCATACCGCTGCGGACACCACCCTGGAACCGAAAGCCCCAGGGATGCGCGACCTCGAGCTTGGTATCGTTGTAGCCGCCGTTATTGATGTGGGGAAGGAACTGAGCCGTCGTCGTGAGATTCCACGTGTTGTAACGTTCAGCCTCGGTAATGTTCTGAAACGTGGGTTCCCACGCCGCGAGCGCCTTCAACAGCTTCGCCCGGGCCTTCGTGCGCTCGGCCCCCGTCGCCCGAAGCAGCGGATGAGTGAGCTCGATGCGTGCGAGCACTTCGCCGATACTCAGAGGTTCGGTACGTGCCGACTGAGCCTTCATGGAACTCGAGTCGATCACCGGCTCCGCCAGAGCGGTCATTGGCAGAATGATTACCAGGGCCAACACCAGTGCGACCATGTGGGATGCTCCTCTCGTATACATTCGGCGGACGGCGCCAACAGTAACAACCTCCCCTTCTTTTTTCAAAATAGATAAAACAGATTTGTGGTATCGATTAATCCGATGGTATAGTACCGCCTCTTTCACAGGCGATCGGGGCGATATGGATTGGCTGAACTATCATCACCTCCTCTATTTCTGGTCCGTCGCCAAACACGGGACGGTGACCAAAGCCTGCGAAGAACTCCGCCTCGCTCAACCCACCGTCAGCGGGCAGATCCATCTGTTGGAAAACACCTTGGGCGAAAAGTTGTTCATTCGCACAGGCCGGCGCCTGGTGCTGACGGAGATGGGCCAGCTCGTGTTCAAGTACGCGGAAGACATCTTCGCCACGGGACAAGAGCTGATGAATACCGTGAGGGGGCAGGGAAACGGACAGCCGTCGCGTCTCGTCGTGGGCATTGCCGACGCCGTGCCTAAACCGCTCGCCACCCAACTGCTCAAGTCCGCTCTCAAGCTCTATAAGCCGACACGCTTGATCTGCCAGGAGGATAAACTGCGTCAGCTTCTGACCGATCTGGCCGCCCATCGGTCGGATTTGGTGATCGCCGATACCCCGGCTCCGCCCGGCGTGAAGGAGCATGCGTATAACCATCCGCTGGGTGAATCGGGCGTCACTCTGTTCGCCACGGCAAAGATGGCCGCCCAGTATCGCCGGGACTTTCCCCAGTCACTCCGCAACGCGCCGCTCCTCCTCCCCACTTCGAACGCCGTGCTTCGTCGCTTGATGGACCAGTGGATGGTGAACCATGGCCTGCATCCCACCGTGGTCGGCGAGTTCGACGACAGTGCGACGCTCAAAGCCTTCGGCCAGGACGGCCATGGGATCTTCCCGGGCGCCACGGTGATCGAAAAGGAGATCTGTCGCCAATATCGGGTACAGGTGGTGGGACAGCTGGACGGACTCATCCAGCATTTCTACGCGATCACCGTCGAACGGCGGCTGAAGCATCCGGCCGTCCTTGCGCTGGTCCGCACGGCCCGGCGCGAGTTGCTCAGCTGACCGGGTGTTGAACACGTCTTCCAGATTCCTGGAGATCAAGGCTCCTGTTCAGTTTCGATCGCTGCGACCTTGCTGGAAGACGTTTTGAACACTCTGTGGGATACAGGCTTTTCAAAAACCTCCCGGCTACGCGCTTTGCGCCTATCAGAAAATCCATCACGCCTGAAGACGCCCGACGGCTTTCAGTAGTAGCGCTCGTTCCTGACTCGTGAGCTCCTTCCACTCGCCGGCGCCGAGGCCATCGACCGCGATGTGCATGATCCTGGTTCGATGCAGGGTGATCACCCGATAGCCGAGCGCTTGGCACATCCGTCTGATCTGCCGATTCCGCCCTTCGGTCAAGACAATCCGGAACCGATCACGCCCGACGCGACTCATTCGGCAGGGTTTCGTCCGGCTGCCGAGAATCACCACGCCCTCCGCCATCTGATCCAGAAAGGCCTGATCGAACGGACGATTTACCTGCACGAGATACTCACGCTCGTGTCCGAACTCAGTACGGAGGATCTCATTCACAATGTCGCCGTCGTTGGTCAGTAAGATGAGCCCGGAGGAATCCTTGTCCAGCCGACCGATCGGGAAAATGCGTTCAGGATGCCTGATCTCGGCAATGATATTCCGGGGAACATGCGATTCACTCGTCGTCGTGACACCGACCGGCTTATGGTACTTGATATAGAGGGGCGCGCTTCCCCAGGGCAGGATCTGGCCCTCGCGGGCGATGACGTCCGATGGCTCGACCTGATCGCCGAGCTTGGCCACGCGCCCGTTGATCGTGATCAGCCCTGACTCGACCAATCGGTCGGCTTCACGCCGGGAACAGATCCCCTGTTCCGTGAAGAACTTGTTGATGCGGATCGTGTGCGCCACGGGAGTTCAGCCGCAGCAAACGAAGCTAAACAGGCCTCGGTCGAGGTTACGGCTGAACGGAGCGTCACGTCGCGTAACCATACTCCTTAACCTTGGCCTGCATGAATCCGGAGGGACGTTTTCAACATCCTGTCAGTGGACACGACGGCCAGCTTTGATTCGACCCAGTATACGATAGATGAGCCGTGCCATGGAAAATTGCGGCGCGACAAATCCCTCAATGGGAGCGATCTCGCTGATATCCATCCCCACAATCCCTGGTCCGTCGGCAAGGGCCGTGATGAGATTGAGGGTGTCGTACCACCCAAGCCCCCCGGGCTCCGGCGTGCCCAAGGCCGGAATGATCGACGCATCCAGCCCGTCGCAATCGAACGTCAGATACACCGGCGTCCGGCAGGCCGCGACGACGTCAGGAATCCACTTCGCCGCTTTCCCCTCATACGGACCGGATGGGTCGAGGATGGTGGCCGCAAAGAAGGTCTTGATGCGGTCCGTCCCGTCGAGACGAGCGACTTCTTCGGAACTGATCGATCGGATCCCCACCTGCACGAGCGATAAACCATCCTCCACCACCCGCGCCATCACACTGGCATGGCTGAACGGATTGCCTTGATAAGCCTCCCGCAAATCTCCATGGGCGTCGATTTGCACGACCGTCATCTGCGGATAGCGCTTGGCATGGGCGCGAATCGCACCCAACGCACCGGTGTGTTCTCCCGTCAATGTGAGCAGAAACCGCCCGGATCCGACGTGCGGTGACACAAAGGCCTCAATCGCATCGACGGCGGCGCGATCAACCTTGCCGTTCAGCTCCAACGGAGATGCCGTGGCCACACCGCCCCATTCTCGATAGGGCTCGCATCGCAGCTGTTCGTCGTAGAATTCTACCTGCCCGGAGGCTTCAAGAATGGCCGAAGGGCCGCGGTCTGAACCACGGATGTAACTGGAGGTGTGTTCATAGGGGGCCGGCAACACGTAGACACCAGCCTGGTCCGGGTGGCACCAGGGTTCGTCGATTCCCAGAAAGTTGCGATCCGGTCCTTCCCAGCCGACAGGAAGCGTCATGCTAATCCTTCCCTTCGCTACCAGGACGATTGAGACCCACTCCCCTCAATCGGCATGATGAGCCCCTATCGGCGAGGACGAGAGGGTACGTTTTCCGGTGGGATAAACACGGCCAGCGCGATGACGGTCGTCCACTTGCCCTTCTTCCCGACGGCCGACTGGGTGATATTCAGCGTCTGCACGATCTTTCCGCCCATTTTGAATACCTGTTCACGCTCTTTCCAGGCCACATTGGGATCAAACTCGACGCCTAACGTCGTCGCCAACATCTGCGCCGCCAAGTCTTCGGTATATTCTCCCGTCTCTTCATCGGTCTCGCCATGCGCATGGTGTTCGGAGAGATATCCGTAGGTCCCGCGATCGGTCGGCTTGGCGAGCCCCACGGATGCCGACACAAGCTGGTTCCGTTCATTGGTTTCGGAACGGGCCATGACGCAAAACGTGATCTCGCCTGGCTTCAGCAGTTGCTCACCGCGCTTCCGAGGGATGATCTTGCAGTGCGGCGGAAGGATGGAGGACACGCTGACCAGGTTGCAATAGGCCACACCGGCGCTGCGCAACGCCTCTTCAAAGGAGGCCAGCTTTTCCTTGTGGACTCCCACCCCTCTCGTGAGAAACATATGCGTAGGTACCATCATCTTCCCTTTCGTCAGGTTAACCTGGTTGACCGGTTTATTTGGTTGTTCCGGTTTGTGTGGTTCTCCCCTACGACGAGATAGGCCGGACAAACGAAATAGACTGGATCAACGGCGGTATCGGGCGTTTGTTGTAGCAAGATTGAACCGGCTTCGCAATATATTCTAGACACTTTTTTCGGATGGATTGGCCGGTTCCTTGAGGTTCATGATGAGCATGCGAGGTTCGGTCATATCCTCGATCGCGGCGCGGACGCCTTCGCGCCCCAACCCCGAATCCTTCACGCCGCCGTACGGCATATGGTCCGCCCGGAAGGTCGGAATTTCGTTCGCCAAGACGGCTCCGACTTCCAGGTGACGAAAGGCATAAAAGATCTTGTTGATGTCCTGGGTGAAAATACCGGCCTGCAATCCAAAATCCGATTGATTGAGCAGCGCCACGGCCTCGCTGAGCTGGCGATAGGGCGTCACCGTCACGACCGGGCCGAACACCTCTCGGCAGGAGACTTTCATCTCGGGCTTCACGTTCCCCAGCACCGTGGCTTCCACCAGTGAGCCGGTCCGTCTCCCACCCAAGAGCACGCGTGCCCCGTCCGCCACCGCTTCGCCGATCCACTCCTCCACTCGTTGCGCGGCTGCTTGATCGATCAGCGGCCCGATGGTCGTCGTCTCCTCGGCCGGATCGCCCAGCTTGAGCCTGGCCACGTGCATGAGGAGTTTTGTCGTAAATGCGTCGACCACCGCCTGATGCACGAAGACCCGCTGTACCGAAATGCAGGTCTGACCGGCATACCCGAACCCGCCTGCGGCGCAGCGCTGCGCCGCCAGGTCAAGATCCGCATCCGGTTCGATCACCACGCCCGCGTTGCCGCCGAGTTCAAGCGTGACTTTTTTCTTCCCGCACTTGGCCTTCAACATCCATCCCACCGACACGCTGCCGGTGAAACTCAGCAGTTTGAACCGGGGATCGATCACCATCCGCTCGGCAAGGACGTTGTCGCAGGGCACGACATTCAGTCCGCCCGGAGGCACGCCCGCTTCGAGGGCAATCTCGCCGAGCAGCAACGCCGTCAACGGCGTTTGCGGGGCCGGCTTGATCAGAATGGGATTCCCCGCCGCCAGCGCCGGCGCCACCTTGTGCGCCACCAGATTCAGTGGAAAGTTGAACGGGGTGATGCCGAGAATCGGACCGATGGGGAACCGGCGAAGGACGCCGAGATGCGTGTCAAAGCCCGGTGTCCAATCGAGCGGCACCACCTCACCCGCGATCCGCCGCGACTCTTCGGCCGCGACGGTGAAGGTTTGGATGGCTCGGCTGACTTCCCGTTTGGCGTCAGCGATGGGCTTCCCCGCCTCGGCCGTGATGGTCTGCGCACACTCATCACGTCGTCGGTAGAGCAATGCGGCGATCTGCTGGAGAATGTTGTACCGGGCATGTCCCGGCAACTGCGCCATGACCGCCGCCGAGCCGGATGTTGAAACGACGGCCTCTTCGACATCGGAGTCGCCGGCTTGAGCAACCTGAGCCACGGATTTCCCGGTGAAGGGATCAACGACCGGGGCCGCGACCGCGCCCTGTTTCCATTGACCATGAACGAGAAATGGGCGGGAGTCCTGCACGGGAAGATTCGCTGGAGTCTCTTGATGAGGTTGGTATTAGTCCGCTGCTTCCACCGGCGCGGCAGCTTCGGCTGCCGGTCGGGCGACCACGGCTGCATCCTGCGCGGCAATGGCCTTGGCGATCAGGTCGTCCGTCCCCCAATCGCGAATCGCCTCCAAGGTAAATCCCTCGTAGGTCGAGACGCCGTGACAGGACGGACAATCCGGCATCGGAACTTTCCGATAAAAGACTTCCGTGAGGCATGCCATGCATACCCAGAAGTCGTCATCGCGATGAGAGACCGGCCAGAACGATTGCGTCGAAGCCATATGAATACCTCTACGTTGAATGATACAGAGGACTATCGCACCTGAGTACCGATGTCAACCCTAGGCGCACCGACTCACCCTTCGTTCCACGCTCTTCAGCCCCACACCGTGCTACTTTTTACCGCTCGCCAACAATCGATCGATCTCTTCAGAAAACATCTCGAACGGAAAGGCGCCCGGAATGGCCACGGCCGGGTCCTTGTCCGTCGGCTCCGTCGCGGTCCGCACCAGAATGAACCCGGGGGTTCCGTGGAACCCCCATTGATTGGCTTCCTGGCGGTCTTCGAAAATCGCCTTCGTATACCGCCCGTCGCCCATGCACCGCTCAAACGCCGCCTGATCCAGACTCAACGTCGACGCATGTCGCCGATATACCTGCTTATCCAGCTGCCCTCCTTCGGAAAACAACCGGTCATGCATCGCCCAATACTGGCCCTGCTCACCGGCACATCGTGCCGCCGTCGCCGCATCGAATCCCGCCCCTTGGTCGCCACGCGGAAAATCTCGATAGACAAATCGCACTTTGCCGGTATCCACGTACCGCGCTTGGATGCGCGGCCACGTCTGCTTGAAGAATTTCAAACAAAACCCGCAGGTAAAGTCGGAATATTCGATCAACGTGACCGGAGCATTGGCTTGCCCCCTCATCCGCATATCGGTCTCGCCTGAATTCCCCGCGGAGACCGGAGCAGACCACACGAGCAGGCTCCCCATGACGGCCAACCAGACCCGTTGCCCCCTTGACCATTTCATGAACCGCGCACCATGCCGGCTTTTTTTCTTTCCAGCAGTCCCATCATCAGCAACGGCCACACCACGGTGGCATCGCTCAAGACTTCCGCAAACCGTCCACCGTCTTTTGGCGCCACAAATTTCCCCCAGGAGAGCCCTTCCTGATACGTACAGCCGCTGAGGCCCCCCCAATAGTCCGGTTCGGGACAAATCCTCACGCCGTAGTGAAATCGAGGCGGTGTTACGTTCAACCCTAACCGAAGGTTGCCCACTTCAACATAGGGGCCGACCTGTTGCGCCCAGTTGCGTGGCACGCCGCCACCGATCGTAAAAATTCCGCGTCGCTTCGCGGAGAGCATGTGGTCGGCATAGCTATTCAGGTCGAGGTACGGATTAAATGACGGGTGGCATTGCAGAATCGTCTGCAAGATCCCCAGATCACCATTCTGGTCGCCCCGAGAACGAGCTTGCTCGACTTCCCGCGCCATCGCCAAGGTTCCTATATCCAGTCCCACCTCTGAATCCGTAAAGGCTGGAATGTACACCGGTACGTTTTTCAGGTAGGCACTTTTCAGAATGCCGTCACCATGCAGTTCTTCCGCCAACGTCTTTCCAAGTTCTCTCGTGATCACGTGCGACGACAGCGGCCGATCCTGATCCAGGCGCTTCAGCGTCTGCGCCACGACATGCTCAACATAGTTTAAATTCGCTTCCATCTCGAGCGTGTCATAGACCCGGTTATACCCCTTCTTGAACAACTCTTCATCGCTCATCGAGGGATCGTGCCGATAATGCGTCTTCCCGACCGATTCACTGAGGCCGTGCGCCATGAGCGCCCCGGTGGAAATGATGCAATGCACCATCCCTTCATCGATCATGCGCGTGATGATCTTGCCCATCTTGGCGATGGTCATGGCGCCAGACAACGTCATCACGACCTTGCAGTCGGGATCCGAAATCATCGCCCAGAGCACATCGAACGCTTTGCCGACATGCCGACCGCCGAAGGCCGTCTTGCCCATCGCTTCGAGCAGCTCGCTGAACGAGGTAATCTTGTCGGGATCAAGCGGCTCCAGGGCCTCTAATCCGTCCTTGGCTCCATCACGAAACTCACGTGCATACATAAGATGACCCTCTACATCTCTCCAGACCTTGCCTTGAAGTGGATTCGGTTATACACAACCCTGAATAGAGGCGTCAATGAAGGTTGCGCAAGCGCTCGCTTGGCTCGGCCGGCCGGAGGACATGGTCCGGACGAGGGAAAGTTATTTTCACCTAGATATAAATCTGTGCATCACCTTCACCTGACGCCTGCGGTCCAGTCGCCGTCTAAAATAACGGTTTCTTCCCGCCTGCCTTGATGATCGCGTGACTCAGCGCTTTCGACAGGCTCTCTGCAGCCGCTGCATCGCAGACCGGCACGGAGACCTCCCCTTTCTTTTCTCCCGCCTTGTCCTTCGGCGCGCGATCCTCGTACACCAGCTCCTCCAGATTTGTGACTACCAACCGGCCGGTTTTGAGTTCGTGCATCGGTTTCCCCGGTATCGACAGCGTCGCCACCCATTCGGTCACACAAGCGGCGCGGGTGCAGCGGAGCCGAATTCCATAGAGATTCGTCCCCTCTCCCTCTCGTTCGGAGCTGACGTCGGGAGACATGGCGCGCAAGTCAAATTCCTGCACTTTTTCAACCGGCGCTTGGAGATCAAGTGCGCCGCTCAATCGCATCCGCTCATTGAGCCGTGTGGTGAGTTGCAGACCGGAGGGAGGCCGAATCACCACGTCGACCTTCGCCGTGCGATCCATCTGCCAGGGCGCTCCGTCCTTTGGAACCATCCGTTGCAACCCGCTGCGCATGGTGGCGCAGGCGTCCCACGTATCTTTGATAAACGCCAGCGTTTCTTCCATCGACGGCCCCTCTGCCTCGGCGCTCTCCTTCGAGCCCGCCCACACAGCCGGCAGGCCGGTCAGCAGCAGAACACAGCCAACAACACCCCACTCCACTCGCCGTTTTGTCGTCATATTCTTTCCCTCAAGATCGCAGCGAGGACTGAGCGGATTATAGTCGATTTGCAACTGTCCCGTCAGAAGGCTACCGTCATGAGAGGCCTCTTCGCTGCCGTCAACGACACGCCGCTTCACGGATGCGCTGCGGGCACAGAAAGTAGGGGCATGATAATCAGAAACACTGGAGGGGGTTATCCGTCGGCGCTCATTACGATAAGGCTGAAAACAGTCGCCGGTACGCACGAAGTGCAGTGTGGTGGTCCCAACGGGATTCGAACCCGTGTTTAAGCCTTGAGAGGGCTCCGTCCTAGGCCAGGCTAGACGATGGGACCAGCCGAACCAGTCTGACGTGTGGACCGTAGCACAAGCGGTTTTCCCTTTGCAACGAATCCCCGCTCCATCGGAAGCGAGACCGTTTGGATCTTCCCTGTGGGCCTTTTGCATGGGGCCATAATACCTGACATTCTCATGACCGACGACCTTGACAGAACGGCGCAGAAAGCCTAGCCTTCCGAGTGTTTTCACGATATTTACTATGCGCTATACCTGCTTCACACGACCCCAGATCGTCGCGGTTCGAGGTTGCTAAATGGGTGAGTCGGTGCCGTTTCACGGGACCGATCCCTTCTCCCGTTCACCCTCGACGGGAGTGCTGCCTAAGCCGCGGCTCGAACTTCGAATCGGCTCCAATATTTTCCGCAACACCAACGGCGTCGTCACGATTGACGGGAAAGAGCAACTCGTCGTCGAACTCAAGCCGGAGCTCGGACAACTTCTCATTACCCTCGATCTCTACAACGAGCAGGGTGGTCGCATTGCACACCTACGCCGGAACGTGCTTACCGTGGATGAACGCGGGCGATTTGCCGTGAAGACATCTCGCGGTCAAACCTTGCCGGCTCTGCAGTTGTCAGATCTGCAGTCCGGGGATCCGGCACTTGAGGTCCATATGATGTCCGTGCACAGAGTGGACCTTGTCTGCGGGAAACTGTTCTCGCACAAGGGAATGCCGGTGGAAATCACGCCGCACTATTGTCGAATCGGCTCCCACACGACGCTCTTTGGAGAGATCCTGGACATGCGGGGCGGCCCCGCCATCCTCGGCTGACAGGATCGACCGAGCAGACGATCAAAAGCCGTTTTGCCCTCTCCCTCTCTTTTCTCTGGAATAGAACGATGACCGATATTCCCAAGCCGTCCGTGCAAGCGTTTCTCGTCTGCGACCAAGTCATTGAGGATAGCCTCACCAAGAAGAAAAGCCTGATCGGAATCTTCACGCATCTTCAGACGTCTTCCTTCCCGTTCCATCATCAGCATATGGGACTCTACTTCTGCCTCACCGACGCCGAAGGCCTCTATCACTTTGATATCGACTTGATCTATCTCAACTCGGAGCAACTGGTCTGTCGAGCCACTCTTCCCAACATCGAAATCGGCGACCGTCTCCAAATCTCCGATTTCGGCATCAATATCCCGCTTCTCATCCTTCCGGCACCCGGCCGCTATGAATTCCGCCTCCTGATGGACGGCCGGCTGATTGCTCAAAAAGATTTTACCGTGATGTCGGCACCGGGTCCCGCTGCGACTGAACCTGCCGCTTAGCCGTTCCCCCATTTCTCTCTGCGCCCCGTCTATGATAGAACTCATCCCTGCAAGCGGCTTCCACGCGACCGATGCCGACAGGATTCATCTAAACGCCATGACCACACCAGAGGCTTCATCCTCCTCCAATTTCATTCGTGATCTCGTCGCCGCCGACCGTGCCGCCGGCAAATACGGAGGCCGGGTCGTCACCAGATTTCCTCCCGAGCCGAACGGCTATCTCCATATCGGTCACGCCAAGTCCATGGCCCTGAATTTCGGGTTGGCGAACGAGATGCCCGGTGGGACCTGCCATCTCCGATTCGACGATACGAACCCCACGACCGAGGATCCCGAGTATGTGCACGCGATCCAGGATGATGTCCGCTGGTTGGGATTCGATTGGCATGGCAAGATGTTTTATGCCTCGGACTATTTCGAGCAACTCTACGCTTTCGCGGTGGTCTTGATACGGAAGGGGAAAGCCTACGTCGATAGCCTGACGCCCGATCAAATTCGAGAATACCGCGGGACACTCACCGAACCGGGCCGTGATAGTCCCTACCGCACCCGATCCGTCGACGAGAATCTGAGTTTGTTTGCGCGCATGCGAGCGGGAGAGTTTTCGGACGGGGCCCAGGTCTTACGCGCCAAGATCGATATGGGGTCGCCCAATATCAACCTCCGCGATCCCATCCTCTACCGGATCCGCCATGCGATCCACTATCGAACCGGCTCTACCTGGTGCATTTATCCCGCATATGATTTCGCTCACCCGTTGTCCGATGCGATCGAAGGGATCACGCACTCCATCTGCACTCTGGAGTTTGAGGATCACCGCCCGCTGTACGATTGGGTGGTCGCGGAAGCCGATGCACTCCATCGCCCGCAACAGATCGAATTCGCCAGATTGAACCTCACCTCGACCGTCATGAGCAAACGCAAGCTGCTTGAACTGGTCGAGAAGAAACTGGTCGCCGGATGGGATGACCCACGTCTTCCCACCTTGAAAGGCCTCCGACGGCGAGGCGTGACTCCGGAAGCGATTCGGACCTTTTGCGAGCACATCGGCGTCGCCAAGCGTGACGCGATCGTTGAGATGCAGCTCCTTGAACACTTTATCCGGGAAGATCTCAACAAGCGATCTCTGCGCGTGATGGCGGTGCTCCGCCCCTTGAAAGTCGTACTCGATAACTATCCGGACGCTGTCGTTGAAGAACTCGAGGCCGTGAATAATCCGGAAGACGCATCGGCGGGAACGAGAAAAGTGCCCTTCTCAAAAGTCCTGTACATCGAGCAGGAGGATTTCAAAGAGGACCCGCCAAAGCAGTTCTATCGCCTTGCCCCAGGCCGAGAAGTCAGGTTGCGCTATGGGTACATTATCAAATGCGTCGGCATGACAAAGGACCCGCAAACCGGTGCGATCACTGAACTCCATTGCACCTACGATCCTGAGACCAGAAGCGGATCGGCCCAGGAGCAGCGGAAAGTGAAGGCCACCATCCACTGGGTATCGGCAATGCATGCCGTCCAGGCGACCGTCCGTCTCTACCAGCCGTTGTTACTCACCGACCAGACCAAACCTATGGCCGACCAGGACTGGACGCAGTCGCTGAACCCACAATCTCTTGAACGGCTGACGGATTGCCGGGTCGAACCAAGCCTTCGCTCCGCCAAACCAAGTTCCCGATTCCAGTTCGAGCGGCAGGGCTACTTTTGTGTCGATTCCGACTCATCACCCGACACACTCCTCTTCAACCGAACCGTGCCGCTCAAAGATGCATGGGCCAAGGTTGCGAAAACCCAGCACGCCTCCACGTGACCGTCCTTCAGGATTATTGACGACCGCCGAGTGCCCTTGCGGATTTTGCCACAACGCGTGCCACCGCAAACGGGGCGTTCTATACTCTCTTGAAGAACCGGTTGATGAGCCTCTGGTGACCGGCTTGAGGTTCCCTGAGAGTCGCCATGATCGAATGTCGCGAATATCCTCGCATCCCCATTGATCTCCAAATCCTTTTTTCCATGACCGACCAGACGGATATCCGCCAAGGAACCCTCTTCGACATTTCAACCGGAGGCTGTGCCGTGATCAGTGGGATATCGATGGCACCCGGAACCGGCGTCAAGCTGTTGATCCAGGCCACGGAATTGGCTGTCCCAATCACCGTCCACTCTGCCGCAGTTCGATGGGCAACCCATGGCGAGTTCGGCGTCGAGTTCCTGCGCCTGACCGATCTGGATCGCAGCCGATTGCAGCGTCTGCTCCATGTCGCTACCCGCCGACCCCCATCGCACCACTGAGATATTCGGCAAGAACTTTCCTTTGTCCGCCATCGTCGCTACACTCCACCTCATGATCTGTCCCCTGTGTCGCCAATCCACAACGTGGAAAGGAAATCCTTGGCGTCCCTTCTGCTCGGAACGTTGTCAGATCACTGACCTGGGCATGTGGGCAATGGAACAATACCGCGTTTCCGGACCATCCTTAACCACGGAACGACCCCCTCTGGAATCGTCCGACAGTGAAGCCGAGATGGACAGCGGCTAGCCGAGCGCTTGTGCCTCAGACCGTCAAGATCGTTTTCGCTTGGCGGAATCCGACAACTGCACCACTTAACCCTGGAGAAATCCCTACCTTTTGCGGTTGGCAGAGTCACGGTGAACTTGGTAAGGTCTGACGTACGTTGCTCCGTGCAAAGGAGGCCCGTCATGCTCCCGACTAACGGCTATGCCGCAATGGCCGCGAAAGAACTGCTCCAACCGTATTCGTTTGATCGGCGCGATGTCGGTCCACACGACGTCTTGATCACGATCTCGCATTGCGGCATCTGTCATTCTGATATCCATCAAGCCCGTAACGAATGGGGCATCTCGCTGTTCCCGATGGTACCCGGCCACGAGATCGTCGGAACCGTCGCGCAAGTCGGGGCGTCAGTGAAAAACTTCAAATCCGGCGATCGAGCCGGTGTCGGGTGTTTCGTGGACTCCTGCCGTACATGTGGACCCTGCCGCGAGGGCCTAGAACAATACTGTGACGGCGGTACCCTCTGGACCTACAGTGCGCAGGACAAGGCGGGTCAGATCACGCAGGGCGGCTATTCGAACCAAATTGTCGTGGACGAGCGGTACGTCCTCCGGATTCCAGCGGCGCTTTCCTTGGCCGGAGCAGCTCCCTTGCTCTGTGCGGGCATCACCACCTACTCTCCCCTCCGGCACTGGGGAATCGGCCGCTATCACAAACTGGCCGTCGTCGGCCTTGGCGGGCTTGGCCACATGGCGGTGAAAATCGCCAAAGCCATGGGAACGGAAGTGACGGTCTTAAGTACGTCGGAGAATAAACGGCAGGATGCGAAGCGGCTAGGGGCAGCACACTTTGCGGTGACGTCAGACCCTCAGACGTTTACGAAACTCCAGGGGTATTTCCACTACGTCCTCGATACGGTTTCGGCCCCACATGATTACAACGCCTACCTGAACCTGCTTAAAACCGACGGGACCATGATCCTCGTCGGGGCACCGGAAACCCCGACCCCTGTCGAGGCCTTTTCGCTCATTTTCAAACGACGGCGCCTGGTCGGCTCTCTGATCGGCGGCATCAAAGAAACACAGCGCATGCTCGACTTCTGTGCCCAACACCATGTCGAGTCCGATGTGGAAGTCATTCCCATCCAACAGGTGAATGAAGCCTACGAGCGGATCCTCCGGGGCGATGTGAAGTTTCGATTCGTGATCGACATGGCGTCGCTACGTTGACCATTGGTTCTTATCAACTCACAGGACGTTCAAGAGATCCGTCCATCAAGGCCACGGCGAGTAAAGAGGCGAGGCGTATGTTGCGCCGTAGGTCGAATCTCTGAGCGAGTGAGAACGAAGCTGGCGAACTCTTTTCAACGTCCTGACGGAAAGTGGCTGGGGGACTAGGAATCGAACCTAGGTAGCCGGCTCCAAAGGCCGGCGTCCTACCGCTAGACGATCCCCCAGCGCGGTACCGAACATCATGCGTGGGAATGGGACGAGAAAGAATTTTTTGGCTGGGGGACTAGGAATCGAACCTAGGTAGTCAGATCCAGAGACTGACGTCCTACCGCTAGACGATCCCCCAACCGACGTTCACAGTAATATATCGATCGCAATTCCGTCAAGATCGACGCAGGTTTGGCAGAGGAAATCCTTCAGGCCATCAGGGCACGCTCGATCCCTTTTCTCAGACGAACCAGCGTCCGCTCCCGTCCCAAGACTTCCATTACTTCGAAGAGGCCCGGGCTTGCCGTTCGCCCGGTGAGCGCCACACGAACAGGCTGGGCCAAGGCGCCCATTTTGACACCCTCTTCTTCGACTAGCTTCTTGAAGCTTTCTTCCCAGATTTGTTTGGAAAAGCCGGGGAACGCCTCAAAGCGTGTCACCAGCTTCTGGAGCAACGGAGCCACCGCCGGCGTGAGAAATTTCTTGGCCGCCTCTTCCTCGAACGGAGCGACTTGCCCGAAATAGGGCTTCACCCATTCCACCATGTCGACCAACGTCTTCGCCCGTTCCTTGACCAACACCACCAGCTGTGCGAGCCATTCCTCCGATACCGCATCGACCTCATGCTTCAACCCTGCTTGGTCCAACAACGGCACGAGCGCCTGGGCCACGGAGCTCGGCGAACTTGTTTTGATGTACTCGGCATTGATCCACATTAACTTGTCCGGATTGAATACCGCCGCTGACTTCTGGACGTGGTCCCAGGAGAACTTTTCGATAAGTTCCTGCCGAGTAAAGAGCTCTTGATCGCCGTGAGACCAGCCCAGACGCACGAGATAGTTAACCATGGCGTCTGGCAAGTACCCCATGTCTTTGTAGGCCATGATCGACGTCGCCCCATGGCGTTTTGAAAGCCGCGTCTTGTCTGAGCCCAGAATCATCGGGAGATGGCCGAAGCGCGGAACGGCAAACCCCAGCGCTTCAAAAATCGGAATCTGCCGGGGTGTGTTGGTCAGATGGTCGTCCCCCCGCACCACATGTGTGATGCGCATCAAGGCATCGTCGACGACGACCGAAAAGTTGTAGGTCGGATAGCCGTTGGACCGGAGAATAATCAGGTCGTCGGCCGCACTGTTATCGAAGGTGATCGCGCCTTTGATGAGATCATCGACGATGATGTGACCCTCCTGCGGCGCTTTGAAGCGAAGCGCGGCGTCGGCAGAAGGAGTGGTGAGCCGCGCATTTCGGCAGCGGCCATCATAGCGCGGCGAGAGGCCTTTGGCCTCAGCCGCCTTTCGCCGAGCTTCCAGTTCCTCCGCCTTACACACACACCAGTACGCATGCCCTGCCTCCAACAACTTCATGGCATGGCTACGATACAGATCCATCCGTTCCGTTTGGCGGAACGGCCCTTCATCCCAGTCGAGCCCGACCCATTGCATGCCCTCTATGATGGCCTGAATCGATTCATCGGTCGACCGACTTTGATCGGTATCCTCGATCCGAAGAATGAATGTCCCCTGCTGTTGGCGCGCAAACAGCCAATTAAACAGGGCCGTACGCACTCCACCGATATGCAGAAAACCCGTCGGGCTTGGAGCGAACCGGACACGAACTCCACTCATGACAGCGTTGTCCCTTCTTCACATAGACGAAATCGCCCATCTATACCACGCTGGGAAAATCCTTGTACACCGCCGAAGCACTTCCATCTCTTTACGGCTTCTGCTATGAGGATGCCGGAGGAGGGAGGATGGCAGAACAGAGGCAACCTGCCACAGTACTGTCAGCTACGGATCTCACAACGCATGTCCGCCAACTGGTGATCAAACCGAAGACTACCAGGGTCGCGTTCCAACCCGGACAATGGGTGTCTCTTCACCTCCCTGTAGGACCCAAGCCGCCGCTCAATCGAGCCTACTCCATGGCCGATCCCTCCTCGCCCTATGGAGAGTTGACCTTGGTGTTTGATCTCGTTCCCGATGGACTTGGTTCGCCTTATCTCTATCAGCTGAAGTCCGGCGATGAACTCACCTTGTCCGGACCCTATGGGCGATTTGTTCTTCCCGAAACGCTCGATCGGGAACTCATCCTGATCGGACGCTACACAGGCCTGGTTCCGATACGATGCCTGCTGAAACAGATATTTTATAAAAAAGTTCATACTCCGGTCCTGTTGATCGCTGTAGCACCCAGTGAAGAGGAGGTTCTCTTCCATCAGGAATGGCTCACGATGGCCGTACAGCAGCCATCCTTCCGTTACCTTCCGATTGTGGCTGAACAGAGCGAATCCCAAGCCGTAGAGAAAACCATGGCGATGCTGGGGCCGCTGCTCACGGGTCAACCGAAAGTCATTCCGATGCTCTGTGGAACCAAAGCCTTCGTTCGTCCTCTCCGGGCCTATTTTATGGATCAAGGATACGATCGAAAGGAGGTCAAGATAGAGACATATGACTAAAAGACCGTTCACCGTCACACGTGATGGGTCTTTCGGAATTCTGGCTCAACGGCGGGATTCCAAGCGAATGACTATTGTCGAATAACGAATGCCGTACCGCTCAATGTCCCTCCCGGACGAGATTTTTATTCACTGCGGGAATTTCCACGACGATATCCGCCGTCCCATTGGGGACACATTGACACCCCAGACGAGACTGGAGTGTCGTCATAGGAGCTTCATCCAGCTGGTCGAACTCGTCATCCGTGCCCTCATTACAGGTTTCCAAGCCCTGCTTCACAATGACGTGACAGGTCGAACAAGCGCAGACCCCGCCACAGACATGTTCCAAGTCTACTCCATGGCCCATGGCAATATCCAAAATGCTTCCGGGCAGCCCTGTGACCCCGTACGGAATCTTTTCTGGATCGACGGCAACCGTGGTCGAGGTCCCGCTTGGCTGGATAAATGTGACGGAATAGGAAACCTTAGGAAGTTTGTAATCGGCTTTCTCAATATAGGGGTTCGTCCCACCCATGTGCCTGTTCCTTTCTGAGACAGATTAGATTCTGATCACGTATTGACACAATTCAAATCTGCATGGTAGCTTTAGTGCGACCATATTGATCGGAGATCATTATAGTCTCCGATCTGACCGATCGGCAATAGCCATGTTGAAAATTTCGAAAAAAGCTGACTACGCACTGATGGCTCTCCAGCATATCGCCTCTGTCCAGTTCGGCGATGTCACGCCCGGCCGCGTGGTGAATACCAAAGAGATTGCCGAGGAATATAACATTCCGCTGGAACTGCTTGCGAAGGTCCTCCAGGTTCTCTCAAAAAACGGCCTGATCGAGAGCCATAACGGCCCCAAGGGTGGCTATCTCTTGGCACGGAGCGCTAGGCAGATCACCATTGCACAGATCCTTGAAAGCATCGAGGGTCCGCTGGCCATCACCGACTGCTCACACGAGAAAGAGGGCGACTACTGTATGCAGCGTGAACACTGCAACATCCGCACGCCGCTCTTGAAAATTCAAGACAGCATCTACCAGTTACTGAACAATATGACGTTGGGAGACATGATGATGGGGGGCACGCCCTTGATTACTATTCAGTCTCCCTCGGTACAAGGAGTCGAACGATGAAGCTTCCTATTTTTCTGGATAACCATTCCACTACTCCCATGGATCCACGAGTACTGGAGGCCATGCTGCCTTACTTCGTCGAAAAGTTCGGCAATGCGGCCAGCCGTAACCATGCCTTCGGTTGGGCGGCTGAAGAAGCTGTCGAAGAAGCTCGGAAACGGATCGCGAAACTGATCAAGGCCGATGCCAAGGAAATTGTCTTTACCAGCGGTGCCACCGAATCGGACAACCTCGCCCTGAAGGGCGTCCTGGAAATGTACAAGGAAAAAGGCACCCACATCATCACGTCGTCCACGGAACATCGGGCCGTACTCGATACCGCCAAGTCGCTTGAAGCGAAAGGGCTGGCGACCGTGACGTACTTGCCGGTCGATAAATACGGCATGGTGAACCCGCAAGACGTGCAGAATGCCATCACGGACAAGACCATCCTGATCTCAGTCATGCTGGCGAACAACGAAATCGGCACGATTAACCCGATCACGGAGATCGGAAAGATCGCCAAAGCAAAAGGCATCTTGTTCCATTGCGATGCCACCCAGGGTGTCGGGAAGATTCCGGTCGATGTTCAGGCCATGGGAATCGACCTCATGTCCTTCTCGGCCCATAAAATTTATGGCCCGAAGGGGGTCGGGGCCCTCTATGTCAGGAAACGCAACCCGCGTGTGCGTATCGCGCCACAGATAGACGGCGGCGGACATGAACGCGGCATGCGATCCGGCACTTTACCGGTACCGCTGATCGTCGGATTCGGGAAGGCCTGTGAACTCTGTGAACAAGAGATGACGGCGGAAACGGCTCGGCTGACCAAGATGCGTGACCGTCTGCAGACCGAGATCATGGCGGCCCTGGAGGAAAGCTATCTCAACGGCCATCCGACGAACCGGCTGCCTGGCAATCTCAACATTTCCTTCGCGTACGTCGAAGGCGAGTCCTTACTCATGGGCATGAAAGACAT